>JBBDYH010000147.1:19206-71868 GCA_040901795.1 Pirellulales bacterium
CGCCGACGATCAGGCCCGCCAGGGCCAGCAAACAGGTCCGTCGTTGCATGGCGATTCCGTTCGCGCGTGGGTGTGCGCCTCTCGATCCCGAGACTCAGCAACTGCGCAGGGCGAACCGCAGTCGCCGCGGCGACCCGTGGCGCTATTCAATTAGTATCGGCCGGCAGCCGACCTCAGCCGCAATAGATATCTCACGGTCGGGAAAGCGAGCGCGATTGGGCCGATGGGGCAAAGCTGGCCGGCGCTAGCGTCGTTCGCGAAAATCAGCGCTATCCAGTCCGTGATTCTTCATCAGCCGGTAGAGTGTACCGCGGGGCAGCTTGGCTTCTCGCGCGGCTGATTGGACTTCCCCTTGATTACGCGTAAGCAGGTCGGTCAGGTATTGCCGTTCGAAGTGGGCCACGTGCTCGTCGCGAAGCTGGAAATACCCCAAGGAGCCGCTGGAATCGGGGGCCTCCGCGCCTCGCTCGCCCGCCGCAACGACGACCTCGTCGGGCAAGTCGTCCAGCCCGATCATCGTCCCCTTGGCCAGCGCGATGGCACGGCGAATGACATTCTGCAGCTCACGGACGTTGCCCGGCCAGGAGTATTGCCGCAGCACCTGATAGGCTTCGGGCGTGATGCCGCTCATCGGCTTAGCCATCTCGCGGCTTTGGCGGTTGGCGAAGAACTCGGCCAACAACCCAATGTCGTCGCCGCGAATTCGTAACGGCGGCAAGTCGATCCGCACGACGTTGATACGGTAATAGAGGTCCTGGCGAAAGAGTCCCTGGCGGACCATCGTATCGAGATCGCGCGCCGTGGCGGCCACCACGCGGACGTCGACCTCAACTTCCTCGCGCGCGCCGACGCGACGAATCCGCCGCTCCTGCAATGTGCGCAAAAGTTTGGCTTGCAACAAGAGGGGCAGCTCGCCAATCTCATCAAGAAACACCGTGCCGCCGTCTGCAAACTCCAGCAAACCGATCCGGCGGCTATCGGCGCCGGTGAACGCGCCGCGCTCGTGGCCAAACAACTCGCTCTCCAAGAGGTTGTCCGGAATCGCGCCGCAGTCGATCGGCACGAACGGCCGGCCGGCCCGACGACTGCGGCGATGGATCGCACGCGCCACCAGTTCCTTGCCGGTGCCGGTCGCCCCGAGCACCAGCACATCGACGTTCGAGGCGGCGACTTGTTCGATGGTCTCATAGACGCGGCGCATGGGGGGGCTTGCGCCGATGATTTCCTCGAACGTGTACGGCCGCTCGATCTGCCTTCGCAGCAACTCGTGTTCGGCATCGAGCCGGCGACCGGCGAGCACGCGCTGGGCGCTGCGCGCCAAGTCTTCCGCCGCCAACGGTTTGGCCAGATAGTCCGCGGCGCCCAGACGCAATCCCGCAGTCACGCTTTCGACACTCGGTTGATGCGCCAACAGAATGACCGGCAGACTCCTATCGATCTTCTGCACCGCCCCGAGAAGGGCCAACCCGTCAACTGACGGTGGGGCAACGGCCGCGAGCACAAGATCGAATGATTCCGCTTCCAATAGAGGGAGGGCGGCATCTGGATCGGTCACAAGTCGAACATCGGCCGCGGAAAGCGCCTTGCGCACCAACGGCTCGATGGCAGGGTCGTTGTCGATAACAAGGACGTGCGCGCGCTTCATTCAGACGGTTTTCTCCTGCCGCCTTTGTCTCGCATCGGTAGGGAACGGCCTCTGTGCCGTTCCGTTGGGCGAGTTGGCGCACCTATGCTACTTCGCGCTTCCGGAACGCCACGGAGGGCGTTCCCTACGGAGTTAAGACTCTGCTTAGAATCCGCGAACCGGCCACCAATGTCAACCGGAGAGCACGTCGTGCAGCCGGAATTGAAACTTGCCGAGCTTTCCGCCATAGTTGCCCGCGCTGATTGCAACCACACCCTCGCCGGCCGCGGCGCGGATGGCCGCCGACATTGCTCCCGCGACGGATGACTCATCGACTCCGTCGATGACAATTTCGCAGGCGCACTCTGCGTCTGGATGAAGTTGCGATTCGACGAGTCCCCGCAGCGTCGGGCAAAACCAGTCGGCCGTGGACGCCTTGAGCGCTTTGTAGCGCGAGCCGACTTTACTGCCGCTGCGCGCGACACCACCCGGAAATGGCGTGATGGAGCCCTCCAGAAGTGCAATGGCGGCCACTCCTCGCCGCGCGGCCGCCAATGCGATTTCGAGCGTCGTTGCTTCAATCACGACGTTGCCGCCGCCGACGCCCTTCTCGATGCCCAACGATTCCTCGACGATGAACTCACCGTCCATCACCGGGATTCGCCAATAGCGACGGCCGTCGATTTGCTTGCTCTGCTGGTGACCGTCGCCGAAGTAGCGCAGCGATTTGCCCAGCGGCAGCCGTTCGCCGCTCGCGGGCAACCCATCGAACACGGCGGTCGTGGGACAGGTCATTAAACACTGTCCCGTTCGATTCATTGCGGCCTTGGCTAGTTGCTCGCTTGAAAAACCAAACAAGAGCAGCGATGCCCCAGCACGGCCGTCCGGCGTTTCGTCGGGGGCGAGCTTGCGCTCCAGGCCTGCCTCACAGTCGCAGCCGATGACCGAGGAGCTATAGCCGGCAGCCTCTTTCATTGCCGCGTCGAGCCAGTAATCATCGTGCGCGGTGATGATCAGCCGCGTATAGCGCAGGCGAAACGCCTCGGCGAAGGTGTCGACGATTTCCGTGGTACCAAGCTGCATGGGATCAGGTGACAGGGGTCGGGGGACAGGGGGTAGGTCAGCAGCCCCGGCCGGAAGGCCGGGGTTGGCAGTTGTCGTGGTCGGCAGCCAGGCGCTATTGACTTTGTATCGGCTAAGTTGGTGGCTCGTGAGTTGGAGTGGCTGGTGAGCTGGCTGCCGGATGCGAATTTTTGCGCGCGCGGAGCAAAGATTGTATGGCGTGCAAAAAAAATAACGAGTGCTCCGCGCCCTCACCCTCACTCCACCCCGCTCCACCTTCGCAATCGCTTGCGGCATATCGACCGCCCAACCCCGCGCTACAAATCCCCAACGCCGCTTTCCCGCCACCCGCCCTCTGCCCTCTGCCCTCAGGATGCCCGCCGCGGCGGGCCCTCGGATCCCTGCCCCATCTTCGCCTGGCACTTGCTGCAAGGGCGCGTCGAGAATCCGACCACTGTTTGAGGAGCGGTGTGTCGGAGCGCAGCAGGCTGGGGGCATTATTGCGCGCCCAGGTCACGCCCTCCTGAGCGCTACCGAAGGCAGCCGTTTCAGCGCTTCGATTGTGAACATCGACGAACCCAAACGGTTTGTCGTCGAAGCAGCCGGTCGATGTGCCAACCATGAGGTGGAGGCAAACGAGTGCGACAAGCTGTAATGAATCTGAGTTGGGACACCGGACGACGTTAGAACCTTTTATCGCTGGCGTACATACTTGGGAGATGGATTGCGGCGGCGGATGGCTGATGGAACTGAGCGGCTGCAACGAAACTACGGGTAGCGCAAACGCCTTAAGGCTCGAAACAGGAATGTGACTTGTCGTGGCTGCCCCAGTACAATGCTCATTGTTCTCGTCGTTCTTGCCTGCGTTACTATGGGTCAATAACTCTTGATCGAGGACCGCATCGTAGCTCTGGCCGCGGGCTGACTATCGGTTCGCCATCGGAGCGCTGGGACAATTGAGTGAGGAATACAATGCCCGCCGTGCACGGTCCCCGGGCCGAATACTACGACCCACGCGATGGCGATCGGGCCGTACGTGTGCAAAGCCTGCACATTGAACACGGTTCGCGGGAGCCACCGCGCACGAACTATTTCGCCGTCTACCGGGTCGATTCGGGTTCCGGCACCGTCGCCGCCGATGACGCTCACTGCCCCTTCGGCCCCGGCTCGCTGCTGTTCTTCGTGCCCTACCAGTACGTCCGCTTCGCCGCCGCCGAAGCTGTGCGCGGTGAAGTAATTGAGTTCCACGCCAACTTCCTGTGTGTCGAGACGTTTCACGCCGAGGTCGGCTGTAGTGGAAAGCTGTTCAATGACCCCTACGGTGTCCCTGTGCTTCCGCTCGACGAGCGCGTGCTGGCGGAGGTGACTGATCTGTCTGCGCGCATCCGACGGGAACTGGCGGATCGCGGGCTGGCGCATTCCGAGGCGGTGCTGGCTTACTTGAGGCTGCTGCTCATCGTTGCCACGCGCGAGAAAACAGGGGAAGGAGCAGCGTGCCGAACGGCAACCGCTCACCGCCACCCGGTCCTGGCCCAACTCGGAGAATTAATCGAGCAGAACTATCGCACCTGGCACTCGCCCGCCTTGTACGCGGACGCGCTGTACATGACGGAAAAGGCACTGGGGCGCGTTGTCCGAGCGCACCTCGGCACCACGCCCACGGACCTGATCCGACGCCGCGTCCTTATCCATGCGAAGTGGCAACTCCTGCACACGCTGCGACCGGTCAAAGAGATCGCCCGCGAGACCGGCTTCAGTGACGAGCTGTATTTCAGCCGGCTGTTCAAGAAGGCGACGGGGGTCTCTCCCATCTACTTCCGCGAGTTCGAAACGACGATCCGCGGCGGGAGCAATCTGTCCATGTTTTTGGTCCAGTCGTCCATTCCAACACCGGCGGGCGAGGTCGATAATTCGGTCATCAGCTCGGACCATGTTGGCGGTTCCGACGGCATTGCCCGTGACGGCGCTCGTCGGAGACGTGGCAATAGGCGTGCGAAAAGTGTTTGAGCTGGCAGCGACCCAAGCACAAGCACTCTCAGCTCATGATGCCCGAGCGGACGTACGACCACACTCTTTGGACAATCGGTAAGGAGCGATCATGGGCCACCTGCGTTTGACTCTACGCTTCCTTGGGACTTCCGTACTCTTGCTGGCGGTAACGCCGGCGCTCGCCGACGACTGGCCGCAATGGCGTGGACCAAATCGCGACGGCCACTCAAGAGAGACGGGACTGCTTAACAAGTGGCCCAAGGGCGGACCGAGACTGATCTGGCAGGTGAAGGACTTGGGCAGCGGTTACTCCACGCCGTCGGTCGCTGGTGGTCGAATTTACCTGATGAACAACAAGGGACTTGAGGACGAGTTCGTCACGGCGCGCGATGTGAAGGACGGCAGTCCGCAATGGGCCACGCGCATCGGCAAGGTCGGCAATCCGGACCAGCAGCCAAACTATCCCGCCGCCCGTACCACACCCACCGTTGACGGCGAGTTGCTCTATGCGCTGGGCTCGGACGGCGACCTCGCCTGCCTGGAGATCGCCACCGGCAAGGTGCGCTGGCAGAAGAGCCTTCGCGCCGACTTCGGCGGCCAGCCGGGGGAATGGGCCTATTCGGAGTCGCCGCTCGTGGATGGCGACGTGGTCGTCTGCACGCCCGGCGGCAAGCAGGCGACCGTCGTGGCGCTGAACAAGAACACCGGTGAGGTGGTGTGGAGGTGCGCGGTCCCCGGCGGCGCAAGGGCTGGGTACGCCTCGATCGTCGTGGCCGACGCGGGCGGTGTGCGGCAGTACGTCGCGTATACCGGCGATGGCCTGTTCGGCATGGAGGCAAAGTCCGGCAAGTTCCTATGGCGGTATGACAAGACGACGGGACCTGTGGGCATGAGTGTTATGACGCCTGTCGTCAGGGAGGGGCTGGTTTACAGCGGCAACGATCGCCTCGGCGGCGCTGCGGTGCGGCTCGCGGTCGATGGAGGCGCCGCCAAGGCCGAGGAGGTCTACCGCGGCATGAAGTTGCCCAGGATGATCGGCGGCGCAGTCCTCGTCGGTGAGTACCTGTACGGCAGTGGCGGGCAGACTCTCGTATGCGCTGAGTTCGAGACCGGCCAGGTTAAGTGGGCCGAGCGGAGCGTGGCCCCCGCCGCGGTGTCCTACGCCGACGGCCGGCTGTACCTGCACGGCGAGAACGGTGAAGTGGCCCTGGTCGAGGCCACGCCCGAGGCGTACCGGGAGCACGGCCGCTTCACGCCGCCGAACCCGCCTGACGAGCGGGCGAACCGCAACGAGAAGGCCTGGGCTCACCCGGTGATTTCCCACGGCCGGGTGTACATTCGCGACGCCGATTGCCTTTGGTGCTACGACATCAAGGCCGCAGCGGCGAAGTAGCCACATCGAATTTCACGCTTGGGTACTAACGCCATGCCGCCCAACAGCAGCCGATCGCTTCGCTGCGCAAGCGGCGGTAAACCTACGGAACGGAGGATCGCTTGCATGTGATCGCTGAACCATTTCCTGTTGCTGCTTACATTGTCCGTTGCGCTCGCACCGTCTGCCGCGTCCGCGAGCGTGGTGATCAACGAAGTGTTCTACAACGCGCCGGATGATCTGGACGACGTGCAATGGATTGAGTTCCACAACACGTCCGACCAGCGCGCTGACCTGAGCGGGTGGACGCTCGACGGCGGAAAGGTCTTCACCTTCCCGCAGCAGACCATCCTCGGTCCCCACGGCTATCTCGTCGTTGCGCTCGAGCCCGAAGCCTTTACCAAGACCTATGGCGAGAGGGCCGTCGGGCCTCTCAAGCGACCGTTGAAGCGCGGCGGCGAGAAACTTGAGTTGAAAGACGATTCCGGCAAAGTGGTGGACTTGGCGAGGTACAAGGACCGCGCCCCGTGGCCAGTTAGCGCCGATGGGTACTCCGCGTCCTTGGAACGCGTCAGTCCATTGGCAAGGGGCGACTCGGCCGACAATTGGGCTGGCTCACCATTGCCCTCAATGCCGAAGCCGTCGGGCACTCCCGGTCGTCAGAACGCAAACTTCTCACCGACGCTGCCGCCGGCGCTCATGCTCGGCGACATGCCGACAGATCTGGCCCCGGCTACGCCCCTCCGCGTGGAAGCGACGGCCGCGCGTGCTAAGGAGTTGACTTTGCTCTACCGCGTCGTCGCCGGTGGCTCCGACGGCAAAGAGTTGTCCCTGCCAATGCCGAAACAGAGCAAC
The DNA here is from genome assembly GCA_040901795.1 of Pirellulales bacterium. GTDB lineage: Bacteria > Planctomycetota > Planctomycetia > Pirellulales > JALHPA01 > JBBDYH01. The sequence goes on from JBBDYH010000147.1 coordinate 26,109, forward strand.
GGCCAGTTCGCCGCAAGCATCCCGGGTCAGTCGGCGGGATCACTTGTACGGTACCGGGTCAAGGGCGTTGGCAACGACGGCGCCGTGCGTTTCTACCCTGCGGAGTACGACCTACGCCCGACGATGTCCGCTTACGTGCATGAGAAGTGGGAAGCGGCGACTATTCCGTTCGGCCTGATCATTACAGGGGCGCCGGACACTACCGTCGGTAGCGAAGTGCAGGGCGCTCCGCCGATGAGGCCGCTTGGAATCGGTGGCCCGCCGGTGGACGGTGGACGCGGTGGCAGGCCTGGCATTGTTGGGAGAGGTCCGCGACCGAATTTCGGCGGCGAACGTGATGAAGCGCCGCGGCCCCCGCGCGGCTCGTCAGCCTTCGTCTTCGTCGACCAGAACACTGGGAAGGCAACGGTCTTCGACCACATTAGCGCGGTGCGCCGCAACAACGACCGGGGCTTCAAACTCTTCTTCCACAAGGACCACACCCTTGATGAGATGGCGTCGGTCAACCTCCTCTTCGAGGGCAGCGAGTGGTCCCTCCTGGCAGAAGCCCTCGCGTACGACGTGTATCGCCGCGCCGGGAGTCCTGCGCCATTAACGGAGTTCGTCCGCGTGTGGGTCGACGGGAAGGTCGCTGGCCACCACCTGATGGTCGAGCGGCCCAACCGCTCATTCCTACACCGCAACAAGATCGACGACGGCGGAAATCTTTACAAAGTTCTTTGGATGGGACGGGATGTCGTGGGCCAGCACGAGAAGCGCACGAATGAACAGGACAACCACGACGACCTGCTGGCGGTGATCGACTTCCTCGCGAAGACCAGTGACGACCCTGACAGTCAGTGGAAGGTGATTCAAGAGAACTTCGACGTGGAGCAGGTCGCGACCTACTTCGCGGTGAACATGATCCTCTCCCACTGGGACGGGTTCTTCAACAACTACTTCGCGTACCACGACACCAAGAGGGACAAGTGGATGATGTTCCCGTGGGATCAGGACAAGACCTGGGGCTACTACGACGGCCTGCCGGACGATCAGACGTTCTTCCACATGCCGCTGACTTTCGGCATGGAGGGTGACCGCCCGCCGGAACTGCGGGGTAACGAGGGTGCGGGTGTTGGTCGCGGCGGCTTCGGCGGGGGGCGCGGTGGCCGTGGTGGTCCAAGGTGGTGGCGACCGGGCGGCTACTTCTCCCGACCGCTGCTGGCCAACCCCCATTTCCGCAAGGTCTTCCTCGCCAAGACGCGCGACGTGCTGGAGCGTATATACACGCGGCACACCTATTTCCCCTTGATCGACCAGATGGTCGTTCGTCTCGAACAGGACGCTGCCATCCGTGCGACGCTGCGGGGAGAGGACGAGGCCGCAGGCGCCCGGCTGCTGGCGCGAGACGCTCAATTGCTGAAGGACCATTTGACGAAGCGGCGGGAGTTTTTGCTTGAGCACAAAGATTTGCAGAACGCCCGCGCTCCGAGGCCATGACCTCAACGTGCAACAACTGCCGACCAGCGAGCTAACGCGGAGAGAGGCCGCCGAGCCTACCCGGCGGATCGCTAATGCCCGGCTGTCCGTCCGCGCATCGATTGTCTGTCGTGCCACGACATCGAGACAAGGGCAGCCTGGAACTAATAAGTCCCGCATCCGACCTGGAGCGTCCAGATGGGTGCGTGACGGCGCGCTGAGAACCGCGATGATTCGCCTGCGGCACGGTGCGCTCCATCGACGTCGCTGGCAACCGGATTTGAACTCACTAACGCAGAGACCCACAATAGGTTATCGCAATTGGTGATACCACCGCGGAAAATCAAGTTGTGCGTTTGAACTGCGTTACCGCAATCGGAATACCGCTAGAACGGCTTGGCACCAAAGGAAAAACAGCTCGCCGCAAACGAGTGCGACGAGCTGCCTTGAGTTCCGGTCGGGGCGATTGGATTTGAACTTCTTTGGCGCCAGACGACAACGGGGCGAATGCAGGAGGGCTGTTCGGTCCGCCGCCGCTCCCAGCGCCTCTGGCCGACCTAACTATGGCCGGCGGGCCCGCTCGCTGGAACTGAATGGGCACGTTGGTCAGACACTTCGACGCAAAACGCGTTGTCGGGTAATCCCCGCACGTGAAATCGACCGACACACCCGAGGGCTCTTGCCAGCGCACACATGTCGAACCGTCATTAGTCACGAGCGCCGACCTCGCCAATTGGCGTTTGGTTACATCACCCGAGTCGCGGCCTTTGGCGTGTCGGACTCACGCACCTACTGATTCGAGATCGTATGACTTAAGAAAGCGCCGTCGTGTAGCCCACCTCGAAGTATGACCAAATTACCACCCTGTTCTCGACGAGCGTCACGGCCTTGATGCCGCCGTCCTGGGATCGGATGAACGCAACCGCGAGGTCCATGCCTTCGACAAATCGGAACGCTGAGCGGTGGCGCGTTCCATAGCTTGTGAACGGGGCGCCGGTGGCCGCGGTTCCCTCCTCGTTCGTCGCCTGGTAGATGCCGTCCCGCTCGCCCAGCGGCTGGCGGAGGCAGACGATGTAGCACTCTTCGAATCGGGTACGTGGATCACCTGCACTAACAGGAGTCAACCCAGACCACAGAGCGGGCACCCGGCACACGGTTCATGCCGGGTGCCGGGTCAGTCTCGGTTTCCTCTGTTTTCTCGGTTTGCTCCTGTTCGTGGCTCTGTCGCTGACTCATTCCGCCGCAACGGCCGTGAGTCCCATCTACTTCGCAATTCGCAGTCGTTCGAAGTCTGCCGCCCAGCATTGGCCCATGCGGTCCCCCTGTCCCCCCGTCTCCCAGACTTCTTTGTCCTTCGTCCTTCGTCCTTCGTACTCTTTCGGCCCTGGCTCAAAATTGGCCTTGACAAACTATATGATCTGATGTATACTAGCAGAGTCGTCGGGGCCGTTCCCTCCGACAGTAGCTCTTTCACAATTCGATTTCCCTTCGACGGACACGTGCGCTACGGGTTGCTCGGAACTCGGCGTGGCAAGCTCTGTCAGTGCTCCGGCGCCACTTGGAATGCGCATCGCCGCTGCCTGTGCGCCGGGGAATCCCAGGTCGCATGTCGAAATGCGGCCAAGGTCCAATAAGTCCGGAAAGTCGGCTCGGATGCCTTAAGTGCAACTACTAGAGCGTTCATGACTTGCGTCACGGCGGACCGGCCAAATCGGACGACTTTCTGGACGTTTACCCCCGTGTGTTTTTCCTGCGCACGCGCGCCAAAAAAGTCCCTCGTGGACAGTGCTTCTCCTGGCTTAAAGCACCATGGAAAGTTCTCACGACCGCGTCCGCGCTGAAACTTTCAACATGCTATTTTCCGATGGTTTCGCGTTGCACAGCATTTCTGTCCTGCTCCAAACGCCCCGAATCGTGCGCCTATTTTGGCCCGTTTGTTCCCACGCAATCGAGAATCCACCGCGTTTTCCGCAGCGATCTGCCCGGCGCCCCGCACAAATCGCCCTGGGAAAGTTCTCGCCACCGCGATATTCGGCGGCGCAGTGAACAAACCGACCCTAGCGGCCGGCTAATGTTTCACGTGAAACATGCCTCTCTCCCAGCTTCTCGCCGGAGCGGAGTCGAGTTCCGCACTGTGGCGAAATGAGGCGCAGCAAGACGACTTCCCTAGACCGCCGTCTTCTCGCGCTTCGGGCGGTAGATCTCGGTGGCTGTGCCGAAGTAGGCTTCGCTGGTAAACGCCAACGTCTCACTCAACGTCGGGTGCGGATGGATCGAATCAGCCACGTCGCGCGCCGTGCAACCCATCTCGATCGCCAGCACGCCCTCGGAGATCAGCTCGCCGGCGCCGGGACCGACAATTCCCACGCCGAGAATGCGGTCCGTATCCGGATCGATGAGAAATTTCGTCAGGCCCTCGGTGCGACCCAGCGATGTGGCCCGGCCGCTAGCGGCCCAGGGATACTTGGCCACCTCGACCTCACGGTTCTCGCGCCTGGCCTGCTCTTCGGTAAGACCGGCCCAGGCGATTTCCGGATCGGTGAACACGACCGCGGGTATGGCCAGCGGATGGAACGCGGCCGGTCCGCCGTGCAGCGCCTCGACGGCGACGCGCCCCTGGTGCGACGCCTTGTGCGCGAGCATCGGCTCGCCGGCCACGTCCCCGATCGCGAGAATCTGTGGATCGCCGGTTCGTTGGCGGTCGTCGATTACGACAAAACCACGACTATCGATTTTAACTTTCGTATTCTCCAGGCCAATGCCTTTGCTCACCGGCTTGCGACCGACCGAAACCAGCACGCGGTCAAACTTCTCGATGCGCTCGTTTGCGCCGTCGGCGTTCTGGAACTTCACTTCGACCGCTACCTTCTGATCCACAAGGGAGACGACCTTTGTGCTCAGGTAGATCTTCGCGAAGAGTTTTTCCAAGCGCTGATGCAACGGCTTGACGAGGTCGCGGTCCGCCCCGGGCAGCAGGCCGTCGGTCAATTCGACGACACTCACCTTGGTCCCCAATTCGGCATAGACGGTGCCCATCTCCAACCCGATGTAGCCGCCGCCGACTACCAAGAGTGTTTCGGGCAGATCGGGCAGCTCCAACGCGCCGGTCGAATCCATGACGCGCGGCGAGCCGATATCGAACGCCGGAATCATCGCCGGCACCGAGCCGGTGGCCAGAATACAATGATCGAACGAGAGTTTTTCAATTTTCCCTGGCGGATCGTTGAATTCTAAACGCAACGTGTTAGAGCTTTCGAATACGCCGCGAGCGTTGATCAGCGTAACCTTGCGCCGGCTTGCGAGCTGCTTTAAGCCGGCCGAGAGCGAGCCGATGACTTTGTCTTTACGCGCCCGCAAGGCATCGACATTGAACCTCGGTCGGCCGAAATCGACTCCCCACTCGTGCAGCTCTTTGGCCTCGCTGATCACCTTGGCGACGTGCAACAGCGCCTTGGACGGAATGCAGCCGCGCAGCAGGCACGTGCCGCCGAGCCGCGGATCCGACTCGACAAGCGTGACTTCCATACCCAGATCGGCGGCTAAAAACGCGGCTGCGTAACCGCCGGGTCCGCCACCGAGGACAACCAGTTTTGCGTGCATGGAAACGGCAATGGTATGATGAATTGGGCGGTTGCTGCTGACAGTGAATACCGTAAGCGGCGTATCGCACCTGCAAAGATTGAACCAGTGTCCCGAGCGAACCGCCAACCGTCAAGGTTCTCGTTCGGCGGAAAGGAGAGAAGTCGCGAAATGCTGAGCTACAAGGCAATGTACAAGTTCGTAGACGGCGGAGTTCATGGGGAGGTGCTGGATTTTCCAGGAACGATAACCTTTGGCCACTCCTTGGACGAGGCACGGTCGCTCTTGGCAAGCGCACTTGTCGATATGGCGGAAACGAATTTTGCGCTTTGTGAACCACTGCCGCAGCCTAATCCATCCGCGAGTGATCCCGAAGCCGACATTGAGGAGCCAATTCACTTGCTCGTGTCGGCGGCATCCCATGTTGGCGTACAGCCGCAACGCGGATGATCGATGAAGCGCAAAGATCTGATCAAGCACTTGCGAACTAATGGTTGCTTGTTCGTTCGTGAAGGAAGCGACCACTCCATCTGGGAGAGCCCCGCCAGCCGCCGCCGCACCTCCATCCCGCGACATCGTGAAATTCCGGAGTTCACCGTGACGCGCATCTGTAAGCAATTGGGCATACCAGCGCCGTAGCCGTCGAGCCGCGATTTCGCTTGTATCCATGCACCACTTCGGTACGATAGGGTGCACCGTTTGTGTCACTGAGACAAAGCCTGCGCAAGTGCCTACCTCGATGACCGAGCCGGACCAGAAGCTGATCGAGCGGATTCGCGCTCGCGACGAGCAGGCGCTGGGCGACTACCTGGCTTTGCGGCGGCCACAACTAGGTGCGTTCATTGAGCGGCGGCTGGGGACGGCGCTCCGCCGCAAGGTCGAGCCGGAAGACCTGCTCCAAGAGACCAGCGTGGAAGCCGTTCGCAGCCTGCCGCAAGTCGAGTTGGGCGACCGCGAAGTATTCGGCTGGCTGTGCCAGATCGCCGAGCGGCGGATCATCGACGCACACCGCAAGTACATCGCCAGCCAGAAGCGCGACGCCGGCCGTGAAGTGCCGATCCATGCCGCGCCCGACACCAGCCGCGGCGGACTGGTGGACCTATTGGTGGCCAGCATGACGACCGCGAGCCAGGCATTTTCGCGAGATCAGAAGCAGATCCGGCTGCTGACGGCGCTCGAGAAACTCACGGATGAGCAGCGCCTGGCGCTGCGGCTGCGTTACGTCGACGGCCTGCCCTCGAAGCAAATCGCCGCGCAGCTTGGCAAGAGCGACGGGGCCGTTCGCGTGCTGCTCACGCGCTCGCTGGCCAGGCTGCAACAGATCCTGGGCATTGAGGACAGCGACGGATGAGCTCAACCTAACTGCGAGCTGTTCGCTCGCAGCGATCGGCCTGACTCCCCACCCTTGACGCGTTTTATGCATCACCTTCGTTTTCCCGCCGTCATTGCGATCGTGGCCCTGTGGACCGCACCTCCTGCACATGCCGAAAACTGGCCGCAGTTCCGCGGGCCGACCGGTCAGGGTATTTCGGCCGAGAAGAATCTGCCCACTCGATGGAGCGCTACCGAAAACGTGGCCTGGAATACGCCCGTTCCGGGCGACGGCTGGTCGAGCCCCATTGTCTTTGGCGATCGCGTCTTTTTGACGGCCACGACCGCCGGCGGAAGCAAGTGCCATGTGATTGCGCTCGATCGCAAGTCCGGCAAGATTCTGTGGAACAAGGAGGTCCTCACTCAGGAGACGCGCCGCAAGGAACAGAAGAACTCCTACGCGACGCCCACGCCGGTCACCGACGGCAAGCTGCTATTCGCGGTGTTCGGCGGCGGCGGAATCGTGGCCGTTGATTATGAGGGCAACGTCGCTTGGACGTACGACAAGGTGAAGTTTTATAGCCGGCACGGATTGGGCGCCTCGCCCGTGCTCTACGAAAACCTGCTCATCATGCCGTTCGATGGATCGAACCCACCGCCCGATGAAAAAATCGGCTGGAAAATTCCCTGGGAAGAGGCCCGCATTCTGGCGCTCGATAAGCAGCGCGGCACGGTCGTATGGCAGGGGAAGCGTGGACCGTCGCGGATTGCGCACACCACGCCGCTGGTGGTCCGCCAGCCCCAACCCCGCCTCTACAGCACGGCGGGCGATGTGATTCAGGCGTTTGATCTTCGCGATGGTCGCCGCATCTGGACCGCGTATAGTCAAGGAGAAGGCGTGGTTCCTTCGCCGCTGCTCGTGGACAACCTGCTGGTGACGTGTTCAGGCTTTGAGAAGCCGACGATCCGCGCGGTTCGGCTCGGCGGTGAAGAGGATGTAACCTCAACGCATATCGCCTGGGAACAGACTAAGGGCGTACCGTCGCAGTCTTCGCTGGTCTACGTCGAACCGCATCTTTATGCGGTCACCGATCAGGGAGTTGTCAGCATCTTTGAGGTCAGTGAGTCGAATGCGAAACTGATCGGTCAAGGCCGCGCGCCTGGCAATTATTCGGCCTCGCCGGTGACCGCCGATGGCAAGATTTACTTGTTGTCCGAGCAGGGCAATGCGACGGTAATCGAAGCCGGCCCAGAGTTTAAAGTGATCGCTACCAATGCGATTGGCGAACGTTGCCAGGCGTCACCAGCCGTTTCGCAAGGCCAGATTTTCATCCGTACGGACAAGAATCTGTACTGCGTCGGCGAATAACCATCCAACATGCCGCGCCGCAAATCCACCTATCGCGTGTTCCTCGAGCAGTTCTGGCAGCGGTATCACACCACCGGCGCGGTCCTGCCCAGCGGGCGGCGGCTGTCGAAGGGGTTATGCCGCTATGTCGCCGAATCGAACGGCCGCCCGCGGCGGATACTTGAAGTCGGCCCGGGGACCGGCCCGGCAACTGCTGAATTGGTCCGCTTGCTGGGCGAGAACGACCACCTGCGGATCGTCGAGCTCAATGACGCGTTTGTCAACTTTTTGCGCCATCGTTTCGAGCACGAGCCTGATTTTCAGCGCGTGTCCGACCGTTGCGAGATTGTCCACGATCGGTTGGAGAATCTGCCTCAAGACACGCAGTACGATCTGATCATCTCCGGCTTGCCGCTGAATAATTTTCCGGTCGAGCTGGTCGAATCGCTCTTGAGCTGTTTCGAACGGCTCCTCAAGCCGGGGGGCGTAGTCTCGTTCTTCGAGTACATCGCCATCCGCCGGGCCAAAGCCGCCGTCAGCGGCCGCCACGACCGATCGCGGCTCCAAGCCATCGCCCAACTCATCGACCGCTTCCTCGCCGGCCGCGAGATCCGCCGCGAAGCCATCCTCCTCAACGTGCCACCCGCCTGGGTGCATCATGTGCGGAAGGAAAACTAGGGAAGCTTCACGCCGATTTGTGTTCCGCTCCATTGGCACGCTTGGAAGCTGCAGGCGACATGATTGACACTCCGGATCGCTTCTGATGGAATCACGGGCGAACACCCCCTTTCACCTAAGGCGATGGAGGGTACATGGCTCATCTTCTTATCCCCCAACCTTCCGACCCTGTATTGCCGGTTTTCTTCAATGTGGATGCCGTTGTGGGCGCCCCGCCCGCTTCAAACCTGAGAGAGGACGTGCTCCTCGTGCAGTTAGCGTTCAAGATTCTTGCTCTTCGTCCCGTGGCTAGCACACCCCCCACGCTGGTGGCGGCTGCCAGTGCAGTCGAGATCACGGGAAGCATCGATCAGGCGACGATCATTGCGATACGAAAACTGCAAGAGACGCTGAGGGATAAGAATGGTCCGGCACAAGTTGTTGACGGACGAGTTAGCCGTGCTCAGGGCGGCTTCAGCTACGGCGGCGGCTCGACATGGACCATCGTTCAGCTCAATAACATCATCCAGGATCGCCACAAGCACATTTGGCCGCGGATCGACAAGATTCCTGGCTGTCCCGGCGAACTTCAAAAGATGGTCGTGCGCACCGTGGCCGGCGTGTAGCGGCCGGAGGCAACGAACCAGAGCAGCCGGGCGATCAATCCTCACGAGGCCCGCTTGGTTCGGCTGCGCGTTTTGCGGCCAGCGGCGCGAGGGCCGCGGCGAGTCGAGGTGCCGCTGCGCGAGGCTGAGGCCGATTCGCGCGGTTTGCGCTGGCGGACGCTGGCTTGCAGGGCTTCCATGAGATTGATCACCTGCGGCTCTTCGGCGTCGGCCGCAGGGGCGACGATCTCGCGGCCGGCGACCTTGGCGTCGATGAGCTCCTTGAGCTTGTCCTGATAGGTGTCCTGATAGGCCGAGAAGTCGAAGTCGTCTTCGGTCCAGGTTTCGATCAGCTTCTCGGCCAGCCCGATTTTTCGCGGTGCAAGCTTGGGATCGGCCACGTCGTCTTCCAGGTCTTGGGGCTTGCGGACCTCGGCCTCATAGTTCAAGAGCGACATGCACAGCAACTGGTCGATCGGGCGGACCAGCGACAACTGATCGCGGCCGAACATCACCGCGTGGCCGACGCCCCAGCGCTTCTGCCGCTTCATCGCCTCGCGGAATAAGACGTACGGCTCTTGCGCCTCGGCCGTATCAGGGATCAGGTAATACGCGCGGCCGTCGAGAAAGATCGGGTCGATCTCGCCCGGCGAGATGAACGTGTCGATCGACAAGGCCCGCTCGCTTTCGGGACGCAGCTCGTCCAGCTCGTCCTTTTCAAAGATGACGTATTTACCCTTCTCGTACTCGTAGCCCGAGACGATCTCGTCCTGGCTGACTTCGCCGTGGATCGGGCAGACCTTCTTGTAGCGGATGCGGCTGTGGCAAGGTTCATGGAGCTGGTTGAAATGGATGTCGCCGCCGCTTTTCGACGACGTGTTCACCGCCTGCACGGCGAACGAGACCAGCCCGAAGCGGATCTGTCCTTTCCAACTGGAGCGGAAGGTGGTCGGTTGTCGCGTCGCTCGTCGCTTTGCCATACGTGCCTCGGTTCGTGTGGCACTGACAAGCGCCGCTGGGTGGCACTGACAAGCGCGGCGCTTGTCAGTGCGCATCACTGACAAGCTGCGGGTCGCCGCGGCGACTCAGTGCCACCCACATTCGTCAGTGCTTCTCCAGCTTTTTGCGCGCGGCCGCCGAAATCGTTTGGCGGACGCGAGCAATGTCGGCCCAGGGATCTTTCTTCTGCCGCCGCAACCGTTCGACGGCGTTCTGAATCGTGAATTGGTTGGCCGCCTTCAGTCGCCGCAGCTCCTCCCAGGCAACCGGCATGGCGACGGGGGCGCCGGCGCGGGCGCGCGACGAGTACGGCGCGATCGCACTTGCGCCGCGACCGTTGCGCAGGTAGTCGAGGAAAATCTTGCCGTGGCGCGCGGCCTTTGACATGTTGGCCGTGTAATGGTCAGGGGCCGCGCGCACGATGGCCGTGGCCACCAGCCGGCAGAACTCCTTGACGTCGTCCCACTCCAACCGGCGCGTTATCGGCACGACGACGTGCAGCCCCTTGCCGCCGGTGGTTTTGACGAACGACTGCAAATCGAGCGCTGCGAGAAACTGGCGGACTTCGTACGCGGCTTCGACCAGCCGGGGGAACTCAACCGTCGGATCGGGGTCGAGATCGAAGATCAACCGGTCGGGCTGCTCGATCCGATCGGCGCGCGAACCCCAGGTGTGGATTTCCAGCACGCCCATCTGCACCAGCGCGATCACACCCGCCAGATCGTCGACGACCAGGTAGTGCTCAGTCTTTTTCTTTTCCTTGACTGGGATTTGGCGAAGCTGGTCCGACGAACCTGCGCCGGGGTGCTTCTGAAAAAAACACTCCTTGTCGGTCCCCTCCGGACAGCGGACCATGACCAGTGGTCGATTTTCGAGCTCGGGCAAGATCCAGTCGCCGATCGCTTCGTAGTACTGCGCGAGCTGCAGCTTGGTGATGCCCTGTTCGCGATACAGCAGCTTGTCGGGGCTGGAGAGCGAAACGCCGCCGACGTCGACGCGGCCGGGTGTGCTGGACCTTTTCTCGTTCGCACTTGGACTCGAGCCACTCTTCGATGCAGGGCGTTTGGCAATGCGAGGCGATCTGGCCTTCGCTTTGGCCGCCGAAGACGAAGCCCGTCCGTTACTTTGCGCCACCTGGCCGAGAGCCGAAAGCGCAACGGGACGATCGCGTACGACTTCACCGGACGGCTTATCTTCGCGCAGGCCTTGGAACGACGGATGCCGCAGACGGCCGTCGCCGGTCCACTCGGTGAACTCGATCTGACCGACGAGCTTTGGACGGACCCAATGGGCGTGGCGGGCGTCGCCGGTGCGCGCGGTCAGGTCGTGGAACGGCGACTTGGGCTGCTCGATCTTTTCGAGACGCTGCGTTAACTCCTGGAGGGCGCGCGTGTCAAAGCCCGTGCCGACGCGGCCGGCATACGTGAGTCGGTGGTTTGGATCGTAGTAACCCAACAAGAGCGAGCCGAAGCCGATGCGGCTGCCGCCGGGATCGGTGAAGCCGCCGATGACGAACTCCTCGCGCTTGATACACTTCACCTTCAGCCAGTCGGCGCTGCGGCCTTGATAGTACGGCCGGTCGCCGCGTTTGCTGATGATCCCTTCCAAGCCCAGCTTGCAAGCTTCGTCAAAGTAGTCGGGACCATGTCCGATGACGTGCTTCGAATACACGATCGATTTCGATCGCGCGGGTAGCGCCGCCGCAAGGAACGCCTTGCGGTCGAGCAAGGTCGCTTTCGAAAGGTCATAACCGTCGGCGTACAGGATGTCGAAGACGTAATATGCCATCCGCCGCGCGCGGCCCTGCTGCATGGCATTTTGCAGCTCCTGGAAGTCCGTCTTGCCGCTGTCGGCCAGAGCGCAGACTTCGCCGTCGAGGATCGCTTGTTCGAAAGGCAGATCTCGCAAGGATTCGACGAGCGTGCCGAATCGTGCGGTCCAATCGTTTTCATTGCGGCTGAAGAGCTGGATATTTGCGCCGTCTTTGCGGCAGATCATGCGATAGCCGTCGAACTTGATCTCGTGAAGCCACTGGTCACCGGGGGGCGCGTCAGCGCTCAACGTGGCAAGCTGCGGACGAACGCGCTTGGCAACCGTCTCAAAGTTGGCCGCGACCGCGCCGGGTAAACCGGCCGGTGTAGGCTTCGTCCTTCGCCGTACGGCGGTTGCCGGCCTGGCATGTTTTGACGCGGGCCGCTTGCGGCGCGGCGCCGCTCGACCAGCGGCCTTGGTTGTTCGCTTTGCAGCCTTTTTTTTAGCGCCGCGCGTCGTTGGCTTGCGCCGCGACGTCTTTTTCTTGGGCGCAGCTTGTTGTAGTCCGCCGATCGATGACCAGACGGCGTCTTCGGCCTGGGCGATTTGTTCAAGCGCGCGGCCGGTCTTTACGCTCTTCGGAGCGTCTTCGACGATGTTCCCCTCATCCTCGGCCAGCGCCTCTTCGTCTGTTACCTTGAAGAGTAGCCACGCATTGTCCACCTGGTCCCGTCCGCCGCGGCGGACTAGCAGCCACTCGCCCTTGAGTTTTTCGCCATGCAGGCGGAACTTGAGCTTGCCGGCGCGATAGCCTGCCTCGGCATCTCCTTCGGGCTCCCACCAACCGCGGTCCCAAAGCATCACCGTGCCGCCGCCGTATTCCCCCGCGGGGATGATGCCTTCGAACTCGCCGTAGTCGACGGGATGGTCCTCGACATGCATGGCCAGCCGTTTTACCTTGGGATCGAGGCTTGGTCCCTTTGGCACCGCCCAGCTTTTCAGAACGCCGCCGAGTTGGAGGCGGAAGTCGTAGTGCAGTCGGCTGGCCGCGTGCTTTTGCACGACAAACAACCAATCTTGTTTGCGGGCGAGATGGCCGCGCGGCTCGCGCGTGCGGCGGAAGTTGCGTTTGCGATGGTACTCTTTGAGCGTCATGGCCTGGTCTCCTTGCTAGCAGGGATGGACAATACCCGTCCACGCTGCGAGCGCAAGGTGTGCCCTTTCGGCACAATGAGCCGCGTTTTCTGCACATTTCCGGCAAGGTCCAACGATGCGAACCACATGCTAGCAAGCGGTATGCCACGCGTGCTAGCATGAGAGCAGGGGTCAGAGGGCAGAGGGCAGGGGACAGTTTTGAAGGCGAGTCTCTCCGGGACTCACAATCGCATCTCGGAGAGATGCGGCCGCATGGGATACAATGGCACAAATGAAGACAATACTTCGAATCATCGCGCTGAGTGTTCTGACACTGCTGGTGGCGGGGGCGATCGTGTATGCGGAACGATCGCGGCCGCGCGAGATTTCGCTGCCGGTCCAGGGCATGGTCTGTGAAGGCTGCGAAGAGCATTTGCGCGAGAAACTGCTCGACGCGCCGGGCGTCAAGTCCGCCGCGCCTTCGCACGAAGAAAAACACGTGACGGTCATCGTGTCCGGCTGGTCACATGCCGACGAACCCGAGTTGCGGGAGATTATCAAACGCGCGGGTTACGAGCCGGGTAAGACGGAGTGAAGGAGCGTATACAACCGGCAGAGGAACACTAATCGCCACTAATCTTCACTAATTTGAAACAGACCTGAATAGTGTCGAGGAAGATTAGTGTTCTTGTTCTCATCGCTGCTGATCCCTGTTCGACGCGGGCAGCAGCATCTCCGGGCGGTCGAGCACGAGGTAGTGCCCATGATCCGCCGTCAGGATCACGACCGTGTCGTTCCAGCCGCCATGGTTCTCGATCCAGTTGGTAATGGCGTGAAATGCCTCATCGCCGCTGAGAACTGCCCCGATCGAGTTGTCGATGTTGTTGGCGTGATTGGCCCAATCGACATCGCCCGATTCGATCATTAGCCAGAATCTGTCTGATTTCTTGGAGAGCACCTCCAGCGCTGTGGTCGCCATATCAGTCAGCGTGGGATTCTCGAAGACGTCAGCCTCGCTGTACTCTTCGGCGGCGATCGGCACAGGGCCGACCCTCTCCTCGTCCTTCATGCTGATCGTCGGATCATAACCGCCGTCGGCAGTGCGAAACGGAAGGTGTCCCCCTTTGACGCCAAAAAAGCCGAACAGCCGCAGTTTTCGCTCGATCGACCTGTCCGCAGCGTGGGCGAGCAGCTCACCGCCATCCTTACCCTCGGTGCGTTGGGCCACCAGATACCGGCCGCCGTTCTCAACGTCGCTTGCCTGGAGGTCGTCGGCCGTCAGGTATTTGTTGCCTGGGACGAAGTTTTCGCCTTGGGCAGTGTCGGTCTTAACTCGTTCCCCCCAACCTGCCCCGAGAAGCACATCCACGCCCGGCAGTGGTTCTGCAGGATGCGAAATCGACGGCTGACCCAACAAATCGCGGGTAAGGTCCTGATAATCGTCGCGATGAACGTTGTGCGAATAGGCGCAGGCGGGCGTTGCGTGGCTAATCGGCACGCTGGTGACCACGCCGATCGCCCATCCCCGACTCTGAAGTTGATGTGCGATTGTGTAAGCCTGGCGACCAGACGGATCGACGTTAATGGCGTCGTTATAGGTCTTGATACCGGTGGTCATTGACGTGGCCGAGGCGGCTGAATCGGTGTAGGCATGCTTTCGGGATTTGCTCTTGGCGATGATGTACAGCGGATCTCGGCCAATCGACCAGGAAGTTCCGCCGGCGAGTTGCCAGTCATACCCGCCGCGCACGTCGCCGAGCTGAAGCACACGCTGCCGATTTACGTCTATCTTTGCGCCATCGGCGTAGGGGCTGTTGACCATCTGGCCGAAGTCGGTCGCGGCGCCGCGATAGTCCTGAAAATGCAGTCCGGCGCCGCGGCCTTGTCGATAGGCCACGGCGCCGGTGTTGTGGATCGCGGCGGCGTAGCTGGTCCACCAGTCCATACCGTCGAAGACAAACAGAATGATTCGCTTTTTGCCGCGCTGAGTCGCTAGCCATTGCAGGCGGAAAATGTCGGTTTGATCGAAGTACTCGGCGGCCTCGTTAAGTGTGCCGCGCGGCACTTCGCCGTACAAAGCGCGGAGGCGGTCGGCGTCGCGATAGGCGCTGTTCTCATTTGCGACATCGTTCAGCTCCATGCCGAAGGCGTACACCGGGATCAGCCGGTTGGAATGAGACAACCACTCCGAATACTTCAGCCCATGCGGTCCCCAATGGCCCCAGTCGGCCTTGCCGGTGCGTACGGCGTCGGTTTGCAGAGCACGAAGGTGGTCATCGGCCGCCGCGGGTGCAGCAATCGACAATGCGACCACGAAAAACCAAGACGCGATGCGATTCATTGAGAATTCCAAGGGGAGCGCAGGCAGTGGATTCAGGCAGGAGGTTGAATGGAGAGTGAGTTCTATAGTAACCCATGGGGATGTGCAGCCAAGCATTTGTTTGCCGATCGCTTCATTCCAAGGTGGCGGTCGACTAAAATCCAGCCTCCTAACGGAAACCTCAATCACGCGCAAAAGGGCCTCTCACCATGCGAAGCGATTTTGACCTCTTCCTGACCATCCTGGCAAACGTCGTTGCAGCCTGCCTGAATTGCGCTGGTCAAATTCGAATGAGCTTCTCAGCAATGTCGCCCCTACGGGGCTATATCGCTTTGGTGCGCGTTTTCCGGGGGCTTGCGCCCCCGGCTACAGAATGTCGCCCCTTCGGGGCTTTATTGCGGTCGGCTGTGATTCTGTTTGCCCTGGCGCCGGTCGCATCGCCCGCCGAACAATGGATCGTCTTTGAAGGCCGCGAGGGCCCAGGCCGCGGCAAGCACATTGTGCTCGTCAGCGGCGACGAAGAGTACCGCTCGGAGGAGGCCTTGCCGCAGTTGGCCAAGATTCTCTCGAAACATCATGGGTTCAAGTGCACCGTGCTGTTTGCGATCGATCCGAAGACGGGAACCATCAACCCGATCCAGAAAGACAACATACCCGGTCTGGCGGCACTGGAGACGGCGGACCTGATGATCCTCTTCACGCGCTTTCGCGACCTGCCTGACCAGCAGATGAAGCACATTGTCGAATACGTGGAGTCGGGGCGTCCGATCATCGGCATCCGCACGGCGACGCACGCCTTCGACATCAAGCCGGGCAAAACGTACGCGAAGTACGGCTGGAAAAACAATGAATGGGACGGCGGCTTCGGCCGTCAAGTGCTTGGCGAAACCTGGATCAACCACCACGGCCAGCACGGCAAGCAAAGCACGCGCGGGATCATCGCCGCTGGCATGGACGATCACCCGATCACGCGCGGAATCGATGAGGGCGACATCTGGGGGCCGACCGACGTCTATACCGTTCGTCTGCCGTTGCCGGGCGACAGCAAATCCGTCGTGCTGGGGCAGGTGCTGACCGGGATGAAAGAGGACGATCAACCGCTTACGGGTAAGAAAAACGACCCGATGATGCCAATCGCCTGGATCAAGACCTATACCGGTAAGGATGGCAAAGTCGCGCGCGTTTTCACCTCCACGATCGGAGCCTCGCAGGACCTGGCGAGCGAAGGCGTGCGGCGGATGTTTGTGAACGCCTGTTATTGGGCGCTGGGGATGGAGGAGAAGCTGCCCGAAAAGGCGAAGGTGGACCTGGTCGGCGAATATGAACCAAGCCGCTTTGCTTTTGGGGGTTTTGTCAAGGAACGGCGGCCAGAGGACTATCAGGAATAGCAGCGTGATTTGGTCGGCCGGCCGCCGATCAATAATAACGAGGGAGACAAACGCTGCAAAACCTACTGACGAGCCGGCGCTCTGTACCGAAGTCGCCAGTAGCCGAAGTCGCCAGACTTCGGGCGATTGCAACGGGAATTCCGGAGAATTCCGCTACGAACCAGGCGCGCCAGCAGCTTGGGCAGTTCAGTGTCGAAGGCGGGTAATCGGGTCAGAAAGTCGATTCATTCAACAAGTCTTTGCCTAGTTGCCCATCTTTTGCTACACTTGGACTAGAAGATGACGTTGGGTTGTGTGTGCGGCACGATTCACCCGCCGCAATTACAACCCGGGGGAACAGGAATCGTGGATAAAACAGGCGGGTACGTAGGGCTGGCACGGGCCGCTGGCCCGCCGGAATCCGATATAACGCTGACGAGCAACGCTGGTGACGTGCTCCTTGTGCAACAACAGGGAGTGGTATGCGGCATTGTCAAATCGGCCGAATGGGCCGGACAATTCGAACGAAGTTCTGTAGGGTCACACAATGTGTGACCTTTTTTTGTTGGTCCCTAGCCCGCCTTTCTCCTTCCGAACAAACTCCCGCCAGCACTTTCAGGTGAACAATGATTCGTACTCCGGAGGCGCAGGGTTCCGCGCGTTCTGCCAAAGGTGTCGTTCCGGTGGAGTCGGCCACAGTTCGTTTCTGTGGCGACTCCGGCGACGGCATGCAATTGGCCGGTATGCAATTCACGAATACCTCCGCCCTGGTTGGCAACGACATCGCGACGTTTCCGGATTTTCCCGCGGAGATTAGGGCGCCGCGCGGCACGCGAGCGGGCGTGAGCGGTTTTCAGATTCACTTCGCCAGCCGCGAGATCTTCACGCCGGGGGACCGCGTCGATGCCCTGGTGGCGATGAACCCGGCGGCGTTGATCACGAACCTGGCCGACCTCAACAAAGGCGGAATCCTGATCGTCAACCAGGACGAGTTTGAGGATAAGGATCTGCGACAGGCCGGGTACCTGGCAAACCCGCTGACGGACGCCAGTCTCGATGACTATCGACTATTCGCGGTGGAGATGACCAAGCTGACGCGACTGGCGGTGGCGGACCTGGGGCTGGGCACGAAGGAAAGCGATCGCTGCCGGAACTTTTTTGCAATGGGGCTGGTGTTCTGGCTCTACGATCGGCCGCTTGAGCCGACCGAACGCTACATTGCCGAAAAGTTCGCCCGCCACGCGAACGTCGCCGAAGCCAACCGCCGCGCCTTGCACGCCGGCTACAACTACGGCGAGACGACCGAAGCCTTTGGCGACCAATACGCCGTGGCGCCGGCCAAGCTGCCGCCCGGTAAGTATCGCAATATCACGGGCAACCAGGCGACGGCGTGGGGCCTGATGACCGCGTCGAAGCGCAGCGGCTGCTCGCTGTTTCTGGGTTCATACCCCATCACGCCGGCCAGCGACATTTTGCACGAACTGAGCCGGTACAAGAACTTTGGCATCCGCGCATTTCAGGCCGAAGACGAAATCGCCGCGATGACCGCCGTAATCGGCGCGGCGTTCGGCGGCGCCATGGCGGTAACGGCCTCGAGCGGTCCGGGCATCGCGCTGAAGCAGGAGGGGCTCGGGCTGGCCGTGATGACCGAGTTGCCGCTGCTGGTGATCAATGTACAGCGCGGTGGACCGAGCACAGGCTTGCCGACGAAAACGGAACAGGCCGATCTGTTACAAGCGGTGTGTGGGCGAAATGGCGAGTGCCCCGTGCCGGTGCTCGCGGCGCGCAGCCCGGCCGATTGTTTCGACATCGTGCAAGAAGCGTGGCACATCGCCGTGCGCTATATGACGCCGGTGATGGTGCTCACCGATGGTTACCTGGCGAACGGCTCCGAGCCTTGGCTGATTCCCAATGTTTCGCAGATGCCGCTGATCGACGTCAAACATCCCGGGCCGCCGGTAAACGGCACGCCGTTCATGCCGTATGCGCGCGACGAGCGATTGGCGCGCCCGTGGGCGATCCCCGGTACGCCCGGCCTGATGCACCGCATTGGCGGGTTGGAAAAAGAAGACGTGACGGGCAATGTGAATTACGAGCCGGCGAACCACCAGCACATGGTCAATACGCGTGCAGCGAAAGTGGCGGGGATCGCGCGCGAGCTGCCGCCGTTGATCGTCGACGGCGCGCAGACAGGTGATCTGCTCGTATTGAGCTGGGGCGGGACGTATGGCTCGTGCGCCACGGCGGTGCGCGAAGCAAACCGGCATGGATACAAGGTGGGCCACGCACACTTGCGGCACCTCAACCCGTTCCCGGCGAATTTGGGCGAGGTGTTGGGGCGATTTGAAAAGGTGCTGATTCCCGAATTGAACCTGGGCCAATTGCGGCTGTTGATTCGGGGACAATTCCTGGTTGATGCGGTGGGCCTGAATAAAGTGCAAGGTAAACCGTTCATTGTCAGCGAGATCGTCCACAAGATTGAAGAGATGCTGCGTGGGTCGGCGCCTACACGGCCCACCAACGGCGACGTAGCGCAAAAGCGCACCGAGACGCCACAGCTCGCGAAGGCTTAAATGTGCACGAGGAATTGCAAATTGCAAAATGACAATTTCAAATTTGCAATTTGCGTTTTGCAATGACTGACCACTGACCACTGACCACTTTTCTCCCCATGCCCGCCACTGCACTGCCCGTGTTAAAGCCCGATGATTTCGCCAGCGATCAGGACATCCGGTGGTGTCCTGGCTGCGGAGATTATTCGATTCTGGCGCAGATGAAGAAGGTCTTGCCGACGCTTGGCGTGCCGCCGGAAAAGACCGTCTTTATTTCCGGCATCGGCTGCTCGAGCCGCTTTCCGTACTACGTGAACACCTACGGGATACACTCGATCCACGGCCGTGCTCCGGCGGTGGCGACGGGCTTAAAGGTCGCGCGGCCTGATCTGTCGATCTGGGTCATCACGGGCGACGGCGACGGGTTGAGCATCGGTGGCAACCACTTGATGCACGCCATCAGGCGAAACCTTGATATCAATATTATCCTCTTCAACAACCAGATTTATGGACTGACGAAGGGCCAATATTCCCCAACGTCGCCGTTGGGTATTGTAACCAAGAGCACGCCCACTGGGTCGGTGGATAACCCAGTTCGTCCGTTGTCCGTCGCACTAGGTTGCGAATCCACATTTGTGGCGCGTTCCATCGATGTCCATATCAAGCATCTGACCACGGTGCTGAAGCGCGCCGCCGAACATCGAGGGACTTCCTTTGTCGAGGTCTATCAGAACTGCAACGTGTTCAACGATGGGGCGTTCGATTGGGCGACCGATCGCGATACCAAGCTGGATCATGTGATCGAGCTGGAGCACGGCAAGCCGCTGATCTTCGGCAAGAAGCGCGACAAAGGAATCCGCTTGAATGGCCTGCGGTTGGAGGTTGTCGAGTTGGGAGGCGGCGTGGCCGAGGACGACCTCTTGTTCCACGACGAGCGGCACCAGGATTCGGCGTTGGCCTTCCTGCTGGCGCAGATGCGCTATCCCGACCTCCCCGAGCCGATCGGCGTTTTTCGCGACGTCGAGCGGCCGATCTATGAGGAGTTGGTCGGCAAACAATTGCACGACGCGGAGGCCAAACAGGGCCCCGGCGATCTGCAGAGCTTATTCGACGCCGGCGACACGTGGCAGGTCCGCTGAAGCTGAAGCGACGGCGGACTGCTCCATCTTCCACCGTGGCTGATTTGGCCGGGCGTCGTGTCTCGAAGGCCAGGCCCCTGGTCGAAAAAGGCCGAGTAGTATCCGTCTTAACAGACGCGCATCGACGTTTGGGAGCATCCGCCTAACGTGGCAGAAAAGCCTTCTGACGCTTGGCAGCAGCGCCATCTGTGAACATAGTACGCGCTACAACATTCACTGTGAGCACGAACTCGGCGGTTCGCAACGAGAACATCACGTTCGACGCCAGCACATCGTCGCATGGCCGCCCGGACCGGCAGATTGTTTCCTACCTCTGGGACTTCGGCGATGGCGCAATCGCTACAGGGCCGACGGCAACTCACGCCTACAACACCTTCGGCAGCTACACAGTCACGCTGACGGTGGCCGCTTCCGGTCCACCGTCGACCTCGACGGCGGTGCAGGGGGCGCCGACCGGTTGAACGAGCTGGACAACACGTTTCAAGGTCTCCACTGCCGGCGCGGGTTTGAGCTATTCAGCTAACACTTTGGCGCTCAACGAGGGCTGGTTGCGCGCAGGAGCCGATGTATTGGGGGACAAAAAACCTTGACATCCCATGCCTAGGCGGCCATAGTAAGCGCACGTTCCGCCACGGCCGCGAAAAACTAGAAGGGGGATGTTCTTTGCGGGCCCAGACAATCAGCGTCTAACCCGTCACCTCCTCTCTCGTCCGTTGAACATGACGTTCGGACCCGGCACGCAGATCAGCGTCTTGTGCAATGTGCATTCGACCGGCAACGGTCGAACCGTACGCGGTTCGCGCTCTCATCGGGCCGCCGAGACGCGGTAATATTTGCGCTGCAAACAATCTGCGGCGCGAATAGCTCCTCGGTTGCGTCTATTCCTGAGGGGTAGGTGCTGTGAACGAGAACACCACGGATTACCGGCGCTTGTTGCAATGTGCTCGCGAGGGCTCGTCGGAGGAGGTGGGGCAGCTCCTCGACGCCTACCGCGCCTATTTGCGATTGCTGGCGCGGCTGCACATAAATCGGCAGCTTCGCGGCAAGGCAGATCCGTCGGATCTTGTGCAAGAGACCTTTTTGGCCGCCCATAAACATTTCCCACAATTTCGCGGCGCCACGGAAGAAGAGCTGCTGGCCTGGCTACGTCAGATCATGGCCTCCAAACTCGCCAACCTCGCACGGCGCTACGTCGTTTCAGGCGGACGCGCAATTCATCTTGAACGTCAGATGACCGGCGACCTCGATCGCTCGTCGATCGCGTTGAGCCAGGCGTTCCAGACGGAGGGAAGTTCTCCCAGCGGCCACGCGGCACGCCGTGAGCAAGCGATTCTGTTGGCCGATGCACTCGAACAATTGCCGGACGATTATCGCGAGGTGATCGTGCTGCGGCACCTCGAGGAGCTCAGCTTTCCCGAAATCGCTGCGCGGATGGGAAGGACTCTCGACAGCGTCAAGAATCTGTGGACACGTGCGTTGGGGCGGCTGAAACGATCGTTGGTCGAGGTAGGATGAGCGGGCACAGCGGCAATCGCAAATTGCGAAGATGATACTCCATCGTCCGTCGAGACGTGATGAATCACGACAACCACGATACCACGGCGATACCGCTTTCCGGCACACCTGGCCTGCCGTCGCCAGGTATTGCCGGCCAGGCTGCTGCACTGCCGGCCGACGCTGACGCGCCCACCGACGATCCGCGCGTGACGAGCGCCGTTGAAGAGTACCTGGCGGCGCTGGAGCACGGCGCGCGGCCCAAACGCGGCGAGTTTCTCGCTGATCACGCCGACGTAGCCGGCCCATTGGCCGAGTGTCTCGACGCGCTCGATTTTCTCCACACGGCTGTCGGCGGACTCCGCGTGGACCGCGGCGCCGCAGACGCTTTGACACCCAGCGACGGCGCCTCGGCGGGTGTTCTAGGCGATTTCCGCATCGTTCGAGAGCTTGGACGCGGCGGCATGGGTGTGGTCTACGAGGCCGAACAAATCTCACTGTCCCGGCGAGTCGCGCTGAAAGTGCTCCCCTTTGCCGCAGTCCTCGATCCGCGGAACCTCGCGCGGTTCAAGACCGAAGCACTAGCGGCTGCGCAGCTCGATCATCCCGGGATTGTCGACGTGTATGGAGTAGGGTGCGAGCGGGGCGTGCACTACTATGCGATGCGGTACATCCAAGGGCGCACGTTGGCCGCCGTCATTGCCGAGGCGAGTTACTCTCGTTCCCACGCTCTGAGTTCTGGTTCCCACGCTCCGCATGGGAACGCGGCGAGTGCCGCTCCGCGGCACGAAACCTCATCGGCTTACCTACAGGAGCGTGCGGGTAATCCAGCTCGCGCCGCAGAGCGGCGAGAGGATTCTCGTTCCCACGCAGACCGTGGGAACGAGGAGAGAGACTGTGAGAACGACGAGGCCTCACTTGTACCGACGCAACCACTGGACTTCCTCTCAACTGTCGTTCTCACCGGCAGCACGGCTTGGTCCCGTACTACTGCCGAAATCGGCGTTCAAGTGGCCGAAGCCCTGGAACACGCCCACGAGCACGGAGTCGTGCATCGCGACATCAAGCCCTCGAATCTGCTGGTCGATGGCGAAGGAAAAGTACGCATCACCGACTTTGGGCTTGCCCAGGTCGAGACCGATGCGACGTTGACTCTCTCAGGCGACCTGCTGGGCACGCTCCGCTACATGAGTCCGGAGCAGATCCTGGGCAGTCGCGCGGGGGTCGATCATCGAACCGATATCTACTCGCTGGGCGTAACGTTGTATGAGCTCTTGGCCCGCGAGCCTCCGTTTAAGGGCAACGATCGCAAGAACCTGCTGCGGCAGATCCTCGAAGAAGAACCGCGGCCGCTGCGGCGGATCGATCGCGCAATACCCGCCGATCTTGAAACGGTGGTCCACAAGGCGATGGCTCGCGAGCCGGCGTTTCGCTATGCCACGGCCCGTGAGTTTGCCGCCGACCTGCGGCGGTTCTTAGAGCATAAGCCGGTGCTTGCGCGGCGGCCGAATCTTTGGGAACGCACTGCGAAATGGACGCGGCGGCATCGCGGGTTGGTGGTTTCGGCGTTCATCGTGATGCTGCTGGCCATCGTGGCCTTGGCCGCCAGCACGATCGTCATTTCGCAGCAACGGGACATGGCTCGACTGGAACGCAGCCGTGCGGAAGGGATCGCTGAGGTCCTGCGACACCGGCTCTATGCGTCGGATATTCGACTGGCCTGGCGAGCGTGGGAAAACGCCGACCTTGCACAGACGCTCGCGCTACTCGAGCGGCAGGCGCCCCCCACGTCGGGCCAGGACGATCTTCGCGGCTTCGAGTGGCACTATCTCTGGCGGCTTTGTCATAGCGAACGACTGACGCTGCGAGGCCACACCGGAGACGTGTACTCCGTCGCCTTTTCGCGCGATGGTCGCTCGTTGGCGACTGCCGGACAAGATGGAACGGTCAGGTTATGGGACGCGGCCAGCGGTCGACAGCGCCGCGCGCTCCGCGGTCATGCGGGCGAGGTGAACGGCGTGTCGTTCTCGCCCGATGGCGCCGCCGTCGCATCGGCCAGCGACGACGGCACCGTTCGGCTGTGGGACACTGCGACGGGCACCGAGAAGTTAGTGCTCCGCGGTCACGACGGCGCTGTTTTCAACGCCGTCTTTTCGCCGGACGGCGAGACAATCGCCAGCGGAGGTCCCGATACATTCCTGCGGTTGTGGGATGCGCGGACCGGAGTGCCTTTGGCGGCGCTGGAGGGGCATACCGATGATATTGAATCGCTAGCATTTTCGGCCGATGGGAGCTTACTGGCCACGGCCGGCGGCGACTCCTGGGAGTCACCGCTCTTGCTCTGGGACGTTGAGACCCGGCGGTCTCAGCGGATGCTAAGGGGCCACACGTCAAACCTGCTCTCCGTGGCGATCAGCCCTGACGGCCGCACGATTGCCTCGGCGGGCGAGGATTGGACGGTTAGATTGTGGAATGCAGTCACCGGTGAAACGCGCGCCACGCTCACCGGACACGGGCATTGCGTGCAAAGCGTGTCGTTCTCACCTGACGGCCGGACGCTCGCCTCGGCCGGCCGCGATGCCACGGTGTGCCTGTGGGATGTCACTACGGCGCAGTTGCGTTCGACGTTGCGGGGTCACACTGGCCGCGTGTGGTGCGCGGCGTTCTCATCCGACGGTCGCACGCTGGCGACGGCGGGCGGCGATGCCACCGTCAAACTGTGGAATACCGCGCACGAGCAGGGGTTCGAGCGGTTGCCGGTGAACGAACCCGCCCGCTACGTCGCGCTTAGTCTGGAGGGAGACTCGGCGGCGGTGTTCGGACAGGACGACCACGTGAGCGTTTGGTCCCGCGCGTCCAGGCAAAGGGCACACCGCCGTTTAGTCGACCGCGACTTTGCACAGAATCCGTTGCTGGCGGTTTCACCGGGTGGAGAGGCCGTGGTGCTCGGCAAACGCAGCAAGCCGGAAGGGCCGGACCGTATCGAGCTCTGGGAGCACGGCGATCGGCTGCGCGCGGCCTTTGATGTGAGCAGTCTGATTCAGTCCGGGGCGCTGTCCCCTGATGGCCGCTGGCTCGCCTGCGGCCGACACGACTCCAAGATTGAAGTGTGGGGCTTGGGTCGGTCTCCGCAGGCGCGAACGCTGGTTGGACATTTCGGCGCGATCAAGGCCCTCGCGTTCTCGCCCGATAGCCGAGCGCTCGTTGCGGCGAGCCAGGATACCACGGCAGCGCTCTGGGACCCCGCCAGCGGTGAGCGGCTGCTGAATCTCCAAGGGCATCGCTCGGGGGTATGGAGTGTTGCATTTTCAAGTAATGGACAGGTTCTCGCGACCGGCGGACAAGATCGCACCGTGAGACTTTGGAACGTAGACACGGGCAGGGAACTTTCGACGCTGCTCGGCCACAGTGGCATCGTAACCGCCGTCGCTTTCTCGCCCGACGGTACAACGTTGGCCAGCGGCAGCGATGACCGAACGGTGCGGCTGTGGCACGTGGCGACCGGGCAGGAGCTGATCGTTCTGCGTGCGCACACCGGCCCGGTGAGCAGCCTCGCCTTCACCGCCGACGGCAACTCACTGGTGAGCGCTGCCATGGGCGCCGATCAAACTTCCGAATTTTTCGTCTGGCCGCCCGGCGGCGATAGTCTTGGCGCCCCGACCGATTCAACCAGATAAGAAATTGGCGAACAATCTGCTCGAACCCGCGACCTGGAACCTGAAACCTTGAACCTGAAACTTTGAACCCAAAGCAAAGCGGCCGGTGAGTACGAGCCGCGAAACTCAAGCACTCACCGGCCAGGCAAGAACCAAGTGCGCTCAATTTGCGCGCCCGTGGCCTTGCTGCGTTTATCGTACCGCACGCTGTCAACTAGACAATCGGTAGGAGCTAACACAATGACCTCGCTCATCCCGCGAACTAGCCTGCGCAAAAACGTTTCACGCGCTAGCACACGCCGATGCACCGGCCGGCGCACGCGACCATTCATGATTGAAAAGCTAGAACACCGGACGCTGTTGGCCGTCGATGTCAGCGTGGACTTGACCGGCACACTGATCATCGAAGGCGCCGATGACGACGACATGGTCACCGTTACCGGCATCGGCACCGGCACCGGCAACTATGACGTGACGACCGCCCAGGGCAGCCAGACCGTGTCGGGCGTGACCGGCGGCATCGCAGTCAACCTGGGTGATGGCGGTAATACGCTGGTGATGAACCTCGTCTACGTCGCCGGAATCATTGACATTCGCACCGGCGCAGGCGCCGATATGGTTGTGCTCGGCGATCAAGATGTGGTCTCGTCGGCCGGCGATTTGCGCATCGACCTGGGCGGCGGCAGCGACCGGCTCGACGGCAAACGGCTGTACATCGGGGCCAGCCAATTCATCAATGGGGGCGACGGCGACGACGAGCTGATCTTCGACGGGTTCCTGTCGCCGCAGTTCACGTTGGGCACCTCGGCGGCCGGCAACGTCGCCTGGTCCGGCGGTGCGGGCAACGATACGGTCCACGTCATTTACGGGTTTGTGGTGGGCGCCATGGTGATTGACCTCGGCGACGGGGGGGACGCGCTGACCATGTTTGGCTCGGCGATCTCGGGCGACGTGATTTACCTGGGGGGCGCCGGCAACGACGGCTTCAACGTGGATACGAACTTCTTCGACGCCAACATGCGGATCGAAGGCAACGTTGACGGCGACACGGTGTTTGTGGCCAATGGCTTAGGAACGGAGATCGCGCTGGTTCAAACGCACGACGGCGGCGACTTCTTGACGGTCGTGAACCACACGGCTGTCCAACTGCACATTGACGCCGGCGCGGGGGACGACGTAGTCGAATTCCGCTCCTCGGCGTTCGATGTTGTCTTCGCGCAAATGGGCGATGGGAACGACATGCTGACCGCCCGCGGGAACCTGGTCCGCATCCTCCTCGATATCGAGGGCGGGCTCGGCGAAAGCGACCAGTTCTCAGACCTGGGCAACACCCTCGGCGCGTTTCAAAGGCGATGTTTTGAACTCTCGGCCCACGGTCCTGTGACAATCACGAAGGTCGCGACCGAGACGATCCAATTACGCACCCAAGCCACGACTCCCTACAACATCCTGCTCGCCACGGCGAGCGGCGGGTTTGAGCCGTACACCTTCACGCTCGACTCGGGCATCGGGTTTCAGCCGCTGGGGATGCAGCTTGTCACCGTAGGAAACCAGCTCTTTCTGCAAGGCATTCCCAGCCCGGGGTCCGAAAGCCCCTTCGCGCGCCAGTTCGGCGTCTGCGTCAAGGACCTGGCGGGCAACTCCGATTGCGTCGACATGCCGTTCTCGTATGTCGTCGACGGCACAGTCGTCGGGCCCACTCTCGATACGACCGGCATCTGGTCGGGCTTCTTCAGCCAGAGCAATCCGTTGGGGACGCAGTCTGGCGCCATGACGCTGAATCTGACGGCTAATCCCGCGTTCACCACGGTGGTGACCGGGACGATCACGCTCAGCGGTTCCGGGACGCGCACGCTGTTCGGTACGGTCAACGGGTCGGACTTCGTATTCAACATCCAGCGCTCGCCCGGCTTCATCATCCATCAACTGACGGGCACCGTGACGGTGACGACGATGAGCGGGGACAGCCTGTTGATCGACACCAGCGGTGGCGAAACCACGGGCAATTTTAACTTGAATAGACAATAGCCGGCTCGCTAAGCACAACAACTGGAGATGCACCATGATTCCGCAATTCTTTCGCGCCCGACCGCGCAAATCAGCCGTTCGTTCGACCTCGCGGCGCGGCGCCGGCCGACGCAGATGGCCCTGGACCTTTGAGCGTTTGGAAGATCGGGCGCTTTTGGCGACGTTCACGGTCAATAACTCTCTCGATACGGTGGACGCGAACCCAGGCGACGGAAGCGCCCTGGATGCCACCGGCGCGACGACGCTGCGTGCGGCAATCATGGAGGCGAATGCATTGGCGGGGGATGATTCTATTCAGTTTGATCCGTCGCTGGCCGGCGGAACGATCACGTTGACGTTGGGTGAGCTTCCCGTCACCGGGGAATTAACGATCACCGGCCTCGGAGAAGATCAGATTGCGATCAGCGGCAATGACGTAACTCGGGTTCTTCACGTGCTGCCGGGCGTAAGCCTAACTTTGGAACATGTCACAATACGGAAAGGAAGTGCGCAAGGTGACTTTCCGAATAATCTTGCCGGTGGAATTTACAACGAAGTGGGCAACTTGACGATTAACAATTCCACGATAACCGAAAACTCTGCGCGATCGGTGGGCGGAGCTATTTACAGCAGTGGGAATTTGACAATCCAGAGCAGCACCTTCTCGAGCAACTCGGCGGTTGGGGGCGGAGCGCTGTACGTCGTGAGTGCGGGCTCAGGCACAGGTCGCGCACTCATCTCCAAGAGCACATTCACGCTCAACGTGGCGCCCAGCACTTTTGGCGATGGTGCCGCCCTTGTGAATCACGCCGAAATGACGGTCGTCAACACGACGTTATCAAACAACTCAACAGGCGGAGAGGGAGGCGCCATCTGGAACGGGAACGGAAACCTAACCGTTACCAACACGACGATCACGCGGAACTCGGCCGGTACTCACGGCGGTGGTATTTGGAATGGGGGGCGACTCTTGTTTGGCAACTCGGTCATCGCAGCCAATTCCGCTCCTACCGGCCCGGACGGCTTTGAGCGCGGCTTCGTATCCATTGCCTCGATGGGTCATAATCTAGTCGGGAACTCCGACGGCTTCGGGGTAACAGCTACGACGGGGGATCAGTTTGGCACGACCAGCGGAGTGCTCGATCCCCGCCTCGGTCCCTTGGCCAACAATGGCGGACCGACGAGGACGCACGCGCTGCTGCCTGGCAGCCCCGCGATCGACGCAGGCAACAACGCCGCTGCCCAGGCGACGGA
The DNA here is from genome assembly GCA_040901795.1 of Pirellulales bacterium. GTDB lineage: Bacteria > Planctomycetota > Planctomycetia > Pirellulales > JALHPA01 > JBBDYH01. The sequence goes on from JBBDYH010000147.1 coordinate 54,741, forward strand.
TCAGCGGGGGGTTACACGACCGCGCGACGGCAACGCGGACGGCATCGCCGTCGTTGACATCGGCGCTTTCGAGCGTGAAGAAAACACGCCGCCCAGCGCCGATGCCGGAGGACCTTATACCGTCGAGGCCGGAATGGATTTGCACCTTAATGCCGGCGATTCGTTCGACCCCGACTCGGCCACGGGCGATCAAATCGTCCGCTACGAGTGGGACCTCAACAACGACGGCACGATCATCGACGTTGACATTGACACTTCGACTCCCGGCAAGGTCGTGCTCTGGGAAACGCTGCAGGCTCTGGGCCTTGGCATTGGGACCCACACCATCGCGCTGCGCGTGACCGACATGTTTGGCAGTGGCGACAGCGCTACCACGACGGTGACGATCAGAGGCACCTTGGCGAATGATCAGTCGGTGTCCACGCCGGAAGACACCGCCAGGGTCATTACGCTCACCGCTGCGGATTTCGAAGACGACTCGCTCACCTTCAGCATTGTCGCTCAGCCGAGCCACGGCACCCTGAGCGGTACGGCGCCCAACCTCACGTACACTCCGGCGGCGGATTATGACGGTCCGGATAGCTTCACGTTCAAGGCGAATGACGGTCAGGCGGACTCGAACATCGCCACGGTGACGATCGACGTCACTTCGATGACCGACACGTTCGTGGTCGATACGCTCGTGGATGAAAACGACGGAAACCTTTCGTCCGGCGATTTCTCGCTGCGCGAAACGATCGCGCGGGCGAACGTGGGGGCTGGGCTAGACGTTATTCAATTCGATTCTGCACTGGCCGGCGGGACCATCACGCTGACGATGGGCGAGCTTGCGATCACGACCGACGTAACCGTTACCGGGCTCGGGGCGGATCAACTGGCCCTCAGCGGGAACAACGCATCGCGTGTTTTCAACGTCGCTGCTGGAACCACCGTTGACATCTTCGGGTTAACGATCCGAAATGGGCGAGCGGGATTCGCGGGCGGCATTTTGAATGACGGCACTCTGGCAATCACCGACAGCGTACTCTCTGGTAATTCCGCTAGCTCGTCCGTTGGAGGCGGTGTCATGAACAGAGACACGCTAACGATCAACAACAGCACGATTTCCGGCAACTCCGCTGCCCAAGACGGCGGCGGCATCATAAACTTGAGCTTAGCCCGATCGCTGACGATCAACAACAGCACCATTTCCGGTAACTCCGCTGCCGAACAAGGCGGCGGTATCTACCACCGATCGGAAATTGGCACGCTGATGATCCGCAACAGCACGGTTGTCGGGAATACAACTAGCCGCTTCGGCGGAGGTATCTACAATGCCATAGGCAGGGGCCTAACGCTGCAAAACACGATCATCGCAGGCAACAGCGCCTTGCTCGGTCATCCTGACTTTTCGGGCAATGCTGCAAGTCTTGGCAACAATCTGGTTGGCGACACGAGCGACAGCTCCGGCTGGATCGCCAGCGATTTACAGAACGTCGATGCCCGCCTCGGTCCCTTGGCCAACAACGGCGGACCGACGATGACGCATGTGCTGCTCGCCGGCAGCCCGGCCATCGACGCAGGCAACAACGCCACTGCCCCGGGGACCGATCAGCGGGGGATCATACGACCGCGAGACGGCAATGCGGACGGCATTGCCGTCACTGACATCGGTGCCTACGAGCGTGAGGAAAACACGCCCCCCGTCGCCGACGCCGGTGGACCCTATACCGTCGAGGCCGGAAGGGACTTGCACCTCGATGCCGGCAACTCGTTCGACCCCGACGCGGCCACGGGCGATCAAATCGTCCTCTACGAGTGGGACCTCGACAACGACGGCACGATCATCAACGTTGATATCGACACTTTGACTCCCAATACGGTTGTGCCGTGGGAAACATTGCAGACGCTTGGGCTTGGCATTGGAACCCACCCCATCGCGCTGCGCGTGACGGACAGCTTTGACAGTGACGCCAGCGCTACCACGACGGTGACAATTGAAGACACGACCGCCCCGGTGTTCAGCAACGTGCCCGCGAACATGACCGTCGAGGCCACCGGCCCAGACGGCGCCGCGGTGACGTACGCGGCGGCGACCGCGACCGATCTGAACGAAGGCGTTGTGACGGTCTTCTATTCGATCGCCAGCGGCAGTGTGTTTCCCCTGGGCATTAGCACGGTGGAGCTGACGGCCAGCGACACGAGCGGCAACCAGGCCACCGCCAGCTTTACGGTCAACGTCCAAGACACCACGCCGCCGGAACTGATAGCGCCGGCCGATCTGACCCTTGAAGCCACGGGCCCCTCCGGAGCGGCGGCGAGTTTTTCGGCTACGGCGACCGACGCAGTCTCGACGCCGACGCTTGCCTACTCGCATCCCAGCGGCTCGGAGTTCCCACTCGGCACAACGACCGTCACCGTTACCGCCACCGACACGGCGGGCAACGCCAGCTCGGCCTCGTTCACGATTCTCGTCCAAGACACCACGCCGCCGAGCGTTACCGCGCCGCAGGACCTTACCGTGGAGGCCACGAGCGCGGCCGGCGCCGTCGTCAACTTTACTCCAACAGCGACCGACCTCGTCTCGACGCCGACCGTTGTCTCCACGCCCGCCAGCGGCTCGCAGTTCACGTTGGGCACAACGACGGTGCTGGTCACCGCCACCGACGCCGCCGGCAACAGCAGCCAGGCCTCGTTTGATGTGACCGTTCAAGACACCATCGCGCCTTCGCTTACCGTGCCCGGCGACATCACTGTCGAGGCGACAACGGCCGCCGGCGCAGTCGTCACCTTCGCCGCTACCGCAACCGACGCCGTCGATGCTGCGCCGACAATTACCCATACACCGGCGAGCAGCTCACAATTTCCACTCGGCGAAACCACGGTGACGGTGACGGCCACCGACGACGCGGGCAATATCGCCACCGGCACATTCAAGGTCTTCGTGATCGACTCGACGGGGCCGACGATCGTGCTCCCGCCCGACCAGTCGTTTGAGGCGACCAGCGCCGCCGGCGCGATGGTGACGTTTAGCGAAGCGACGACGCCCGGCGAGATCACCACGATTTCGTATTCTCCGGCGAACGGCTCACAGTTCCCGCTGGGCACAACCAGCGTTCTCGTTACCGCGACCGACAGCCTCGGAAACCAATCGACTGGAACGTTTGAGGTATCGGTCGCGGACTCCACGGCACCGAGCCTCACCGCGCCTACGGACCTGACGGTCGAGGCCACAAGTGCGGCCGGTGCGGTTGTCACCTTCATGCCGGCTGCAACCGATGCCGTCTCGACGCCGACCATCGTCTCCGCACCGGCCAGCGGCTCACAGTTCTCGCTGGGCACAACGACCGTGCTCGTCACTGCTACCGACGCGGCCGGGAACAGCAGCCAGGCCTCGTTCGATGTCACGGTCGTCGATACCACCGCGCCCACGCTCACTTTGCCTGCCGACCTCACCGTCGAGGCCACAAATGCCTCCCGCGCGATCGTGAACTTTGCCGCCACGGCGACCGACGCCGTCGATGCCGACCCCACGCTCACTCATATACCCGCCAGCGGCTCGCAGTTCCCGCTCGGGGAAACTACGGTCAACGTCACGGCGACAGATGATGCCGGGAACGTGTCCACGGGCAGCTTCACGGTCACCGTCGTCGAAGCCATGCCCTCAGGTCCGATCACCACCGTAAACGTCGTCAGCGGTCAGCTCACGATCGAAGGCGACGATGAAATCAACACCGTCACGATCACCGGCCTAGGCACGGGCACCGGCAACTACGAAATCACTACGGATCAAGGCACACAGACGGTTACCGGCGTCTCCGGCGGCATCTCGATCAACTTGGGCGGCGACGATGACCAACTGACGTTGAACAACGTCTACGTCGCGGGCGCGATCGACATCCAAACTGGCGGCGGCGACGACACACTGGCGCTGGGCAGCAACGACGTGGTCTCCTCCGCAGGCGATCTGCGGATCGATCTGGGGGCCGGCAACGACACGCTCGACGGCCAGCGGCTGTACATCGGCGGCAACCAAATCATCCAGGCCGGCGACGGCGACGACGAGCTGATTTTCGAGGGATTCGCTTCGCCGGAGTTCACGCTCGGCACGTCGGCCGCAGGTTTCGCCTTCTGGTCCGGGGGCAGCGGCAACGACACGGTCAGTGTCATCTACGGCTTCATCGTCGGCGCCTGGGGAATCTACCTGGGCGACGGCATGGATTCGCTCGATGTCTTCGGCTCGGCCGTGTCCGGCGATGTCGTCTTCTCAGGCGACGCAGGCGATGACACATTGACCGTCGATACCAATTTCATCGATGCCACCCATGTAATCCAGGGGCTAGGCGGCAACGACACCGTGTTCCTGGCCAACGGGTTGGGGACCGAGTTCACCTCGATCGTCACCGGCGACGGAAATGACCGCGTAACGGTGCGGAACCAGACAACAAACCATCTCAGCCTCGATACCGGCGCAGGTAATGACGAGGTCGACGTTCGCGCTTCGGCGTTTGATCGGTTCTTTGCGTTGCTGGGCGAGGACCTCTTCGCAGCGATCGGCAATGATGACGACCAGCTCACGGTACACGGCAACCTGACGCGGTTCGAGACCGACCTCGATGGCGGACTCGGCGAGGCCGACCGGCTGCGGGACTTGGGCAATAGCTTCTTCGGCTCTTACCAAAGTCGCCGCTTTGAGCTGTTCAGCTAGTGTAGTCGTCACGCTCCGCGTGATGAAACATCAATGCCTCCTCTCGCGGAGCGAGAGGGCTACACTGCTCGCAAGTTGCGGTGCATGGGATGAACCGTTAACATCACCGCTGCCAGTTAACAACTGCACGGCGGTGAGCATGCCGGAACGATTCCAGATCGGCGTTACGCGCGACTTCCTCAAGCCGGATGACTCGCTGGGGTTTGGAGATATCGGGCTGTCCCTGCTGGATGCCGACCCCAACGTCGCGTGGAGCTTTCTTCCGGTCAATGAACCGGTTCTGCGGCCGGAATTGATCACACCGTACGATGGATTGCTCGTCCTGGCGCCGCAGGTTTCGGCCGCTACGCTCGAGGGCGCGGACCGCTTGCGGATCGTTGCACGATTCGGAGTCGGATACGACAACGTCGATGTCGAAGCGTGCACGCGGCACGGTGTGGCCCTTACCATTACGCCCGATGGCGTACGCCGCCCAGTGGCCGTGGCGGTGATGACGTTCTTGCTCGCCTTGAGCCATAAACTGTTGATCAAAGACCGGCTGACGCGCGAGGGCCGCTGGGCGGAAAAGCTGGACTATATGGGGCAAGGCGTGACGGGCCGGACGCTGGGCATCGTTGGGTTGGGAAACATCGGCCGAGAAGTGCTGCGGCTGGCGACGCCGTTCGAGTTGCGGCGCCTGGCGTTTGACCCGCACGTAAGCACGGAGAGCGTTCGCGGTCTCAACGTCGATCTGGTTTCGCTCGAAGACCTGCTGCGCGAGTCCGATTATGTGGCGATCTGCTGCGCGCTGACCCCTGAAACACGGCATCTGATCAACGCGCCGAGGCTGCGGCTAATGAAGCCGACAAGCTATTTGATCAACGTCGCCCGTGGTCCTGTCGTCGATCAGCAGGCGCTAACGCAGATGCTGCAGGAGCACGCGATCGCCGGCGCAGGGCTCGATGTGTTCGAACAAGAGCCCATCGATCCAGCCGATCCGCTGTTGAAACTTGACAACGTCATCGTTGCGCCGCACGGGGTCTGTTGGACCGACGAATGTTTCTTGAACATCGGCAAAAACGCCTGCCAGAGCTTGTTGGATGTCGCTGCCGGCCGGCGGCCGAAGCACGTAGTCAACTCAGCAGCGTTTGACCATCCACGGTGGGGTGGCACTGACACGCCCGCAGGCTTGACAGTGGGCGATTGAAGCGAGTTCGCCACTGACAAGCGAGGCGCTTGTCAGTGCCACCCGACTTTCAACGAAACGACTTAAAGGACAACCATGCGAGAAAATAAAGTCAAACGCACGCTGGCCCGTGGAGGCGTGTCGATCGGCACCATGTGCCTGGAGTTTGCCACCAACGGCCTGGGGCGGATTTGCGCCGCGGCGGGGGCGGAATTCGCTGTCTACGACATGGAGCATTCCGGCTGGTCGATCGAGACGGTTCGCATGCTCATGGCCACCACGCGCTCGACGGACATGGTGCCGCTGGTCCGCCCGCCGACGAACGAGTACCACCTCATTGCTCCGGTGCTCGACATGGGCGCGATGGGCATTGTGGTCCCGTTTATCAACACGGCCGAGCAGGCGCAGCGGCTGGTCTCGTCGTGCAAATATCCGCCCGCCGGCCGCCGCGGGGCCGCATTCACCGTGGCGCACGATGATTACACCAGCGGCGACATGCCGGCCAAGATGCAAAGCTGCAACGATGAAGTACTGATCGTCGCGCAGATCGAGACGATGGAAGGGGTGCAGAACGTTGAGCAAATTGCGGCGGTTGAAGGCGTCGACGTGGTTTGGATCGGGCAGTTTGATCTGACGACTTCGATGGGCATACCCGGTCAGGTCAAGCATCCGGACTTCCTCCGCGTGTCGAAGCGGATTCTCGAAGCTTGTCAAAAGGCCGGCAAGGCCGCGGGTTTCGGCTCGCTGATTTTGGACGACGTGTTGGCAGCGCGCGAAGAAGGCTTCCGGTTCTTGGTCTATACCGCCGACCTGTGGATCTTCCAGCAAGCCCTCCGCCGCGGCCTCCGGAAAATTCGCACCGGCAGTGACGAAGAATGACGCACGTTCCTCGCAATGTGATTCTTTACGGCCACGAACGCGATCTGCCGAAGCCAATCTCGCTGCGCGCCGGCCTGCTGTCGCTCGTTTTCGAAGCCGGCGACTTGCGCTACGTGCGCCTCGGCGAGCAGGAGATCATCCGCCGTATCTACGTTGCAGTGCGCGACCACAATTGGGCCACGATCCCGATGCGGATCTCGGACCTGAAGATAGACTCCGGCGACGATCGCTTCACCATCACCTATTCCGCCGACCATCAAGAACGGGAAATCGACTTCCATTGGGACGCGACGATTCAGGGGACGCCCGACGGCCAAATCTCGTTCTCGATGCAGGGCCACTCGCGTTCCACATTCAAGCGCAACCGCATCGGCTTTTGCGTATTGCATCCCCCTCAGTGCGCGGGCATGCTCTGCCGCTTCGTGCAGGAATTTGGCGACATCGTCGAAAAGCCCTTCCCGCGACTGATCGCACCTGCGCCCCAGGAGGACCCGTTCCAGGAGATCCGCGAGATGTCGTACCAGGTCGCCGACGACGTCTGGGCGGAATTGAAGTTTGAAGGCGACATCTTTGAGACCGAAGACCAGCGCAACTGGATCGACGGCTCATATAAGACGTTTTGCACGCCGCTGCGGCTGCCGTTTCCGGTCAAGATCGAGGCGCGGACGGAAGTCTCGCAACGCGTGCAGCTACGGTTGCGTACCAAGCAGCCGGTGAAGGTTGAGCCAAGCCAACCATCCACACCGCGGCTGCGGATCGCAGAGCAAGCGTTGCCGCTGGTCGCAGTGGGACTTACTCTCGCGAAACATCCGCACACCGAGCGGCAAATCGAGCGTCTGAAGGCACTCAATTTGAGCCACGTTCAGACCGAGCTGCATTTGCGCGATGCTACTGCCCGGGACGATTACCTGGCCGCGGTGGATGCCGCTACTCGCATCGGCGCTCCGCTTGAAATTGCCGTCTATCTTTCAAGCACAAACGACGCCGAACGAGAGCTCAACGAGCTTGCCGGCTGGATACGCCCGGAGCACTCGATCGCCCGCTGGCTGGTATTTCAAGCGGGTGACAAGACCACTCGGCCGGACGTGCTCGATGCCGCCCGTCGTGTCCTGCAATCCCGCACACCGCAAGCCCAGTTCGGCGGCGGGAGCGCCGCCTACTTCACCGAGCTGAACCGTGAGCGGCGAGATCTGCAAGCGGCCGATGTACTCTGCTACTCCATCAACCCACAGGTCCATGCCTTCGACAACACGTCGCTCGTCGAAAATGCGCAAGCGATCGCATACACGGTCGAAAGCGCTCGCCAGCTTGGCGGGGGCCGAGGCGTCGCCATTTCGCCGGTCACGCTGCGGCCCAGGTTTAATCCCGACGCCACAGGGGCCGCTGCGGAACCCCCCGCCGGCACGCTGCCCGAGTCGGTGGATCCGCGGCAGATGTCGCTCTTTGGCGCCGTCTGGACGCTGGCCAGCGTGAAAGCCGTCGCCGAGAGCGGCGCCGCCAGCGCCACTTATTACGAAACCGTCGGTTGGCTGGGCGTGATGGAGTGTGACGAGGGATCGCCTGCGCCGACCCAGTTTCGTTCCATCGCAGCGGGCGTATTTCCACTGTATCATGTGTTTGCCGTCCTCAGCGAGTTCCGCGGCGGGGAACTACTGCGATGCGAATCAACCCAGCCGCTGACTGTCGCCGCGCTCGTGCTGCGGAAGTCCGGCCGGTTGCGGATCGTGATAGCTAACCTTACACCCGAAACGCAACACGCGATAATTGAGGGCGCAGGCAACGGTGACTACCGGCTTAGGCGCCTGGACGAATCCAATGCGATCGCCGCGATGAAAGATCCAGACGCGTTCCGCAGCGACAGCGGCAAGCGCATCAGGTTGACTACGAATGATTTGATCCTCGATCTGCCGGCGTATGGCCTCGTCGTTTTGGACCGCGGATAACTTCGACCGCGGATAACGTGGATACCACCGATCATAAGGATGACGGCGTGCTTCTCGCAGCGCGCGGCATCGTTAAGCACTTCCCGGGGGTCAAAGCGCTGGACTGCGTTGACTTGGAAGTGCGGCGCGGCGAAGTCCATGCGCTGGTCGGTGAAAACGGCGCAGGAAAGAGCACGTTGATGCATATTCTGGCCGGCGTGTTTCCTCCCGACGGCGGGCAGATCGATTTTGCCGGACAAGAAAACGTCCGAATCGCGAACGAACACGCCGCACAGCGCCTCGGCATCTCGATCGTGTTCCAGGAGCGCAGCCTATTCGGCGATCTCTCCGTGGCTGAAAACATCTTTGCCGGCCGACAGCCGACGTGGGGCTGGGGACACGTCCATCGACGTCGTCTCTGGTTGCAAACGCGCCGCCTGCTCGACCGGGTCCGGCTGAATGTCGATCCGCGAATCGCGGTAAACCGCTTGTCGCCCGCACAGCAGCAGATGGTTGAAATTGCTAAAGCGTTGTCGCTGGACGCACAGCTTCTAATCCTCGATGAGCCGACGGCGGCGCTTACAGAAAACGAGACGCGGACCCTCTTCGGCGTGATCGAACAATCGGCGCGCGAAGGCCGGGGGATCATCTACATTTCCCACCGGCTGGAAGAGGTCTTTCAGATCGCCGGTCGCGTCACCGTCCTCAAGGATGGCAAGTGGCAAGGGACGCTGCCGATCGAGCAAACCTCGCCAGACGAGCTTGTCACGCGGATGGTTGGCCGCGAGCTCGCCCACAGCGCCGCGATTCCTAGCAACCCGATTGCCTCGCCCCAGCCGATCCTCGAAGTCCGCGGCCTCTGCGATCGTCCGAGCGGATTGCGCGATCGCCCGCTGCTCAAAGACGTCTCCTTTAAGGTCGATCCGGGCGAGATTGTGGCTTTTGCAGGGCTTTCAGGCGCCGGCCGCACGGAGACAGCGCTGGCCGTCTTTGGCGCGCGGCATCACATCAGGTGTGACATTTTTATGAACGGCGCTCGCGCTTGTATCCGCACGCCGCGCGACGCCGTCCGGCTGGGAGTCGGCTACTTGTCCGAAGACCGCAAAGAGTCCGGCTTGTTTCTCGAGATGACTCTGGCCGCTAACATTGCTGCGGCAAACCTCCGCCACTTCGGCACCTGGTGGTTGAGCAAGCCCCGGATTCGGCAGACCGCGCGCCAGTTCCGAGAGCGCCTCCGCATCGCGGCGCCGACGGTCGACACGCCGATCGTGAATCTCAGCGGCGGCAACCAGCAAAAGGCGCTGATCGCGCGCTGGCTGCTGCTGGAGCCGAAAGTGCTGTTCGTCGACGAGCCGACGCGCGGCGTCGATGTCGGCGTCAAAGGAGAAGTGCATGCGCTGTTGCGTGAGCTTGCCGATCGTGGGACAGCAATCGTGGTCATCTCCTCCGATCTGCCAGAAGTCCTGGCGTTGGCCGACAGGGTGCTCGTAATGCGCGAAGGGCGAATTGCCGGGGAGCTGACTCGCGCGCAGGCCAGCGAAGATGCAATCATGCGTTTAGCCTCGACCGGACTGGCGGCATGAGTACACCTGCTTCGAACTTCAATCGATCGAGCTGGTTCGCCCCCCTGCGCGACCTTGCTCAAGGGGCGTACACGCGCGAGATCGCGCTGGCCGTCCTGATCGCGATTCTGATCACGGCCTTCGCCGTGCAGTACCCGCGGACGTTTCCCACCTGGGACAACGCCGTTGCAGTGCTCCGAGGGTTAGCGGGCGACGGAGTGCTGGCCGTGGGAATGATGCTGCTCTTGATCGCCGGCCTCTTCGATCTGTCGGTCGGGAGCACGTTCACGCTGGCGGGCGTTGTCGCGGCCTACTTCATGACCGACGCGGAATTTCAGTGGCCGCCGTTGCTCGCCTTGGCGGGCGGCCTGGCGGTGGCCGCGCTGGCAGGGTTTTTCAATGGCGTGGTGGTGGCCAAAATCAAAGTCAACCCACTGATCACCACGCTGGGCACCATGGGCATCTTCCGCGGCGTGGCGATCCTCATCGGCGGCACGGGCAAACCGTACTCCGAGGAGTTTCGACAGTGGGGCCGCACCGAGACGTGGCAGCTCGACTGGCTCAGCGAACCCGTGGCCGAGCAGGTTCGCGTGATCTTCAAAGCGGAGAACTGGGGCCTGTGGCTGCTGGCGTTTGTCGCACTGCTGTTTCACTACCTCCTGGTCCACACGCGGTTCTTTCGGCAATACTACTACATCGGCAGCAACGTCAAGGCCGCGGTGTTGTCGGGAATCCCGGTGACTCGGCTGCAAATCTTCGCCTTTACGTTGATGGGTTTTCTGGCCGGCCTGGCCGGTATCGCCTTCACGGCGCGACTTGGCACGTCGGTGGCCACGGCCGGGGACGGTGCGGAACTGCGAGCCATCACGGCGGTGATCCTCGGCGGCGCAAGCCTTTCGGGCGGCCGGGGAACCGTGATCGGCGCACTGTTGGGCGTCGTGTTCATTGGATTAATCAAAAACGTCATGCCGTTTGCCGGCATTAACTCCAACTGGCAGAGCATCATCATTGGCGGCGTGCTCGTGGCCGCGGTAGCATTGGACTCGCTGCTCAATCGCCGCGCACGATAACCGCACAAGGGGGAACGATGAAGGACATCACTCGACGCGAACTTCTTCGCCACGCCGGTCTTGCTGCGGGCGTTGGCACACTGGCCGCAATACCCGGCTGCGGCACGTCACGGAATGACGGCGTCGCTCGTGACACCGGCGACTACTCTGACGAAGAGTACGTCTGGATCTCGGCTAACTCGAATCTCCCCCTGTTCGTGGCGCACGACCATCCGGCGCTCAAAGTGGCCGAGCAAGCGTTTGGCGTGAAGACCTCGATTGCCGGGCCAGACACGATCGAAATTCCGGGTTTAATTACCGCGATCGAACAGGCCGCCGCGCGAAAGCCGGCGGGCATGATGGTCGTAGGCTGGGACCCCGAGGCGATGATCCCGATCATCAACCAGGTCGTGGACCAGGGAATCCCAGTCGTGTGTGTCGACGCCGACGTTCCCAAGAGCAAGCGTTTGTCCTTTATCGGCACCAACTGGTACGACCTCGGCGTGCGGCAGGGGGAAGCCATGGTTAAGGCACTCGACGGCCGCAAAGGAAAAGTCGCCTTGTTGGGCCTCATCGAGCAGGCCATCGATCAGCAGGCGTTTGACGGTTTTCGCTCAATTGCCGTGCCCGCTGGACTTGAATGCATGGAGCCGCTGCAGGACGAAGGCAAGCAGTCGAAAGCCTACGAAGTCGCCTCCGGCGTCCTCCAGGCCAATCCCGATCTGGTCGGTATGGCCGGCTTCGACAGCGAAAGCGGGCCTGGCATGGGACAGGCCATCAAAGAGGCCGGCCGCGGGGGCAAAGTGATCGCGACCTGCGTCGAGGCGGAACAACAGCATTTGGAGCTGCTGCGAGACGGCGTGCTCACGGCGTGTATCGGCCAGAAGCGCGGGCTTTTTACGTACGTTGGGGTTCAGGCACTCTTTGAGGTGAACCGAGCACGGTTGAAGTTCACCAACGACGACGACAAGGCGGGCGTGGTTCCGATCCCGGTCAATTACAACACGGGAACGTACACGGTCACGAAGGATAACGTGAAGTACTTTCTCGGCTAACTGCCAGGTCCGGAGGACCGAAATGCAATAGCCCCGACCGTAAGGTCGGGGAATAGAACCATCTAGCGCTCCGAAAGGCCCGGAGGGCCGGCACATCGCGACGCCGAGTGCCGGTCCTCCGGACCTGTGAAATCCTAGAATCGCGCCTTTCCCGGCCCTCACGGGCCGGGCTATTACCTGTCGGCCCTCCGGGCCTATACCCGCTTTGCAACGGTTGAGCATGACTCCACTTCGCTTCGCACTTTTCGGCGCCGGCTTTTGGGCCCGCTACCAGTTGGCCGCCTGGCAGGAACTGCCGGATGTCGAATGCGTGGCAATTTACAACCGCACCAAGTCCAAGGCGGAGGATCTGGCTCGCGTGTTTGGCGTCCCGACGGTCTACGATGATCCGCACGAATTGCTTGAGCGCGAGAAGCTCGATTTCATCGACATTGTGACCGACGTGGACAGCCATGGCCGGTTCGTCCGCATGGCCGGCAAGCAGCATCTGCCTGTCATCTGTCAAAAGCCAATGGCCGCAAGCCTTGAAGAAGCGGAAGGTATGGTCGCCGCCTGTCGGGAAAGCGGCACGCCGTTTTTCGTACACGAGAACTTCCGCTGGCAGACGCCGATGCGCGCCGTCAAACAATTCCTCGACGCCGGCCACATCGGCGCCCCATTTCGTGCGCGGATCGACATGATCTCGGGCTTCCCCGTGTTCAAAAACCAGCCGGCGCTCAAGGAGATCAAACAGTTTATTCTCACAGATCTGGGGAGCCACATCCTCGACCTGGCGCGCTTCTTCTTCGGCGAGGCGGAAAGCTTGTACTGCCAAACGCATCAGGTCCACACCGGCATTCGCGGTGAAGACGTGGCCACCGTCATACTGCGGATGAACGGCGGCCGCACGACGGTGATTTGCGAGATGGCTTATGCGGAGAACCCACTGGAGCGTGAGTGCTTTCCTGAGACGTTGCTCTTCATCGAGGGCGAGCTCGGCTCGCTGGAGTTGGCCCCTGGCTTTCAAGTGCGCTTGACGACCGCGAAAGGGACCGAGCTGCGGCGGTTTCCCCCGCGCGTGTACGACTGGTGCGACCCGGCCTACGCCGTTGTGCAGTCGAGCATCGTCGATTGCCACCGAAACCTCTTAGGTGCATTGCGGGGCATGTCACGCGCCGAAACGACTGGTGACGACAATCTCCGCACAATGCAGTTGGTCTTCAAGAGTTACGAATCGGCGGATCGAAATGCCGTTATCTCATGGCCCTAGCCACCAGACCCCATGCCCCCTATCAAAACCATTGCGGTCTGCGGCATTGGCCAAATGGGCGCCGCCGCAGCCGTTTCTTACCAGCGCGCCGGATACGACGTACTGCTCTGGGCCCGCAACGCCGAGAAGTTACAAGCGGTGCAAGAGACGCTCGACCGTCTCAATGCCTGGATCGATGAGCACGTCGGCGCGTCGTCGCGGAAGGCCGGCGTAGTGCATCTAGAACCCAATTTGGTCAACATCGATGGCCAAGCCGATCTCGTGATGGATTGCATCGCGGAGGACATGGAACAGAAGGCCATCCTGCTCCGCCGTTTCGAACGCTCGCTCGCCAACGGCGCCATTTTCATCTCCACCACAAGCGGCTTGAGCATCACCGAAATGGGCCGGCGCAGCGGCGTTGGTCATCTCCTGGCCGGCGCTCATTTCTGGAATCCGCCGCACCTAATGCCGCTGGTCGAGGTAATTCGCGGCGAGCAAACTCCCAATTGGCTGATGGACCGCGTCTGCGAGATTGTCGAAGACATCGGCAAGATCGCCGTCCGTGTCGAGCGCGATGTGCCCGGCTTCATCGGCAATCGGCTCTTGCACGCGATGTGGCGCGAAGCGATCCACCTCGTTGAGACTGGCGTCGCCACAGCCGCTGACATCGACCGCGTCACACGGCTCACGTTCAGCTTGCGCCAGCCAGCCGTCGGGCCGTTCGAAAATATGGACCTGGTGGGGTTGGAACTGGTTCATGCGATTCAGAGTTATCTTTTCGCCGATCTTGCTAACGATCGCGAGCCGCAACGGCCAGTTGTGGAGCGGCTTCGCGCCGGCGACTTCGGTATGAAAAGTGGCCGCGGATTTTACGATTGGCAAGCTCGAAGTGCCGACGACCTCCTCGAACGCCGCGACCGCCAGATTGTGCGGCAGCTCGATTTCTTGCGTGAAATGCGAGCGCTGTAGGGAACGGCCTCCGTGCCGTTCCGTTGGCGCGTTTGACGTGGCGACGCCGCCTGGCGCTTCCTGAACACCACAGAGGGCGTTCCCTACAAAGTTATCGCTCGAATGGGCGTTCCCTACAGAACCTTGACGTTCACCATTGCCGATGAGATAAAACAATCGCCTTAACCACCGGAGCCTGGCCATGAGCGAAGTGCGCTTAATCGTTCGCGACGTTAGACGGTCCCTTTGCGGTAATGTGCATGGCAGTGTCGCCGACGCACTCGTGGCAGCGCTGTCCGCGGAGCCCGAGACCATCGAGGAATTGCAAGCGGCCGTCGTGCGCTTCGAGCGGCCGCTGCATGGGCCGTGCCTGGCATGGTTTCACCGGGGCGAAGACGATACGCCTTGGGACGCCGGCTTGGTGATTATCGATCTGGCGGCACGCTTGGTGGTTTGCGAATCGAGCTATTCGTCCCCGGGCCCCGACGGCTGCCTCCAATACCACGACGGAACGCGAGCAACCGATAAGACACTCCGCTACCACCTGCCCAAGGATTGGGAATTCACGAGGTATGCCGATGGATGGCAGTGCCTGGCGAAAGAGCGCAGGCGGGCTCTCGCCGCACGACCGCCGATCGACACGCGAGCGATTCTTTACGGCCGCCCGCTGGTAGAGTTCGTTGCCGCAGAGTTGTGGACGGCGCTGGCGTCCGTGCCGTCGGCGGTCGCCGGCGAGGCAAGCAAAGAGACAGCGGATGCACCGTCCTGGGATGATGCCGAGCCAGAGGGGGCCAATGCCGACGACCAAACTCGCGCCGCGATTCGCGAGGTTCATGTCCGCTGGCTTATGACGCCGCGCGACGACCTCAACGGCCGGACGCCGCGCGAGATGATGCACGAGAAACGTGAATTCATCGCCTGGGACATGCAGGACCGCTGCGAGCAGTGGTCGCAGCTCGACGAAAGCCCCCCGCCGCTCGACCCCCAGTCGCACGCGTATCGTTTCGCCGGCTACGGCGTACACGAGATGGTGGTGTACTACTACCTTGTCCGGCATCTGCTTTGGTCGTGCCGGGACCTTTGCGCGGAGTTTCGGTCGACTCCGAAAAACGAGTTCGCGGCCACCGGCGACTTCCTGACGACTGCTGTCCCGCAATTGGAGCACCTTCGCGATCAGTGGCTCGATGCGCCTAGCCGCGAGTACCACGGCCGCACGCCGCGGAGCATCATCGACCGCGAGCGGCGGCGGATGCCCGAGGCGATGTCGCGCAGCGAGATCATGATCGACGATGATTGCCCGCTCTGCGCGATGGCTGCTGACATGCCGGGCCCCACGTTCTGGCATCTCGACGGCTGCAATATGGACCCAGACTTCGCGTTTTCGATCTTCGAGCGCACGCGCGAGGAGTGGGAGGAAAAGGAGCGCGAGTACCAGGAGTTCAACCGCAAGTACAACGAGCGCCAGGCGGAGCGCGAGCGGCTCGGCGTCGAGTATCCGGGCAAAGGCTACAGCGACCCCGATTACGTCTGGCAGCGGAGCTTTGTCGCTCCCGAGTCGGAGGAGACGTCGCTCGTAATGCGGCTCTTTTCCATCGGATTCAACCTTTCGGAGCTGATTTGCGATTTGAAGGAACCGCCGGCGGAAGAGCTGAAGTTGCCGACGGACCAACGCGACCTGATCGACGGGCTGAGCCGCGACTTTGGCAACCTCCGCGACGTCGTGCAGTCGCCGGACGCGTCGCTCGGCGCTGCACTCATCGAACCCGTGCTCGATCGCTTCTGCGAAACATTGGCAGCAGTCACCGACGCACGCAACGACCTGGAGCCAAAGTGCACCGACTTACAACAGCAGTTGCGCCGCTTTCTCCACCCGCCCAGCGAAACCGACGATTCCGCAAGCTTTGAGGGTGATGACGACTTGCCGTTCTAGCCGCATGACCGACAATATCTTTGCGGGCCGCTCTGCTGCGATATCTCAACAAGCAACAAAGGGGACGTTGATGAAACCTGCGCCGCGATGGAATCAACTTGTTTGGTTAGTTGTTCTGGTTTGCCTCTTTGTCGCGCCCCTTCGCCAACTCGCCGCCGCCGACGCATCCGCGCCTAAGAAGATCGCCGGCGTCGAAGGGATCACCGAATATCAGCTCGACAACGGCTTGCGCGTGCTCCTGTACCCCGACCAGTCACGGCCTAAGGTGACCGTGAACATGACTGTGCTCGTCGGCTCGCGGCACGAGGGCTATGGCGAAACCGGCATGGCTCATCTCCTGGAGCATATGGTCTTCAAGGGCACGCCGACGCATCCCAACATCCCCAAGGCGCTGCAAGAATATGGCGCTCAGTGGAACGGCACCACCTCCGAGGACCGCACGAACTACTTCGAAACCGTCAACGCGGGCGACAAGAACCTGGAGTTCGCCATCCGGATGGAGGCCGACCGGCTGGTGAACAGCCGTGTCAAGCGCGAAGACCTGTTGTCCGAAATGACGGTCGTCCGCAACGAATTTGAGCGCAGCGAGAACGATCCCTCCAGCGTGCTCTACAAACGGATGATCGCGGCCGCGTTCGAATGGCACAATTACGGCAAAACCACCATCGGCAACCGCAGCGACATCGAGCGCGTGCCGATC
>JBBDYH010000148.1:0-71239 GCA_040901795.1 Pirellulales bacterium
CACGCTCAAAATTCGCCTGCCAGGCTGGCGTCCAAAGAAAGCGCGGAGTCGCCTGCGCCACAGTCACCGGTGGAGATTTCGGGATTTGTTTGCTCAAACTGTCGTCCGCGGCGAGTGATTGATCTAGACTAAACCTGTCGATCCCGGCTGCAGATGGCGGTTTAGCAGCCGCTTCTTCAAATTCCGGCACAAAGCCAGTCGACTCTTCGCCGGCGGCCGTGGCAGTCAGATGCCAACGCGGTTCGAGCACTTCGAATCGAATTAATCGCGCAGTATACGAACGGCTGTAGTGTTGGCGCATTGGAATACCCGTAGTATGTACCGCGGTGCGAAACCACTGCCTGCGAAGTCGTATGTGAGCGCCACGCGATCTCATCAAGGGGGTCAATTCATTGTTGCGTCAGACTCCGGCGCAGGAATGGGCCGTAATTCCTGCCAATTAGAGTACGCAGCAAGCATCCTGACGAGTACGGGCGGCGCGCGGCAAGTAAGAGAGCGGCAATCTCCGTTGGTGACCTGACAATCCCTAAAACGCCGGACGATGGACGTGAACGGCCACAAGTGTAGCCAATAATCTCCACACTGGGGAGACCTTTTGCAGTCGATTGAATGGCATGGTTATCAAGGTGACTTGCCGCTGATTTGGACCAACCCGTTTATCGGAGATTCCATGTCCATCGCCTGCATCGCCGGAGCTCGTCCCAACTACATGAAAGTTGCGCCCCTGGTCCGCCGTCGCGGCTGCTGACCTGCAGCCGCACATCATCTATACCGGCCAGCACTCCGACGAAAAAAATGGGCCAGTCGTTCTTCGACGATCTGGAAATTCCCCGGCCGCAGGCGAACCTAGAAGTCGGCTCCGTCTCGCACATGGTCCAGATCGCCGAAGCGATGAAGCGGATGCAGCAAACCTGATGCACCAACTTAAAGCATCCAGACCCGGTAAGCTGAGCCTCAACGAATTGCTCGCCGACGAGCCGGACTCAGTGCGAGGATGTCGAATCGTTGGTTCGTTCGGCCACGGTGACGATGGCCGTCCTAATTCTGACGAGGGCCGGAATCTTTCTCTCGCGCCTCGCACGGTGTGGCGTAGTTGTTTCGCACGACCGCCCCGGAAGGCGGTCCTGACCTGAAACGACTCCCGTGATCGCTTGTGCTCGAACCGCCTCCTGGAGATTGCGGTGCCTTGCTTGGCACGCGCGCTGTTTGTCCATGGTGCCTGCCATCCGCCGCCACGCGCCAGTGGCGTTCCGCGATTACGACGAAGAAACCAAAAATGACACAATCGTCGAGGCGGTCGCCACGTGCTGGTGGCCTACGTAGCGCTCTATGAGCAGCGGCCGCGATGCGCTGGTCTATCTGCGGGCCTTGGCCCGGTATGTCGCGGGCTAGTTCCGCCCCGGTCGGCGCGTCGGCAGCCGGACCAACCGGCGCGACGCGCTGGTGAAGTCCGCCCACCAACAACACGGTTTCAAGGTAGTGCGACTCTTGGAGTCGTTCCGCCTCGGCAACGAATGGATCGAGACTACGATCGAGGACAGCCAGTCGTCCGCGCCGAACCAGGCCGTGTTCCGCTGCGATTTTCCGAGATGGCTCGCCACGCATGACGCGCGAAAGCGGCGGATTGCCGAAGCGCTTGCCGGGGCACTCCACCGCGGATTAGCCGGCCCTTTGGCGTCTCGGCTGGGCGCATCAGCCAGTTGCCAGTCGAACTCCATGACTCCTGGCGGAGGTTCCAAGGCGAACTGCCCCGGCGCGCCGAGCGCCTGGGCAGACGAACGAAAGGCCACCCCGAGCGGCATACTCTGCGCCCGTCACTCGCGCAACTCGTCCGCCTTTCACACTGCATGCCCAACGCTGATACCATGGCTGGCGCGAATCCCCGTCTGGGAATCCGAGCGGGCATCTAACGCGTCGCTTCACTCCAATGCCCAATCCGCCGGCTTGTCGAGCTGCGATCCTCTTCGCAGTTGGCTGGCGCGGCGGTAAACCAGCGGTGCAGGCTTTCTCCCCGGCTTTCTCCCCTTTTAGCTATCGGCGGACGGCAAATGTCCGGCACGGAGCGATGCTCGTATCCCAGCGAGCAATCTCAAGTAACCCGCAGACCATCCAGGCCTTGTCAAAAAGCCGCTTATCGGCTTAGATAGCGCTATGGGCGCTCCGAAAACCATCCAGCTCGGCGAGATCTGCAGACGCCTGGATGTCCGAGAACGTGACGCGCGCTACGTTCTGGAGCAAGGTCACGTCCCGCGGGGCGTCGACGAGGCGCCGGCCAGCGGCAACTATCGTCAGTTTGGTCCCGGGCCGGCCTTTTGGCTGGGTATGGTGCTCAAGCTCAAAGCGGCCGGCGTTCAAGGTCCGCTGGCCGTGGAGGTTGCCGATTATGCGGACCAAGCCTTGCGGGGGATCACTCAGAATTTGAGTTGGGACTGGGCCTTCTCGCCGGCACAGGGTAAGTTTGACACCGAGCATCGTTACTTCCTGGATGTCGGGGACCGGCAATTCGTGCGCGTCGTCACCGACGCCGGTCCCAGCAGTGGCGGCCGGCTTGAGGAGTTCGATTGGCATCCGATCGAGAAGCTGCGAAAGCCGGCAGAGTCGTGCCGCCCCTGGGTCGTCATGCGGCTGGATCTGACAAAAATCGCCGAACAGCTCGCGGATGCCTTCTGAATCGCTTGACAAAGCCTAGGTTGGGCTTTATGATGTGTTCTGAAAGCCGAGTTCAGGCTTTTAGGGCGAGGTGCATGGATGTTCGAAATCTCCCTGGGCGTATCGTCAGCTATCTCGGCCAGCTCGCTTGACGGGCCAGAGTCATCGCCTAGCGATCTGCTGGGCGGGCCTGCTGTGCTACAGGAGTTCCATGTGCAGGAGCTCTTGGCCGCCTTTTTCGCGGAGTACGACCCGGTCGGACCGACAGAAACCGCGCTGGTGCGGGACCTGGCTCGTCAGGCCGCGGCCATGGAGATTTGGGGGCAAAGTGCCGGGGCCTCCTTCCGCCAGGCCGTAGCCGGCATCTCAGCTCTGCTAGTGGGTGCACAAGCGTATGCTGGGAACCTGGATGCAATGCTGGCTTCCGCTGCCGCCAGTGAGTCCACCGAACGCTCGTCGCGCCATCATCTCGGTCACTCGCGGGCCTTCTATCGCGCGCTCCAGAAGCTGCGCGAGCTGCAGGCATGGCGTAAATCCCTGGGGTCTGCATCGCACTTCGAACCGCCTGAGTCGTTTGAAACCGAAGCCGCCTGCGAAGCGTACCTCGCGGCGCGTTTCAGCGCCGGCCATCAGCGATGTCCGCGTTGTGGTGGAGCCAGCGGCTATTTCTTGCCGAAGCGCCGCGTCTGGGAGTGTGGCGGATGCAAGTCGCAAGTCGGCCTACGCGCCGGCACCGTGATGGCCGGGTCACGGCTGTCGCTGATGGTGTGGTTCGAGGCAATTCGTTGGCTGCTCTGGGCCCCTACCATTAGCGCCTCAGAGCTCGGCCACAAGCTTGGCATTCAGCGGCTAACGACGGTCCGCAAAATGGCCGCCAAGATCCGCGCTGCGATGGCCGACGACCAGGCAACCGAAATGCTCGCGGGCCTTGACGAGCACTTCCGCCAGCGGGCACTCGCACCTGAGTCAGGCGCGCCGCTTCACAAATATCCTCGTGCGAGCGACG
This sequence comes from Pirellulales bacterium, assembly GCA_040901795.1. GTDB lineage: Bacteria > Planctomycetota > Planctomycetia > Pirellulales > JALHPA01 > JBBDYH01. Next base: position 3,656 of record JBBDYH010000148.1, read on the forward strand.
ACGTTCAGAACACCGGCCCGTTCATCGCGCAACCCAAGCCGTCCCAAGCGCTAACCGATCGTCGAACACGCGAAGGGGTGTGCCACGCCGCCCCTGAGCGAAGTGTTGTTTCCTGAATAGCGTGTCTGCGCTTCATGGAGGAAGCCATGTCCGAGCTCTCAATTCCCAAGCCGCCCGACGACGCGAGCGCCAAGGGGTCAAATGACGCGTCGTCGCGCGGGCGATCGAAATCGCGGCGTCGCGGACCACAAGCATCGGCGGCCCCGCCGATCCCGACGGCCGAGGAGTGCCTGCAAAAGCTGGCCCATCTGCCGAGCCTCGTGGCGCTCGGCGTGCTCACGCCCGCGCAGTCCAACTCAATGGCCGCAGCGTTTCGTGAGATTCTCCGCCATCACCAGCGCGCCGAGTCCGGAACGGCCAATAGCGGCGTGGCCAACCTGGATGTACTGGCCATCGCCGCCCGCGACCCGAACCTGATCAACATGCTGGCCCCGATGCTTTCGAAGCAGCAGCTCGATCTACTAATGGAGCGCCAAGAGGACCGCAGCGATGACTAAACAGGAATTCTGCGAGCGCTTCGTGGTTCTCAACCGGGAGCGGATCTCGTTCGCGGGGCGCCCTTACTTGCCGCCGCTCTACGACTGCAGCCAGCGGAACCTGGTATTGCGCTGCTCACGGCGAACCGAGAAGTCCACCTTTCTCGCCAACACGATTCTGTACACGGCCTGCAAGGAGCCGGGTGCGAAAATCATCTTTGTGTCGCCGCGGCATGACCAGTCGATGGTTTTCAGCACGTCTCGTTTGCTGCCAATGATCGAGAACAGCCCCGTCATCCGCCGCGTGCTCTTAGGTCGACGCGGGCGTCGCCCGAACGTCACGCGAATGCAGTTTGACAACGGCTCGGCCGTCTTCGTTCGCGCTGCCTTCCAATCGGCGGACGCCGTTCGCGGTCTGAGCGGCGACTTGCTGCTGATCGACGAATTTCAGGACGTTGCCGAAGGCGACCTGCCGGTGCTCCAAGAAACACTGTCGCATGCCAAAAACGGCCGCACCATTCTCACCGGTACGCCCAAGCTCATCGACAACCATCTGGAGGCCATGTTCCGGCAATCGACCGCCAATGAGTGGACGATTACTTGCGGCAACTGCGGCCGAGCGGTCATCCTGGACGAGCGCAGCTTGGGGCCGCGGGGCGTCATTTGTCCGAGCTGTAGCGGTGATCTCGATCCCACCCTGGGTCGCTGGGTCCCCAAGAACCCCCAGGCCACCTGGGGCGAGGGTTTCTGGATCTGCCACCCGATGGTGCCCTGGCTCAATTACGACGAAATCCTCGAGCGGCAGCGAACCTACGACCTTCCCAAGTTCAAGAACGAAGTGCTCGGTCTCTCCACGACGACCGGCGAGCACGTCGTCACGCGTGAGGAATTGGAAGCCTGCTGCACCGAATCTCCAATGACGCGCGAGATCCTGCAGCGTGCAAACGGCGCTCGACTGATGGCCGGGATCGATTGGGGTGGCGGGGGCACCTCTCGCACGGTCCTGGTGATCGGCCACATGCGGACTGATTACACCTTCCAGATCGGCTGGTTCGAGCGGTTTGCTGCTACCGAAGACCCCAATCATGTGCTCGACTCGATTGCCCGCCGCTGCAACGAGTTTGGCGTCTTTTGTTTGGCGGCTGACGGCGGCGGCAACGGGTATACGCTGAACCGCCTGCTGCGCGAGCGCGTCCCCGACGCACTTGGGCTGTACGGTATCCTCTACTCGGCCGTGGACCACGAACCGTATGCGGACGGGATGTTGACGAAATGGACGGTGAACCGCTCGGGTTCCATCGGAGCGCTCTTCTCGCGCGTGAAAAAGAAAATAATCTTGTTCCCCCGCAAGTCCGACTGCAACAGCTACTTGGACGAATTCGCCTGTGAGGTCGCCGAATACGATGACCACAATCGGACCATAAAATACACCCATCCCGATTTCCAGCCTGACGACGCGCTGCACGCGACGAACTACGCGCTGCTGATCGCCCTTCGAGGATTCAACCAATCCCAGCTACGCGGTTATTGATCGCGCCGTTAAAGTGGAGCGCAATTAAAGTGGAGCGCAGCGTTCAATCGGGCGTACGGGCGCGTTGTGTCCCTTCCGCGGCAATACATTGCTTCTCTGAGTTTGGAATACATCGTCCCGACGATTCCTCGTCCGCTTGCCGATCTGCGGCAAGGTTGTGTCCAACCGCGTGGATCCGCCAATCCTGGTCCGAGCCGTCGAAGAACAGATCAACCGAAAGGTCGTTGCGTACGGTCGAGGCGGCCGACACCGCCGTGGCGGGCGACAGGGTGATCGTCCGCTCAGCCGTCGACACGGCCTTCCCATCTGTGCCAGGAGGCACGCCAACCAGCCGCATCACCTTCAGTGCCGCACTAGGACGTTCAACCGGATTCTATTACCATTGGTCTAGCGACGTGCCGCGAAGCTTGAACGTCGGCTGGAAGCCCTGCCCGTATCGACTCTTTTCGACGACGCAAGACTGAAGACCACCTCCATGTCCATTGCCTGCATCGCCGGAGCTCGTCCCAACTTCATGAAAATCGCGCCCTTGGTCCGCGCCTTCGCCGCTGGCGGCCTCGCGCCGTACATCATCCATACGGGCCAGCATTACGACGAAAAAATGAGCCAGTCGTTCTTCGACGATCTGGAAATCCCCCGCCCGCAGGCGAACCTCGAAGTCGGCTCCGGCTCGCACGTGTTCCAGATCGCCGAGGTCATGAAGCGGCTGGAACAGGAGTTCCAAGCGCAACGACCGGCCGCCGTCGTGGTGGTCGGCGACGTGAACTCCACGCTGGCGGCGACGATCACCGCCGTGAAAATGGAGATCCCGGTGGCCCATGTCGAAGCCGGCTTGCGCAGCTTCGATCGCACCATGCCCGAGGAGATCAACCGCGTCTTGACCGACTCGATTTCGCACTGGCTCTTCACGTCGGAACCCTCGGGCGAAGTAAACCTCGGCCGCGAAGGCATTCCACGCGAGCGAATCCATTTCGTCGGCAACGTGATGATCGACACGCTGTTGACCCAACTGCCGCGGGCCCGCGCCGAAAAGCCCTATGAGGGTTTCGACGTCACGCCTCGCCACTATGCCGTGCTCACGCTCCACCGTCCGGCCAACGTCGACGATCGAGATCGCCTTTCCGAAATCCTCCGCGCGGTCACGGTCATCAACCGCGATCTTCCCGTGTTGTTCGTGATGCACCCTCGCACCCAAGCGCGCATAACCGACTTCGGTCTGGCCGAGGACCCCCAGTTCAACGGCTATCGAAGTCTCGAGCCCGTCGGCTATCGCACGATGCTGGGCCTCAATGAAGCGGCGCGGCTCGTCATTACCGATTCCGGCGGCATCCAGGAGGAGACTACGGTGCTCGGCGTACCGTGCTTGACGATTCGCGACAACACCGAGCGGCCGATTACCGTCCAAATCGGTAGCAACCGGCTGGTCAAGCACGACACCCAATCCATCCTGAAGGCGGCGGAAGAGGCCCTGAACGCTAAAGGCCGATCGTGGAGCACGCCGGAACTGTGGGATGGCCGCGCGTCGGAGCGCATCGCGGCAATCCTCTCACACGACCTCAGGTGACAGGCATTAGCCAACCCGGATCTCTGCCAGCTCCCCCGCGTTGACAGAGAGACTTCTCCGGGCGCTGGCGGCGATTTCGCGCCGGAACCTCCCGGCGCGGCTGCGGATCGTATAGTATAATCGCGGTTTGTTTTCTGGTTTTAGATAGCTCCGTGAAAGAACTCCATGGATTCTCTCAAACAAGCAATTGCCGACAAAAAGGCGCTCGTCGGCGTGGTGGGCCTGGGTTACGTCGGCTTGCCCTTGATCCGCGCCTTTGTGGCCGCCGGATATCGCACCCAGGGCTACGACATCGACCAGTCGAAGGTCCAGCGGCTGCTGGCCGGCGAGAGCTACATCGGTCACATCCCGTCTCCCTGGATTGCCGACTGCATCGCCAGCCGCCGCTTTGAGCCGACGGCCGACATGCAGCGCCTCGGCGAAGCCGACGCGCTGTTGATTTGCGTGCCGACGCCGCTCAGCGAGAGCCGCGATCCGGATTTGTCCTACGTCGAATCCACGGCGCGCATGATTGCCGCCGTGCTGCGGCCGGGGCAGCTCATTGTGCTGGAAAGCACGACTTATCCCGGTACGACCCGCGACGTGGTGCTGCCGATCCTGGAACAGTCGGGCTTGAAGGCAGGCCGGGATTTCTTTTTAGCCTACAGCCCCGAGCGCGAAGATCCGGGCAATGCCGACTACACCGCCAGCGGCATCCCCAAGGTCGTCGGCGGCATCGACGCGCCCAGCCTGGAATTGGCGCTGGCTTTGTACTCGCAGGCGGTCGTCACGACCGTGCCTGTGTCGAGCTGCGAGGTCGCCGAAGCATGCAAGATCGTCGAGAACACGTATCGTTCCGTCAACATCGCAATGGTCAACGAGCTGAAGGTGCTCTTCGACCGGATGCAGATCGACGTCTGGGAAGTGATCGACGCCGCCAAAACCAAGCCGTTCGGGTTTCAAGCGTTCTACCCCGGCCCCGGGCTCGGCGGGCACTGCATCCCGATCGACCCCTTTTACTTGAGCTGGGTGGCCCGCAAGCTGGAAACGCCCACCCGCTTCATCGAGCTGGCCGGCGAAATCAATCACAGCATGCCGCACTACGTGGTCGAGCGGCTCAGCGAAGCCCTCAACGACGTCGGCAAACCGGTCCGCGGCAGCCGGATTGGGATCCTCGGCGTCGCCTATAAAAAGGACGTCGACGACCCGCGCGAAAGCCCGTCGTTTAAGCTGATGGAATTGCTGCAAGCCCGGGGCGCGATCATCAGCTACAACGATCCGCACATCCCCACGCTGCCCTCGATGCGGCACTACCAGGTGCCGCGGCTGGCCAGCGAACCGCTCACGCCCGAGTACCTGGCCTCGTTGGACTGCGTGCTCATCGCCACCGATCACACGGCCTACGACTACGCCACCATCGTGAAATTCGCCCGCCTCGTGGTCGACACCCGCAACGCCACAAGAAACGTCACCCACGGCCGCGAAAAGATCTACAAAGCCTGACGCCGCTGCTTTTGGGCAGCCGCGTGAGCCCTCCTTTGGGCGGCTGGCCACCAGCCTCATCGCCCTCGTCGCTGTCGGCCAGCCTGATCGTGCTAATCGAACAGTTCAAAACCGCGAATCCTGACGTTGCCAGAGAGGCTGTTGCCCTGATCGATCAACCGGTCGGCGTTGCCTGGCCCGCCGTCCAGATCGGTCTGGAACCGCACCCGGTTGGCGCGGACGGTGAGCGGGATCCATATTTCCACGATCCCGGCGCGCCGAGACCGGAGTCGGGCTTATGAGCCTCGACGAATAAGATCGCCTCCGGATTGTTTCCCACGACAAAGGCGAAGGCCCCGCCGTCAATTAGCCCGCTTGCCGGGTCCGAATACCGATAAACCTCGGTCGGCAGGAGGCGCAATTCGTAGCGCTGACCCCGCCGTATCTCGCTGGCGCTCAGACTGCGGGCAAATTGTTTCATTTGCCGCAGCCGGCCTGCCTCGGTCTTGGCGGGAGGCACGATATCCGGAACACGCATTAGCTTGAAATCGGTCTCTCGCGGCGACCAGCGGCCGTGCCCGGCGACCTCGGCTGACAACCGCACGTCGCTCGTCGCAACTACGTCATGTCCCCAAACGCCACTGTCACGGCCTTCAGAACGAAACTCGGCCATGATCACCCGCCGACCGGCAACGGCCCATGCCCAGACCGAACCGTGCAAGTACGTTCGGGATGGATCGCTAAACCGAAAGAGCGGCTTAGGGATCAGCTTTGCCTCTTTACTCTGCTCGCCTTCGCCCACCGTGACGTTGATGGTGTCGGCGAGCCTTCTCATTTCAGCAAGCCGCCGCTTGTTGATGCGTTCCTGTGAATCGTCCACTTCTTCTGCGTCCGACTTCGGCTCTTGGCCAAAAACAACATGAGCGCCGAAAATCGCCGCAGAAACACCAAGCAGCCGCTATCAACCAACCCGCGACTGATACAGTTTTCATTTATTCGCTTGTCTTCTTTAAGGAATTGGCGTCCGGACGACCCAAATCAGAAACCCGGCGCGACAACCTTATTCCACCGTCACGCTCTTCGCCAGATTCCGGGGTTTGTCTACATCGCAGCCGCGGAGGACGGCGATGTGATAGGCCAGGAGCTGTAGTGGAATCACCGTGACGATCGGCTGCAAGAAGTCGTCGACGGTGGGGACGGTGATCACGTCGTCGGCCAACTCCGCCACGCGCGTATCGCCTTCGCAAATCACCGCGATCACCGGCCCGCCGCGGGCTTTGATCTCTTCCAGGTTTGACATCACCTTGTCGTAGACCAGACCCTGCGGGATGACGAACACGCTGGGCGTGTTCTCATCCACGAGCGCGATCGGGCCGTGCTTCATCTCGGCGGCCGGGTAGCCTTCAGCGTGCAGGTAGCTGATCTCCTTGAGCTTGAGCGCACCCTCCAGGGCCACCGGGAAATTGTACTGCCGGCCCAGGTAGAGGAAGTTGCGACAGTCGTAATACTTCTGCGCGATCCGTCGCACCTCGTCATTGCACTCCAGAGCGCGGGCGACCTTGTCGGGAAGCTGACGAATTTGCTCGATGATTCGCAGCCCGGCGCCGTAGCTCAGATGCCTCAACCGGCCGAGGTACAGGGCCAACATCGTCAGCGTAAGGCACTGCGACGTGAACGCCTTGGTCGAAGCCACGCCGATCTCGGGACCCGCGTGCAAGTAAATGCCGCCGTCGGCCTCCTGGGCAATCGAGCTCCCGACCGTGTTGCAAATGGCCAAGGTCGGATGTCCTTTGCGCTTCATTTCGCGCAGCGCCGCCAGCGTGTCGGCGGTTTCGCCGCTCTGCGTGATCGCGAACAACAGCGTGTCGTGATCGAGCGGCGGATTGCGGTAGCGCAGCTCGCTGGCATAGTCGACTTCCACCGGGATGCGGGCGAACTCCTCGATCAGGTACTCGCCCACCAGCGCCGCGTGCCAGCTTGTGCCGCAGGCGGTGAGCACGATGCGGTTGATGCTGCGAAGCTGCTGCGGCGTGAGGTTCAATCCGCCGAACACCGCGGTTGCTTCCTCCGGGCTGAGCCGCCCGCGCATCGCGTTCTGCAACGTCTCGGGCTGCTCGCAGATCTCCTTGAGCATGTAGTGCGGATAGCCGTTGAGCTGCACCTGGGCGCCGTCGATCTCCAGCAGCCGTACGTTGTGCTTGATATGACCTTGATCGCGGTGGATCACGCGGAGCGAATCCGCGGTTACCACGGCGATCTGATGGTCAGCGAGGTAGACGATCTGGTCGGTATAGCCGACCAGCGGCGAGGCGTCGCTGGCGATAAAGTGTTCACCTTCGCCGACGCCGATCACTAGCGGGCTTCCCAATCGAGCCGCAATCATCACGTCGGGAAACTGGCGGACGAGGATCGCCAGGCCGTATGTTCCTTGCAACTGAGCCAGCGCCATCGCGACGGCCTCGATCAACTGATTGACCGGGTCGGCGGCGCCGTTGCCAGAGGCGGGAGACACTTCGCGGACGCGTTGCAGCGAACTGGCCAGCAAGTGGGCAATGATCTCGCTGTCGGTCGCCGACCGGAAAACGTAGCCCTCGGCCTCCAGCCGCGTCTTGAGCTGGCGGAAGTTTTCGATGACGCCGTTGTGCGCGATCGCCACCTCGAAGTCGCCGCCAAGATGCGGGTGCGCGTTCTCGTCGGTTGGGGCCCCGTGGGTTGCCCAGCGCGTGTGACCAATTCCGACCTGCCCGGGTGTTGGGGTTTCGTCGAGTCGTTGTTCCAGCGTGTCGATTCGGCCGGCGGTCTTGCAAACCGCGAACCGGCCGTCGGGGGCGACGGTGGCGATGCCCGAGCTATCGTAGCCGCGGTATTCCAGCCGCCGCAGGCCTTGCAGCAAAAAGTCCACCGCTCTGCGCGGGCCGACGTATCCGACGATTCCACACATTGGACAGTCCTTGGTTCCTCGCGTTTTGCGCTATTCGTTAGAAGAGGTCCCGCTTAAACTCGGCGCTGCAGATCAACGGTTGTTCAAGATGAGCGGCTTCAAAACAGCTAGCCGAATGGCGGTCCGATAGCAAGCAGTATGTTCGAAGGAATACCGACCGCAAGGGGGCTGTCCTTACCGCCCAACTCCGTGTCGGCACAGCAATTCGTCAACTTTGTCGTAACCTGATGGAACACTAATCTCCTGAACCGAGGCCCCCGCGTCAAGCAGTGCCTGTACCGATTCGGGGGATCGTCTGTCCGTCCAGAACGAGTCCACACAGGCGCGTATAGCAAGCGCTAACGGTGTCCGGCCTTTGCCATCCGGCAGGTCGATGGGCGCGCCCCGCTGAATCAGGAATTGAACGGTCGCATGCCGTGCTCGCCAGGCCGCAACATGCAACGCCGTACTGTTCTCTGCGACATCCCAATAACCATCCCCGTCGGTAAATACTCCGGCAATGTCCACGCCGAGGTCGAGCAACAGTCGAACGCCCTCCGTGTTCCCAACGCCCGCAAATTCCGCGAGCAGCTTGCCGCCCATTTCGATGACTTCGCTAGCAAGTTGGGGTTCTCTCTCAACGATGGATCGGACCCTGTCTGCATCTCCGCTTGCGCAGGCGGCGATCAATCGATCTACTCCGCTTAGCTCGATTGGAATGCCGCGCCGAGCTAACAGTGCGAGCACGTCACCCCTTCCACGTCGCGCCGCGATCGCGACAGTCGACCGGCCCTCCCGAGGGCTTTGTAGCCCTGGGTCCGCGCCGTGGTTCAGCAGCAACTCGATGTGGGCCAGCGCGTTGTCGCGGCGCACGGCCTGGTGAAGCGCCGTGAGCTGCCAATGCGTCATCCGATTGGGATCGGCGCGGTGCTCCAGCAGCAACTTGATGCCCTCGTAATCGTGCCAGTCGGCCTTGCGAAGCAGCATCGTGGCAAGGCTATCCTCGGTAAGTCTTCCACTCTCAAGGAGGATCTGGATCACGGCGTTGTCGCTGGTTTCCGGGGCGTGATAAGGCGTTTCCCCGTCATTCGGATCGGCGCCGCGTTCGAGCAACAACCGTGTCAGCTCCGGGTGATGGGCGACACCCGCGGCGCCATATAGCGCGCTTTCCCACTGCGGTTCAGGCTCGTGGTTCGGCTCAAACCATCCTGTATTCGGGCTGGCTCCGGCATCGAGCAGAGCCGTCGCGGCACGAACGAAGGCGTCCGACCGCCCGCGATCAATCCGCAGGTACCGCGAGAAACAAAGGTACGTGAGCGCATCCCAGTCGTATGGACCGCCCTTTTCCGTTGCACTCGCACGATCAAGGCGGATGAAGTGACCCACCGCGGCATCGTCACCGAGAATGGCCGCCGTATAGATGTTGCTCGTGGCGACTTCCGGATGCGCAAGCCGGATCGCCTCTGCGCGCTCAAGATTTCCGGAACCGTGACCGCTATCGAGCGGAACGCAAGCTGCCTTGATAAACTCCGACAATGGGTCTCTCTGGGTATTCACGCCTGACTCGGAAATCGTAGTGGCAGTATTGCCAGTCGTTTCCGATCGATGCTATCTGAACCTGGCAGCTCACGCAAACTTCAACGCGACTTGTTTTTGTTCTCGGATTGACGGCCGGTGCCATCCCGCAACACACTGGTGAGGTTTCGGAAGCCGCGAGTGGCATCCCAGACAAATGGCTCGACATCGCCGTTACCTACACCACCCCAGCCGATAGCGATCGAGCCATCGCCTGAAACGCCCCGCATGATAGTGCTAGTCCAATTTGGAAAGGTTCCGAGACTGACCCAACTAAATAGGTCCACAAAAAAGGGATAGTGGCTCAGGCTGCGATGGCTTGCGGGTAAATTGACGTTTCGATGGCAAAGGCGTCCTTATATCCGAACCAATCGAAGACCAGTTCGACCAGTTCGTCAATCAACCGGCAGCGATGGTTGCGGGTGATTTCTTCGTGGAGATGCCACCACACAACTATGGCGGAGACGGTTCGCCAGCAGGCCAGGGGCCCTTCGCGGGGCCGATCGACTCTTTGCAGATCGCGGCGGCAACCGACATGACCGCCCCTGGCGTTGGCATTGCCTATGAACAGTTCCGGCAACGTCACTTGAACTCACTCGGCCAGCTCGCGTTTCATGCCCGGCTCACGGATTTTCGCAACGGGATTTGGTCGGGTGCGCCCGACAATCTGGCGGTGGTGGCTTTAACCGGCAGTGAAGCGCCCGGCGCTAATGGCGCAAACTTTGGCGGCATGCATCCGTTTGTCTTCGACGATCTTCAGTTCAATGACCAAGGCCAAACCGGGTTCACCGCCATGGTGTTGGGAGCGGGAGTGACCCCGGACAACAACTCCGGGCTGTGGCTGGGGCCGCCCGGCCAATTGCAGATCATCGCGCGGGAAGGAGATCTGGCGCCCCGACTGGCGGACGGTATTAGTTACTCGGACTTGCAGTCGTTTGCCGAGGTTGCGCTCAACAATGCCGGGCAGATGGGCGTTTTTGGCCTCGCTCACCGGTCCGGGCGTGACCAGCGCCAACGATTTGACGCTCTGGGCCTGATTCGACGACCAGCTTTGCCTGGTGCTTCGCGAAGGCGATCTTTTCGACGTCGGCGAGGTTTCGCCGCGAACGGTCGTAGACATCGACTTCACGCCCGGGTTCAGCTTAAGGGAGGGATTTCAATCCGGTTTCAACGACCGCGGCCAGCTCGCCGTTCATTTGGACTTCCTCGGCAATACCGAGGGCGTTTTTGTGGTAACGATTCCAGGGCCGTCCGCGACCATGCTGCTGCTGATTGGATGCGCGGCGGCTTGCGGGCTGTATTTTTGCCGCGGGTCAATTCTCGCGGCCAGGCCAGGGCGATTCTCGCCACGTGGGTAGAAGCAGCCGAAGAACAAGGTTAAGGCACGTGCTTGCGTCCCGGCCTGTCGGCAGTTAATATGTCCCTTGCGGCTCCGGTTTGCGTGGCGCGGTCCTGCCCCACTGCGCTTGCATCTGGAGCCGCTTTTTTTGCGCGCTGGGCGATGCTATGTTGGGTGCGCTTTCACCCACATCTGGCCGTGCATTTTCACAGGGGACCGCCATGTATCGCCGCCGATTCGTCCTTGCCGCCACGTTCTTGTTCGCAGTTGCCCTGCCGGTCTCGGAGTCGGCCGCGCAAAAGGAAGCAACGAAGGTCACGCGATTCGCACGTTTCCACGCCGGCAGAACGATCGCCTATGGAATCGTGGAAGGAGATCAGATCCGCGAGCTCGACGGCGATCTTTTCGGCAAGTGGCAACCGACCGAGCGGACGTATCCGCTGTCGAATGTCAAACTCCTGATTCCATCCGCCCGGCCGACGCAGGTGCTGGCACTGGCCGGAAACTACAGGAGCCATCTCGGCGGCGACAACCGCGTGACCACTACGACTCGGATCACGAAGGACACGGTCAACACCACGACGGGGGCAACTGCCCAGGAAACCACAGTCACTACCGAGACGGCGGAGCCGGGACAAGTGCCGACAAAGTTTCAAATCCCGCAGGTGTTCTTTAAGAGTCCGTCGTGCCTGATCGCCACCGGCGAGGATATCGTCATTCCGCCGGGCACCAAGGAGGTGCATTACGAGGCTGAAGTGGTGGTCGTCATGGGACGCCGCGCCAAGGACGTCGGCGTCGAAGAAGCGCGAGAGTGCATTTTCGGCCTCACCTGCGGAAACGACGTCAGCGCGCGCGATTGGCAGGACAACGACGTGCAATGGTGGCGCGCGAAGGGAAGCGACACGTTTGGTCCTACCGGGCCGTTTATCGTCTCGGGGCTGAATTACGATGACCTGCGGCTGCGGCTGCGGCACAACGGCAAGGTGGTTCAAGACGAAAGCACAAGTCAATTCATCCACGACATACCGAAAGTGGTCAGCGTTATCAGCCGGCACGTGACGCTGAACCCAGGCGATTTGATCTTCATGGGCACGCCCGGCCAAACCGGGCCGATCAAGCCCGGGGACAAGGTTGAAGTCGAACTGGAAGGCGTCGGCACGTTGGTCAACGGTGTGGCGGCCGCCAAGAGCGGACCATAGCCGTGTGCCTGCATCATATGCGATGATCGTCCATCGACGAGCGTCACTTGGCAAGCGCGCTGACTTCCCCCGGCGTGACCGGCCGTCCCGTATCCGCGCTGCGCACCGCCGCGAAGCACATCGCCAGCGAATTCAGATTGTCGCGCGCGTTGTTAAGCGGCTGCCGGTTGTCCTCGATGGCCGAGAGCAGTTCGGCCATCGTCCCTTGAAAGCCTTCGACGAACCAGGTGCCTTCCAGCTTCGGCGAGAACCACCCGTCGGTCGAATAAAACGTCACCTGCTGGTCGGAGAGCGATGGGCCGACGCTGCGCGCGGTCGCCGTGGTGCCCACGATCGTCGTCCGGTCTTCGGCGCCAAACCTGGCGTCGCCATCGAAGATGAGCGATGCCTGCGCGTCATCGTACTCGACGAGCGCCTGCGCTAGGAGCGGGGGTGTGGCGGTCTGCATCGCCGAGCGCGTGACACCCGCATAGACGCGCCGCGCTGTCTTGCCGCCGAACACGCTGGCCGTGAAGTCGAACCAGTGGATGGCGAAGTCATACAGGATGATGTGATGGATTCTGTCGAACGCCAGCTCCTTGATCCAGTTGTGGTCCCATTGGATCGCAATTCGAACCGTGAGCGGCGTGCCGAACAGGCCGGCCCGCGACGCTTCTCGGAGGTAGCTCATATGCGGCGCCCAGCGTCCGTTTTGGTTGACGGCCAGCCGCACGCCGCGCTCGTCGGCCAGGTCGCAGAGTCGCCGGCCCAGGTCAAGATCGATCACGAACGGTTTTTGACTGAGCACGTGCTTGCCCGCACGTAGCGCCTGCTCGATCATTGGGGCGCGATGCTCGGGGTGCGGCACCAGGTCGAGCACCTCGATGTCATCGCGTTTCAACAGCGCCGCATAGTTGGTAAAAACCTCGGCCTCCGGAAAAAACTCCTTCTGCCGCGCACAGGCCGTCTCGGCGTTGCGGCTGCAGAGCGCCGCCACCTGGAAACCGGCCTTCTGATAGGCGGCGAGGTGCGTGGCCCCGATTCCGCCGCAGCCGACCAGGCCAATCTGGGGCCGATACCGTCGGGGCATCGGGGGCTGGTAAGGCAATTCGGGAGCATCGATCTGGCGATTCACTTCCCGCGGGTCGAGGGCGTAGTTGGGTTCGCTCATAGCGGAGGGAGACGAGGAGACAAGGAGACTGGGAGACTGGGAGACTGGGAGACTGGGAGACTGGGAGAGCCGACCCCGATCTGCCGTCCTATTTGTTCATTCGACTGACGATTTGATCGATTTCGTTGGCGTTGAAGGCGCGGGCGGTCTGCGTCTGCACATTGCCTTGGGCGGCGAGCTGCAACATTGCCGCGGTGACCGATTGCTCGTCTTCCGCCTCCATCAGCAACAGTCCGTCGAAAGGACCCAGAGTCCAGTAGATACCGGTCACCTTCACCCCGAGTTTTTTGGCTGCACTTTTGAATGCGTTGGCCCGCTTGGCGGTGTCCTTAATGGCGGCGACACCCTGCGGCGTAAACTTGACGGTTGCAACGTATGTGGCCATGACACACCTCCGAAGAGTTCAGGAAAGAACGGCGATCGTCGGATTATAGCCTAGACGGGGGAACACGCGGACTACCCCTCCCGGTTCATTCAACAAGCCGAACCGGGCGTCGCTCCGCCACGCTGCGCACGGCGCTATCGACGATCTGTTGGCCGATGCGCGCGATCTCGATCGACAACGGTCCTTCGATCGGTCGCTGATGTTCCAGGCAATCGAGCAGGTACTGCACCGGGTTCTGATGCGGCGGCTGGAGCGGATCGACGGCCAGCTCGTGTACTTCCGGGCGAGCGCGCGTTTGCACGCGCACCGTTGTCGCATAGTCGGCCGAGCTGATCGTGCCTTGCGTGCCGACTAGCGTGAAACCGCAGAACGGCTGTGTCTGTTGCGTCCAGGGGTCGGTGAAGGTCCCCCAGCGGGTTTCAATCTTCGAGAGCCCCGTTTGATAACGGCAGATGATGATGCTGTGCTCATCGACTTCCAGCCCCGGCGGCTGATCGACGACCGCCGTAACCTCGATCGGCTTGCGGCCGTTCATAAACCACGTGCCCAGCGTCGAGCCGTAGCCGGCATAGTCCAAGAGCGACCCACCGCCATGCGCGCGCTTGTAAAACCAACTGTTTGGCTTTTCGCGGTCGACTTGTTCCGCGGTGCGCTCCCGTTTGTCGGCGGTGTGCCAAAGCGGCCCCCGGTTGCCGCCGTAGTGGTGATACTCGATCAACTCGCCAATGTGCCCCTCGTCGATCAGGCGTTTTGCCGTGGCGTGCGATTCCACCCACCGCAGCGGCCAGTTGACCGCGAGCTGCTTGCCGGTTGGTCGCATCGCGGCGACCATGCGGTCGGCCTCGGCCAGCGACGCGGCGAACGGTTTTTCGACAAGCAGGTGGACGCCGAACCTCGCGACACGCTCCGTCCATTCCCCGTGCTTTGCCGACGCCGGGCAGAGGATCACCAGGTCCGGTTGCGTCTGCTCGAGGCAAGCGCGGTAGTCGGTGAAGACGCGCTCGGGCGGAATGCCGAAGTTCCGGGCCGCGTCGGCCATTCGCTCCGGCTGCTCATCGCTGATGCCGACAATTTCCACGGACGGATGCTCGTCCGCCATCCGCAGGAGATCGCCCATATGAAAGTGGTCGAAATTGATGCCGGCGATTCTGCATGTCTTCATAGCACTCTCCTTGGACGGTCATGAAAAAGGAGATGGGGGGATAAAGGGGAGATTGAGGGGATGAAGCGCAACGAGGAATGCGTCACTTATACAACACTCGCTCTCCGCAGCGGAGCACTCGACACGGCTGTTTGAGCCGCTGGCAGGCGGTTGTGAACTCATCGGGCGGCTCGGTGTTGAACTCGAACATCTCGAAGTGGCACGGCACAATGAGCTTTGCGCCGATCGCGTTGGCAAGCTCAGCGGCCTCGCGGCCCCAGAAGTTGCCCGCGACGCGCCGCTCGGGCCGACGACCGTTGATCGGCAATAGCGCAATGTCGATGTCAAAAGGCGCGAGCAGTTCGGCTTGACCGGCGAAGGGAACACAGTCGCCGCTGTGATAAACCGTAATCGACGGATCGCCAAACCGCACTACGTAACCCAAGAACTTGCACCGGCCGTGGTCGTCGCGCTCGATTGCTTCATGGGCGGCTGGTACAGGATGAAAGGCAAAGCCGGCCACATCAATCGTCTCGCCATCGTTTACGCCCACGAGCCAATCGCCGTTTGTCCGGAGCCGCTCGATACTGGCAGGGCGATTCGCCTCCGGCAAAACAAGTCGCAAATCGGGGTTCGCCTGCTTCAGCGGAATGAGTGTCGCAGGGTCGAAGTGATCGGTATGCGCGTGTGTAGAGGCAACAACATCGATCATGTCGAGCCGCTTGGGATTAATCGGCCGCCGTGTCATCCGCACGTGCGGCTTGTCGGTGGCCGCGTACTTCTTCGTCAGCGATTCCGAAAGGTAAGGGTCGAAGAGCAAGTGCCCCGAATTGTGCTTCAGTAAGAATCCGCTCTGTCCAAGCCACCACAGCGCGCAACTCGATCCCGCGTCGGTCGCCTGAATCTCGGCCAGTAGCGCGTCGTCAGCCTTCTGCGGTTCGATCATCGATTGTTGATTCAGCTCTCTTTTTACCGCGGAGGCGCTGAGACGCAGCGGGAGCAATGATGCATGTTGAAACCCGAACGAATCAATGACGAACTCTCTCCGCGCCTCCGCGTCTCTGCGGTGGATCTAATCTCTCAAACCAGATTCAACTCCTGCCGAACGACCTGCACGCCGGCAACGAGGTTCTTCAGCTTCTGTTTCGCCGCCCAGCGGGCGGTCTGGCTGAGGCCGCAGTCCGGCGCGAAGGCAAGTCGTTCAGCAGGGGCATGCTTCAGGCACAGGCGAACGCGGTCGGCTACATCTTCAACCGTTTCAATGTAGTAGCTCTTGACGTCGATGATGCCCACGGCCACATCGAACCGCTCGGCGATGCGGCCGATGATTTCGATCTCCGCAAACTCGCGGCTAGCCATCTCCAGGTGCAGCTCGTCGACACTGAGTTCGAGAAACGCCGGGAACATCGGAGCATAGCGCCGCAGACCGACGGCGCGCCCCTTGTAGTTACCAAAACACAGATGCGTCGAAAGCCGGCAGCGGCCGACGATCGGCGCCACCGTGCGATTGAAGATCTCGACGAACCGCCGCGGGTCGTCACGATGGGCATAACAGCTCATCGAGGGCTCATCGACCGTCAGCTCGGTGCAACCCGCCTCGACCAGCCGCACAAGCTCCTGTTGCACCAGCGGCACGAGTGACTCGGTCACGGCGCAGCGATCGGGATAAATCTCATTGGGCACAAGCCGTCCGGCAAGCGTGTAAGGTCCTGGGAGCGAGGCCTTAAGCGTCGGTCCCTCCGGCGCCAGCAGTTGCAGGCGGCGAAATTCCTCCAATGCACCCAGCCCGCGCGGCGCGCCGAGCCGGCCAGTGATGGCGTGCCGGCCGCGCTGGTCGTGCGCCGGCGGACCGAAGCGGCGCGGCGGCGCGCCTTCGAGCGCAATCCCTTCCAGGTACCCATAGAAGGACAGGTTGAAATCTAGCCGCGTTTGCTCGCCATCGGTGATTACATCCAGCCCCGCCGCCATTTGGTCGTGGATCGCCGCGATTACGGCGTCGTCCTGCATTTCGGCGAGGTCGTCGGGCCCGAACTCATCGAGATGCTGCGAGGCAAACTCCAACCAGCCGGGTAAGGGCAGGCTTCCAATCACGGTCGTGCGGAGTGGACGAGGCTGCATATGAGGGTTCAGGGTTCAGGGTTCAGGGTTCAGCGAAAGACGGGGAGACAAGGAGACTAGGAGACTAGGAGACTGGGAGACTGGGAGACTGGGAGACTGGGAGACTTAAGGACCACTCACAACTCACCATTCTCACCCATTAGTACCGACTCGCTCATACAACTTCGCCAATCGATGTGCGTGCTCGTCGTACGCCGATTCGAAAAGCTGCTCGGATCGCTTTGCCCCAACAATTGCCGCCGCTGTCAGCACTTTCGGCGGTTGTCCAGCGCGCGTCAAGCGGTGCGCAATCTCCGCTTTGAGACAGTTGACGACCAAACAGCCACCCACGGTCGAACCTGGGGACACAGGCGTGTCGAGGCCGTCGATTTGTACCATCGCGTCGCCGACAGGAGCTCCAGTATCAAGCACCAGGTCGGCCACCTGGTGCAGCTTGAGCCCTCGCGGGTGACGCGACACGCTGGCTTCGGCATGGGCGCGGCTGACCAACGCTACCGTCTTGATCGAACGTCGGCGGAATTCGTCGGCGATTTCCACCGGCACGGTATTACAGCCGCTGGAACTGATGATGAGCGCTGAGTCATCGATCGAAAGATCGAAGTTTCGCAGGATTCGCTCGGCCAGGCCGCTGACATTCTCGAGGTACATCGCCTGGCGCTGGCCGTTGGCGCCGACCACCGGGTTATGAAACGTGAGCGACAGTTCCACGATCGGGTTGAAGCCGGGAAAGGACCCATAGCGCGGCCACATCTCCTCAACCATGATTCGGCTATGCCCCGAGCCGAAGAGGTGGACCATACGCCCGGCGAGGATTGATTTGGCGAACCAATCGGCGGCTTGCTCGATCGTGTCGCGCTGAGTTGCGACGGCGTCGATGAGCCTTTTAGCGGCGGCCAGATAGTCGGAAGTGGGAGGCATAGGAGTGCGGAATGCGGAATGCGGAATGGGGAATGAAGCTAGCGCGAGGTGGGAGTCAGATTTGCTTCATTAATTCATCGTTCATCCTTCATCATTCATCGTTGCGTCCGCGGCACGCCCTCCGAGACGCTCCAACCGCCGTCGACGGCGAGGACCTGGCCGGTGACGTAGCGCGAGGCAGCGGAGAGAAAAAACACCGCCGCTTCATCGAGGTCGCTCGGGGCGCCGATGCGGCCGCCGTCAAGCGGCTGCTTACGCCGGATGAAGTTGCGGATACCCTCGTCACTGACCGCCCGCTCTGACATTGGCGTCTCCACGAGCGCCGGCGCAATCGCATTGAAGCGAACATTCTGCGGGGCGTAATACGCGGCGGCCGATTTCGTGAGTCCAATAATCGCGGCCTTCGCCGCAGCATAGACGTGCGTCGCAAAGTGGATCGGCGATGGCGAAAAGGCTAACACACTGGCCATATTGAGCACCGCGCCGCCATCCCCTTGGCGGAGGAATTGCCGCACGGCGGCGCGGTTGGAGTACAGCACGGATTTGAGATTCAGGTCAATCGTGTAGTCGATCCCGTCGTCGCCGATCTCATGCAAGGGACCATCTCCTCTCGAACGACCGCTGCCTCCTGCCAGGTGATACAGGCCATCCAGTCGGCCGAAGCGATCGACAGCTAAGGCTATGGCGCGGTCAGCCGTTGCTGCGTGCATCGCATCGGCGACCAGCTTCGCCGCGTTGTCCACGCCCAAGGCATCGATCGCCGCCGCAGCATCGTTCGCATCCCGGCCGACTACTACCACAGCGGCGCCGCGCGCCACACACGCCCGTGCAGCCGGTAGTCCCAGTCCGCCCGTACCGCCGATAATGACGATTACCTTGCCCTTCACGACGCACCCTTACTTAGTAATTGGCGCATTTACGGTCGCCGCGGCGACGACGCAGATGAGCCGAATTTGCGTCCAATCCTCTGGTTGCCCCTACTTCGTTGCTTCTGGCAGCGGCCAGTTTAAGTGTTTATGGAGGAATGCAAACGTCCCGACGCCGTTGATCGTGTGCGGCCCCACGAACCATTCGATCTGGCAGCGGTCCGGCGGCAGCTTCAGCCGCGCGTTGTAGAAGTGCCGCACCTTGGCGAACTCGTAGGCCACCGTTTCGTCCGGCGCCACCGTGTCGAAGTGCCCGCGCTCGACCATGAACGGCCGCGGTGCAATTAGCGCGGCCATTTCGGCGTAGTTAAACGTGCTTCCCAGGTCGAACTCAAAGATCTCGTACTCCCCCTTGTCGTAATAGCTGTAGGGGCTGCGGGAGGAGGCGTTTTTCCAGACCCACTCATTGAAGTCGGCCGAGCAAATCGACAGGCAATAGTTTCTCACCAAAGGCGGAATCCGCATCGCGCTCTTGCCGCCGTAGCTCAGGCCATAAAACGCAATCCGCTCGCCATCCACAAACGGCAGCGACTTCAACCAGTCCGTGATCTGCTGATGCTGTGGGACCATGATCGAGAACAGAGTCTTCCCCAGCGGGTTGGCCTTGCGCTGCAGTGTCCGGAAGCGGTCGCGGAAGATGTAGAGGTTCTGGGGCGCAAACGTGATGAACCCTCGCTCCGCCAGCCGCGCTGCAAACGCGCTATACGATCCGCTCTTCTGATTGCCGATCGTGTCCTGCGGTCGCCCTTCGAGTCCATGCTGACAGACCACGACGGGCCGCCGTTCCCCCTCTTTCAAATCCTTCGGCAGCAGGAGCAGCCCGTACGCGATCACATCGGGAAACACGTCGAGCACGACTTCGTAGCCAGTCCATTTGTCGGTCTCATACGCTTTGCGGCTGTGGGGGTTGGCCGGCAGCAGCGGGTCCTCAAACCGGCCGATCACCTCGGTGGCGAAGAATTCGCGGTACCACTCGGCCGACTTTTCATAGGCCTCGACCGAGCTTGTGTCGAGCTTTTTCATGAACTCGGCGCGAACGTACGGGCTTTCAATGAGGAGCTGTTGGTTATGGCGGTCGAGCTCGTGGAAGTTGTCCATCGCCTCGTAAGAGAGTTGCCCGAGATTCAAACCCCCTTCCCATTTTCGCACGGGATCGGCATCCGCCTTTTGCAACTCAGCCGTTGGGGAAAGATTCTTGAGTAATTGCTTTAGCGCCTCGTCCGAGCCATGACGGCCCTCGTCGCTAATAACCGATTCGATGGAATTACCTTCCAACTCTTCCACCAGCTTCCGCGCCCTTTCGACCTCCACTTTTACACTTTCAAGTTGAGGCGGCCGTAATCGCGCCGGAGCGGTGCCGCTCTTGCCATCGTCGTCGTACGTCGGCGCCTTAGCGGCTTCTACGATCAAACGGCGCGGCGCAATCAGACTCGCCAGCTCGGCGTCGCCGAACTGATCCAGCAAGGCGAACACATTGCGGTCGATCGGCTCTTGCCAGATTCTCTGCCGATTGTCGAAATAGCCGCTGACGAGCGCCACGTCGATGCGAGGATCCACCGCCGCCGCGTAAAGCGCGAGCATTCCGCCGTCCCCCCACCCCATGACGCCGATTTTGCGCGACGGCTGCTTGGCCGCCGTCCGTTCCCGGTCCATCCAATCGACGGCGGCCAAAATCTTCTGTACTTCGTAACCGATCAGGCCGCGACCCAACTCAAATGCCGAACGGTAGAGCAGCTCCCGCTGGTTGATCTTGGTGCGCCTCCGTTCGGCGGGCATGCGCGGAATCACCTGCAGCGTGAGCACTCGGCAGCCGCTGGCGGCAAGTTGGCGCGGATATGAGTCGTCCGCCGGATCTCCGGCGCCTGGTTTGGCGTGAGGCGCTATTATCAGATCGGCGATGGGCGCCCGCCCCTTCGGTAGAAACAAGGTTCCCCGCGCTTTGACATCGCCGAATGCATGCCATCGGACGTAATGAACCGTGTACGTCTCGGATTCCCCCAACACCGCTGGCATATCTGGCTCCGACACGATTTCCGGAACGGAAACAATCCACTGCCGACGCGGGTCGCGAATACCCAAGATGTGAGCAAGCCGCTTGCGGTTCGGTTCGACGGATTCGGAGTACGCCGCAGGTGATGAGAAATCGCGTTTCCAGTGCCGCTCACGCTTTTCAACCGATTCATCGAGCTTGCGGAGCAAAAAACGGTCGATGCCGTCGATCATCTGCGAGGCGATGTCGCCGTCGAGTGTGAGCTTCTTCGTCCCTGCCAGAGGCGACTGGCGGCCCTCAGGAACGACTTGCGGTTCCACATAGCGTTGCTGAGCGCGCGCCGGATAACCTAACGCGCTGGCGATGAGTCCAATTAGCAACAACCATCCCGATCGATAGATCATCTCCTCATCCCTCCTTCATCCCGATATCCCCTTCTTCAGCGTGCGCGAAGGGCTCCGGTAAATCCCGCTCGATCTCCTCGATGCGGTACCCAAACCCCGGCCCGCCAATCGTCGAAAGATCGAGCATCCCACCGCGGCGAGTGTACAAGCCCGGATGCACCACTGCCTCCGGCCGCGACGCCTCAGGATAGAACTGCATCGCATTCGTCTCCACGCCCATGATCGTACCGGCGTGCGCCGCGAGACGCACGTGTGGAATCATGGCCAGCATCGGGTTGGTCAGGTCCTGCACCATCAGCGCCATTCCGTGCGCTTTGGCCCAAGCGAGCGACAATAGCGCTCCGCTCTGCGTTTTGCACGTCTTGAGCGCCACGCCGGTCCACCCCAGCTCGCGCCCCAACCGCACGTGCTGCCAATCGTGCGCGCTCTCGTCGAGGAACAGTGGCTTTCGCTGGGAAACGCTGTGGACGTCGATTCGGTGATCCTCCAACTCATAGGGAAATGGCTGCTCCACGTATAACAGCATCTCGGAAAGTTGCGGCACTTCTTCACGCAGCCGGTCAAGAATCTCATTCACGTAAGCGGGTTCGTTTACGGTGCAGTTAAAATCCGCCGTGAGCCATTCAACTCCCTGCGAAACTGCCAGGCGGCCGACGCGAACGACGCGCTGGTAATCCCACGCCGCTTCTGTACCGCGAAGCTTGATCTTCAGGCATTTCAAGCCGTCGCGCGCTATCCAATCGGCCAACAGCACCGGGTAGCCATCGTCGGGCTCGTCGCCGACCAGGTCCGATTCATCGATCGGATCCAATCCGCCGACGAGATGCCAGGCCGGGAGTTGCTTCGGCGGCTGAGACTCGAAAAAGTCCTGCGGGTATTTTCCGGCGAACGACTCGGCGCAATCGCTCGCGGGCTCAAGGTAGGCGGATAGATCGTGGTTCATCCACTCGGCATTGTAGGTTTCATAAACATCGACCCCGTGGAGCACGCCGTAGGCGTCGTGAACCGCCTGATCAAAAACCGAAGCGCAGATGAGCCGCGCCAGCTTTGGCACCTCGAAACTCCGCGTCTCGGCGCCCTCTCGAACGTCAAATTGATAGCTGCGCGCGCTCAGCAATGGCCGGAGACATGTCGCAATTTCAATTGGGTGGCCAGTGGGGCTGCGCGAGACCAGCCAGTTGCCCAGCGCATCGCAGAGATACGTCATCACGTCGTGCCGATCTTGATACGCCAGCTCCCCGGGCCATCCCCACTGCACCGACAGCGGCGTCTCGCCCCAGCCGCTGGCACGCTGGCCGCGGCGGTCTTCCACAGTCACCTTGGCACGCGCACACGTGACGCGCGTCACCGTCTCGCGGCCGAACTTCAGCGGCATCCGCGTCTCGACCGGCAGCAGATAGAGCCGCATCCCGACGACGCGGACATCAGTGGATTTGCCGACGCTAGACATGTTTCGTGAGCCGGGCACAGATTTCGAGAAGTTTGGCCGCGAATAGAGGCGACAGGCGAGTTGTCTTGCCGTATTCGCGTTTATTCGCGTGAATTTGCGGCTAACTCTACTCGCCTCGCGCCAATCGATGGAACTGCGGTGTTCGGCTATCATATAGCAGTTGCCTGGGAACTGATACTATTTCCGCTTTGCTTTTGATGATCGTGATTCACCGCATTTCCTTGGTTTTGGTGTCGCTCCGCGCCCTGGCTTCGTGTGCATTGATTGCCGGGCCAATGATCGCACGCGCAGCCGCGGCTGCCGACCAGTCGGACGTGACGTTCTTTGAAGAGAAAGTCCGCCCGCTCTTAGTCGCACACTGCTACGAGTGCCACTCGACTGAGGCCAAGGAGCTCGGCGGCAATTTGCTGCTCGATACGCGGGCCGGTTGGCAAAACGGCGGCGACAACGGCCCGCCGATCGTTCCCGGCAAACCAAAAGCCAGTCTCATTTTGCGCGCCGTTGGCTATGCGGACGAAAACCTGCAAATGCCCCCCAAGGGGAAACTCGCCCAGGCCGAGATCGAGATTCTCACGAAGTGGATCGAACAGGGCGCGCCCGATCCACGCGAAGGCGAGGCCGCGAAAGCGCCATTGTGGACGATCGACATCGCGGAAGGGCGCAAGTACTGGGCGTTTCAGCCGCTGGCGGAGGTCGAGCCGCCCACCGGAGCCGTCCTCCCGGCGCGCCGGGACGAGACGAAGCATCACGCGGAGCGGGATGACTACACTGCAATCGACCGGCTCATTGACGCCAAACTCGCTGAAAAAAAGCTATCGCGAAATCCCCCTGCCGACCGCCGCGTCCTCCTCCGCCGAGCGTATCTCACGGTAACCGGCTTGCCGCCAACATCCGACGAAGTGCAAGCGTTCGAAACCGATACATCGCCGGACGCGTGGGAAAGGATCGTCGAAGGGCTCCTGGCCAGCCCCCATTACGGCGAGCGTTGGGGCCGGCACTGGCTCGATCTGGCCCGCTTCGCCGAGAGCCACGGCTTCGAGCACGACTACGACCGGCCGTATGCGTATCACTATCGCGACTTTGTCATCAAGGCGCTCAATCAGGATCTCCCCTACGACACCTTCGTCCGCTGGCAACTGGCGGGGGACGAGTTTGAGCCGGACAACCCACTCGCGCTCATGGCAACAGGTTTTCTGGCCAATGGCGTGCATGCTACGCAGATCACGGCCAACCAGGTCGAGAAGGAGCGTTACGACGAGCTGGACGACATGCTGGCGACGACAGGCACCGCGATGCTGGGGCTGACGATCGGCTGCGCCCGCTGTCACGACCACAAGTTCGACCCGATTCCCAACCTCGATTACTACCGGTTGTTGAGCACGTTCACAACAACGGTGCGGAGCGAGATGGAAATCAACCTCGATCCAGAGGGTTTCAAGCAAGCCAAAGTGAAGTACGACGCCGAACATGCGCCGCTTGTCGCGGCGGTGGCGAAATATCAGGAGGAGCAGCTTTCCAAATCGTTCGACGAATGGCTCTCAGGCAAGTCCAAGCAGGCCGTTGGTATCAGCGACCTGGCCAAGCTTCCCAAGCCGGCGCAAGACGCGCTGGCCGTTGTCGCCAAGGCCGGCGCCGCGAAGTTGACAGGTGAGCAACGGCAAGCGCTTTTCGCCTGGGTCAAAACAACCGATGTCCAGTGGCAGCAGCTCAACTCCGCAGTCGTTAAACATGCCCAGGCCGAGCCGAAGCTCCCCAAGGTGCTGATCAGCAGCGAGGGCGTGCCCGCCGTCCGGCTCCATACCCAAGGAGGCGACTTCCTCGAGAAAACGCACTTTCTGCGGCGCGGCGATCCTAATCAGAAAACCGGCGAAGCGACACCGGGGTTTTTGCAAGTGCTGATGACCGCTGCCGACGGCGAGCAGCATTGGCGACAGGCCCCGCCCGCGGGTTGGCGAACATCCTACCGTCGCCGGGCGCTCGCCGATTGGATTACCGACAGAGAGCACGGTGCAGGACACTTATTGGCGCGCGTGATTGTCAACCGTCTCTGGCATTATCACTTTGGGCGCGGTATTGTCGCCACGCCGAGCGACTTTGGCGCGCAAGGCACTCCGCCAAGCCATCCGGAGCTGCTCGATTGGCTCGCCCGCGAGCTGATCCGCAACGAGTGGCGGCTCAAGCCGATCCAAAAGCTGATTCTCACCAGCGCTGTGTACCAGCAGGGTTCGGCGATCGATCCGGAGAAGGCGGCGATCGACCCGGACAACGTGTACCTCTGGCGGTGGTCGCCGCGGCGGTTGGAAGCCGAGGCCATTCGCGATTCGCTCTTAGCAGTCACCGGCGAACTTGACCGCACGATGTACGGCCCCGGCACGCTTGATGAGCGGATGCGGCGAAGAAGCATCTACTTCACCGTCAAGCGCAGCAAGTTGATCCCGATGCTCCAACTCTTCGACGCGCCGGATGCAAACCAGGGCATTGGCCGGCGCGCCACAACGACGGTTGCCCCCCAGGCACTCTTACTCATCAATAGCCCCATCGTACGGCAATGGGCGCAGGCGATGGCGCGGCGCATTTCGATCGCTCGTGCGACCGACCATGAGGAAGTATCGCCCGCTGAAACGCTGCGGCGCGCGTTTCAAATGGCGCTTGCCCGCGACCCCAGCGACGAGGAGCTCTCGCAGTCGCTGAAGTTTTTGAACGGTCAAATGCGACTATATCAGGCCGGCGGCGAGCATGCTCAGGCTGCCGAACTCGCACTGACGGATTTTTGTCAGACGTTACTCGGCTTGAACGAGGT
Source organism: Pirellulales bacterium (assembly GCA_040901795.1). GTDB lineage: Bacteria > Planctomycetota > Planctomycetia > Pirellulales > JALHPA01 > JBBDYH01. Next base: position 29,063 of record JBBDYH010000148.1, read on the forward strand.
GGTCTATGTGGAATGACTCTGTAGGGAACGCCCTCCGTGGCGTTCTGGCCCGCCACAGGACGCTCAATTATGAATGACCCTGCAAAACCGCCGCTGAGGAAAAGCCATCGGCTTTCTGCGGCCGTCTACGCTACAACGGATTATGAATATCACTTCACCGTTTGCGCTCGCCATCAGGGACAGCCATTTACAAACGAGCAAATGGCAGAAAGTGTCATCGATTCGTTATTATGGACGAGAACAAAACGAAACTGGCTTCTGTTCTGTTTCTGCTTGATGCCAGATCATTTGCACTTCGTTTGTCGCCTAACTGACAAGGAGGTGCGGCTGATCAATCACGGCGTACGCGGCTACCAACCCGAAGGTATTCTCGACCATTTGGCGAACTTCAAGAGCTACACGACGAATCAATCGTGGAGGCTCGGTTTCCAGGGCAAGCTCTGGCAGAAAGGCAGCTACGATCGTGTCATTGATCTCGATTGGCCGTTTGGAGAGGTTGTCGAATATGTATTGAACAATCCCGTGCGCAAGGGGCTAGTTAGGAATTGGCAGGACTGGAAGTACAGTCAGATTGTGGATCAGTGGTGGTAGCAGCGCCGGTTGGCGGTTCCGGAACGCCACGGAGGGCGTTCCCTACAGATGGCTGTTTTGGAGCACTCGGAAATGTTGGCTTCGCTAGGTCGAGCGTGTCAGATCACCGCGCTCGTCGGATTGCCAATTGCGCTCTTGTACTGGAACGCCACGCCGGTCAAGCTGTTCGCGTCGTTGGGCTTCTTCGCGTCGCTCTTCTTGATTGGTCGGGTCCTCGAGGGCTACGCAAAGTCGTAAGTCATCCGTTCCATCGCTTGTACTTCGTACTTCCTGCGCATGCCGCTCTATCCCCTCCGCTTCGAGCCGATCTTTCGCCGTTACCTATGGGGCGGCCGGCGACTAGGCACTGTGCTGGGGAAGCCAATCGGTGAAGGGGATGACTATGCCGAAAGCTGGGAGATCGTCGATCGCGGCGAAGATCAAAGCCGACTCCTGTCTGGTCCGCTCGCTGGTATGACACTCGGTGAACTGGTCCGCAGTCATGGGGCGGACGTCTTCGGCCGGCATCATCCCCAGCAGCGGTTTCCGTTATTGTTCAAGCTGCTCGACGCGCAGCGGACACTGTCCGTTCAGGTACATCCCGACGACGAGCAAGCGGCACAACTCACTCCACCCGATCTGGGCAAGACGGAGGCCTGGGTCGTGCTCGCCGCCGAACCGGGCAGTGTGATCTATGCAGGTCTCAAACGTGGTTTCGACCGCACTGCCTTCGAGCGCGAGATTGCTCGCGGCACTTGCCACTTGTGCCTGCATAGTTTCGAGCCGCGCGCCGGGGATGTTGTACTTTTGCCTGCCGGAACGGTTCACGCGCTCGGCGCCGGATTGCTGATCGCCGAGATTCAACAATCCAGCGACACGACGTTTCGCCTCTTCGATTGGAGCCGCATTGAACCCGATGGCCGGCCGCGGCCGTTGCACGTCGAGCAGGCGCTGGCGGCTATCGACTGGCGTCGCGGCCCTATTCATCCGCAAACGCCGGCGCCCACCGACCAGCCCCACGTCGAGCGGCTTGTGTCCTGCGACAAGTTTGTGCTCGACCGCCGGCGAGTTGACCAATCCGAGCCGCTCGGCGGCGACGAGCGGTTTCATCTGGTTTCGGTCATCGAAGGAGAACTGGAGATCGCCGGCGACCCGGCCGGTCGACCGCTTCGCAAAGGTGATTCGATGCTGTTGCCCGCCGCGCTCGGGGGCGTGGTCATTTCGCCTCGACAGCCAACGATTCTGCTCGATGCCTATCTTCCCTAGCTTCCGCTCGACCGATACTTGCCTTCCACGGGCGTCCCGCGGCCCCTACAATCTGGCCCCTTCTCAAGTGCCTTGAGCACCTTATCGCCGTCCAGCCTTCGAACGGAGTCATTATGCGACGCAATCTCGTGCTCTGGCTGGGCACAGCGATGAGCGTGGCGGCTTTCACCGGCTGCCGTGGTCTGACGCCTCCGAATATCTTTCATCCTGGCCCAGCCGACTATCAGCGCAATCAGGCCAAGCGATTTGATCCGTATCCCGAAAGCGACATCGGCCCCTCGATGGACGAAGCCCGGCCACCCGATTTTCAGCAGGCGATGCCGGTGACCACGCGGTCGCGCTGGACGCTCGGCAGTTGATGCTTGCGTCAGTCGAGATATGATTGACTAAGACTCAAGGGGGCAGACTTGCTGGAGATAGCGATGACTACCGTATCGATTACTGATGCTCAGGTCCGCCTCTCGGAATTGATCCATAGCCTCTCGCCGGGCGAGGAAGTTGTGATCACCGAGAATGAGCAACCCATCGCCCGACTGGTACCAGCCGAGAAGCCGCCAGAACGTAAACCCCGGCAACTCGGCACCATGAAGGGCACTGTCCTCTACATGGCGCCCGACTTCGATGCCCCACTCGATGACTTCAAGGAATACATGGAGTGAGGCTGCTGCTGGATTCGCATACGCTAATCTGGGCCCTTGACAATCCAAATCGCTTGAGCATTCAAGCAGTGTCGGCGCTGCGCGATCCGGCGAACGATGTTCTGGTGAGCGCGGCTAGCGTTTGGGAATTGGCCATCAAGGTGGGGCTGGGCAAGCTAGCACTTTCAGCGCCCTATCGCCAGTGGACGGCAAAGGCTCTAAGCGACCTTGATGCTGTAATTTTGCCAATCACCGTGGACTACGCCGACGCTCAGTCCCGATTACCCAATCATCATCGGGATCCGTTTGACCGAATGCTGATTGCGCAAAGCCAGGTGGAAGGTATCTCACTCGTTAGCAATGAGCCGATGTTCGATCGGTATGGTGTCTCGCGCATTTGGTAACCCCTGGTCACACGTCTTCTTGTCTCGACCGCCGCCAATGCGAACCATTCCATGGAGGCGTTTGTCTTGAGTGAGCGATGAATTCTCGTCAACTTCAAAAACTGGGCCTGCCGGAAGATCCGGACGTAATCAAGGCGGCGCTCGTAGGCATACAGAGCGCCAGCAAGGCGGGTGAGCTGCGCGAACTGGATTTGAAGGAGACGTTCGCGGAGATCCTCGCCAATCCGCAAGGAAACAAGGACCACAAGCATTTCGGCCCACTCGCTGCGGCGCTGATCGAATATGCCAAAGAACCTGTACCGGCCGAGGCGATTAGCTATCGCACCTGGGGCAGCGACATCGACGACGCCGCTCACCAGCAGATGCGAGTGGCCTGCGAAATGCCGATGGCCATCGGCGCCGCGCTGATGCCGGATGCCCACGTCGGCTACGGCCTGCCGATTGGCGGCGTGCTGGCGCTCAAGAACGCCGTCTGCCCGTACGCGGTCGGCGTGGACATCGCTTGCCGGATGAAACTCTCGGTGCTCGACATCCCGGTTTCGACGCTGACCGACATCGCCAAGTTTCCACTTTACCGCGACGCATTGGAGAAGGGGACGCGGTTCGGCGTCGGCGTGGAATACAAGCGGCCGCAAGACCATCCGGTCATGGACGAGGATTGGACCGTCAGCCGCATCACACGCGAAAACAAGGACAAGGCCTGGCGGCAGCTCGGCACCAGCGGCTCGGGAAACCATTTTGTCGAATTCGGCCTGCTCACGCTTAAAGACGCGGCCCCCGATTTGGGGCTAAAGGCCGGCGAGTACGTGGCGCTCCTGTCGCACAGCGGCAGCCGCGGCACGGGCGCTTCGGTCTGTAGCACCTACAGTGCGATCGCGCGTGCAAAAATGCCCAAGCGGTTCGAGCACCTCGGCAGGCTGGCCTGGCTTGACATGAATACGCAGGAGGGACGCGAATACTGGGCGGCAATGAACCTGATGGGGGATTACGCTTCGGCGAACCATGCAGTGATCCACCGGAACGTCACTAAACTACTCGGTGTCGAGGTGATTGCCGGAGTGGAAAACCATCACAACTTCGCCTGGCTCGAGCGGCACGGCGGTGAAGAAGTGTACGTCCATCGCAAAGGCGCCACACCGGCTGGCAAAGGCGTGCTCGGCATGATTCCCGGCTCGATGGGCGACCCAGGCTTCGTCGTGCGCGGCCTCGGAAAGCGAGAGCCTGAACTCGGCCGCGCACGGCGCCGGGCGTTGCATGTCGCGCAAGGCGGCCAAAGACAAATACAACTTCCGCGCGGTGCAGAAGGACCTTGAAAAGCGCGGCATCAAGGTGCTCTCCGCGGGCTCTGACGAAGTGCCCGGCGTCTACAAGAACATCCAAGCCGTGATGGCCGAGCAGCAGGACCTGGTTGAAATCGTCGCGCGGTTCGATCCCAAGATCGTCAAGATGTGCGGCGACGGCAGCGCGGCGGAAGACTGAACGAGTGCGGAACTCGGAGTGCGGAGTTCGGAGTGCCGGGCGTACATGTCGCTCATTCCGCCGTTCGGAGTATCCCCACGACCGCCGGGGGGTATTCGCGCACGTCCCAGCGATCGGCTTCCGGCAAAAGCGTGAAGTCGAATCGCTCGTCGGCTTCCACGGCGAACAGGCTGCCGGCCGGTGCATGACGGTGCAGTTGTTCGACCAGTGCGAGCATCTCCGCCGTCTGCGAGACGTACAACTCGAACGGGGGCGAGCAGAACACAACCCAGGCAATCGAAGGCAATTCCGGCAACCGCTTCGCCCACAACAGCGTATTGGCGGGCAGAATTGTACACCTTTCGGCGACGCCGAGCGCCTCGGCGTTCTTCTTAATCCCCGCCGCGGTGGGAAAATGCCGCTCGACGAAGGTAGCGCTTGCCGCCCCGCGGCTGAGCGCCTCGAAGCCCAGAGCGCCCGTCCCTGCGAACAGGTCGATCGCGTGTTTGCCTCCAATCGCCGGCCCAAGCAGGTTGAACACCGCCTCGCGAACCCGCTCCTTCATCGGCCGAGTCCGCGGGTCGACTACGTAGGTCAACTTGCGGCCGCGCAGCTTGCCACCAATAATGCGCGGCGGCGAAGCGGCGCCGCCTGGTTCAGAAGAATCATCGCGGCCGTGCGATCGGCGGGTTCGTTTGGCAGGCACGCGCGGACGGACCTCACGAATGAGCGCTTGGTTCGACGACAAGCCCTCAAGCTAGCGGATGCACTCCTGCGCGGTAAGGCGTAATCCGCGAGACGAGCCTGAATCGATTTGCCGATTGCCATCGCTCGCCACGCTCGTCAAAATACAGCTCCTCGTTTCACAATCGCCATTCCTCGAACTTACTCACCGTTATGTTCCTCGCACCAAGAAGCTGGTTGGCGGTTCTCGTTTGCGTGGCCGTAGGCAGCGCCCAAGCGCACGGACAGGACACGCAGCCACAGAAGAAATCGGCCGCAGGTACACAGAATACAACCGCCAAACAAGCAACTCAGTCTGTCGATGCTAAAGCCGCGCAGGCCCAGTTCGATCAGGTCTTCAACGAATGGCGAGAGATGCTGGCCCAACTTGCCGAACTGCAGGAGCGGTATCAAAAGGCCCCAGAAAACGGAAAGGCCGCCATCGAGAAGGAGTACCGTGCCATTGCAGCCAAGGGGGAGAAGCTTTCCGAGCGGTTGAAGCGCGCCACCGAAGCGGCATACGCGGCCGATCCGGCCAATAAAGAGGTATCGCAGCTCCTGGGGCGAATGGCCGTCACGGCGCTCCGCGATGATCAGTACGAAGAGGCTGGGCGGCTGGCGCGGCTGGGGCTGGAGCAGAAGCCGACCGATCAGCAATTCGCCGGCATTGCGGCCAATGCGGCGTTCAATCTCAATGAGTTCTCCGACGTTGCGCCGCTCGTCTCCAAGGCCGCCGACGGTCGCCCGCTTCCAAAGGAGATTCAGGAGCTGCTGGCCAACGCGCGGCAATACATCGAGCTTTGGAAACAGGAGCAACAGATTCTCGCAACCGAGGCCAAGGCCGACGACCTGCCTCGCGTCAAGCTGCAAACCACCAAGGGAGAGATCGTCCTGGAGCTGTTCGAGAACCAAGCGCCCAATACCGTCGCCAACTTCATCAGCCTGGTCGAGAAGGGTTTCTACGACGGCTTGTTATTCCATCGGGTCCTCGCGGGGTTCATGGCGCAGGGGGGCGACCCTACCGGAACGGGGAGCGGCGGGCCCGGCTATCAGATCAAGGACGAGGTGGACCGCAAAGACACCCGAATGCACTTTCGCGGCAGCCTGAGCATGGCCAAGGCGCCGGCCCCAGACACCGGCGGGTCACAGTTCTTTCTCACGTTCAAGCCGACGCCTCACCTCAACGGGTTGCACACGGTGTTCGGACGCGTGATTGAAGGCTTCGACGTGGTGGCCAAAATAAACCGTGTGGAGCCGCCAAAGACCGGCGGTCCGCCGGCAAACGCCGACAAGATCGTGAAGGCGACCGTAGTTCGCAAGCGCAACCACGAGTACAAGCCGGAGACGCTGCCGGACTAGGCCGAAGCTTAGTAAAAGCCTAATTGCAGAAGCCTGTTTGAAAAGGAAAGCGGCGACAAGCCGCCGCACTCCAAAGGTTTAGCGGCCGCCGCGGCCACCGCCGCCACGGTCGCCCCCGCCGCCGCCGAATCCGCCGCGGCCGCCCCCGTCGCCGCCTTGGAATCCGCCGCCGCCGAAGCCGCGTCCGCCGAAGCCGCCTCCTCCAAATCCACCGCCGCCGAAGCCGCCACCTCCGAAACCGCCGCCCCCGAACGCGCGGAAAACCTCCGCAGCGCCGGAGCTTTGCCCAGAGCCACGCTGGGTGCTGCCGCGCGAAGAATTGTTGCGCGAAGAACTATTGTTCCGCGAATTGCGGACGGTGGTCGTTTGGACCTGATCGCCCACAAGCTGCGACAGCGCCTGCTGCACGGCGGCCGGGTTTGACTGACGTAGTGTCACAACCCTCATCGTGTCGTTGTTGGCGTCGTTCGAGGCTGTATCAAGCTCGTCTACAAGCTGCTTGACTTCGAGAAACAGGATCTCCGGGGCGGCCACTACGAGGGAGTTGCTCGGCACATCCACGCCGACGGTCATTTGGGACACTTCTTCCTGCTGGCTGCCGCGGCCTCCCCGGCCGCCGCCTTGAAAACCGCCGCCCTGAAAACCGCCGCCGCCACGCCCGCCAAAGCCGCCACCGCCACGCAGCGCGTTCAGGAACTCCTCACGCCCGCCGCCGCCACGCCCCTGATCGCCGCCCCCGCCGCCGCGATTGCCGCCGCCGCCCAGAATGCGGTTCGAATAGACCTCTTTCACCACGCTGGCAATTTGCTCAGCCGACTTATATCGCACCGGAATCATCCGCGGCTTGGGGACGATGCTCACGTCCTCGGGGCTCTCCGGTTGATCAAGTACCTTGAGCAACTGCTCGATTGAGTCCAGGTCAGAGGCGTTGGCCTGAACGAACAAGGCGTTCAGCCGGCTATCGGGGATGATCGAAGGGGGCGCGCTGGTGCTCGACGTGCTGACGGGCGCCACGGTGGCGCCCAGTCCGAAATTACCTCTGCCGCGGCCGAAGCCGCCGGCGAGATCGGCGAACGGGTTGAGGCCGCGCGCGGCCAAGGTCGCCGAGGCGCTGCTGCTCAGGATGTTGCTGACCAGCGGCCCGATCGTCTGAGCCTTGGCGTGCTTGAGATAGAAGACGGTGAACTCCTGATCGCGGCCTGACGATCGGCTGGCGAGCGTCTTCAAGAGCGCCTCGAAGTCGTCGAGCGCCTGCTGGTCTTCGGAAGCGATCATGACACCGCCTGGTCCTGGCGCGACGAAAATCGGGGAGCCATCCCCGATCCGCAGCTCGGCCGCCCCGCTGTTGGGTCCGGGCACTGTTGAATCTTCAGTTGGTTCGCCTCGGGACTCACCAGGAAATGGCACGATGCGCTGGTTTGGAAGCGGCTGTGCCTCGGGTTCGTCTTTGGCCTTCGCCGGCGTCTCGGCCTGTTTCTCGACCTGGTCATTCACTAAAACCACCGGGAGCCGCGCTTCGTCTTCCGCGGGCGCGAGCAGGTCCACCAACTCCAAATTGGTTTCGCCGTGCACAGCCGCTTCACGGTTGGCCTTCGCCTCAGCCTTCTTGGGCATGGACGTGGGCGCGACGCTCGGCTCGCGGGCAGTGCGCTCCTGTCTGTCGCGGTTGCGCTCCGCATCGCGGCGACGCGGCGAGTTGGCCGACGTCGAACCGGAGGAATCGATGCTGGTACGCACAGGCGCGGCGGCCGAGGGGCGGCGCTCGACAATGCCATCGTCATCATGCAAAACAGCGCCTCGCAGCGCTCCTTCGCCCGCGGCGGGCTGCGTCGAAGGAGTGATCAAACGAATCTTGTTCTTATGGATTGTAGGCCAGACTTGTTCAATCTGTGTGATTACGCTGCGGGCGTTGCGGCCGGTGAGCGGGATCACACGCATGTTGCCGTTGCGGCCGGCAAGGCGGTCGCTCCCTAGGTCCGTTTCGCCCATCTGAGCGAGCATGCCCCGAATCTGCTCAATCTCGCCCGGTGTGGCGTACACCATGAGTGTGCCGGTATCGGGCACTGCCTGAACATTGAGACCGTTCTTGACCGTGCCGTCGGCGCCGGTGAAGAGCTTATTGATGGCGATCACCGCCTGTTGCGGGTCGACCGTGAGCAACCGCATGACGTCGATTTGCCGACCATCTTGCTGCATCTGGCGAATCGTCGCCTGGATCGTGCTCTGGATATTTGGGGGGCCATAGGCGATCAGGCGTCCTTGCGCATCGACCGAAAGTCGCACGACCGCCGCATCCGCAGCCAACAGGGTCCGCAGCACATCCAAGACGCTTGTCGAGTCCAACCCCGTCAGTGAATAAACCTCCAACTGCGGCGACCTGACCAGCGCACTACCCGGCTGAACGTTGCCATCAAGCGTCGCGAGGATGTCTTCCACGCGTTTGATCGCGTCGGGCTTGCCGCTGACCAATAGTCTGCGCCCGGCCGGATCGGCGACGATCCGCAGCGAGCCGTCGGCCGTGTTGCTGCGGTCGGCGGGAATGTTGAGCAATTGCTTGACGAGGTTCATCGCGTCTTCCGCCTTGACACTATGAACCGCCAACGACTTGAGGTTTTCAGTGGCATTGGCGTCTGGGTTCTCGACCAGGTCGATGACACCCTTGATCGTCTTCAAGCGTCCCCCCGTGTCAGTGACCGAAAGCTGGCGCGTCTTGGGCAGAATCGCCACGCTGCCGTGTACACCGCGGAGATTCTCGATCTCGCTTTTGGCCTCTTCAAGCGTCATGTTGTTGAGTTTGAACAAGACATTGACAAACTCGAACTGCCCCACTTTATCGAGGTCCTTTACGGGCACCGTCGGTACGAAACCCGGAGGCAACTCATTGCGCAGATCGACCAACATCAGCGTGTCGTCGCGGCGAATCAATGCGCAGCCTTTGGTATGCAGCACATAATTTAACTTGTCGAGCGCTTCGGCCGGCGTGAGCGCCTCATCCTTACCGCTCTGGTAATTGAAAGTACCCTGCGGATTGAACACTTCGCCGACCAGAGACAAGCCCGCCTGTTCGGCATACCATGCGATCACGCTCTCCCAGGGCTGATTGCGGCTGTTGAAGCGCAGCTTGCCTTCGCCGGCCGTAGTCACTGGTTGCTGCTCCGGTGGCAGATCCCTGTTTACCGAACCACCGCCAGCGCCCGTCCCGCGGTTGCTGCGACCAAATTGGCTGCCGCCACCGAATGAGCGCCTGCCCTGCCCACCGTATTGGGACCGGTCCCGGCCACGCTCCTCATTGCCGGAATCCTGGCGTTGTGCAAACGCCCCAGCTTCACCCGGCGCAGCGTCAGCCGACCTCTCCTTGGCGCCCGTTTCGGCTGCCTGGTCGGTCGTCTGGGCATGGGTGGCGACATGCGACAACGTCCAAATGAGGGCGCTGGCCAGTAAGAGCCGCCTGGCGACAACCGTGCCGCGACAGCCGAGTAAACGATCTAGAGAAAAACGGTTCACGAGAGTCCTTGACCGAGAGAAGAGGAGTTCGCAAAAACAGCGCGTAACAAGCGCTACAGGCGTCTGTTACGATAAAACCCCGCCCGGTATCAGAAGTTCCGGCGACGGGGCGTAAAGATGGACCGCCCCGACCCCTGGCACTGCTCGCGGCGAGCAGTGGCACAAGCACAAGGGAAGTTCCGCGATGGGTCGTAAGTCCTACTACTCTTGGGGGTTCTGGCCGTTCTGCTGGAACGACTGGCCCTGGCCGTTCTGCTGTGGCTGCTGGCCGTTTTGACCGGGTTGCTGAGCGCCAGGCTGCTGGGCCTGGGCACGCTGTTGCTCAATCAGAGCCCGCGCGAGCGCCTTGCGGACATCCCCGGAACTCATGGTGCCGTTGACCTGCATCACGTGGACGCGGCTAAGGGCCGGCCTGGCCGCCGCATCGAGCGATTCGATCATTTGGGCCACATTGTTCATCAAGTTCTCCCCTTCGGTGGAAACGACGAGTGTATTGCTTAACTCGTCGATGCCGACCGAAAGTTTGCCCTTAAACTTCACCGCGGTGCTGCGGGGATCCTCCTCACCTTCGCCTCCGAAGATATAAACGTTTTCCGCGCGCTTGTTGTCCTTTTTGTTCTGATCGCCTTGCAGGGCTTTGTCGTTCGTGCTGAGCAGATCCCGGTAGACGTCCTTCACCGCCTCGCCTACGATCTTGGCCTTTGAGTATCTCAGCGTGAAGATCTTGGTCATTCGGGCCATCCGGGAGTCGGGCGGCTCGATCCGGTCGTAGATCTCGATCAACTCTTCGATGATTTTGAGCTGCGACGGGTCTGCGCCTGTGACCAGAATCGAATTCGTATCGATGTCGTCAATGAACGTCAGCTCGCGTCGTTTGGAGAGCCGCCGCTTGTCGTCTTTCTTCTGGGAGCCGTAATCGTCGTAAAAGTAATAGTACGGATACCGCTGGTTGCTGTCGTCCTTTTTCTTATCGAGCTGGAAATAGTCTTCGAGGTTAAATGCCACGCTGAACGCGCTAGCGTGCTTCAAGTGAAACACCTTGAATTCGCGGCGCGGCGGCGCTACCTGATTGACCATCTCCTCGAACAGGTCCAGGGCTTGGGTATCGGGCGATGTGATGATCAGCTCGCCGTTCGGGCCGACCGACACGTTAACCGGCGGCGGCTCGGCGGCGGCGACGCGACCTCCATTTGCGGGCCCGCGCAGGCCGTTTGCACGCTGCCCAAGCTCGGGCTGTCCAAGAGCGCGCTGCCGGAGCGCATCGCGGCGCGTCGCAGCTCGATCATTGGGCGCTTGATCGTCTGACAAGACGCCGTTGGTACGCTTCTCAGACTCCTGTTCGGATGATGCGTTTCGAGTGTCGTTTTGATCGTCGTCCTTTGCAGCGGTAGGGGCGGAATCCGTTGGCTTCTCAATTACAGGATCGCTGGCCTCAAGGTCAGGCGCAGCCTTCGATTCATTGACCGGCCGCGGCTCATCGGCTGCCGATTTCTGGGCTGTCTTACGAAGCACTGCGGGAACCGCGATGACGGCTGCCGTTGGCAACGGTTCGTCCAACTCCGTCGCGGTGCGATGATCAATTGGCACCACGGTCAGTCCGTCGCTCTGGCTCGTGCGGTCTTTACGGTTTGACTTATTCGAACGCGCCTCTTCGTTCTGGCTCGCGCGGCTTGCCCGCCGACCGGTGCCCTCGGTCTCGCCGTTCGAGGTTCCTTTCGTGCCGTTTAATATCCCGGTATCGGGCATCAACAGCGGATTAGGCGCCACGTTGGGCCAGGCGCGGCGCAACCGTTCCAGCGCCTGGGCGGTGTCTTCGCCGGGCTCGACATTCAGCACGCGCACCGTGCTGGTGTTTCCGCCACGCATGGGCACCTCGCCCAGCTTGGCCAACAGGTTATAGACCTGCTCCATCTCCACCGGATTAGCCCAAAGGATGAGTTGATTGTTCTCGACATCGGCATCAACCCGGAACTTGTCCGTGGACTTTTCCTCTTCCTGATTCTGCATGTAGTAGCCAAAGCCATAGTACGACGGCCGCCGCTGCTGCTGATCATCCTTACTGCCGCCGTTGATCATGAACTCGACCGTGCCTGCCACAGAATCGGCTTCGAGGCGGCGCAGCGGGATGACCTCGAACGTCCGCCCCGTGCGGTCGAGCTTCTTCAGAAGCTGGCTGATCATCAGGTGGTCCGACAGCGTCGCAAATACTACGATCGACTTGTTCCGCTTGTCGACTTGCACCGTGGTGATGGGATCTAACAGGCCCATATCCGTGAGCATTTTCGCAAACGTTTCCGGTTCCAACTCGCTAAGCTTGTAAACTTGCATCCGGTTGAGGTTGGCCAACAGGTTTTCAGCGCCTTGGGATTCGACGTCGAGCACCTTGACCGCCTGCTCGATGATTTTCATCTTGTCGGGCGGCGCGCTTGCCAGCACACTGTTCTTCCGCGTGTTGACGACGAGGTTGATGGACGCTTCTTCTTTGGGCCCCGGCTTCGGCGGGCCCCCTTGCTGCTGCTGTTGTTGCTGCATTTGCATTCGCATCTGCGCCTGCTGCTGCTGCATCTGCATTTCCTGCGGCGTAAGCGGTGTCTTGGGACCGCCTTTACTTTCCACCCCCAACAATGCGCTGAGCTGTTCGACGACATCGCTGGCACGGGCATGTTGCAGCGGAAACTCGCGCACCAACTGCTCCTCCACACCCGACGACTGCTCTTCCCTAAGCACCTGATGAATGTCGCGCAGGTTCATGACGACGTCCATCACCTCCAGGCGGTTGGTGCTCTTCAGTGCATTGAGCTTGCCGCTGGGGCTTATCAAGGGCTTGAGCTCTTCGGCTGTCGTCTCGGCGATCATCCAATCCAACGGGAACGAGACCTTGACGAAATCGTAAGGGTTGCGCTTGGCCAGTTCGTCGGGCGAGACGCGCGGCACCATGCCCGGATCGATTTTTTTAATGTTCACCACCGTCAGCACGTCGTCGTTTTCAAGCATCGTGAATCCGCGCGCAAACAGATGCCGGTTGATCAGGCCGCGGGCCTGGTCCACTGTGTACGCTTGCCGCGTCGTCAGATTGAGAAAGTCGCCCGGCAACTCCTGCCAGTCGAGACTCATGCCCGAAATGGTCGCTACCCACTCCAGCACCGCCGGCCACGGTTGGCCGGTGAAGTTGAACCGCACTTTGCCTTCGGCGTCTGGACGGACCTTGAGCTCCTCCGGATTGGCGGGCTTGTCCGGCTTCGTCGGACGCTGCGTGACGCCGCCCTCTCCGGGCTTCTGCTCACCGGGCTTTTGGGCGCCGGGTTTCTGCTCGCCCGGTTTGGTTTCGCCGGGCTTCTGCCCGGGTTGAGCGCCGGCGGGTTGGGCTCCGGCCGGTCCGCCTTTGACGACCATCGGCTTGCCGTCTGGTCCGACTGCTTGCACGACTCCAGCAGGCGCCGCGGAGCGGATCACCGTGTCCTGTGCCCACGCTGCCGAGACGGCAAACGCTCCGGCACAGAAAGCGCCGAGGAGCACTTTGCGGATCGTGCCATGCCCAGGTTGGACTTCAAGCATTAGCTTGCTTCGTCCACCGAGGACCGCGGTGCGGAACCTGCGACCGCGTGCCGTGTTCAATCGAGAAGAAGTGCCTGCAGTTTTCGGTGATTTTGCCATACTTCCCGCCCGTTTGTTGAGGATAAACGTCGGTCCGAACGACGCCGCCTTTGCCACGCTCTGAGCACCCCGGCAGACTTCGCAGTATTTCTCTAGCTTGGCTGCGCACCTTAATGCGCGTACCTCACCACTCCTACAGACGCCTCTCGTCGGCCAAAGGTTTCAGGGGGCGCCGAAAACTTCGCAATTCCGGTTTGTCGGACGGCGCCCTGACGGCGCGAGCTCGACATCGCGTTACGAAGTCCGACTAGCCAAGAACTTGGCGGGCGCCTACTGACCTTGCCGCACGGCGCCGCACCAAACTTGCCCTTTGGCCCCTGTCCCCAATCGCTAACTGCGGTCTCCCACCGGTATGCAGTCGGCGTCGATTATCGCACCGGCAAGCGGGGGACGCAACAAGATTTGTGTAACGAGCCGGCCCCGCGCCGGAACACGGCGGTTCGGGCTGCTGGCTGCCCGCTCGGCCGTCGATGCGATCGAATTGAGGCGCATCGGAAATGGATCTCGGCGAAAATAATTCAAACCACGGGTTTTGCGCGGTAATCCGGTCGGCGGGCCAAGGGCGGTTGCGCGGAAGTCAATGTTGGGGTTCGAGTTGCGGAAAGTGTTTATCTGATCGCATACTCCAACGATACAGTGCCGGTGCTGGGATAGATTTTGTGTCCGGTCAATTTCAGCCTCGCCTGCGTCGCGGGAGGTGGAAAGAGCGGTATCCCACCGCCAAGGAGCACCGGAACGATACCCACTTCGACCGTATCGACAACTCCGGCTTCGAGCAGGCTTCGAAACAAGCCGCCGCCGAATAACCAGATATCCTTGCCCGGCCTGGCTCGCAGCGCGGCCAAGAATTCCTTCGGCCCCTCGGCAACGATCGTGACGTCGGGGTAGTCGGCCTGCTTGAGCGTCCGCGAAAAGACGTACGTCTTCAAGCCCATACCAACCCCCTCGCGTCCCAGAGTCTCGAACGTTCGGCGGCCGACAAGCGCTACATCAAACTCTCTAAACAGATCGCCGAAATCGATCTCCGGATCGATGATGATCCAATCCGCTTCGCCCTTTGGCCCTGCAATGTATCCGTCCAAGCTCATCGCGACCGCGTAGCGAACTCGTCGCATGGTGACCTCCGCGTACGTTGCCCATGCTGCCCTACATCGGCGAATATTGAATCACGGACGGAACTTCTGGTCAAACGTACGCTCCAGTACCCCAGTACGTCGTACTCCGTATTGCGCACTTCGTACTCCGTCCTTCATCTTTCGTCTGTGTCGTAAACTGCCATTGACCTTCGTTGACTTCCTACGTTATTATGATGTACGTCGCAACGACGTAGATAGAAAAGCCCTATGAGCAAGCGCAAACCACTCCACGGCCTGGGTGAGCTGCAAGCCGAGGTGATGGAGATCGTCTGGGCCAAGGGCGAAGCGACCGTCGCCGACGTGGTCGAGATCATCGCCCGCCGGCGGCCGGTCACTTACACCACCGTGCTTGTCGCCATGCAAAAGCTCACCCAAAAGGGCTGGCTCAAGCACAAGAGCGTTGGCCGCGCCTACGTGTATAGTCCGCGGCGATCCCGCGAACAGGTGCACGGGGGACTACTGAAGGACTTTCTTCGCTCCGCGTTTCGCGGCGATCCGCGGTTGCTGCTCTCGCAGCTTCTCGATGCCCAACCCATGAGCGCCGCAGAGCTGGACGATCTGCGGCGGCTCATCGAACAACGCAAAAAGGAGCTTGGCCGTGACTCAGCTTCTTAACTGGCTGGCGGCCGACGGCTGGCCGCGGTTTGCGGCCGATGCCCTATGGCAATCGACGCTAATCGGGCTAATCGCCGCCGCGAGCATTCGCTGGATCGCCCGGCGCGCCCCGACTCGCGCCTGCCTATGCCTTACGGCAATCGCGGCCGCTGTGGCCCTACCGGTCGCCTCGGCGGCTGCGCGTTGGGCGGATTGGGGAGTTTTCCGGCGCACCGTTGTCATGGAAACCACGCGTGTCGCCGTCATAAGCCAAAGCCCGACTGCAACTAGGGAGGGACGAACGGGCCAAGCGACCGATGTATCCTTCGCATCGCACGAGCCGCTCCAAAGCTCCTCACGGCAATCGAAGTCGAAATCGTTCAGCGCGACAACCGCTTTTATTGTGGCATGGTGCGTAGCTTCTACTGCAATGTTGATACGGTTACTTGCCAGTGCCGTGCAAATTGGACATTTGCTGCGGTCGGCAGTGACCTGCAATAACCGGTGCATCTTAGCAGCGGTAGGCCAGGCAGCCCTACGGCTTGGGATCCGAGCGCCACGTGTGCTCGTGAGCGAAACGGTGCAATTGCCCACGGTGTTCGCCTTCGGCCGCGGCATGGTTTTGTTGCCGCCGGACGATTTGCATTACACGAGAGCCGCTCAGGGTGCATCGAGTGTGCATAGCCGCTGGTATGCGATCTTATGTCATGAACTGGGGCACGTACGCCGGCGCGACGGTTGGAATCGGTTGGCGATAGAGGCCGCGACGGCTCTATTGCCCTGGCAACCGCTCTTGTGGTGCTTGCGACGCCAGTTCCTGCGCAATGCTGAAGAGGCATGCGACGATTGGGCGGTGGCCAGCGGCGCCGATCCAATCGAGTTTGCAACCGTACTGACAGAATATATCCCGACTGTTCCTCATCTACTTTTGGGAGCCTCGATTATGAGCATGGATGCGAAACACAGAATCCTGCGTTTACTTGCTTTACGCGCAACGCCGCGGCCACGAACGACGCGTTGGCAGTTGATGGCGATTATCCTCGTCGCTTGTGCTGTGGTCGCCGGCGTCTCGCTGGCACAACACGGCGACACCGAACAAGACAAGAAGGCCGATCGGTCAGCTTCCAGGCCGGACGCCAAAGCAGACAATTCCCACGAACGCAGCCGGCCCCAGTCGGAGGAGAAGTTCGTATACCGGCTGGAGCCGCCTGACATCGTCAAGATCCAGCCGTTGCGGTTGCTGCCGAAAGCGCCCCAGCGCATCGAAAAGCTCGACGTATTGGGTATCCAGGTTGACACTGTCTTGGCACAGTCCCACACTCGTCTGCTCTACGTCGTCTCGCCTGATGGCGACGTAAACCTGGGAGCCCTATTCGGTCGGGTCCAAGTGGCCGGTCTGAGTGTCCATGAAGCGACCGACGAAATCGAAAAACATTTGCGCAAGCGGCTGCGTGAGCCAAAAGTGGCTCTTAGCATCGTTGAGAAAGCGAACACCGACGACATCGGTGGCATACACTCAATTGCGGTCGACGGGTATTTGAATCTTGGGGCCTATGGGCAAGTGTACGTCAGTGGCATGTCGATCGAAGAAGCGCGGGAGGCGATTGAGAAGAGATTGAGCAAACACTTCGAAAGACCCACCGTCTCGATGGAGATCTTTGCATACAACAGCAAGGTTTACTACGTGATTCTCGAAGGTGGGCCACAGGAGGATCACCTTCATCGGTTCCCCTGGACCGGCAACGAAACCGTCCTGGACGCGATCGCACAGTGCAGTCTGCGAATGAAGCCGCCGGTACGAATTTGGATCAGCCGCAAAAACCCGAAAGGCGCCAACGAGTTCGAGCAATTGCCGGTCGATTGGCAGCAGCTTTTGCAAGACGCCCACGCCTACAAGATCTTCCCGGGCGATCGAGTCTACATTCACGGCGCTGAGTTGCTCGACCAACGCCCTGTCGGTCGCTAATTCACTTCGCCCAGCGGCCGGCGCTGGTCTGTTTTTGACCAGGCGCTTGAAATTGTGCCAACGGATCGGTAAAGTGTACGGATGATCAAATACCGATAGGCGGAAATGATTGCATTCCGCCAGCGTGCTCCGTACCCGCTTGCACTCGGTACCGCGTACTTCGTCGTCCGCGGATTCACGCCAAAATCAAGTCGTATCCACCGGTTCTCAGTTTCAGCTCACCCATGAAACATCGCCCAGCGCCAAGAAATCACCACCCTCCCACGCTTGCCCCGAATTCACATCCTCTTACTAACGATGGCCTTATGGTTTTCGTCCGCCGGCAAACCGTTCGACTTTCTGGCGCTTGACCCCCCCCTCTGCGTTTTTTTATACGCGCGCCAAAAAGTCGTTTCCGTCATTGCCCATCCAAGCATGCCGCAACAATCATCCCCGTATCTCTCCGCCATCCCCCTTATCCCCTCATTGATTTGACCGCCTCCTGCGCCTCCAGTAGCTTGGTGGTCGTTGCCCGCCATTCTGCTACGGTTTTCCTTACTCCGCGAGGTCGCTGATGGAACCCGCCTCCGCAAATCAAACACAATTCTCCCCGTCTGCCGGTCCCTTCGGCGCTTTATCCCGCCGCGAGGTGATTACCACCGCGTTGGCCGTTGGACCTACCGCGGCCTTGGCGTCGCTGGCCTCCGCTCAGGACGCGAAGAGCGAACCCCGCCCACAAGCCAGCGCCCTTCGCGGTTCGCCGATCGTCTACAACATGAAGAAGTCGATCAATCAGTGGGCGTTCCCCTATCCCGACCGGATGACGCTGGAGGAATGCCTATCGCTGGCCAAGCGAGCCGGCTTCGACGGCATCGAGCTCAACTACGACCTCGACAACGACTTGTCGCCCAAATCGGGCGCCAAGGAGTATCGCGCCATCCGCCGCATGGCCGAAGCCATCGGCATCCAGATCAGCGGACTCTGCAGTTTCCTCTTCTGGCCCTATCCGCTGACCAGCAACGAACCCGCGAAACGTAAGCGCGGACTGGAGTTGGCCGGCCTGATGGCTCAGGCGGCGCACGAGCTGGGCGTCGAGAATCTGTTGGTCGTGCCGGGCGCCGTGCACATCCCCTGGCGGACCGATCACGACCCGGTGCCCAACGATGTCTGCGACCAGCGTGCCCGGGAAGCCATCGGCTCGCTCGTCAAACAGGCGGAAAAGCTCAACGTCTCGCTCAACATTGAGAACATCTTCTTCAATGGCTACCTAATGACGCCGATGGAGATGAACGATTTCGTCGATAGCTTCCAGAGCGAGCACGTCCGCGTGCATTTCGACACCGGCAACATCGCGATCTTCCAGTACCCTGAGCACTGGGTTCCGATCCTTGGTCAGCGGATCAAGAACATCCACTTCAAGGAGTTCACCAAGAAGGGGACCGACTACTCGCTGGAAACGTTCCGGCCGCTGCTGGACGGCACCACCAACTGGCCCGCGGTCATGGAGGCGCTCGACAAGGTCGGCTACCGCGATTACTTAACGTTCGAGTATTTTCATCCGTACCCGCACTATCCCGAGGCCTTGATCTATCAAACGTCCGATTCCCTGGATCGGATGTTAGGGAGGAAGTAGCAATGAGTCTGAAATCTCCTCGCTCCCGTGCCGGTCAGCGGCGCGTCGATCTAGCAGGCACACTCCGGGACGTGGGACAGACATTCCTGTCTGCCAAACAAGGCTGGCAAGAATGCCAGCCCCACGGCGCATGCTGGGCGATGCTTGCTGCGCTGATCGTCTGCGTTGGCGTCAGCCCAGCCCTCGCCGCCGACCCTCCCTCCCCCAACCGCGCCGGGATCGTTAAGAGCCAATTCATCTACGAAAAAGCCCCCTTCCCCGAATGTCACGCCTCGACGATTGTCGAGTCCAACGGCGGCGTCGCCTCCGCCTGGTTCGGCGGCACCGAAGAGGGCAACCGCGACGTAGGTATCTGGCTTTCGCGCTATGTCGACGACCGCTGGACCGCGCCAGTCGAAGTCGCCAACGGCATCGATGCTCAAAACGCCGCCGACAAGCAAACGAAGCGCTACCCCTGTTGGAATCCCGTCCTCTTCCAGCCGCGCGAAGGGCCGCTAATGCTCGCTTACAAGGTCGGCCCAAGTCCTAGCACGTGGTGGGGGATGCTCATCACTTCCGACGGCGGCGGAAAGACGTGGTCGCAACCACGGCGATTGCCCGAGGGCATCCTGGGCCCAATCAAAAACAAACCCGTCCAGCTTGCCAGCGGCGAAATCCTCGCGGGATCGAGTTCGGAGCATAAAGGCTGGCGCGTTCACTTCGAGCGAACCAGCGACGGCGGCAAGACCTGGCAGGCGACCGCGCCGGTGAACGATGGCAAGACGATCGGAGCGATTCAGCCCAGCATTCTGCTCCACGGGCAGGACCGGCTGCAAGCCATCGGCCGCTCGCAACAGCGGCGGATCTTTGAGATCTGGTCGAACGACGCCGGCCGCACCTGGGGCGAGATGTCGCTCACCACGCTCCCCAATCCCAATTCGGGCATCGACGCGGTCACCTTGGCCGACGGTCGGCATGTACTCGTATACAATCACACACTGCGCGGCCGCAGTCCCTTGAACGTCGCGGTATCAAAGGACGGCAAACAGTGGCAAACCGCCGTGGTGCTCGAAGATCAGCCGGGCGAATATTCGTATCCAGCCGTCATTCAATCCAGCGACGGGTTGGTTCACGTGACCTACACCTGGAAGCGCCAACGTGTCCGCCACGTCGTCCTCGATCCATCGAAGTTTGAATTGCGGCCGCTGGAGAATGGCAACTGGCCGCGGCAACTGTAGGGAACGGCCGAAGCTTGCCCGCCGTGGCGGGTGCCCTTCCGTTGGGCAAGTCGATATAGCAACGCCGAATCGCCACAGAGGGCGTTCCCTACAGACCAGGCAATTGGTCAAGATCTTTCTCGGAGACACCCATGAACCATCCGACGTCCAACCGCCGCCAATTCCTGCAATCCACCGGCGCCCTCGCCGCCGGGACCGCCATCACAGCTTATTTCTTTGCAACGCAAAAGACGCTCGCCCAGGAATCCAAATCCGCCAACGATCGTCCCCACATCGGCCAGATCGGCTGCGGTGGGCAAGGCAATGGGATTACACGGGGCGCCGCGCGGTTTGGGGAAGTCGTCGCCGTCTGCGATGTCGATCGCCAGCATGCTGAGCAGGCGAAGGCGCGACAAGGCCGCGGTAAGGCGGAGATGTTCGAAGACTATCGCAAGCTGCTCGATCGCAAAGACATCGACGTCGTCACCATCGGCACGCCCGACCATTGGCACACCAAGATCGCCATTGAGGCAATGCAGGCCGGCAAGGACATGTACTGCGAAAAGCCGCTGACGCTGACCGTCGACGAAGGCAAGCTGATCTGCCGCGTCGCGAAAGAGACGAAGCGCGTTTTCCAGGTCGGCACGCAGCAGCGCAGCGACGGACCGTTTGCCAAGGCGGTCGCACTCTGCCGCGAAGGGCGGCTAGGAAAAATTAACCGCATCGTAGTCGCCATCGGCGGTGGCGAGCGAGGCGGGCCCTTCAAGAAGCAGGAGCCGCCGCCACACCTCAATTGGGAAATGTGGCTCGGCCAGGCCCCATTGGTTGAATACATCCCACAGCGTTGCCATGCCCAGTTTCGCTGGTGGTTCGAATACTCCGGCGGCAAGATGACCGATTGGGGCGCGCACCATGTTGATATTGCCCATTGGGCGCTGGGCGCCGACGACACTTCGCCCGTTTCGTTTGACGGTAAGGCGGAGTTCCCGGTGCCTTTCAGCAACGGCTATCCGACCGTCGACGACGCCTACAACACCGCGACGCAGTTTGAGATCCATACGAAGTTCGCCGACGGCACGGAGCTGGTCATCACCGATCGGATCGGCAAGCACTACGAGACCAGCATCCCGGAAAAGATTCTCGATCGCGGCAACGGCGTCTTGATCTACGGCGAGAAGAGCGATCTTTTCGTCAACCGCGACGGGCGCCGACTGTCGGGCCAAGCGGTCGACGAAGAAAAGGAAAACCCGTTGCCTGAGGATGCCATTGCTAAGGTTCGCAAGGGCGCCAAGCGCGGCCACATGGAAGACTTCTTCGACTGCGTGAAGACTCGCAAGACGCCGGTCTCCGATGTCTTCTCACACCACCGTGTGATGACGACCTGCCACCTGGCGAACATTTGCATCCGGCTCGGACGTCCGCTCAAGTGGGACCCCGAGAAAGAGCAGATCGTCGGCGACGAGGACGCCAACGGCTGGATCAAGCGCGAACAGCGCAAAGGATACGAAATCAAGGTTTGATCTCGTCCACCGTCCCGAGTCGGTACGTCGTCGTCCACGACATCGACTGGGCTGGACCAAGGTCGACGTTCACGAACGGCTCCGGACAGATCGCCGTCGACGTCACCCACAGCCGCAGCTCCGAAACATCGAAATGGTGCGCGATCACCATTCGCCCGCCCGTGCGGCGATTGGTGATCGTGATGTCGAACGAAGGTCGTAAGGCAAACCCTCCCCCCAGTTCCGCGACGCGCTTCGGCTGTCCTTTGAAGTAGATCATCAATGGTTTTTCGACTTTGTCAGTGAACGTCAATCGCCGCCCATCAAACCTGGCCGGCCCCTCGACCTCGGCCTGCAGATCTTCGCTCAGCTCCAGCTCGTACGATGGCCCGATCAGCTCGTCGTCGATGCGGATGAAGTTGTGGTTGTAGCTGGCGGTTTTGATGTCCTTGCCCTCGATGTTTTTGAGCGTGCGCTCGATTTCAAACGCGGGTTGGTCGTCGACCAGTCGCATGGACTTGTTATAGCGATAACCCCAATCAACATCCGTGCGGAGCTCGTGCTGGAATGAAACAGATTGGCCGCGGCCGCCCGAGGAATGTGACCAACGACCCGCGTCGAGCACCGGATACTTCGTCGAAAAGTGATACGGCTTGTCATCGATCCGCCGCAGCAATCCCACGCCGATTTTCAGAAATGGTTCGCCCGCCTTGGCGCGCTCGTAACCGGGCGGGTTCTGAATGCCGAACTCGTCCGTTGGGCCCACGCCATGCTCGAAGTTTGTCGGATCGTGCGGCGTTCGCCACAAGCCGAAGAACGTATGGCCGCGGTATTTCGCCTGGGCAATGTGCCCTGCCCAGTCGAACCGCGTGCCGCGATAAAACCCCTTCACCGCATCGACGAGCATCACTGTGACGCGCGTGCCCGTGTCATTGCGCAGGACGCGATGAGGGTAGTCGGTAGGATCGTCGGACGAGCGGGCCGAGGGAACGCAGACAAACGCCCAGGCGACGCATGCAATAAGAATGAAATGTCTCATAAATGTTCGTGTCGGCAACGAGTTGTTGGCGGTCATTCCGCCGGCGTACTGCGCCCGGCGGTCTTGTATTGCTCCAGTAACACGGTAAGTCGGGCCACAGTTTCCGGCTCTTGCGACCACAGGTTCTTCTGTTCATGAGGATCGTTGGCGAGGTGATACAACTGGCCGAGCGGTTCACCCGGTTTTAGCTTGATAGTGCGTGGCTCGCTGAATCCGTGCGATCCAAGCGCAAAGCATAACTTCCACGGCCCTTGCCGAATCGCCAGCGTGCCGTCGCCCGACTGGTGCACGGTGGCCTGGCGAATCGGCTGCTGGCGTGCTTCGCCGAGTAGCGCGGGCAAAATGTTGTAGCTATCCTCGCCTGCGTCGGCCGGCAGTGAGGTATCAAGGATCGCGGACATCGTGTGCATCAAATCGGTCAAACAAATCGTTTCGTCGCTCGTCGTGCCCGATTTAATTTGCCCCGGCCATCGCGCGATAAACGGCACTCGATGTCCACCTTCCCAAAGATCGGCCTTTTGCCCGCGCAAGCCGCCGTTCGCACGATGAGAGTATTGCTCGATATCGCTGGGCAACCAATGCGCGCCGTTATCACTCGTCAGAATTACCAGTGTATTCTCCGCCAGTCCGTCGTCGGCAAGCGCTGCCAGCACGCGGCCGATCGCGGCATCGGTCTGTACGACGAAGTCGCCATAGTAGCCGGCCTGGCTCTTGCCGCGGAACTCCGCCGTAGGCATCCACGGTGTATGTGGCGAATTGAGCGCCAGGTACAGGAAGAACGGACGATCCCTGGTTTGCTTTCCGATAAACTCGACCGCCTTGTCGGTGATCGCCGGCAGCACATCCTCATGCTTGAAACTGGGCGCGATCGCGCCGGCGCGCCAAAATCCCCCGCCGCCGTTGCGACGCATCTGGCTGGCCGCGATCGTGGCGGTCGGCCGCTCAACGGCGCGATCGTTCTCGACAAATACGTACGGCGGAAAATCGAGCGACGATGGAATGCCAAAGGCGTAATCGAAGCCGACGGTGTGCGGGCCTGCCGGAAAGGGCCGGTCATAATCGGTCGGCTTCTTGTCCCCCAGACCAAGGTGCCACTTGCCCACCGCGCCAGTCGTGTAGCCGTGCTGCTTGAGGAGCGATGCCACGGTCAAGCGATCCGGCTCGATGAGCAGCGGATCGTATCCTTGCAGCACGCCACTTTTAAGCGAAGTCCGCCAACTGTAGCGGCCGGTGAGAATGCCGTAGCGCGTGGGCGTACAAACCGCCGACGGCGAATGCGCGTCCGTGAATCGAATCCCCTCGCTGGCCAACCGATCGCAGTGCGGCGTCGGGATCTTCGACTCGGCGTTGTAACAGCGCAAGTCGCCGTAGCCGAGGTCGTCGGCAAGTATGAAGACGACGTTTGGGCGATTCGCAGGCGCGTCGGCGGCGGCGACAAATGCACTGATAAGCGAACCGATGAAGAGTGCCATGAAACCGGCGCGTTGGATCATATTGTCCCTCCTTCGCTTTCCACGTGCTGCACTTCACTAATCGCCTGGCCGTGCGCAAACCGCGTGCGAATCTGATCGCCGGCATGTAGCACCACCGCGTCGTCAACGAGCCGACCATCAGAGATGCGTGTCGTCAGGCTGTACCCGCGCCCCAGGATAGCCAATGGACTGAGCGAGTCCAATTGGGCAGCTAATGCGTTGAGCACGCTCTTTGCGCTTGCCAGCAGGTGTCTGGCTCCTCGGCCCATGCGCGACGCAATAGAATCCAGATCGCGCGCATAGTTCAATACGCGATCAAACGGCCGGCGAAACGCCCGATGCACGGCGATTTGCTCCAAACGCCGTCGCGCCTCAGCCGCGCGTCGGCGAAGCGCTCGGATCAATCGCTGTTGCCGGACGGTCAACGCCGCTTGCACTTCATCGGCCGCCGGTACAACGCGCTCAGCCGCTTCGCTGGGGGTGAGCGCCCGCACGTCGGCTGCCAGATCTGAAAGCGTGACATCGATCTCATGCCCCACCGCCGACACGACCGGCAACTGGCTGCCGGCGATCGCCCGCACAACCACTTCCTCGTTGAACGCCCACAGGTCTTCGAGGCTTCCTCCGCCGCGGCCGACGACGAGCACATCCACCGCGTGATCCGTTCCGGCCAGCCGATTTGCCGTGTCGATTCCGGCGGCGATCTCCGCGGCAGAGCCGTCCCCCTGGACACGGGCGGGGATGATGAGAACGCTCGCGCCGCGCCAACGTCGCTGGAGCACCTGCAAAAAGTCCCGCACAGCGGCGCCGGTCGGACTGGTGACAAAGCCGATTCGCCGAGGGAACGTTGGCAACGGGCGCTTCCGAGCTGGATCAAACAGCCCCTCGGCCGCCAGTTTCTCGCGCAGCTTCCGCAGCGCAAGCTCCAAGGCCCCAACGCCGCGCGGCTGGATTTCCTCAATGACTAACTGGTACTGGCCGCGCGGCGGGTACAGGTCGATGTGTCCACGACAAATCACTTCCAACCCATCGTGCGGCTCGAAGCGGAGCCGGCTCGCGACGGTTCGCCAAATGACGGCCTTAATCTGCGCCTGATCGTCCTTGAGCGTGAGGTAGCAATGCCCGGATTGCGGTTTCGAGAAATTCGAGATTTCGCCGGCCACCCAGACTGAGGGGAACGTCGCCTCGACCAACTCTTTGAGGAACAACGTGAGCTGGGAGACCGAGAGGATCGGCTCGGGGGTTGCCAGCGACTTGATTGGCTCCGCATACGTCATGCAGGCCAATATACCGGGGACCCGAAGAAGCGACGAGTGAGCGCCCGCGCTATGCCGCTTTGCGCGGCGACGGCGCAGGCAGAGTCGGGCGCTTCGAAACAGGTGGCATCGGTCCGCGGAGCAAGTGCGGCGGATGAACGTACTGATGGCGATGCGGCGACGGCTCGCGACGAACCTCTGTTTCGTTCAGTTTGCGTGTGCCGGATTCGGCCCAAGCTTCGGCTTCTAAGGTCAACCGATTGAGTAATGTCTCGACGTGCTGCCGGTAGTGCTCGATGCCGGCGCGGTCCAGGTCGCTGGGCAATTGAATCGCGGGGCTGAGGACGGTGCGGGCGCGCGAATACGGACGCGGAAGGGCGAAGCGGTCCCAGGACTTCATCCGCCACGGCCGATCGTAGCCAATACCGGCCGCCACAATGGGCAGCCCTAATTTGCTGGCCAGGTAAATCGGCCCCTGGGCGAGTTTCCGGCGCGGGCCGCGCGGGCCGTCAGGTGTAATTGCCAGGTTACGGCCGCGGCTATTTTCCATCAGCTCTCGAAGAGCCGCCGCGCCCCCGCGATACGTCGAGCCGCGCACGCACTCGAAGCCCATGTGATACGCCGTTCGTGTGAGGATCTCGGCATCGCGATGCTGGCTCAGCAGCAACGTGTAGTTATTGTTGCCGCGAAGGTAGAGCGGAAAGAGGAGATACTCATGCCAGAGCACAAAGATCTTCTGACCGTCGAATCGGTGGTTCACTGGGTCAACGGTCGGATCGTAGAACGAGCACTTGTATTCGAGCGTGCTCATCCAGTTCCGCACGGCACACGAGACGAGCAAGCCGCCGAGATCGTGGAGAAAGGGGCTGGTGATTTTCATATGCGCATCCTTGCGTTGCATTCTGTAGGGAACGCCCTCCGTGGCGTGCCGGAATTGCGTTTTGGTGTCGCCCAGTCAACTCGCCCAGCGGAACGGCACCCGCCATGGCGGGCAAGCTTCGGCCGTTCCCGACAGTGTCCTAAACTTCCTTCCATTCGCCGGTAAACACTTCCACCGCCGGCCCGGTCATGTAAACGTGGTTGTTCTCGGCGCTCCATTCCAGTTCCAGATCGCCGCCGGGCAGATGTGCGAGGATCTTGCGCTCGGTGCGGCCGGTCAGCACACCTGCCACACATACCGCGCTTGCGCCGGTGCCGCAGGCTAGTGTAATTCCGCTGCCGCGCTCCCACGTGCGCATCGTTACCTCCCGCGGTGAATGAACCTGTACCCAATGAACGTTGATTCGCTGGGGAAAAACCGTTGCACGCTCAAATTCGGGGCCTTGCTTCTGGACTGGCGCCCGTGCTACATCTTCGCAATATAAGATCAAATGTGGGTTCCCCATAGAAACACAGGTAACTCGCGGATCGAGACCGCATTCGTCGAGCATGCTGACCGGCCAGTTCTCGAACATCGGATAGTCGACGATCCGCTCACCCGGCAGCGTGGTCGGTATCTTTTCCGCTTCAAGGATCGGCTCCCCCATATCGACCCGCACGCGTTCCACGCGCTCATCCTTCAGTTCGACGTCCAAAGTCAGCACACCGCGGCCGGTTTCGATCTTGAGTTTTGGCGCGCGGCAGATGTCATGGTCGTAGACATACTTGGCGACACAACGCACGCCGTTGCCGCACATCTCAGCTTCGGAGCCGTCGGCGTTGAACATCCGCATCCGTGCGTCGGCCACCGGCGAGGGGCAGATGAAAATCAGCCCGTCGCCGCCGACGCCGAAATGGCGATCGGAAATCGTGCGGGCGAGCTCGGCAGGATCGGCGGGAAACGCGTGTTCAAAACAATCGATGTACACATAGTCGTTCCCCGCGCCTTGCATCTTGGTGAACTTCATGGGAACGAATCCTGCTGTATTTTGGGCCGGCTGATTCTACGGAAAGGCCCAAAGCGGAGCAAACCCGAAACAGTGTAGTCATCACGCTCCGCGTGATGTTTCCTCTCGCGGAGCGAGAGGACTACACAAGTTAGCCTGTCAAATCAAGGTGTGCGCCAGTCGTGCCGGTCAGATCCTTGCTTTGGCGGAGCGGCGGCGACTCGATCGCCGGGTCGACGGAGTCCTTCTGCCTGGCGTTGGCGCCGACTTCCCACAGCCGCCGGCCATCGGCGTCGCGCTCGTTCGTGTCGTGTTCATCACCGTCGGTTTCACCAATGCCGGCAGCGCTTTCGGCGAGCAGATTGTTTTTGACTTCGCCTTGCTGGCGGGCGGTGTCATGCTGAACGCGCTCGGTGTCCGCGCCGCGCTGGAGAGCAGGCGTCGCGGCAATGCTGCCGAAAAACCCTAACGGTCCGACGCTCATGGGTTTGCCTCCTGCTCAAAGACGGAGACTGGGGGTGGATTCTGAAAGCGGTACTGAAAGTTTAGGTCATGACGGAGCATTCAGGGCGTTGGGGTTCAATCTTTCGGGCTGCACGGACAAGCTAAAGCTTGGACTCCAACGCACTCCTACCGCCTCCCACCACCAGGCACGGCGGCCTGTGTCGATGGCTGCGGCAGCGGCAGCGGTTGCACCCGTGGCTGCATGCCAGCTTGCAATTGCTCCAGCACCTGGTTGATGCCGGGAAAGGCTTCGCGATGAATGCTCGGGCTGGCCAGGTTGCCGTCCACGCGAATCTGCATAATCTGCTGGCTTGCCTGTCCCATCACGTTCTTGAACAGCGGCAACTGCCAATCGCTGCGGCCCACGATCGCGCTCAGTGTCGCCTGAATGTCGCTGTTGAGGTTCATCTCGCCCGTTCCCACCAGGCTGATCGCGTCGCCTGCAAATTCGATGCGATCCAAGTAGATGTGTTCACCGTCGATGCGAAAGTTCGCATCGCTGTTGGTGAATCCCGTGTTGTCGGGGAGGCGAATGCTCAAGATGGACAACAATTGCACCATCAGCGGCAGCTCGTAAATGTCCGCTTCGCGCAGCCAAACCTGACCATAGCCCTCCATCGCATGAACGCCGGCGCCCCGGCCGCCCAGCACGAGCCCCGCGCCGACTCTGCCTTTGAGTCGTTGTTTTCCAGCAAGCTGCTCGCGCGCGAGGCGCTCCAGATCCCCGTTGCTCAACGTCGCCTGAAGCACATAATCGGGCGGCTCCCGCAGGCTAACCGACAGATCGGCGACGACCGTGCCCCCATACAGTTTGGCGGTCATCCGCCGTGGCGCCTGGTTCAATTGGGGTGGCCGGGCATGCGTTCCAAGGATGACTTTTTGGTCGTCGATCCATAGCGGGCCACGCAAATCCGTAAACTGAAACTCCTTGAACGCGAGGCTGTCGATCGTCAACTCGCCAGCAGACCAAAGCCGCCGGCCGTCGTGCTGACCTTCCAGGTGCAGCATGCCCCTGACGTTTTCTAAAAGCACGCCCGCAGTGATGGATGATTGATGCACGGTGAAGTCGAGGTTCCAAGCGGATTTCAGCGGATCACCCGTAACACCACTTCCCGCCAGGTCGAAGCTGCCATAGAGGTTAATCGCGCCTGTCGGCTTAAGCTGCAGCCCCACTTTCTTGAGCGCGGGAGGCAGGGCCGCCAATAGCTCTGGGTCTGCCCGCAGTTGATCGGCCGTCAGCCGCTTGAAGTGCAGCCGCCAGGCGCCTTCGTTGAACCTGCAGTAGCCGGTCGCCGAGACCTTAGTACGGCCGTGGACAGCGCGTAGCTCCGCGAAATCGACGCGATCCTCATCGGAGCTATAGACAAATACCGGTCGTTCTCCGCCGCTGCCGCGCAAGCGCTCCAATCGGTACGGGAACTGGACCGGTTCCAGAGAGGCATTGTCGCCGAATTGATTGATGCGAACCGCAATGCTCGGCTTGCGGCTGCCGGCGATGTACTTCACATCGACTCCGAGATCGATCGAGCCGCGCGGCCGCAAGTCGTTCCATACCTTTCGCGCGGGCGCCGGCAATGCGTCACGCAGTTCTTCTTCCAGTGCAATTCCCTGCCCGTCGAAGTGGAGCGTTAGCTCGCTCCCCTCGTCGGTGTGTTGCAGCCGGGCTCGGCAGAGAATTTGGCCGATGTCGTTGTTCCCTTTCAGGTCATCCGACCACCAGGCCCCGTCCCGCATTTGCACAGTGCCGCGAATATTGCTGATCGGATAAGCAAACTTATCGTAGCGGACGGAGCCGTGTTGCAAACGCAGTGCGAGTTCCTGATGTGGTCGCGCCTGCTGTGCGTCATCACGAAAAACATTCAACACGAAACCAAACGTGCCAGTCGGGTTGAGCGAGCGAACAATGTCTCGCGGTTTTCCGCGAAGGGCATCGATGATCCTCGGCTCGATTGACAGATCCTCACCGCGGATTTCGACGCCCCCGGTGAACGCGGGACCAGGATCGTTCACCAGCCCCCTAATGGTGATGTCCCTTCCCGCGGCCTGCGCTACAAGGTTGAGCGATAGTCGGTTATCCTTCAATTCGACGATGCCCCGTCCTCGATCGACGCGATACGGAAACTTGTAGTACGTGAAGGACACATTGCGGCAGTCCACCGTGGCTTCCGGCCGCCACTCACTTCCGTCGAACCACAACTTGAGGTGAGCATCAATTTCCCCCGCGGGCTCGAAATTACGCCAATGCGTCAGCAACTGCGGGCTGAGAATTGCCTCCCAGTTGCGCCCGACGAACAATTGCTTGGCGATGATATCAAGGAATAAGGGCGCCTTGGATGAAAAGCCGTCGAGACGTGCGTAAGCATTCAGCGACGACTGTCCAAACTTGCACATCAATTCCTTGACGACCAGCCCGCTGTTATTTGCGTGAAAGTCAGCGGTCAGCTCCGTAAGGGCCTGTGGCAGTCGTGGATCATCGTATCGCCCACGAGAGATGTGGCCGTCGACGCTAAACGTCCACGGCTGTTCCTCCAAGGGGCGATGAATCACTGCAAACGTCAGCCCACAGGTCGCGCGTAACGAAGCGATTGCGGCAAATGGTTCGGCAAGTTCCGCCGGCAGTGCGCTGCGGAACTCGGGCGAAATGTCGAGCCCATTGATCACCCCTTGCTCAACGTGAAAATCTTCGCCGTTCGCTTCCAATCGTCCGGCCATGGTCACGCGCTGAAAGTAATCGCCGCCGCACGAGGCTTTGAAGCGGACGGGTTCGTCGCCTCCGGCATGTTCTTCGGTTAGCGGATGTAGTTCGAGATTAATTTCGCGCAGCGTAAAGGTGGGCGAGTTCGGCCGTGTGGAGTCGATAAGTTCCAGCACGCCATTCTCGATGACGGTCTCGAGTCGATGTTTGCCGAACTTGGGGCAAGGCAGTAATCGAGCGGCGCTCCAGCGGCCGTCGGCCAGCCGCGTGGCGCGAATTCGCGGACGGCGAACGCGCACGTGCTCAATTTTCGGCTGGCCGCTCAGAAACTCCTGCAGTTCCGTGCGACAAGCAAGTAAGATCTCGTCGAAGTAAGCCAGCTCCGCCGACGGCCCTGAAAGCTGGGGGTCGGAGATCGTGATGCCGCGGATCTCAATACCTTCGCCATTCACGAGCAGCGCCGAGCGCACTTCGACGTCGAGACCCACATAATGCGTGGCGAGCATTTCGAGGACGCGGCGACGAATTTCATCATTGACGTGGTTGTAGTAATAGAGTCCCGCTCCCACCGCCGCGGCCAGGGCGACGAGGCTCGTGTACTTGACGCACGACCAACAGAAATGGAACGGGCGAGGGGGGATAACTGCGATTCCTTTCGCGGACAGTGTAGCTATCACGCTCCGCGCGATGATACATCCTCGCGCGGAGCGAGAGGGCTACGAAACGGCAGACGGAGGCCGGCCTATCACATGGGCGCAAGCCGGCCAAAATAGGCAGGAATGGTAATCAGCGCCGCCCGCACGGGTCAAGGTCGGCGAGTCGCAGCTCGACAGGTGTGAAGCCGTGCCGGCGATGCGGTCTCTAACGACCCAAGGCCACAGAATTGCCTGGAATCCGCAAAGCCCGTTCGTTTACTTCGCTCGCGGTCTGGGTATACTCGGAGGCACGGTGAATTCGGGGGAGTTCCGCCGCTCAGATTCCGGCCGGGCCACACTTTTCGAGGGAGCACACGCGCCAATGAACGATGCGAATGAACGTCGCCTGTTTTGGGCCTGCTTTATTGCGTTAATCACGACAGCGTTCGGTTTCATCGTCCGCGCGATGATCATTGAGGACTGGGGCACTGAATTCAACTTGTCTGCGACCGAGAAGGGCGAAATCTTCGGTGTCGGTCTGTGGCCGTTCGCCATCAGTATTATCCTCTTCAGTCTGTTTATCGATCGCGTCGGCTACGGCAACGCGATGATATTCGCGTTCGTGTGCCATGTCGCATCGGCCGTCATTACGATTAACGCCGAAGGCTACTGGGGACTGTATTGGGGAAATTTCATTGTCGCACTTGGCAACGGCACGGTTGAAGCAGTGATCAATCCCGTTGTCGCCACGATGTTCGTCCGCCAGAAGACGAAGTGGCTCAATATTCTCCATGCCGGCTGGCCGGGCGGATTGGTGCTCGGTGGGCTGATCACGATCGGAATGGGTACCAGCGGCGTGCTCACACAATGGACTGGCATGGACTTCACGTGGCAGCACAAGGTTGGTCTGATCCTGCTGCCGACGGCGGTCTACGGCCTGTTGATGTTGACCTGCCGTTTCCCAGTCAGCGAGCGCGTTGCCGCAGGCGTGTCGGATCGCGAGATGCTGAAGGAGTTCGGAATTCTTGGCGCGTTCATCGTCGGCGGCTTGATTGTGTTCGAGGTCAGCCGAGTGCTTGAAGATCGCGGATGGATTTTTCAGGACTGGAGTGACACTGCGAAACTTTCCACGCGGCTGATCATCAGCGCCGCGATCGCCGGCGTCTTCGGCGTGTTCGTTCAATCGCTCGGCCGGCCAATGTTCATTCTTCTACTCTTGATCATGATGCCCTTGGCGACAACCGAATTGGGCACTGATACGTGGATCACCAGCTTGATGGAACCGCAGATGACCAACTTCGAGTTGGCCCCCGGGTGGGTGCTCGTTTACACGTCGTTCATCATGATGGTATTGCGGTTTTTTGCCGGTCCAATTGTCCACGCGTTGTCTCCGTTGGGGTTGCTGATGCTCAGCGCAGCAATTGCGGCAGTGGGACTTTATTCGCTTTCGATCGCAAGCGGTGTGATGATCCTTGCCGCGGCGACGCTCTACGGCTTTGGCAAGACGTTCTTCTGGCCGACGATGCTGGGTGTGGTGTCGGAGCAATTTCCCCGCGGCGGAGCGCTTACGCTCAATGCCACGGGCGGTGTGGGGATGCTCGCTGTCGGCGTCGTTGGCTCGACCTTCCTCGGGTACGTGCAGGATAACAAGATGGTCGATAAGCTGGCGCAAGACCGGCCGAGCGTGGTCAGTCAGGTGGTGGACGCCAAGCCGACGGTCTTTGGCACCTACGAGGCGGTCAAACCAGAGAAGGTCGCGGCACAGCCCGAGGAAATCCGGGCTGAAATTACCGCGCTGGAAGGCGATACAAAAAAAGAGACGCTGGCCGTGGTGGCAATCTTCCCGGTGATTATGTTCGTGTGCTACGGTCTGCTCATGTTGTACTTCCGGTCACGCGGCGGTTATCAGCAGGTCCACCTGGAAGTGGAGAGAACCAACGACATGTTGGGGGCGCCAGTAGGCACCGTCGAAAACTAGGCGGTAGAGCGACTGCTCTGCGCAGGGCGCTTCAACACCAGCGCCGCGCCTTGCTTTTCAGCCATGATTTTGCCGGGGAACATGCGCTTGTACGGCGCATCCTGCGGCTTGGGCACGCTTTCGCGTTCATCGTCGTCGTGCAATTCCGCGGCGCCTTCGATGGCCAGTTCCACCCACTCGTCGAGCCCCATTTGCTGTTGCGGCCAGCTCATGTCTCGCCAGATTCGCAAGAACAACTCGCGCACGAGGTGCGGATTTATTCCAGCCAGCATGTCGCGGTTCACAATCACTTCCTCTTCCTCGAACGCCACCGCCTCCTCGACGAGATCTTCGACCAGCTCGTCGATCGCCGACTGCGCCCCGCTGGCTGTCTCGCTGAGCCGCAGAAGCGCCTCGACCACATTGCGGTTGTAATCCCTTTCCAAGAGCGGCAAGAGCTCGTGGCGGATGCGATTCCGTGTGAAGCGGGGATCCGCATTGCTAGGGTCCTCGCAGAATGGCTGATCGATCTCGCGGAGATACCCGACCACGTCGCTGTGGCGGAAACTAAGCAACGGCCGAACCAGATAGATGTCTTGCCGGCCGAAGACCGGCCGCAGCTCGTGAATGCCTTGCAGCCCAGCGATCCCAGTTCCCCGGAGGATCCGGTGCAGCACGGTTTCAGCCTGGTCATCGGCTGTGTGTCCGGTAGCAATGAAGTTGGCCCGATGGCGGTCGGCCACTTGCGCAAGAAACTCGTAACGGGCGCCGCGAGCGGCCGCCTCAACTCCGTCTCCTTGTTGCTCGGCCAAGGCGGCCACATCGGCCTGCCCCAGTTCGAATGGCAGCTCGAGCCGGCCGGCCAGATCGGCTACAAAGCGGGCGTCGTCAGCCGAGCCGGCCCGCAAACGATGGTTAAAGTGGGCCACGATCACTTGCCGCGGCCGATTCTCTTCCAGCCCGACGAGCATCCGTAGCAAAGCGACGCTGTCGGCCCCGCCAGAGACAGCCGCGACCACCGCTCGGCCGTCCCATTCGAAGGCGGACCAGTCGTCCGCCAATAGGCGCTGGGGATGTTGGCTCTCGTTACGGCTTTTTTCCATTTCGTGTGCCACTGGCTCTGACGGTGTGTTGTGAATTGAGTTGGTTTGCAATCCGCACTCGCCGCGGCGAGTGGCACACGGGCGAGCGGTTTGAGAGTTGACCTTGGTCTGCTCCGGCACTAGCCGAGCCACTGGCACACGGTGCTTGGTGTTCCGGTCCCGGGCCTCGTGGTTTCTCTTTGCTAACCCCTACGGCTTGCCGCTGAGCCGCCGTAAACAACGCTGTATCGTCAATCTGCGCAGAATCGTGGATTGCAGTTTGGCGCTGCTGCCACTACCATTCTAGGTAGCGGCGTGCCAGCGTCTCGGCCAGCGGTCGGGGCGGTCGGTTCGCCGCGTGCGTAAATAGTTTACTATGTATGTCTTCGGTCATAAACGAGTAAGTCGGCCGACGGCAGTCTGCAGCGGTTAGTGACAGGTCTGTATCTGGTAGTAGCAACCCAACCTTTCGTGCGGGCTTTGGCGTGATGAACTGGCTGGTCGCAATTCTCCAGTTGTTGCTGAGCTGGCTACCGGCCAAGGCGATGCCTTGCCGCGCTACCGCTCGCTACGACGCCGCCGCTCGGGTCGATTCGGTCTGGCTTTGCCAGCCGTTTGAATCGCCGCTTTCTGGTTGGCTGACACTTGTCGCGGTCGCGGGCTTGCGTGCCCGGCCACCTTCCGGCCGGGCGCTGGCGAGCTTGCTCTTTTCATGGCGGGCGGCCCGTTCGCGGTCCCGCTGCGCCCCGACCGCAACAAGATAATCGCGCAAACGCTCTTCCGTTTGCGGTTGCTCCCAGTACGGCGGTCGCCCCCTGCGCTGTCCAGCGTCGCTTCGAAGGGGAGTCATTCGTGGATATCAGCGTTTGGTGGGTATTCGCGGCAGCGACCGTCGCCTGCATCCTGACGATTGTGGCGGTCAAGCTTTTGGACCATCTGCGGCGGCGCGATGCCGAGACCGAGGCCCGCGACATCATCGAAAAGGCGAGTCGCGAGAGCGCGAACCTGAGAAAAGAGGCGGAGCTGCAGACCAAAGAGGCCGCCATTCAGCAACGAGCTGAAGGCGAGCGCGAACTGAGCAAAATCCGCCACGAATTGCATGAGCGCGAGCGACTGCTCGACAAGCGGCAGGATACGGTCGAGCAGCAGGCGGAACAGGTGCGGAAGCAAGAGAAGATGGTCGAGAACAACCAGCGGAAGCTGGCCGAAAAGCTGGAGGATCTCAACCGCCGCAACGAGGAGCTCAATAAACTGCTGGATCTGCAGCGGCAGACGCTACACCAACTCAGCGGCATGAGCCGTGACGAGGCGACGCACAAGCTGCTGGACATGCTTGACCTGGAGCTGCAGAACGAGCAGGGGCAGATGATCCAAAAGTTCGAGCGGCGGATGGCGGAGATTTGCGATGCCAAGGCGCGCGATATGCTGTTGACCAGCGTCCAACGCTACGCCGCGGCGCACACGGCGGAAACGACCACCAGCACGGTCGACATTCCTAACGACGAGATGAAAGGCCGGATCATTGGCCGTGAGGGTCGGAACATCCGCGCGTTTGAGAAGGCGACCGGCGTGGACGTGATCATCGACGATACGCCGGGCGTGGTCATCGTCAGCGGCTTCGATCCCGTGCGCCGCGAAGTCGCCCGCATGTCGCTCAACAAGCTGATCGCTGATGGCCGCATCCATCCCACGCGCATCGAAGAGATCGTCGGCGAAACGATGAAGGAGATGGAGCAGCACATCCAGAAGTATGGCGAAGAAGCGGCCCAAGAAGCCGGCGTAATGCGGCTCAACCCGAAGGTGATTCATTTGCTCGGCCGCTTGCGATTCCGCACGAGCTACAGCCAGAATGTGCTGCGGCATTCGATCGAGGTGGCGTTCCTGGCCGGCATGATTGCCGAGGAGATCGGCATGAATGGCGACCTGGCGCGGCGTTGCGGGTTGTTGCACGACATTGGCAAAGCCGCCGACCACGAGGCCGAAGGCGGCCACCCCAAGATTGGCGCTGAATTGCTCAAACGGTACGGCGAGGGGCCGGAAGTGGTCCACGCCGCGCTTGGTCACCACGACGACATTCGCATCGATCATCCCTACACGGTGATGTGCGCGGCGGCCGACGCGGTGAGCGCCTCGCGCCCCGGCGCCCGCCGCGAAACGCTCGAGCGGTATATCAAGCGGATGGAAGAGTTGGAGGCGATCGCCCGCGGATTTAACGGTGTTGATCAGGCGTTCGCCATTCAGGCGGGCCGCGAGGTGCGCGTGATCGCCAGCGCCAAGGACACCACGGACGGCTCCGCGGCGAAGATCTGCCGCGAAATCGCCAAAGCGTACGAGGATCAGCTCACGTATCCCGGAGAGATCAAGGTGACCGTGCTCCGCGAGACGCGAGTGACGGAGATGGCGAGATAAGGCCAAATTGCAAAATGAAAAATGCAAATTGCAAATTGGTTATCCTGCTCAATTTGGTTTTTGCAATTTGCAATTTGCAGTCGACGACGAACCAAGCCTCCATCGACAGCTCGTTATGCGCATCTTGCTGATCGGCGACATTGTCGGCAAACCTGGGCGGCAGATTGTGGTCCGCGCCCTACCTGGGCTTGTCGAGCGCGAGCGGCTTGATTTGGTGATTGCCAACGCCGAGAACGCCGCCGGCGGGTCGGGCATCACGCCCCAAATTTATGGTGAGCTAACCTCAGCCGGCGTTGATTGCATTACGCTTGGTGATCACATCTACAAAAAAGCGGAGATTGTCGAGACGCTCCAGCGCGAAACTAACATCCTCAAGCCGGCCAATTTTCCTGCTGAAGCGCCGGGCCGCGAGTTCGCGCTTTTGACCGCGCGCGACGGAACGCCGGTCGCCGTCTTCAGCTTGTTAGGCCGCGTCTTCATGCGCCCCGTCGATTGTCCTTGGAAAGCGGCTGACCGCGTCCTTGCTTCGGTGCCTCCGGATATCAAAGTCATCGTCGTTGATTTTCACGCCGAGGCCACTAGCGACAAGCAGCTCATGGCCCGCTATCTCGACGGCAAAGTTTCGGCGGTGCTCGGCACGCACACGCATGTGCCGACCGCCGACGAAGAGGTTCTGCCCGGCGGCACGGCGATGCAGTGCGACGTCGGCATGACCGGCCCCCACGACAGTATTTTGGGCCGCCGGATCGACCGCGTGATGGAAACGACGCTCACGTTCAACCCTTCCCACTTCGAAGTGGCGACCGGCGACGTGCGGCTCAACGGCAGTATTGTCGAGATCGATCCTGCAACGGGGAAGGCGGTGTCCATTCGGCGTTGTCAGGTACGGCAAGAAGAGGTTGATCAGTGGACGAAAACAGCACAGCCGAGCACGGCTACTACGTAAAGTATCCGGCGAAGTCGCCCAGCGGGGCGAGGTCGGCTTGCAGGTGATCGCAATTCCGTCGCCTCTGCGCTATTGCCGCCGGTTCGGCGGTCGGGCGGTAAGCGACAACGGGCATGTGCGGCGGTTGAACAATCGCAGACTCGGTGGGGCCGATTTCCCACCACAGCACGTGAGCCCACGGTGCGATCGACGCCGGGGGGGTAGCTGCGCCGCTGTTTAACCGCTGAGCCAAAAGCATGCTCCGGGCCGACAGGCGAATCTCCTTGCCGGCCGGCACTTCATCATTCAGGACTGCGATAGCCACCGCGGGCCACCGCCCGAGGCGAGCAAGCTCCATGGCAAGTTTGCCTTGCGCGCCCATTTCACCAAGTCGCACCACTAATAAAACACCTTCCTCACTGGCCTCTTGAAGAAACGCCTCGCTTGGTTCTTCGATATACAACGCGCTCGCTGCTTCGCGTGCCGCCTTAAGGTCCTCAATCTTGGGTGCATCGAGGTGAACGCCTCGCAGCACAAATCGCTTCGCATCCAGATAGATCGATGTTCCGTGAACTCCCAGGCGGCGAATGCCGAAGGGGCGCCGCATGGCAGGAGGGGCGGGCGCAATCTCATTTTCGGCGGCAACCGCACCAGCCAGCCGCAGTTCCACTGAATACATAAAGGGCAACTCGGGCGTCCAGAAACAGGGGTCGGGCACGACTGCTTCTGCCAGCAACGTCGGTCCGGGGCCGCGGTCGACGAAGCGGATCCGCGCGGGCAAAGTCTTGGAGTAGCGGCAATGCGGGCCGATGAGCTCACCAATGAGCTGCGCATCGTCCGCCAGGCCGGCGCGCGGCAGCGTCGCATAGACGCGGGCCTCCGCGTCGCTGGCATCGCCAATGAAGAGTTGGGGTTCAAGGTTCAAGGTGGTTCCAGGTCTTCACAAAAGTGGCACGGTTATCAAATATTCGCTTGGCTGGATTGCTCCATTGGTTTCAATGCCGCTTTCAGCAGCCTACCGGTCAGAGACCGCGGATTGCGCGCCACCTCTTCCGGCGTTCCCTTGGCCACTACCTCGCCCCCCGCCTCGGCGGCGCCGGGGCCGAGATCGATGAGCCAATCCGCCGCTTTCATCATTTGCAGGTTGTGCTCGACGACAATCAGCGAATGCCCGACCGACAGCAAGGCGTCGAAACAGTCGAGCAACTGCGTCACGTCAGCGAAGTGCAAGCCGGTGGTCGGCTCGTCAAGGATGAACAGCGTCCGCGAGCGCTTGGCGGCCGACATGTAGCCGGCCAGCTTGAGCCGCTGTGCTTCGCCGCCGGAGAGCGTGTTGGCCGGCTGCCCGAGACGCAGATAATCGAGCCCCACGTCGATCAATTGCTTGAGCCGCGTCTGCACCTTGGGGCTGCCGCGGAAGAACGTGAACGCCTCGCGAACCGTCATGTCGAGCACTTCGGCGATGTTGCGGCCTCGGTAGGTCACCTTGAGGATCTCGCGGCGGTAACGCCGGCCGTTGCATTCTGGGCATTTCATGTAGACGTCGGCCAGGAACTGCATGTCCACGGCCAGGTAGCCATCGCCTTCGCACTTGGGACAGCGGCCGCCGCCGACGTTGAAGCTGAAGTGGCTGGCCGTGTAGTTTCGCGTGCGGGCTTCGAGCGTATCGGCAAACACTGCTCGAATCTCGTCGAAGGCCTTGATGTAGGTCACCGGGTTCGAGCGCGGCGAGCGACCGATCGGGCTTTGATCGACCAACAGCACGTCGTCGATCTGTCCGTCGCCAAAGAGATCGCGATGAGCCAAAGGCCGGGGCGCCTCCAACCGCATCCGGCGGCGAATTGCGGGGTAGAGCGTGTCCTCGACAAGTGTGCTCTTCCCCGCACCGCTGACGCCGGTCACCAGGCACAGCATGCCTAGGGGAAACTCGACCGTGACGTTCTTCAGGTTGTGGCCACTCGCCGCGGCGAGCCGGATCCAGCCATGCTCGGCCGGGCGCCGTTCCTTGGCACTGGCAACGCCACGCCGGCCGGCCAGAAAGTCACCCGTGACGCTGCCGGGGTGCTGGCCGATATCCTCCGGTGCGCCCTGGAACACCACCTGCCCGCCGCGCTCGCCCGCCCCCGGGCCGATCTCGACGATCTGGTCGGCTGCGCGAATCATCGCTTCCTCATGCTCGACGACCACGACTGTATTGCCCCGGTCACGGAGCCGCTTGATGGCGTGGACCAGACGATCGACGTCAGCGGGGTGCAGCCCCACGGATGGCTCATCGAGTACGTAGAGCATATTGACCAGACTCGAGCCGAGCGCTGAGGTAAGCGTCACGCGTTCCAATTCCCCGCCGCTCAGTGTCTTGAGCGGCCGGTCGAGGGCTAGATAATCGAGGCCTACGGTCTGTAAATAGCCGAGCCGAGCGGTGATCTGTTCCAAGGGCATCCGCGCGATCGTCGCTTCCGCATCGTCAAGTTGCAACTCCTCGAAAAACTGCCTGGCGTCGCGGACCTGCATCGCGCCAACTTCGGCAATGTTCTTAGCCGCGATACGAACGGCCAGCGCCTCGGGCCGCAGCCGCGCTCCCCGACAAGCCGGACACGGCCGCTGCGTTTTCCAGCGACTGGCAAACACGCGAACGTGCATTTTGTACTTGTGGCGATCGAGCCATTTGAAGAAGCCGCGCAACCCGCCGAATTGTCGCTCCGGCACGCCGTTGAAAATGACGGCCTTCTGTTCGTCCGTGAGGTCCTGATACGGCACATCGAGCGGCACGTTGAAATCCGCGCTCAAGGCCGCAGGTTCCTTATATTCATGTTCATACGCGGGCGTCGTCCACGGCGCGATGGCCCCTTCGCGCAGCGTTTTCTTCGGGTCGGGCACCACCAGCTCCATATCGATGTCGATTTTGTTGCCGAAACCCTCGCACTCGGGGCAGGCGCCCAAGGGACTGTTGAAGCTGAAGAGCCGCGGCTCGGGCTCGATGTACTCGCTGTCGCACTGCGTGCAGCGCATCTGGTTGTCAAACCGGACGGCCAACCATTGGCGATCGTCGAGCGTGACAGACTTTCCACGGCCGCCGAAGAAAGCCGGCTCGACGGTTTCCGCTTCGACGAATGCGGTGCAGCTTCCGCCGCCGACGGCAAACGCCGTTTCCAGCGAATCGCGGAGCCGTTGTGCCGCAGTCCCGCCCGTCAGCCGGTCTACGACGATGGAAATGTCCCGGGCGGCGATGTTCTTGACGAGGGTCTCCAGCGGCTGGTCGGCGAGGTTGACCGTCTGCGAGTCAACAATCGCGCGCACAAAGCCCCGCACTTTGAGCTCCTCGGCCAACAGCAGCGGCTCGGTGTTGGCGAACGTCGCCGGTGGCGCCGTGAGTAGAAAGCGAACGCGCTCGGGCAATTTCGCGAGTTGCTCCGCGACCGATTGCGGCGTATCGCGGCGGACTTCGACGCCGTCGTTTGCACAAAACACACGGCCGACCTTGGCGAACAGCAGCCGCAGGTAGTCGTTTATCTCGGTAGCGGTGCCGACCGTGGAACGGCCGGAGCGGCTGGCGTGCTTGTGCGTGACTGCAATGGCCGGAGGGATGCCGGTGATCTTCTCGGCGGCCGGCTTCTCCAGCCGTTCGAGAAACTGGCGCGTGTAGGCGGAAAAGCTCTCGATGTACCGCCGCTGCCCCTCGGCGTACAGCGTATCGAGGGCCAGGCTGGTCTTGCCACTGCCGCTCACGCCGCAAAAAACGATCAGCTTGCCGCGCGGCAGGTCGAGGTCGATGTGCTTGAGGTTATGCACCTCGACGCCGCGGAGAGAGATGACTTGATCGGGCACGCGGGCCTCACCAGTACGGCTTTGGACCGAGGGTGGAATCTTGTATCATACAATCTGTTCAACGGTTTTGCCGCCGTTTCATTGGAGAGTCCCTCGATCGTGGCCAAGCAAAAACAGCCCTTCAACCCTTTCTATGCCGCGCTAATCGTGTTCGGCGTGGCGTTTACGATCACCGCCTGCGCTTATGCGCTGATGATGGTTCGCGCGACCCAGCCGATTTCGTCCGACTCGGCGGACTCGGGCTCGCTAGCGGGAGAAACCGGTTTGATGAAGCTGCTCGACGAGCGCGGGGTGGAAATCCTGGGCGTTGAGGTGCTGTTGCTTGCCTTCGCGACTGTGGGCGCGATCGGCTTGGATCAATATCGCAGCCACCGACAAATAGCACCTGAAGAGGTCGACAACCTATGAAAGTCATCAACGCCGAAAAGATTCCTTCCAAACCCGTCGAAATGGAAGGCTCGTCGAACTGTAGCGTCCGCTGGTTGGTGGGGGAGGCGGACGGCGCGCCGACGTTTGCCATGCGCCAATTTGAAGTTGCCCCGGGTGGGTACACGCCGCGCCATTTTCACGACTACGAGCACGAGGTGTTTGTGCTCGAGGGCAACGGCGTGGTCATCGAGGACTCCGTTGAGCATCCGCTGACAGCGGGCGACGTGATCCTCGTCAAACCAAACGAGGTCCACCAATTTCGCAACACCGGTCAGCGGCCGATGAAGTTCTTGTGCTTGATTCCCAATTCGGCGGCGGGGAAGAACGTGACCGTAGCACCGGAGTGCGGGATCCAGTAGAGAGAGACAGGGAGACAAGTTCGGCGACCACTGAATACAACGTACGGCGTACTGTGTACGAAGTACGCGGTAGGGAGTACAAAGTACCCAATACGGCTGTAAAAGGTGAATGCCAGTCTCCCAGTCTCCCAGTCTCCCAGTCTCCC
>JBBDYH010000149.1:0-13344 GCA_040901795.1 Pirellulales bacterium
TGGTTTCGATCAACCAATCAGCCTAACTCGGCGAGGTAGCGTTTCATCCCATTACTACTCCCTCTCGCGGAGCGAGAGGGCTACACTAGCAACTTGCGAAGATGCGTCTCGACACAGCCGGCCAGAATCGATGGGTTATAGCCTCCTTCGAGCACGCTGACGGCTCGGCCCCCCGCATGGGTTCTGGCGACATCGAGCACGATCCGTGTCAGTTCACTAAAGTCTTCGGTCTCTAAGCCCAGCGAACCGACCGGGTCGTCGCGGTGGCTGTCGAAACCGGCGCTAATGATCACAAGCTGCGGCCGCATTTTGTCGGCAAATGTCTCGACCGCGCATTGGAACGACGCCAGGTACTCGCTCCGCGGCGTGCCGAACGCAGTCGGCAAATTGATCGTAGTCCCGAGGCCCGATCCGGTCCCCGTTTCGTCGACCGCGCCGGTGCCGGGATAAAACGGCCAGCGGTGGATGGAGAGAAAGCCGACCTGCGCATCGGCATAAAACTCGTCCTGCGTGCCGTTGCCGTGATGGACGTCCCAATCGACGATCATCACACGGTCAAGGCCGAGCTCGTCGATCGCCAGCCGCGCTCCGATCGCCACGTTGTTGAACAGGCAAAACCCCATGGCCGAATCGCGCAGCGCATGATGTCCCGGCGGGCGGACGAGGCACAGTGCCGTTTGATCTTCACCTTTTAAGACTCGCTCGACCGCGTCGCAGACCGCGCCGGCGGCCAGCCGCGCAACCGCCACCGAGCCGGCCTGCACGACGGTGTCGGCTTCCACCCGGCCGCCGCCGGCTTGTTCGAACGCCAGCAGTTCGCGAGCGTAGGCCGTTGTATGGGCGCGAGCCAGCCGTTCGTCACTCACCGGGTCCCACGCCCGTCGCTGGCAACGTCCATCGATTCCGGTCCGCTCCAAATGCCGGGCGACCGCCATCAGCCGCTCCGGCCGCTCCGGATGGTCGCCGGTATGGTGGTCGAGAAACCGGGAGTCATAGTAGAGCAAGGTCATTTGTTTTTGGAGTGCGGTGACTCGTCGCCGCTTTGGACCCGGCAGCAAGCTAAAGCTTGAACTCCAACGGGCCGAAAAGGTGGGCAAAACAGTTGGTTTGCATCGACCGCTGCCGCATCGCTTGACATTGGACTTCGCACCCCGCTACGTTTATAGTTGGGCAAAGGCCCAAGGAACAGATTCCAGCGCTTGCTCGACTCTTCTGGCGTTGGAAAAGGCAACCTGATTCGGCGCTGGCGCGTGGGGACTCCGCTCACGCGCTCGCTCGCCGGTTTCAACAGACAGGGGGGAAGGTGGCCATGAGAATCCATTCGTACACCCGTTATTTCCGACTGTCCAGCGCGATTCGTCTGGGTATGTTCGCCGCTGTCCTGGCCTGGACCGCCTCCGCGCATGCCCAGGCGCAGCCAAAGGGGCAGCCTCAGCCGCCGGCCAAGGGGAAGCCCCAGCCAGCGGGCCAGGCGCAGCCACAGGCCCGGCCGCAACCGCAGTACAAGGAGTTGCCGGCCGATGCCAAGTTGAGCCAATGGAGCGACATTGTCGCGAAGCGATCGGACGAGCGGCTCAAAGCCGTGGAGAACATGCTCACGGGCGCAAGCTCGCTCGATGTTAAGCCGTTTGAAAGCTTCTTCAATTCCGTCGTCTTTCCACAGTTCACCCGCGCGGAGAACATCTTTGCAAAGAGGGCCGTCCGGGGAGCGCCTCATCTGAAGTCGACGGTCTGCATGCTGCCCGACATGCGGAAGGTTTTCAAGAGCCAGTTCTTGCAAGCCGCCACAAATCGGCAGGCCCATGACAAGCTGAACGATTTGACTTTGAACGCCATGAGCGTCATTGCCGCAGACAGCTATCATCCGATCGCCCGCTATAACGCGATGCTCCTGATCGCTGAACTGAATGAGGACGAAGATCGGGAGACACCGTATAAGCAGGCGCTCGTACCTATGGTCAACGCGGCGCGTAGCACAGCGACGGTTGACGGAGTTCGCGCCGCTGCGATGGTGGGCATCGTCCGTCATGCAAAAGCGGGCATCCAACCGAATTGGCAAGCATCACTCACGCCCATCTTTAAACAACTGGCCACCGACACCAAACGCCCCCCCGAACGTTCGCAGGAGGGACACGATTGGATACGTCGTCGAGCGCTCGAGGCGTTGGCCGCCATGCAGGGCCAGAACCCGCCAGCCGACGGCTCGTTCCTGCAACTGCTCGATACGGTGCTTGCCGACGCCGACTCAACGATGGA
Organism: Pirellulales bacterium; assembly: GCA_040901795.1. Taxonomy (GTDB): domain Bacteria; phylum Planctomycetota; class Planctomycetia; order Pirellulales; family JALHPA01; genus JBBDYH01. Next base: position 2,257 of record JBBDYH010000149.1, read on the forward strand.
GCTTCGCGCCGACGCGGTCGAAGTCTTTTTGACATCCAAGTTCGTCGCGCCCGCCCAGTTCGACTCCGCCAAATTCGCCGCCGGCATCGGCCAGGTCGCCGTCGATGCCTACCACAACGAACTGGAGACGTCGCTGCGAATGGGCCGCAAGGTATACCCCGACGGCATGACGTACTACTTCCGCTTGGTGGACAAGGCGCTGGCGGCACTGGACAAAGCCGCGCCAGCGCCCAGCATCGCCAAGTTGCAGTCGTCGCTGGCCGACCTGGCCGCGAGCACAGTCCTGGAAGAGCCACCGCCCGATGCGCTTCCCGATCCGTCTCTGGAGTTGAAGCTGTATGACGAGATCGCCAAAGCCGGGGCCGACTTCGAATCGCTCGTGACCGGCAAGCCCGTGAGCGATATTCTGCCTAAACGCGGTAAGGTGGGCGGTAACACCCAGGCCGGTGCGGTGGGCGGGTACGGCGCTGTCGGCGGTGGGTATGGCCGCCCAGGCGGGGGCGGCGGCTACGGCGCCGTACCGCGGACATCGTCAGATCGGTCAGGGGGCTATGGACGCGTCCCACCTCCGTCACCATCACGCGGCGGGGCACGATAGCAGTGCGTCGGGCGAAATCGGATTACCGTGTGCCACTGCTCGCCGCGAGCAGTGCACCGACAGCCATTCGCCTTGGAAGGTCATCGTACTTAAGGCAAAAGGAATTGCCGCGTGCCGAATTGCCGGCGAATTGTGATTTGGGTCTTGGGCCTGGCCAGCGCGGCGCTCTTCGCGTCCGGCTGTAATCTTGTTAATGAGCCCCCAGCGGGCCTCTTCGATAAACACGACAAACACGCCGGCGCCAGTGCCGGCTCTGCTCGCACGTCGGAAATCGAGCGTGTACTGGCCGGGGCTGAGTGGGTGGTCGCGCCGTCGGCCTTGGGAGCGGACGAATCTAACGACGCCGAGCCGCAACCACGCTGGCGTCATGCGGGGCTCGAAGCGGTTCTCTCTCGAGACGATGCACTCGCTCGCTTGCGCCACGCCGTGCGCTCGACGGATGCCGCCGTCGCGGCTACCGCAGCCATCGGCCTGGCATCGCTGAATGAGCCGGAGGCTCTCGAGCGCCTGGCGCAAGCCGCACGCGATACCAGCTTGAAGCTCCCCGCGCGCGGCGCGGCGATCGAAGCGATCGGATGGCTGGACATCACTCAGGCGGACGATGTGCTCACGCAGCTCGTCGAAGAGTACGGCCAGTTTCAAGGCCCCGGCCGGGCGCGATACATGCCGGAGCTGCACGCGGACCTGGTGCGAGCGATCGCGCACCGCGACTCAGACCCGCACGCGGAAGCGATTCAAAACGCTCTGCAGAGCCCCGCCGCGCCCGTGCGGTTGGAAGCCACGCGAGCCTACCTCATTGGAAACCGCACGCCGCCCCGTGAGCTATTGGACCGCGCGGCCGACGACGTGGCGCGCGTCCGTGCGGCGGCCATCGAAGCGTTGGCCCAAAAGCAACACGCCGACGCACAAGCCTGCGCCGTTCGCGGCTTAACCGATTACGATCTGACGGTGCGGCTGGCTGCCATCGAAGCGTTGGGCGTGCTGCCGGCGGCCGAGAATGCCGCGAGATTGAACGAGCTGGCGGAGAGTTTCACCGACGTCGTCCGGGCCACGGCGGTGAAGGCGCTGGCGCAGCGCGGCGACGAGCGTGCGGTTTCCAAGGCGGCCGGCGACAAGTCGTGGCGCGTTCGCTCGGCAGTCGCGGAAAACCTGCTGATCCTTCGTTATACCGACCGCGAACCGCTGGCTCGGGCGCTCCTGCGCGATGCCAGCCCGGAAGTGCAGCACCGGATGGTGCAGGCTTTGGCGAGTTGGCCGCTGGACGAAGCGATTCCGCTGTTGCTCTCGGCGATCGAAGGACGCACGGCAGCCACGCGCCGCGCCGCGACAGAGCAGCTCCAGGCGCGCTGGCCCGCGGCGGCGGAGTTGTCCGCGCAGTCATCGCGAGAGGCGTTGGCTGCGGAGGCGACAAGGCTGCGCGAGGTGTGGCAGCACGAACATGGAGCGGAAGTTGCTCGCCGAGCGGCGCTGCCAAGTGAGCCGGCGCCCAGCACTGCGACCTCAGACGCGCAGGCGGTCGCCGCGATGATTGAGCGGCTGACCACAAAGTCCATACATGAACGGCGCGCAGCGGCACGTGAGCTGGCGCTCCAACATCGCGAGAGCCGGTTGCCGGAAGCGGCGCTTGCACGGTTGCGCGAACTTGTCGAGCCCGAGACCGACGCGCTGGTCTGGAACGATGTGCTGTGGTTCATCGGCCACGACGGTCGCGCGGCCGCCGCCGATCTGGCGGCGATCGGGGCCAGTCATCCCAGCGGCGAAGTCCGCCGCCGCGCCTGTGGCTATTTTGGCGAGCACCCCAGTCCGCGTGCCGCCGAGGTGCTGTTGAACAGTCTTTCAGATGACGATGCGAGCGTGGTGCGCGAGGCGGCGCGCGGCTTAGGACGTCAGCGCGGAGACGTCCTGAACCTGGCTGCGCTCGAAAGGCTCCTGACGTCGGCGGACACCTCGGTGCAAGTCGAGGCGGCTACGGCGCTGGCCCGGCTTGGTTCGCCGGTCGGCGTTCGGGCCCTGTCGCGTTTGACGTACCACCACGAGCCTGCGATTCGGCGGCAAGCGGCGAAGGCGTTGGAAGTCCAATCGGCCGCCGGGCGCTAGCCCGCAGTTGTAGCGGTAGCTGGACGATAGCGCGTACCGCCTGCTTAAGGAATGAACAGGAGGCAACGGAGACAACCGAGCGGGCACCGGGCAACGGGCTTGAGCCCGGTGCCTGGTCAGTCTCGGTTTCCTCTGCCTTCTCCGTTTTCAACGATCTTCCCATGCATCCGCGTTTCACCTAAACGTCTGGATGGCATTTTGCGACCAATCCTGCCCGGAGGAATCTGGATTGAGTCCGCAGAGAAGTCAGAGACCACAGAGGGAACTCCGTTTTCTCTGTTAGCTCCTGTTCGATCGTCTCTCAGTCGCCCTGTGAAGTATCGAAGTTATCTCGATTCCTAACTTCGGCGGTCACTTCACCGATGCATCGGGCGGCAAGCCGAGCTTTTTGTACAGACCACGCCGGCCTTCCTTGTCCTTCTCAAGCGTCTCTCGCGCATAGCGCGCCACCTGCTCGGCGTGCTCGCGTGGAACGACAACCACTCCGTCGCCGTCGGCCACGATCACGTCGCCGGGGACTACCAGGGCGCCGCCGATCACCACCGGCCGGTTGACCGATTCAATCTCGTTTCGCCCGGGCCGAATGCCGCGCCCCGGTCGTTTGAAGTACAGCGGAACCTGCTGCGTGATGATTTCGTCGGTGTCGCGTGCAGTGGCGCTAGTTACCACGCCGACGCAGCCGCGCAGCTTCCAGCCCATGATGTTGTTCGAGCCGATGCTCCCCACGTCGGCGTGTTCCGCGTCTTCGATCACCAGCGCGCTCCCCTCGCGCAACAGCGGCACGAATGGCTCCGGCGAGAGCTTGCTGTACCACGCGCCGACTTGCCGGTCGAACTCGGCCGCAGGCGCTGCGGCAAGCGGCGCACGGTTGGTCGGCACGTACCGCGCCGTGACCGCGATCCCGATAAACCGGTGCTTATATTCCTTCGCGTCGCGCCACAACGGGCCGATTTCGGCCGAGACCAGGCCGGTGTTTTTCAAACCCGCCTGGTCCATCCCGTCGCTCACGTCAGCCACGCGCAGGCCGTTAAAGTGTTTGAGCGTGCCGCGGTCATCTTCCAGGCTGTAAACCGGCGTCGCGATGAAGTTTTTGCCCGCGCGCAGATCAGCTGCAGCGGAAGTGGTGCTCTTCTGTTGCGAAAGTGCGACGTTCCACTGGCACAACGCCATGCCCGCCATTGCGACGGAGAAACCGATGATCGTGAACCACCTGCGAACGGCCATGAGAATCTCCCTGCGGGTCGATGCCAACGTTACCGAAGAACGGCGTCCAGTTGCCGATACGCCAATTCCCGCATCTCATCCGGAAAATCGTGCTCGCAGTCCGGGTGCTCGATGCGGAGCCGATCGGTGTAGCCGTAGAGCTTGTAAATTTGCGCGGCCGCGGTCGCGATTCGGTCGACGCTAGCGGCCTGAAAGTTATGATCGTGCTTAGGAGCCACAATCAACACATGCCGCGGCGCCAATGCCCCGATCAGCTCATGAAAATCGAACGGAATGTCCGTCAAGCGGCCGCGATAATCCGCCAGCTTGGGCATGTAGCGCGTCTGCGTCCAGCCCTTCTCCGGCTGCCAGACTTTCTCGTCGCCGTCGTAGTAGTCCAGAAACGAATCGAGTCCGCAGCTTGAGACAACGACCTTAATCCGCTCATCGAATACGGCGGTGTAGACCGAATTATGCCCGCCCAGCGAATGACCAATCGCCCCGAAGCGGCCGGTCTGTACATACGGCAACGACTCCAAGAGATCGAGCCCGCGGATGTTGTCCCAGACCGCCTTCAAAGTTCCACTCTGCCAGCCGAGTGCTTTCAGCTCCGGCTGATACTTGGCCAGCAGCGGATAGCTGGGTGCCATGACGACGTACCCGCGCTCGGCCAACTCGGCGGCGTACTGGCGGTTCGCCTTGCCGCCGAGGCCCACGACCACACCGTGGCCATGCTCGTTGTTGGTCGGGTGGAGAGCCAACACTGCAGCGGTCGGCTTGGCGTCCTTCTCCAGAACCGCCTTGGGAACCAGCAGGTATGCCGGCACGCGCGAGTTGGGCTCTGACGCATACGTGATCAACCGCCGAACGTAGCTGTCGCAATCGACTTCTTCCTCGACCTTCATGTCGAGCGGACAGCGCTTCTCGCGGCCCGGGAGCGGTCCCATCACCTCCTGCACGCCGGCCAGGATCTCGCTGCGCCGCCGCTGCCAATCCTTGGTCGTTGTCACCGCCCAGGGGTTATTGTCCTCACCGCGATAGACCAGCAAATTGTCGCGCGGCAGTCGCGGCGGGTTTTCAGGTTCTTCGCCCGAAATGCTCACCGAGCAAACAATGACCGCGGCGAGCGCAAGGCTGAGATGACGGGTCGCCGCGAGCGCTTTGCTTAGTTCGTTCATTGAAAAAGAAAGCGGCGACGAGTCGCCGCACTCCAAATAGGCGCTACGCCTTCTTCTCCTCGACGCCCAATTCCTTCAATTTGGCGCTGATGTCTTTGCCGTGGCTCTTGGGCTGCACCTTCTTCTCGATGTGCAGAATCTTGCCGTCTTCGCCGATGTAAAACGTCCAGCGCCACGGCACCTCGCGTTTTGCGTCCACGACGCCGTACGCTTCCGCGATCTTCTTACTGGGGTCGCTGAGAATCGGGTAGTCCAGGTCGAGCGACTCTGCGAACTTCTTGTTCACCTCCGGCGTGTCAGTGCTGGCCGTAAAGTAGGCCACGTCGAACTCGCGGATCGCGTCGCCATCGGCCTTCATGCTTTTGCACTCGGCAGTGCAACCGCCGGTAAAGGCCTTGGGGAACCAGGCAATCACCACCGCCTTCTTGCCGGCAAAGTCCTTGAGCGAGTAAGTCTTGCCGTCCGATCCGGGCAGCTTGAAGTCGGGCGCCTTATCTCCGACTTTGAGTTCGGATGGGATTCGCTGATAACTAATCAAGACCGATCGATCGTCGACCGGTTGACCGCGGAATTGAGCCCCCGCCGTCGTGAACGAAACAGCGACCAGAGCCATGGCAGCAATCGGCGCTGCAAAGGACAACAGTTTCATGTTTGCACCTGCGTAGAAGAACCGAGTATAGGGATGGCTTCTCGTCCGGCGTCATTCTAAACGACCGACGACGCGTCATCAAACCAATGATCCCAACGTGTAGGGTGGGACGAGCCCGCGGCGGGCGAAGGCCCACCAAGCACTCCCGCGAGCTCGTCCCACCCCGGACGAAACACACAGCTCAACTCAATCGCGGCGATTTACGTCGCTATTATCGTCTTCGAACCCGCCGTTCAAGCGGTCATCAAAACGATCGTCGAAGCGCTGTCGGTTCTGCATGGTGCGCTCAAAGGCATTGTCCAAACCGCGGTTCGTGCGGCCCGTACGCTCCTCGAAGCGCTGACGATTCAGGTCGATCTGTTCGTTCGCCCGGTCCAGACCGCGGAAGCCGCTACGACGAGCACCCGTCGGCAGGCCGCTGCGAACGTCCCGATCGAACCTCGTCCGATCGCTGAGATCACCGCTCCGGCGATCGACGGACCGATCGAGGTTGATCCCGCCAGGCGGTGGCGCGATATCCAGGCCGCGAGTGACGCCGCCCATCCGGCTATTCAGCCGATCCCGGTTGATATCGAGTTGTCTCCCCGCTCGATCCAGACCTTGCGCCGCCCGGCTCCGGGCTGTGGCACTGGGGCCAAAATCGCGCTGGTCGTTCAAACGTCCGACGACTTGCCGAAACGAGTCCTGCTCCAACGTGCCGACTCCCACGTCGCCGCCGTTGAGCCGGTCTTGCGAGCGACCATTGTCGGCGCCGCGCCGATCGTTGCGGCCTTGCGAAGACCTTCCATCGCGTTGCGGATTGTCGCGCCGCAGGTCAGTGCGACGGTTGCTCTCGCCGTTGGAAAACTCGCCCCGATCGTCGAAGCTATTCTCCGATCCATTGTCGAACCGATTATTCGATCCATTGCGGAAACCATCGTTGAACTGGTCATCTGAACGGTCACTCGCACGATCTTCGAAGCCGGTGCGTTCATTATCCAGATCCGCCCGACCACGCGACGTGTCGCCGCCGCCGTTGCCTATCCGGCGGTTGTCCGATCCATCGCGGAAACCATCGTTGAACTGGTCATCTGAACGGTCACTCGCACGATCTTCGAAGCCGGTGCGTTCATTATCCAGCCGACCACGCGACGTGTCGGCGCCGCCGTTGCCCATCCTGCGGTTGTCCGGTCGATCGCGAAAGGCGTCGCGGTCCAAATTGCTGGCCGTGGAGCGGCGCTGCCCGCCGACACCACGCTGGTCCTGCATGCCGGACCGGCTCCTGCGGGGGGAATCCATCCGCAGATCAGTCTGGTCACCCGATCGGTCGAGATCGCGGCGATTGTCAATGCGGCCGCGAGAGCGGTTCATACCAGAGCGATTGTCGAAACCTCCTGCCGATTGGCTATTACGGTTGCCCGCACGATCATTCAGCGTGCCTTGGCGGGCTCGATTGCCATTGAGACGATTCTGCGCCTGATCGAGCCCCGGGGACTGCCCAGACAAGCCATTGCGGCCCGCATCCCCGATGCCTGGCTGTCCGCTTACCCCAAGGCCGCCCGCGCTAGCGCCCGTATTTTGGCCGCCGGTTATGCCAACACCCGCGCCGGCGCCTCCTCCGGCCTGGCCCAACGAGCGGTCAATGGGGATGCCGACCAACCAGCCGCCCAAAGCGGCACAAACGATGGTTCTCATCAATCGTTGATTCATGACGTACTCTCCTCCACAAATCGGTGGTGGTTTCGTTTCCTGGATGGCAGAGGCAGCGTGGTTCTACCAGTGAACTCTGCTTCGACGTGAAACCCAGATGCAACGCGGATGCCGCACGGTCGTGCTGTAACGATGCTGCCGCTTGTGTCGATCGGGCACGACCTTGCTTGTACTTGTGGACTTGGCCAATTACGCTGGAGTTTTACCTGCATTTCATCGGCAGGCGCTCTGGCACGGCGGCCGTCTCGGGCAAAGGCATCCATTTCCGATTCCGAAAACCATTGGTTCCGGTCCACGGCCGGTCATTTGCTTTATGCCACAACCGATTACTCGCCGACTGCGTCAATTCTCCGGTGCTCTCATGTCGCCGTTTCGTTCTTCACCCACCAGCCCTTCGCGGCGGCAATGGCAGCGGTTGGCGATCGAGCAGCTCGAGAGTCGCCGCGTGATGGCCGCGCCTGACATTCTCAATTTGCCCACGTCGGTGACACTCCAGGCGGGTGCGCCGTTGCAGATCGCGCTGGACGGCGTTGACGCTGACGGCGATGCGCTGACCTATACGTTCAGCATCCCGACGGAGTTTCAGGACGACCTGGCTGCCGAGCTGCGGATGGGCAAGAGTGTCGAGATTGAAGTGGAACACGCCAGCAGCGGCGCTGGCGATCCGGCGTTCACCGGCTCGATGTTGTTCCAGCTCTTCGAGGACTTGGCGCCGCGAACCACCGAACAGTTTTTGACCCTGGCCGAACGGAATCCATCGTTCTTCGAGGACATCATTTTCCATCGTGTGATTGAGAACTTCGTGATCCAAGGTGGCGATCCGACCGGGACCGGCAGCGGCGGTTCCAATCTGAGTGACTTCGATGACGAGTTCCACGCCGACCTGCAGCACACGGCGCGGGCCCTGTTGTCGATGGCGAAGAGTGAGGACGACACGAATAACTCGCAATTCTTTGTGACCTTGGATCCCGCGCGGCACCTGGACTTCAATCATTCGATCTTCGGCATGCTGGTGGAAGGCGACGCGGTGCTCGAGCAGATCGCCAATGTGGCGGTCTCGCCAAACGACCCGAGCCAGCCGGAGTCGCCTCAAAACCCCCGAACTCGACCGACGTCCCCGGTAACGATGACGGATGTCACAGTCTCAGAGGACATACAAAACGGCGCGTTTACGTTGAAGACGTTGGACAACAGCTTTACCGGCATGGTGAACGTCAACGTGACGGTGAGCGACGGGACCAGCCAGGTCACCAAGACGATCGCCGTCAATGTGGTCGCTGACACGACCGAAAACCAGCCATTCTTGCAGCCGATCAATCCTATCACGACGATGGTGAACACGCCGGTGACGGTGACGATACCGTTTACCGACGTGGATGGCGGCTCGGCCGCGATCTTCGAAATTGACAACGAGCCCCCCAATCCGAATCTGGGATTGAGCATCGATCCGGCGACCGGTGTGTTGACGGTGACGCCGCAGAACGGGCTTGTCGGAGTCCACCACGTTCTCGTCGGTGTGCGGAACGCCACCTCAGGTTTTGACGTTCAAGATGTGCCGATCTACATTTCGCCAGCCGCGCCGGGTACGCCAAATCTGGCCGACGCTTCCGATACGGGCGGCAACACGACCGACAACATTACCCGGCTCGACAACTCCACGACGGCGGGGGTGCTGCAGTTCACCGTCGGCAACGTCGTGGCGGGCGCCGAAGTGCGCTTGATGGTGGGGAACAGTGTGATCGGCCAGGCCATCGTGCCGACGGGCGCGACCTCGGTCACCATCCCAACCAACGGCTCATTCGATCTGACCGACGGACAGCACACGATCACTGCCGTGCAAATGCTGAATGATCAGGACGTAGACGTCGGCAACCTGGAAACCACGGTCGACCTGACGAGCACCGCCTCGCAGGCGGTTACGCTGACCGTCGATACGACTCCGCCCGTCATCACCTCGACCGCCGTCCTGGAAGCTCAAGTGGGTGCGTCCTATACGTACAACGTTCAATCGGCTGAGGAGGGGAGCGCAGGTTTTGTCTATGCGTTGGTCGAGTCGCCCACCGGCGCGACCATTAATTTTACGACCGGCGTGATTTCTTGGGTTCCCAGCGCCGCTCAGGAAGGCGATCAAGAGTTCACAGTTCGTGCGACCGATCCGGCGGGCAACACGGTTGACCAGGAGTTTACGGTCAGCGTGGATCCGTCCGACACTGCAGCGCCGGAGATTGCCACAATCACCGATAAGACGGTCGACGCGGAGGACCTGCTCACGTTTGTCGTAACGGCGACGGATGAGGATACGGACGAAGAGGAGCTGGTGTTCTCGCTGACGAGTGCCCCGGCTGGCGCGACGATTGACCCCGATACAGGCGAAGTCAGGTGGACGCCGACAGCGGCCCAGGGAGGCCAAACGCATACCATCACCGTGCGCGTGAGCGACGGAACTAATATCGACGAAGAGACGTTTGATGTGAACGTGATTCCGCGGCCGACGACATTCAAAGTCGTTAACGGCGACCTGATCGTCGCGGGCACCCCCGGCAACGATCAGCTCACGATCAGCGGCACGGAAGTGCTGGGGCAGTACACCGTTTCCGGCTCGCTGGGCACTGAGACGGTCAACGGCGTGATCGCGGGCATCCAACTCAACCTGGGCGACGGCGACGATCAGGTTACGCTCAACAACATCTATGCGGCCGGGTCGATCGTGATCGACTTGGGTGAAGGCGACGACGTTGCGCGGCTAGGTCGCGACGCCACCGTTTCCTCGGCGCAAAACTTGTCGATCAACTTTGGCGGCGGCAACGACCAGTTGCACATGCAGCGTGTATATATCGCCGGCGACCAAACGATCGACGGCGGCGCCGGCGACGACATGTTGGTGATCGCGGGCTTCGCCGAGGCGCCGCAGTTCTGGCTGGGCAGCTCCTCGGCCGGGGCGACGACGCTTCAAGGAGGCGAGGGCGATGACAGCATGCAGGTGAGTTACTCGTTTGTCGTTGGGCCGCTGACAATGGACGGCGGCAACGGAAACGACGCGATTAGTCTCGTCGCCTCGGCCACGAGCGGCGGAGTGATGGTCACGGGCCTGGATGGCCACGACCTGCTGGCGATCGATACCAACTACTTTGTCACCACACTAGTGCTCAATGGCGGGACGGGCAGCGACATCTTGCTGTTGAAGAACTCGATCGTACTGCAATCGGCCACGCTTTCCGGCGCCGACGGCAGCGACTCGACCGAAGTGAACAACGCGATCATGCGGGGGCTGATGATCAACGCGGGAACCGGACACGACGCCGTCGCCATCCGTGCGTCGCTGATGGAGAACCTTTTCGCTGATCTGGGCGACGGCGACGACTCGTTGATCCTGCATGCCAATCGGATCTTCGGCCGGGCGGACGTTGAAGGCGGCCCAGGCCTCAGCGATCGGCTGAGTGACCAGGGGAACCTGATGCACGGCGCACGCAAGCGACGGTTTGAATTGTTCGGCTAGTGTAGCCCTCTCGCTCCGCGAGAGGATGCATCATCACGCGGAGCGTGATGACTACACTCTCGTTCCCAGGCTCCGCCTGGGAACGCGCTGTCTGGCAGGCTCTGCCTGGGCTGGGCGAAATTTGGTGTTTAGGGGCGAAGTGGTATTTGTGTTTTGGCGGGTTTTTGTTCCGCTATGG
>JBBDYH010000150.1:0-30607 GCA_040901795.1 Pirellulales bacterium
TTGTTTATGCCTCGTCCAACGCCACGCGAATATGCGACATCCGCTTTTTGATCATGAACGCCATGCCGCGGGCCCGCGGTCGGACGCGCTTGAACATCGGTCCTCCGTCGATGCGGGCGTCCGTCACAACCAGTCCTTCCGGATTCTGAACGCGCTTTGACTCGGCGTTGCCCAAGGCGCTTTTGAGGACTTTCTCCAGCAGCCTGGCGCCGCGATGCGGCTGGTAGCGGAGGATGTCGAGCGCCTCGTCGGCAAACTTGCCGCGGATCAGGTCGGCCAGCGGCCGCACTTTGCGGGCGCTGATCCGAGCGAAGCGGTGAGTGGCGTGGTATGCCATGGCTTTTATCTGCTAATCGCTTTTTTTGTTTGAATGACCAATGACCAATGAATTCGCTTAGCCGATTTGGTCATTGGTCATTGGACATTGCGTACTACGCCTTGGCGGCCTTCGACCCCTTACCGCCGTGGCCTTTGAACGTTCTCGTCGGCGCAAACTCACCGAGCTTGTGGCCGACCATGTCTTCGGTGACAAACACCTTGATGTGCAGCTTGCCGTTGTGGACCATGAACGTGTGGCCGACGAATTCAGGCACGATCGTACAGGCACGAGCCCAGGTCTTGACCGGATCCTTTCTGCCGATCCCGATCATGCGATCGACCTTAGCGTAGAGCTTAGGATCGACGTATGGGCCTTTCTTCAACGAGCGTGACATTGTTACTCCGGCGAAATCGTGTGCCACTGCTCTCTGAAGAGCAGTGGTCGGCCGTTGTGGATGGCTAGTGCACTGCTCGCGGCGAGCAGTGGCACACTACAAACTCTGGCTTAAACTCAAACTTTTCTACACAATCTTTTGTTGACCATAGCGGCGCGAGCGACGCCGGCGAACGATCGCCGAGTTCGACGGCTTGCGCCGCTTCCGTGTCCGACCGCCCTTGGCGCTCTTGCCGGTCGGGCTGACCGGGTGGCGGCCCCCCTTGGTGCGACCTTCGCCGCCACCGTGGGGATGGTCGATCGGGTTCATGGCCGTGCCACGGACTGAGGGCCGAATGCCCTTCCAGCGGTTGCGGCCCGCCTTGCCGATGACGACGTTCATGTGGTCGGCGTTGCCGATCTGGCCGATGCTGGCGCGGCAGGCCGAGGGGACGCGACGAATCTCGCCGCTGGGGAGCGTGATCTGAGCCCAGTCGGCCTCGCGAGCGACGAGCGTGGCGCTCGAGCCGGCCGAACGGCACAGGCGACCGCCGCGGCCCGGCTGCATCTCGACGTTGTGAATCGCCATGCCCAGCGGGATGTTGCGCAGCGGGAGGCAATTGCCGACCGCGGGGGGCGCCTCGGCGCCATTCATGATTTCGGCGCCTACCTTCAGTCCATCGGGCGCGAGGATGTATACCTTCTCACCGTCCGCAAAGTGCAATAGCGCGATTCGGGCACTGCGGTTGGGATCGTACTGAATCGAATTGACCTTGGCCGGGATGCCGTCCTTGGTGCGGCGAAAGTCCACAACCCGGTAAAATCGCTTGTGTCCGCCGCCTCGATGGCGTGCGGTGATGACGCCCTGATTATTGCGGCCACCCTTCTTCTTCTTGCGCACCAAGAGCGAGCGCTCGGGCAATGCGCCCTCGGTCAGCTCGGCAAAGTCGCTTACGCTGGCGCCTCGGCGGCCGGGGGTGGTCGGGTTGTATCGGCGAATACCCATGGGGAGGGTTCAGGGTTCGGGGTTCAGGGTTCAGCAGGCACTAGAAGAAGTCGATGCGGTGGTCAGGGCCGAGCTTGACAATAGCCTTCTTCCAGCTCCCGGTCTGGACCGTGCGGAACCGGCTGCGGCGCGGCTTGCCTTTGCGGTTCTGGATGTAAACCTTTTCAACTTTGACGTTGAACAACTCTTCGACGGCGCGGCGGACGTCGAACTTGTTGGCCAACTTGTTGACCTCGAAGGCGTACGCGTTGTTGCGCGTCGAGCGGTGCATGCCCTTTTCGGTCACGAGCGGTCGCAGCAGAATCTGGTGCGGCGCAAGCCCCGGGCCGAACGGACTGGCTATGGTTACGTCAGGCGTGGTGGTGTCGGTTGCCATGTGTTTATCCCGGTGTCGCGTGATCGGGGGGCTGACGCCACCCCGCTCGCCTAGGAGGTTGCGGCCGGTTCTCGTTTGTTCTTTTGGGCTTGCTCTTTGATGGCGTCCAACGCGGCGCGAGTGACCAGCAATCGCCGCGGCATGAGGACGCGGTGCGCGTTCAGTTCGTGCACCGGCGAGACGCTCACGCCGCAGATGTTGCGGGCCGAGAGGTACAGGTTGCGATCCAGCCCCGCCGTGGCAACCAGCAGGCTCGTACCGTCGCACTTGAGCGCCTTCAGAACGCCGGCCATCTCGGCAGTCTTCGGCCCCTCGAACCGCAACTCGTCGATCACCGTGATCTCGTTGTCGTGCAGGCGGCTGGCGATTGCCATCCGTGTCGCCAACTGCAAGGCCTTGCGCGGCAAACGGTAGCCAAAGTCGCGCGGATCCTTGCGGAACGTGTGACCGCCGCCGCGGCGGACCGGGCTGCGGCGCGAACCCGCACGGGCGTTGCCGGTGCCCTTTTGCCGGTACATCTTCTTGGTCGAGCCGGCGATCATGCCGCGGCTTTTGGTGGCCTGCGTCCCTTGCCGCAAGTTCGCCTGGTACATCACGACCGCGTCGTGCAGCAACTGCTTGTTGATCTCGGCGGGAAACAATGCCGGATCGACGTCGTACTGGCCGACTTCGGTTCCCGTTCGATCGTAGATGGTTAAGCTGGCCATGATCTTGTCCTGTTGGAGTTCAAGCTTTAGCTTGTAACCCCCGTCTAATCAAAACAGCCTAAAGGCTGAACTCCAACACGCTGAGCTCCAACTTAGCGGACCATATTGGTTGGACGGATATAAAGGTAGCCACCGTTGGCGCCGGGGACGGCGCCGCGGACGACGAGCAAATTGTTTGCGGCATCGACGCGGACGACCTTGAGGTTGCGCGCGGTGACCTTTTCGTTGCCGAGACGTCCGGCCATTTTCTTTCCTTTGAACACACGGGCGGGCGAGGTGTTCATGCTTGTGCCGCCGCCGTGGCGATGGACTTTCTTGACGCCGTGAGTCGCGCGCTGTCCCTTGAAATGGTGCCGCACCATCACGCCGGTCGTGCCGTGGCCTTTGGTCAGGCCGGATATGTCAACCGCGCTGCCGCTGGCAAAAAGCTCGACGGTGAACTGCTGGCCGACGGTCACGCCTTCGCTCGCGCCCTTGAACTCGCGAACCATGCGCTTCGGTTCCGCGTCTGCTTTTTCGACGGGGGCCAGACCCGCCTTGGCCCGAGAGCGGGAACGGCGGCTATCGAGCTTGGCCACATGGCCGCGTTCAGAGCGGCTGGCGAGACGGCGGGGTTTGTCGAGATAGCCAACCTGGACAGCCTCGTAGCCATCGCGGTCCTGGGTGCGGAGTTGCAGCACCTGGCAGGGCCCGGCCTGGATGACGGTCACCGGAATGGCGGCGCCCGACTCGTCAAAGATTTGCGTCATCCCGACCTTGCGGCCGAGTAATCCCATAGCCATCGTCGATACCCTACTGTCTCGCTCACAGGAACTCGGAGACGAGCCGGCCGCATGGAAACGCGGCTCCGCTCTGTCGATTCGCCGAAGCGGTCAACCGGACACGCCGTCGACCGCTTTACGCGTACTATCGACCTCGCTCCGATTTACCCACGTAGCTTCCGTGGCATAGTTTGCTCGAAAAGGAGAACTTCTGTTACGACCCTCTAACTCTTTACCTGGTGGCTTTGATCTTGATGTCCACGCCCGCGGGGAGGCTCAGCTTGTTAAGCGCCTCGATCGTTTTCGCAGTCGCCTGGACAATGTCGATCAGCCGCTTGTGCGTGCGGATTTCAAATTGCTGCCGCGCCTTCTTGTCGATGTGCGGGCTGGAGAGCACCGTATAGCGCTCGATCCGTGTCGGCAGCGGGATGGGACCATGCACTTCTGAGTTTGTGCGCTTGGCGGTATCGACGATCTCCTGAGCACTCTGGTCGAGGACCGAGTGGTCGTACGCCTCCATCCGAATGCGAATTGTCTCGTGCGATTGCCCAGCCACGTATTAAACTCTCCCTAGGTCACAACTCGTTGCCAGCAAAAGGTTTTCTACGACAAAACCGGCCGACAAGTTCGCCCCATTCGGCCACCCCGGCCAATAGGGAAACCACTGATCTTAAGAGTTGGCCGGAAAGGTGTCAACGGGGTCACTCGCGTGATTTGCCGACAAAACCCGGGACACCGTTCCAGCCTCACCCCACTTCGCGGCACGATAAGGCTGTCACATGCTGATGATCGCCCAGCGAGGTGTATGCGCTGCGCATGAGGATTGTTGGGCTCAAGTAGATGTACGGTGTGGCATCGTGAAAGAAGCCTCTTTAGTCCGGTGTCTTAGTGCACCGCGCGCTCGAACGCCACAAAGCATCGCAAGACACAAAAGCCCAAGCAGATATGTCGGCGGCTCGGGGATTTCAGGCACGAATGCAACCCAACCCCGGCCAGATCGTTGTTCGTTTCCTAAAATGAATCTCCCATGTCCTGCAATGACTCTCCCATCATCGGAGATGGCCGTCGCAGTATTTAGGTCCACCCCCGTCACATCGGCACCGAGGTCGGATAAGAAAGTTGTGAGGCTTTGCATACCCGTACCTTCTGTCCAAATGAACGCTTCGAAGCCCGAAGAACCGACCACAACTGAACCATCCGCGGAGACCGCCAAGGCTGCGCCTGAGGGGATCCCGGGTAGATATCCAAGACCCACCATTCCGGTTTCTTGCGTCCAACGGAACGGCTCCGAACCAAGGCCTTGGCCAACAACAACGCGGCCATTGGCGGATATGCCTATTGCCGAACTCTCGCGGGTCGATAACGGTACCATGCCCATCGCCTGCGTCCAGATAAACGCATTATACGTGGGACCGCCTTGAGATAAGCCAGCGACGACAGAACCGTCCGCTGAAACCGCCGTGGCCTCACTGAGAAATATTCCTCCAGGGAGATCTCCGAGTCCAACCATTCTGGTTGCTTCAGTCCACCGCACCGCTTCGCCGGTCGCAGGGCTGCCCGGCCTCAACTGAAAGTTGCCACGTCCTACTGCGACCGAGCCATCTGCCGATACGCCGCGAAACTGGCTAGAGAATGGCTCGCCGGGTAGATCCCCCAACGTTACAGCGCCGGTTGAGGCGGTCCAGCGGAACGCTTCGGAATCATCCGTTAGACGATCGAAGCCCGCACCGACAATAACGCTGCCATCGAACGATGCGTCGCGCGCGACACCGGAGATGCCCAAAGGCGCCATCCCGGTTGATCGCGTCCAACGAAATGCGGCGCCTCCGTTCTCGCCGACGACAGTGGAGCCGTCTCCCGAAACTCCCCACGGGACTACTTCCGGCCCTAGGGTGATAATTTCGGCTGCCGGTAAGCGCGCGATGGAGATGAGAACCGCGATGACAGCGATAGCGTACTTGGCCATCATGGTTAGCATAGCCCACAGTTTTTCCTGCTGATTACCCGTGCATCTACCTAGACTAACGCTCTATGACTCACACTGCCAGAGCTTCCTGCGCCGACGTTGCTAATGGCAGCCGACTCTTTTTCATTCACTCCGTAGCGATTCGGAAAGGAGGTGCCCGCTTGGCTGCGTCAATACAGGCTCTCCTGCACGCCTTCGGGCGCAGGCCCGTACTTGATCGGCTCCATCGAGAAACTCGCGCGGCCTTGGCTGAGGCTGCGGACGGCCATCGAGTAGCCGAACATGGCCGAGAGAGGAGCTTCGGCGTCTAGCACGTTCGTGTGGCCGCGCAGCTCCTGGTTGGTGATGATCGCCCGGCGCTGCTGAAGGTCGTTGATGATGTCACCCAGGTGATCCGGCCGCGTGTGAGTTCGGTAACTCTTCCAGAATCTCGACACGCCACCACTGGAGTTGAACTGCGGCCCGTGCCGACTAGACTTTTAGACCAGCAGGAGAAAGCGACCAATACCCGACGTGAGCAGAACAGGGAAAAGACCAATGCGAGTTATCTCAGCCACGATTTTGGATGCCACCCATTTGGAGCTGAGCCAGCCGTTGGATACGTCACCGGGGGGCGTAATTCAGATCTCGCTTCCGTCGGAGACCGATGACGAACTGGCGGTGTGGCGCGATGCGGCAAAGCAGCACTTGCTGAATGCGTACGCCGACGAGGATGCCATCTATGACGAACTATGAGTTCGGTACGGTGGTGTTGGTTCTCGTAACTGCCGAATATCAGAACAGACTTTCTTGCACGCCTTCCGGCGCAGGTCCGTACTTAAGCGGCTCCATCGAGAAACTCGCGCGGCCTTGGCTGAGGCTGCGGACGGCCATCGAGTAGCCGAACATCGCCGAGAGGGGCGCTTCGGCGTCGAGGACGGTCGTGTGACCGCGCAGCTCCTGGTTGGTGATCATCGCGCGGCGCTGCTGCAAGTCGTTGATGATGTCGCCCAGGTGATCGGGGGGCGTGGTGACTTCGACTTCCATGATCGGCTCCAGGATCATCACGCCGGCCGCTTCGAGCGCCTTCGTGAACGCATCCGAAGCCGCATAGCGTAAGGCGACTTCGTTGGGAAGCGGCTCCGGGAATGACGTGGGCAAGAGCTCCAGCGAACAATTCCAGAGCGGATAGCCATACATTCCGCCTCCTTCGGCGTGCTCTTTCAGCGCGCCCAGCATCGTCTGGATGCACTGACCCTGCTGAGCGTCTTCCATCACCCAGTTGGTGAAGACGCGGCCGGGCTTGTCGTTCTCCTCGGGCCGGACGCGGGCGCGGCATTCGGCAAACAGCGTCGCGCCGCCGACCTGCCGCTGGCACTTGCCGAGGGCTTCGGCGGGGCCCTTCACGGTCTCCTTGTAACTAACGCGCGGCTTATGAACCTTCACGTTGAGGTTGAAGTCGCGGAGCAGCCGGTGTTTGATCACTTCCAGGTGCAGCTCCCCCATCCCGCTGATAATGGTCTGGCCGGTTTCCTCACTCTCCAGCGCGCGAAACGTCGGATCCTGTCGCTTGAGCAGCTCCAGAATATCGGCGAGTTTTTTGCGCTCCAGCGAAGTCTCCGGTTCGATCGCCATGCTGATGACGGTCTCGGGGAAGTGAATCGACTCGAGCAACACCGGATCATTCGGCTCGCAGAGCGTATCACCCGTCACGCTCGCGCGCGGGCCGATGACACCGACGATGTCTCCGGCGGCGACGCTGGGGACCTGTTTGCGGCGGTCGGCCTGCACCTGGTAAAGCTGAGCGATGTTTTCCTTTTTGTCTTTGCCGGGATTAAGGACGCGGCTATTGGCTTTGAGCGTGCCGGAGTAGACGCGGATAAAGTACAAATCGCCGGTCCGCTCGGCGATCACCTTGAAGACCAGTCCGCTGAACGGCTCGTCCTCTTCCGGTTTGCGGACCAGGACCTTGTCGGGCTTTTCTGGATCGGTCCCCTTTACGGGGGGAATATCGGCGGGGCTCGGCAAGTAATACATCACGGCATCGAGCAGGGGCTGGATGCCGATGAAGTCGAGCGCCGAGCCGCAGAGCACCGGCACCATCAAGCGATGGATAGTCGCATCGCGGATCACCTTGCGAACCAGCGCAGCGGGGACCTCGGACTCGCCGAGCACCAGCTCCGCCAGCTCGTTGGAGTAGTTGAACAATTCACTGAGCAGTTGCTCGCGGTACAAATCCGCTTCGTCGCGCAAGTCGTCGGGGATTTCGCTCTGCATCACTTCGGCGCCTTGGCTTTCGGGCGTGAACGTGAGCATCTTCATTTCCACCAGATCGATGATCCCGCGAAACGGATTGGCGACGTGGGGCGGACCGAGCCCGATCGGAATCGAAATGACCACGGGATTGCTGCCGAGCCGCTTCGTAATCTGATCGACGACGGCGTGGAAGTCGGCGCCTTCGCGGTCCATCTTGTTGATGAAGGCCAGGCGGGGCACGCCGTACTTGTCGGCCTGACGCCAGACGGTTTCGCTCTGGGCCTCGACCCCTTCGCGAGCGCTGAACACGACCACGCCGCCGTCGAGCACGCGCAGACTCCGCTCGACCTCGGCGGTGAAATCGACGTGGCCTGGCGTGTCGATCAAGTTGACGTGGACGTCTTTCCAATCGAAGCTCACGCTGGCCGAGTAGATGGTGATGCCGCGCTGTTGCTCCTCGGGATCGAAGTCGGTGACCGTGGTCCCTTTGTCGACCTCCCCCATCTTGTGCGTGCTCTTGGTGTAGTAGAGCATTCGCTCGGTGACGGTCGTCTTGCCGGCGTCGATATGGGCAATGATGCCGATGTTGCGGATCTTGGTGATGTCGCGGGGCATGGGGGCGTTACTGTCTAAAGACACAATGACGAATGACGAAACCAGAATAACGAAACAATGACGAAGCTCGAATGACGAAATCAGGTCGCCCCGGCGAACGTTCGTGATTCGTCATTCGAATTTGTTTCGTCATTCGGACTTCGACATTCGTCATTCCGCGTTATGCGGTCTGGGCGCAGCGAAATGGCCATCCCGCGCAGCAGCGCGAAACGGCCATTATATGTCGAGCGGTCTTACCAGGCGAAGTGCGCAAAGGCCTTGTTCGCGTCGGCCATGCGGTGGACGTTTTCCCGTTTGGACATGGCGGCGCCTTCGCGGTTGAACGCGGCCAAGAGCTCCTCGGCCAGCTTCTCGTGCGTCGCCCTGCCCTTCTTCTCGCGGCAGGCGCCCAAAATCCAGCGGAGAGCCAGCGACTGTTGGCGATTGCGGTTCACCTGCATCGGCACCTGATAGGCGGCGCCACCGACGCGCTTCGAGCGGACCTCAATTGAGGGTTTCACGTTTTCGACCGCGCGGGTGAAGACCTCGATCTCTTCCTCGTTCGGCAGCTTTTCCTTGATAATATCCAAGGCGTCGTAGAAGACCTTCTGAGCGACGCTTTTCTTGCCTTCGTGCATCAAACAGTTGACGAACTTGCTGGCCAGAAGCGAGCCGTACTTCGGATCCGGCTTGAGCATCTTTCGGCTGGCGGTAATTCGGCCCATGACTAGTTGCGCTGTGTTCTTGTTGGTGATTCGTAATTGGCAGTTCAAATGATTCGACGGCCTTGGAAGGCCGTCGTACCCGGGCGGCCGCTACTTCGCCGACTTCTTGGCGCCGTATAGGCTGCGCGATTGCTTGCGGCCGTCGACCCCCGATGTGTCCAGCGCGCCGCGGACAATATGGTAGCGCACACCGGGCAAGTCCCGCACGCGACCGCCGCGGACCAGCACAATCGAGTGCTCCTGCAGGTTGTGACCTTCGCCGGGGATGTAAACGGTGACTTCCTTGCCGTTGGAGAGCCGCACGCGGGCGATCTTCCGCAGGGCCGAATTCGGCTTCTTGGGAGTCATCGTCTTGACCTGCAAGCAGACGCCGCGCTTCTGCGGACAGCGATCCAGCACCGGCGACTTGCTGAACTTGCGCGGCGGCTTGCGGTTCTTTTTGACGAGCTGATTGATCGTCGGCATGCGGCAGGGGTTCTTTCTAAGTGCTTTGCAGATCGCTTGTTGAGCGAACTTTGGAATCCGTCATCTTACCGGGCGGATGGTCGCTGTCAAGGCGTGGATTCTTGGCACAATGATTGTTTGCGGCATTCCGCATATGCTGGAGACGGTTCGACTGGCCCGGACTGGTCATGGACCCCTATCAAATTCGCGGTGATCATTGAATAGCGCGGAGAGCAGCCATGGTTGTTATGCAAGTCATCACGACGACCGCCACCCTCGATGACGCGCGGCGAATTGCCCGGGAGCTCGTGGAGCGGCGGCTAGCGGCGTGCGTACAAATCGTGGGACCCATCGAAAGCATCTACCGCTGGGAGGGCCAGGTCGAGACTGCGCAGGAATGGCAATGCTGGATCAAGACGCGCGGCGATCTGTATGCCGCCGTTGAGCAAACGATCCGCGAGCTGCATTCCTATGAAGTGCCGGAGATCCTCACGATGGTTGCCGAAGGGAGCAAGGCATACCTAGATTGGCTGCGGCGAGAGACCGACGTGGGCTGAATCGCCCAGACGCGGAGGCGCAAAAGCAGTGCTTCACTTTCACGCCACATTGCACGCTCGCGCACCGGAAGTCTCGCCCGGTACTGCGATCGAGCTGCGCGACGTTTTGACGCCGACGCTGATCGTTCCGCCCGCCGCGCTCGCCTCTCCGTTTGCAATGACGTTTGAAGAGGCGGTCGCAGCGCTGGAACAACTTGTACGGATGTTCGTCGAGCCGGATGGTTCTTTTGTCTGGGTCTCGTCGAATGCTGCAACTGAAGTTCTGGCGCCGCGATGGCAACTCGATGGCAACCTCTTCGACCGCAACGGCCGCTTGCTGTTTGTCGATCTCAAGGGAAGCTGCACCGAGAGCGACTTGGACCAATTACTTGCCGCCTTCGGCTGGCCGACAACGCCGCTGATCTTCGAGCTCACGCGTGAAGCCGTGTTCCTCGACGAAACCGAGTTCCGCCATTACGCCGCGCGATGAGAGGAGCAACCAGCAAACTAGCCACAGATGAACACTGATGAACACAGATCGGACAAATGAGACAGAGATCGAACGGACGCTCGGATTACCTGCTCTGTGAATTCGATGGGTTCGTTGCACTCAAACAAGCTTCCGCGAGACGATTGCGCCAATATACATCGAATCAGTGTTCATCAGTGTTCATCTGTGGCTGATTCCGATTGTCTTCGTGAGCGGCGACGACGCCCACCGATCAATCGCCGTGCAATTGCCGCAGGCGGGAGGAGAGCCGTAATAGGAGTTGGACGCGCTCGAATTCGTGGAGCCAGTCCTGAGTCACAGCCGCGAGCAGGTCGCGATCGGGTCCGCCGATTCCCGTAGGACATGACGGCCCGAGCTGATCGTGAGCAAGCTGACGGTATTTCGCCAATGTGCGGTCGCCGTACCAGCCAACTTGCTGCCCGTCTTCGCTGAGAAAAACGACCACCGGCACGCGCGCTCCGCCGCAGATCTTCAGCTCGGCGGCCAGGTCCGGGTACACGTCACGATCGAAATAGCGAATATCAAGCGTGGGAGCGGCCTCCGCGAAACGCTCGAAGATCGGGCACTGATTGACGCAGTCGCCGCACCAGGCGCCTGCCAGGCAAAGCAGCTTCATTTGTCGCTTGAATCCATTCAGCGATTCGCGCTGTGCAGGCGTAAGTTGAACTGCTTCATAGACGCCAGCCCAGCGGCGGCGGTGCTCATCGCTGCCGTATTGCGCGAGGAAGTCGGCGTACTTCAGGCCTTGATCGAACTTCGCGGCGTAGTCAAACATAATGACAAAATAGCTTGGAGTAGCGTGCGGGGAACTGTATTGTGGAACGGGCTTGTCGGAGCGGTCAAGCTTGCCAGCGTGTAGACACGCCGGCTCTGACCCTGAACCCTGGGCGTTGGAGTTCAAGCTTTAGCTTATCCGAACAGCCTAAAGGCTGAACTCCAACCTCGAATCCTGAGCTCTCCTCATGCACCTCGCCAAGATTCGTTACGGCACCTGGGACGAAACGGTCGCGCTCGTCGAAAACGGCCTCGTCACGCCGCTCTCGATGAGCGATCGATACCGCACACTCGCTGATCTGCTCGAAGCCGACGACGTGCGTGAGGCGGTCGAGTCGCTTGCGCGGCGAAGCGAGCGCCTGCCGATAGCCAGCGTGAGTATGTTGCCGCCGATCGACCGGCAGGAGGTTTGGGCCGCCGGCGTGACGTACAAGCGGAGCAAGGTCGCGCGAATGGAAGAGTCGCAGGGAGCGGCGCGGTTCTACGACCTGGTCTACGAAGCCGCGCGGCCGGAACTGTTCTTCAAGGCCAGCCCGCACCGCGTGGCGGGACCAGGCCAGCCATTACGGATTCGCGCCGACGCGACCTGGAACGTGCCGGAGCCCGAGCTGACGCTGGTGCTCAATTCACGTCTGCGGCTGGTGGCCTTCACGATCGGCAACGACATGAGCTCGCGCGATATCGAGGGAGAAAACCCGCTCTACTTGCCGCAAGCCAAGGTCTACAACGCTTGCTGCGGCCTCGGGCCTTGGATCACATTGGCCGATGCGATGCCGCCGCGCGAAGAGATTGGCATCCAACTCGCCGTCCGCCGCGCAGGGAAAGTCGCGTTCCACGGTGAAACGAGCATCGAGCAAATGGCCCGCAGTTTCGAGGATCTGATCGGCTGGCTCGCCCGCGACAACAGCTTTCCCAACGGTGCGTTTCTGTTGACCGGCACTGGAGTCGTGCCCAAGGACGACTTCACGCTGTTGGCAGGCGACGTCGTGGAAATCACGATCGACGGGATCGGGATGTTGTCGAATCCGGTGGTGCAAGGGATATGAAATTCCTCGTTACCACGCTCCGCGTGGTAACGAAACGTCGGCCGCTCTGCGGCGCGAAACGACGGGTCGCTTGTAAATCCACTACGAGACAATCTCGCAAGATCGCGCCGCGGAGCGGCGAGAGGTGCGTTCCCACGCAGAGCGTGGGAACGAGAAACGCCTTTTCGTCAGTCACAAAGTGATATACTGCGCCAGCGCCTCATTGAACACGTCTGGGTTCTCGAGCGGGCTCAAGTGGCCCGCGTGCGGCGCCACCACCCAGGCGGCGTTGGGCATGCTTTCGGCAATGCCTTCCATTTCTGCAGGCGAGCTGATCGCATCATGCTCGCCGACAATCACCAGTGTCGACACTTCCAGCTTGGTGACAAACTCGGTCATGTCCGGCCGCTCCGCCAGCCCGCGCAGCGCCGCGGCAATCCCTTCCGGATTGGTGCGCAGGATCACTTCGCGCGCGGCCTGGACGAGGTCCGGCCGGCGGGCTTGTGTGTCGCTGCTGAACAGCTTGGGCAGCATGGTCTCGGCCACCGGCGACGGGCCCTCGCGCAGCACGCGCTCGGCCAGTTCCCGGCGCGAGGCGGCCTGCTCGGCGCTGTCGGCGATGACGCGCGTGTCGCAGGCCACCAGCGCCTTCAGGCGGCCTTCGTACTTGCGGGCAAACTGCCAGCCGACATAGCCGCCCATCGATAGGCCGCAAAACAGAACCGGTTCATGGACACCAAGGGCGTCGAGCAGCGCATTCAAGTCGTCGGCCATCTGCTCCATCGTCGTCGTGCCGGGTGTGACGGTCGTCCGGCCAAAACCCCGCAGATCTGGAGCGATCACGCGGCAGTGCTGCGCGAATTCCTCGATCTGGTATCTCCACATCGAGTGGTCCAGCGGAAAGCCGTGAACCAACAACAGCGGCAGCCCGGATCCTTCTTCGACGAAGGCCATTTCGAGATCGCGGACACGGAGGGTCTTCATGGTCGTCCTTTCCGCAAGTGGAGTGTGTTCCGGCCGCGGGACGTGCAATCGCTATGCCACGAGGAAATGATCAATGACCAAATCCCAATGACCAAACAATGCAGCTCCACTGCTACCTTGGTTATTGGTGCTTGGTCATTGGTCATTTGGTTTTGCCGAGTGCTCCTCGCGCAGCCGCTTGAACCGCTCGTACGCCCGGCGGATCTCTCCCGAGTGCGGCTCCAATTCTAGCGCTCGAGCTTGATGCTTAATCGCCGCCTCATAGTCCTTCTTCGCCGCGTAGCAATGGGCCAGCGTATCGAGATAGCCGCCCGTTTGCTCTTCGCGGGCGAGCTCGACGGATCGCTGTGAAAGGCGAATCGCCTCGTCGTAGTCGCCCTCGGTATTGCCGACCAACCAGGCGTACTGGTTCATCGCCGTGGTGTCGTCGGGCGAGGTGATCAACTTCTGCTTGAATAGCGCGGCCGCGTTGCGAATTTTGCCGCGAACCTTATCGTGATCGGCCGGCGGTTGGTCGGCTCGATAGAGTGCGATCAACACATCGGCCTCAGTCGAGTCGTGTGCCAGCGCCTTGTTCAAGTGCTCGATTTGCTTGGCGGTATCCTTGTCTGCGGCCCATTGCTTCGCGCGGAAGTAATGCATTCGCGCCGTCACCTGGCTGGGGCTGCGTTCGACGGGGTCCCGCCCTGGTCGGCCGCGCGGCTTGCTGCCCATCGTCTTCAGGTACTGTTCGAGGATGTCGGCCGCCTCGCCGAACCGCTGCTGATCGTTGAGCAGCTCGCCCAACAGCCCATAAGTCCAGGCGACAAATGGCGCCTCGGCGGCTTGCGGGTTCACCTTGATGACCGCCCGGTACTCGCGCTCGGCCCATTTCAACAACCCCTTCTGATGAAGCTGGTACGCCAATCGGAAATGGTGATCGATATTCCCGGCGTGTAGATCCAGCACTTTGGCCGCCATTTCTTCGGCACGCTTCGCATCGCCGCGCAAGTCGTGAGCCTCGGCAATCAAGTACATCAGATAAGCATTGCCGGTGAGCTGGCGATCGAGCCTTTCGGCCACCTCGTCGACCAGCGGCCAGGCCTCTTGGCGAATCACCCATTCGATAAGCTGGGCCAGCGACTGGCTATCGCTGTTTTCCACGTCCAGCATTCGCCGCATGGCGGCCAGCGCCTCGTCCCGCCGCTCCGCTTCCAGCAGCATGATCACTTGTTGACGAAAGAGTCCGGCTTGGACCGCGCGTTGCTCGTGTGTCGGCAGGCGCTTGGTCTGTTCCTGTTCTTCATCCAGAAGTGACTTCCAGGCGGCAAGCGCTTCTTCAGGCTTGGTTGGGAACTCGGCATAGGCCGCCAGCCACCGCACCGCCGGCCGTTTGCTAAGCCGCGTCTCTTCCAGGATGATGCGGCTCCGATCGGCCCAGGCGGAATCCGCCGGCCGCTTCTGATCCATGACTGCCAGCGCAGCCTCCTTCGAAAGCAGCACGGAGCGCTCAAAACGAACCAGACGGCACAGCGCCGCCAGTCCTTCGGCCTGTGATTTGGCCGCCATCTGGGTGATCCGCTTGCGGCGCTCCTGATCCGGCTGCAAATCGTAATCGGCAAGAAGCTTGCGAACCGCTTCGGAATCGGTGTCTCGCACCCAATCCATGCGGATCGATTGCACCAGCGAACGCGCCCGGTGCGCTACCTCCAGGTCCCGATGGCTTTGGGCGGCAGTCAGTGCGTCGAAGGCGGCCGAACCCATCTCGGCCAGCTCCGCCTGGGCCCGCTCGCGCACTGGAAAACGAGGATCGCCCAACTGCTCAATCAGCCGCTCGATGCGCATCGACAGCTCGCTCGACGGCTCAGCAACTTCGGCTACGGATGCTGTAGCGATCTCGCCGGCAGGCGCCATGCCGATCGCGGCGCTATTTAAACACGCGACCAGCGCGAGCGCCGCAATCGTCCGTGGAATCAAGGCGGGGGAGGCCATGGCAATTCTCCCGGGGGGAAAAACCGAAAGGCGGCGCGTTCAGGGCAAAGTGCCGCCGCTCCCCTATAAAGATACCCGCCCCGCGACCCCCGAGGCCAGGGTGCCGGACTTCGTCCCCGCTTCTCCCGCTCCATCTCCCCATCTCCCCTTTTATCCCCCCATCTCCTCCGTCATCCCCCCATCCCCGGGCGGCTCGATCCCAAAATCGCGGATCGTCAACAAGCTGCTAAACGGATACCCTCGCTTGCCGAATGACTCGGCGCCCCCTTCGCAGCGATCGATGATCGCCACCACGCGCGCGACCTTCAGTCCGTACTCTTCGCAGCGGCTGATGGCTTCCAGCGACGAGCCGCCGGTGGTGACCACATCTTCGACGACCGCCACCGTATCTCCCGCCGCGACGGGGCCTTCGATGAATCGTTTGGTGCCGTGTCCCTTGGCCTCCTTGCGGACCATGAACCCCAACAGCGGAATACCGCGCACGCCGGCCATGGTGATTACCGCCGCGGTGATCGGGTCGGCGCCGATTGACATCCCGCCGACCGCCTTCGGCAGCGGCAGGTGATCCGCCAACAGATCCAGAATCCCTTCGGCAATCAACTTCGCGCCGGACGAATCGAGCGTGAGTTGCTTGCCATCGAGATAGTAGCTGGCCTGCTTGCCCGACGCGAGCGTGAACTCGCCGAACTTCAACGCCCGCGCGCGGACTAATTCGATGAGTGTTTGCTTGTCGTACATGTTGGAGTTCAAGCTTTAGCTTGCGAAGTTGGAGTTCAAGCTTTAGTTGTTTTCGCTGGAGTTCAAGCTTTAGCTTGGCGGAGCATCGATTGCCGAAAGCCACCCGTCACGCCGTCTTTCGATTCGAATCACTTATGTACCGTTGGCGTAAACTAACTGACCAACAACGCCAGGAGCTGCTTGACGTTCGCCAGCGGGAAGGACGGCCCTGGCACAGCCCCGCCCACTATACCAGCGATACTGAGCTGTACATGATCACGGCCGCTTGCTTCGAGCATCGCCCAATCATCGGCCAATCCACGGCACGGATGTCGAGCTTCGAACAGGACCTTTTGAACGCTTCGCGCGAACTTGCGCGGGACATCTTCGCATGGAACGTTTTGCCAAATCACTACCATCTACTTGTGCGGGCAAGTGACGTCAAGGCCCTGCTGAAGCGACTCGGAAAAGTTCACGGCCGGACGTCATATTTCTGGAACGGAGAAGACCACCAGCGCGGCCGCAAGGTATGGTTCAACGCAGTCGAGACGGCGATGAAATCAGAGCGGCACTTTTGGGCCAGCATGAACTATGTGTTGAACAACGCCGTGCATCACGGATACGTGCAACGCTGGCAGGACTGGCCGTTCTCGAACGCCGCTGAGTACCTCGCCGAAGTTGGCAGGGATGTAGCCCAACGGAGGTGGCTCAAGTATCCGGTATTGGATTATGGGAAAGACTGGGATCCACCGGATTTGTAGACGATGTTGGAGTTCAAGCTTTAGCTTGTGCTTCCGCCAGCCTGAAGGCTGAACTCCAACGCAGACAGCCTGAAGGCTGAACTCCAACGCGGACAGCCTGAAGGCTGAACTCCAACGCGGACAGCCTGAAGGCTGAACTCCAACCTATTTCCGCACAATCACGCGGCTGCCGATGGTCAGAATGTCGTAGACGTCGGCGATGTCCGTGGCGCTGACGCGGATGCCGCCCGAGGGCTGTTCCGCAGGCGCCGTGGCTTGCGGATTGGTGCCGTGGATGGCCAACTCGCCACCCAGCGCCAGTAGGTATTGGCCCAAGGGATTGGCAGGGTCGTCGGCCTCAATCTCACCTTGCGGGCCGTTATAGATCGGCGCGGTCGTTTTCTGACTTACGGTGAACTCAACCGGCGTGCCGGCTTCCACGCGCGACGCGACCGCGCTCCCCAATTGGGCCAGCAAGAAGCTGCCGGCGTAGCAGCCATCGAGCATCAGTGTCAGCCGGTCGGAGCCGACTTCGACGATCGCCGTGAACGGCCCGGGCAGGACTTTAATCTCTTGACCAGGCTCGATCGCAGGAGCTGCGGGATCGAGCTCATTGATCTTTGCCAAGAGCTCCGCTGTGACGCGGTGCCGCTGAGCAATGTCTGCCAGACTCTCTCCAGGCAACACTCGATAAGGCGCCGCGAGCAGGTGGTCGCGCGAATAAATCACCGTACCCGCCAACTCGTTGAGCAGCCCGGTCACCATCTGCTGCTCCGAAGATGTGAGCGACGGATGGTTGTACCAGGCCGTCAAGTCTTTCAGCGCCTCGCGGAGCTGACCGGCGGCGAGCTTGGGTTGAATCGTGGGCCAGGCGGCGATAAACGATTCCGTTCCCATCGCGCTGTTTTGACGCGTGGCGGCGCCGGCCGGATCGGCTTCCGCCCGGCCGGCGAGCGGGTCGGTGGGTCCGCCGAAAGGATTCGTAGTCGGCTGTGCATAGGCCTGGGCGACGCCGTCGTTAACCGAGCCGGAATTCAAGGCCCGAGACGAGTCCCCGGCACTCGCACGCTGTGAGTCTGAAGAGAACGGCGGCGCGATTTCAGCGGCCGTGCCGCGCGCTGCATCGCCAGCTTGGAATGGCGGCGCGCTGCCGCCCGGTGCGGCTTGCAGCAGATTCGGACGCGCGCTTTTCGCCCCTCCATCCTTAGCGGTCAACGCACTTGGATCGCCCAGCTTAATCTCGGGCGCCGCGTTCACCGAGGTGTCGGTGCCGGCCGGGGGCTCGTCCGGTCCTTTATTTAGTGACCGGTAGACCCCAAACCCCACACCTCCCAAAATGGTCAAAAGAATGAGTGGCTTGAGCGAATTCACGTTCGGTCCTCCTTGACCGGTCTCAACTAGAATGACGAATGCCAAAGCCCGAATGCCGAACGAATAACGAAGCCCAAATGACGAAGGATTGCGGGCCGACTGTGTTCGTCATTCGTCATTCGGATTTCGTTCGTCATTCTGATTTCGTCATTCGGATTTCATCTTCATGCCTTGGTCCAACGACGATCTCGACGACCGCGAGCTCCCCGACGAGGACGTCGGCGACGACGATGAAATCGATACCGAATCGTCGACACGCGAGTGCCCGCGCTGTGGCGCCGACGTGTACGAGGACGCCGAACAGTGTCCACGGTGCGGCGAGTGGATCACCGCGGAGACGAGCCCCTGGTCGGGCCGCTCGTTGTGGTGGGTGATCCTCGGCGTGCTGGGCATTCTCGCACTAATCTGGGCGCTCTCATTAGGCGGCCTCTGATCAGGCGGCGGAATGATAGTGACAGCCGCTGATCGCCGCTATGGCAGTTGGAGAAATGGGGAATGGCCGAATGGGGAATGGGGAATGTCGGAGGAATGCGGAATGGGGAATGCGGAATGGGGAATGCTTGCCTCCCATTCCGCACTCCCCATTCCCTCATTCCCCATTCGCCAACCGATCTTCTATAATCTCGGAGTCAACCGCGACCGTCCTGAGAACCGCCCATGCCTGCTAGCAAGCCCGCTGCCGAGCGTCGCAGCCGCATTCTGATCGCCGACGATAACCAGCCGAACGTCGAGCTAATGGAGGCATTTCTGGCCGACGTCGATTGCGAAGTCGCCGTGGCGGTCGATGGCCGCGACACGCTGGAAAAGGTCGCCGCGTTTCAGCCCGATCTGATCCTGCTCGACGTGATGATGCCGAAGCTCTCGGGTTTCGAGGTTTGCAAGAAGATCAAATCCGATCCGAAGACCAAGGGGACCATGGTCCTGATGGTGACGGCCCTGAACGAACGGGGAGATATCGAGCGGGGGGTCGACAGCGGCACCGACGACTTTCTCAGCAAGCCGGTCAACAAGGTGGAGCTGGTCAAGCGCGTCCAGAACATGCTCAAGCTGCGGCACGTGACTGACGAACTGGAGCGGCTGCGGCGCTACATTCAAGACCTTGAGGACGACAGTGGACCGCAGGAATAGTTCCTGGTTCAAGGTTCAAAGTTCCAGGTTACAGGTGACTAGCAGTCCAGTCCGCCGCGGCGGGCTCGAGGTCGGCTCCGGTCCCAAATTGCACTGCGGCCTTGCGGTTTCTTGGCCATCCCGCGCTCGAATTGCTGTACAGCGCCAATTGGCCCGTATATAAATGACGTTAGGGGTTCGTTAACGAAGGACAGAGAGCTATGAAATCTTCAGCATTTGGCCGACAGGCCGCAGGATTCACTCTGGTTGAATTGTTGGTAGTCATCGGGATCATCGGCATCTTGGCGGCGCTGATCCTTCCGGCGGTCAACATGGCCCGTGAAGCCGGCCGGCGCACCGACTGCCAGAACAAGATCCGGCAAGTCGCACTGGCTGCGCTGTCGTACGAGAACCAATTTGGTAAGTTGCCCCCCGCTCGGAAGCCGGTGTCTGGGGGAATGCATGGTTTCTTTATCCATCTTATGCCGGGTCTGGAAGAGACCGGCATAGCGGATCGATATGATATCAGTAAGTCTTGGAACCACCCTGTCAATGCAAACTTCAATGTCAACCCTCCGGGGGGTCCCGCTCTCGTTCCCGTCCCGGTCTTCGTTTGCCCGAGCGTCGGCGAAGATCGCGGCGCAATTACGGACTATTCTCCAGTCGTCGGCGTACATGGCTCTGTGTACGATCGCGTGCGGGGGGGCCAAGCGCGGCATCCCAATCAACCTCGCCGTATGAGCCCTTCGCTGCTGTATTACGAACCGGGAATCATCCTCGAGGTTGATGAGCGCCGCACCGCGAAGGTGCTCGACGGCATGTCCAAAACCATCATGTTTGCCGAGTGTGGCGGCCGGCCTCAACTTTACGTCGGCCGCATTGCGACGCCGAACAGTGTGCCGCCGAACAGTCCAGTCGGACTCTGGGCACACCCGCAAAGTCTGTTGATCGTGGATATCAGCTCCGTCAATCCTCCATCGCCGCCGCCTTCAAATGCGCCGCCGAGCATGATGAACTACGTCAACCATTACGACAAGTACGGCGCCGAGATCTACAGTTTTCACACCGGCGGGGCGAACTTTGCCTTCGGCGATGCGACGGTCCGCTTCGTTAACGAGGCCGTCGACGAAAACGTGTTGATCTCGATCCTGACAGCCCAAGACGGCGACCTTGTGGACGACGCGCTGCTGCAGTAGCAAATCCCGGCCGCATAGCCCCTTCCCTCGCTAAGCGTTCTCGCTTAGGCTTTTCTTTTTGTCTGTGCTATCTGTTCGTATCTGTGCAGATCTGTGTTCCCGTCTGTCTTGAATTGGGAGCGCGGCCATGGAACTTGCGCATCGAGCCGGCCAGCGCAGAGCGTTCACGCTCGTGGAGCTGCTGGTCGTCATCGCCATCATCGGAGTCCTGGTCGCGCTGTTGCTGCCGGCGATCAACGCGGCTCGCGAAGCCGCCCGCCGCGCCGCTTGCACCAGCAACCTGCGGCAGATTGGGTTGGCGACCTTGAACTTCGAGAGCGCGCGGCGCGTGTTTCCGCCGGCGCATATTGAATTGCCGCGCCGGCACAGTGGCTTTGCCTACATCCTCCCCTACCTGGAGGAACAGGCGATTTACGACATCTACGATTTCGGTCAGCATTGGAGTGCGGTGGCCAATCGTCCCGCGACGCGAACCACGATTCCGACGTTCATCTGCCCCAGCGTCGGCGAGACGCGTGAGTGGTTCACGGACTACGCCATCTGCTCAAGAATGTCCGACGCAACCGGCGACGCCTATAAAACGCTGCTGGCTCAGAACGCCATCCGTCCGCGGAGCAATCTGTTCAGCGACAACGGCGCCATGCGCATTGATTTGCGGAGCATTATGCGGAAGGACGAGTTCGTGCCGCGGCGCAAGATCGCCGACGGGTTGTCCTATACCTACATGATCTTTGAATGCGGCGGCCGGCCCAACCGCTATCTGAACGGGCAGTTGCAACCCAACGCCGCCGCCGTGTCGGGCGCCCGCTGGGCCGATCCCGCGAACCACTTCTGGCTGCACGACTATCCGCTCATCAACTTCAACAACAATAACGAGATCTACAGTTTTCACCCCGGCGGCGTGAACCTGGTGCGCGGCGACGGTTCGGTGCATTTCGTGGCCGAGACGATCGATCCGGAGGTGTTCGTCTCGCAGTTCACCGCCAACGGCGGCGAGGCTTTGCATGAGGACTAAGCTTGACGGCGTCGTAACGGGAACGGTTGGAGATGGAACACGGATTGACCCACTTCACCGTGCGAATCAAATGGCAAACTTGATCCCTTGCGCCAAAGGGAGTTGGTCGGAGTAATTGACGGTGCTGGTCACCCGGCGCATGTATTGCTTCCAGGAATCGGAACCGGATTCGCGGCCGCCGCCGGTTTCCTTTTCGCCCCCAAAGGCCCCGCCGATTTCCGCGCCGCTGGTGCCGATGTTCACATTCACGATGCCGCAGTCGGAGCCGGCCGGCGAGCAAAACAGCTCCGCTTCGCGAACATCATCGGTGAGCACGGCCGAGGCCAGGCCCTGCGGGACCGAGTTATGCAGCTCGATCGCCTGTTCGAAGCGGTCGTAGCGCATCAGATACAGAATCGGCGCGAACGTCTCCTGCTGGATGATCGGCGCGTCGGCGGTGATCTCAACCAGCGCCGGGCGGACGTAGAAACCACCGCTCGGCAGACCATCCGTCAATCGCTCTCCGCCATGGACGGTTCCACCCTGTTGCCGCGCGGCGGCCAGGGCGGTCTGCATGTTCTCAAAAGCTCGAGCGTCGATCAGCGGGCCGACGAGGACGTCCTCGCGCGTGGGATCGCCAATGGGCAATCGTTGAAATACAGCCAGCAACAGGTCTCGCAGTCGGTTGGCGATCGACTCGTGTGCGAACAGTCGCCGCAACGTGGTGCAGCGCTGGCCGCAGGTGCCGGCAGCAGCGAATACAATCGACCGCAAAGCCAGATCGAGGTTGGCCGACGGAGCGACGATCAGGCCGTTATTGCCGCCCAATTCCAAGAGCGATCGCCCCAGCCGAGCCGCTACCGTCAGTGCAACGGCGCGGCCCATGCGCACCGAACCGGTCGCGGAAATCAGCGGCAAAGCAGTGCTGGCGGCAAGCTGCTCGCCGACCGCATTGCCGCCCACGACGACGGAACTCAACGCCGGCGGCGCGGCGTCGAATTCGGCAATTGCCTGCGCGAGTAGAGCATGACAAGCCAACGCGGTAAGCGGCGTTTTCTGCGACGGCTTCCAGACCACTGGATCGCCGCACACAAGCGCAATGGCCGCGTTCCAGGCCCACACGGCTACGGGGAAATTGAACGCAGTGATGACGCCGATCGGCCCCAAAGGATGCCAATACTCCGCGAGGCGGTGTAACGGCCGTTCGCTGGCAATCGTTTTGCCATAAAGCTGCCGGCTGAGGCCGACGGCAAAATCGCAAATATCGATCATCTCCTGAACTTCGCCCAGGGCCTCCTGGGTGATCTTTCCCGTCTCGCAGGTGACGAGCGTCGCTAGCTCGGCTTTCTTTGCCCGCAACCGCTCGCCATAGCGGCGCACCAGTTCGCCGCGTACCGGAGCCGGAACCAGGCGCCATGACTGAAAGGCCTCGGCCGCTGCGTCAATCGCGGTTTGCACCTGGGCGGGGCTGGCAAAATGAATCTCCATGAGGATCGACCCGTCAATTGGCGAACGCACGGTGTGCGGTTCACCTTTTCCCACGTGCCAGGCGTCTCCAATCGCCACACTCTGGCACAGATCGGGCACGCCGAGCTGGTCTAGCGCTGAAGAGAGTTTGTGGTTCATGTTGCCGTTGGGAGCAAGAGACGGCGACCTCACACGCGCTTGCTCAGCCGCTGGGCGAGACGGTCGAGCGCGGTGCTGCGGTCTTCAAGGCCGATGTGAACTTGGATCAGGCTCATCGCCGAGCGGTCGTCCCAGGCGGCGCGGAGCGCGGCGTCGAACTCGCCTTCGGTCCGCACTTCGTAGCCTTTGCCGCCGCCGAGAATCTTGGGCAGCTCGTGGTATTGCCAGGGGTTGATGTCGTTGAAGTCGCCCGGGTGCAGAAACCGCTCGGTGCCGTAGCCTTTGTTGTCCAGCACGATCACGATCGGCGAGAAGCCGTGCCGCACGATCGTCGAGAGCTCCATGCCGGTCATCTGAAAGGCGCCGTCGCCGACGACCGCCACGACGCGCAAGTCGGAATGCGCCACATTGGCGCCGAGCGCGGCGGGCACGGCGAAACCCATCGACGTGTAGTATGCCGGGGCGATGAACTCGGTCCGCTCGCGAACCACCAGCTCGGTGGCCGAGAACATGGCGTCCCCCACGTCGGCGATCACCACCGTCTGGCTGTCGAGCGATTCGTTAAGCCGCGCCATCAGCCGCGTGATGGTGATCGGATCGCTCGGACGCAGCTCGAACGGCTCGCCGGCCAGGTGCGGCTGTGGCGGCCGCGTGCGGCGTGCGGCCTTGGGGCGGGCGGTCACCAGCTCGCGGATATAATCCTCCAACAGCACGTTATGAAAGTGATGGTGGCGGATGCGAAGCTGTTCGCTGGTGGCATAGATGCAGTTCCGTGGATCGAGATTGGCGGTGAAGATCCCCAGGTTGATGTCGGTCATGAACGTGCCGAGCATGATCAGGCAGTCGCTGTCCTCGACGAACTGCGTCACCTCCTCGCGGCCCAGCGCGCCTTCGTACAGCCCGACGTACAGGGGATGGACCTCGCTGATCACGCTCTTGCCAAGGATGTCGGCGGCGATTCCAAGCTGCGAGCCTTCGGCCAGGGCCAGCACGTCGTCCTGGAGGTTGAAGCGATGGATCTCGACGCCGGCCAGGATGCACGGCCGTTTGGCCGATTGGATCCAGTTGACCGATTCTCTAACCGCTTCAGCCAGCGCGTCGGGGTCGCTCTTGGGTTCGACCAGCTTGTATTGATAGGGCGCTTGCGGCACGACGTTGACCTGGTCGCGAGGCAGCTCCAGATACACCGGCCGCTTGTAGCGCATCGCAGCATCGAGCACGCGGTCGATCTCGTGAAAGGCCGTCCGCGGATCGGAGAGATCCGCCCCGGCGACGCAAAGCTTCTCGAAGACTTCGAGCTGGGTGCGGAAGTCGCGCACGCGATGGTGCAGCAGCGGGTTGTTGATCCGCTCGCTGAGGCCGGGCGAACCGCTGATCACCACAACGGGGGACTTCTCGGCGTAGGCGCCGGCCACGCTGTTGCACAAGCTCAACCCCCCCACGCAATACGTCACGCAGACGGCGCCGATTCCATTGATCCGTGCGTAGGCGTCGGCCGCGAAGCCGGCACAGTCCTCGCGCGTGCAGTTGATGACGTTGATGGGGCTCTCGTCGAGCAAGTTGTAGAACGTCAAGACGTAGTCGCCCGGAATGCCGAACACGTCGCGGACGCCGTAGTCGCGCAGCCGGCGGACGAGATACTGGCCAACCGAGAGACCCGACACCGCGCGGGCGTCGGGAACTTCGCAGGCGACGCGTCGCCGGATCGGTATTGTGACGGGGGAAGCCATGTGGTTGCGGGGTGTCTGGTGTCTGGTGTCTGGTGGCCTTTGGAGTGCGACGACTTGTCGTCGCTTTGGTTTTCAATAATGTCTGGCGACCTGCTGTCTCGTGACCTGGCGTCAACCGGTATCCCGCTCTCGTCGTTTTTTCCGCACCATCAAGAGCAAAAGCCAAAAGGCCAAAAACAAGGCCATGCAGGCAAACACAACGAGTCCGCGTCGCACATCCTTGTTGAACAAAAACGCCCCCACCGCGTGGTACAGCCCCCAGGCGGCCAAGGCAGCCACAAGCAGAACGATCCACCGGCGGCTGGGATCGTTTTGGCGGCCTTGCGTCATTTGGTCGGGCGGCGTCAGTGTAGTCATCACGTTGCGCGTGATGTTCGTGATGTTCGTCCACCGCGGGGGACGACTACACCCACGCTACTTAAAACATACCGGTGGCCATAAGCAGGGCAAGTCGAGTTGAAATGACGACAGCGCGCCATCAAGCCGATGTCGTTCGCAACGCGAGTCGACGGAAGTGGCCATTGCGCCGGAGCGAAAAACATGGGCGATCTTGCTCGTTTAGTTGAAGTTCAGTATATGGCACGGAGTGTGCGTTGTCGCTACAACGGCAGAGCCAGGGCGGCCGACGCCCCGAACGAGAGCCGGCCCGCACACACCGCATTTGAAACAGGAGTCCCGCCGTGAAGAAGTTACTGTTCGCAAGCTGCTTAGCCGTGGCCGGTCTGTTTGCCTTCTCCAGCTCGGATGCACTGGCTGATGGCCGGCATCATGGACACCGCCATCATGGTCATCATGGGCATCATGGTCATCATGGGCATCATCGCCACCATGGCCATCATGGCCGTCATCACTATCGCCATCATTACGGGCATGCTCATCATGGTGGGCATTGGCACCATGGCGGGTACTCGTCGTATTACTCGCCTCGGGTGTACCGGTCTTATCCGGTATATCAGACTTATGGCTATTACCCGTATTCGTCGTCGAGCCTGTTTATCGGCGGACGGAACTTCAGTTTCGGGATCAGCGGGTTCTAAGCGGACGAACTGAAACTGGCCCATCGAACCTGCAGGAAGACTTGGTTCGCTGACGCGGCTGCACGCCGCGGCAGCGGACGCGTCTCCTGCAGTTTTTTTGGACTGGGCTAACCGTGTGACCCTTTCGTGGCAGCATCCGTACATCCAGAGACTGGTTTCGACAAGTATCGTTTTAACGGCGGTTATCCGCAACTCTTCCCATGTTTGAACTTTCGCTGCTGACGTTCGGTACGGTGCTGGCGCTGTCGCTTGTGATGGCGGTCATTCGGCCGCAAAAAGAAGGCGATCCGTTTTATATTTAGCGCGCCAGCCAGGGCTTCGCTCTGCTACAGCCCCGCCAGCCGACCGTGGAGCACAAAGCTAGCAAGCTAAAGCTTGAACTCCAACGGCGAACTGCTAGTTCTAAGCAGGACAATTTATGTTAATCTGGGGGGCGTGCCGGCTGGGTGCATTGCCGCCCGTCTTAGCCGGTATTTCGCACTCTGAACCGGAGAATCCTGCTGTGTTGTTGACGCTCAAAACTGTGCTGTTTGGCGTGCTGGCTTTTGGAACGGTGGCTGAGGCATTCTCGGCCGAAAAAGGCAATTCGCCCGCGAACGCCAGTGCTGCGGTTGCTGATTTTCGGCTCCTGGACATTCACCGCCGGCCGCGGTCGTTGGCCGATTACCAGGACAAGAAGGCGCTCGTCGTGGTGTTTGTCGACACCGAATGCCCATTGGCCAACGTCTACGTGCCGACGCTCATTGACTTGCACAAGGAGTACGCGGAGAAGGGCGTGCAATTCCTGGCGATCAACTCCAGCCAGCAGGACTCTTTCACGAGCGTCTCGGCTCACGCCCAGGAACGCGAAGTGCCGTTTCCGGTGCTCAAGGACTTTGACCATCGGGCGGCGGATGCACTGGGCGCGAAGCGGACTCCTGAGGCGTTCCTGCTCGATGCGGACCGCGTGATCCGCTACCGTGGCCGGATTGACGACCAATATGGACTGGGATTTCGCCGCGAGAAGCCGGCGAGCCGCGACCTGAAGGACGCAATCGATCAACTATTGGCAGGAGAAACGATCTCGACGACCGAAACCGACGTCTCGGGTTGCCCGATCGAGCGAGCCTCGAAGCCGCGCGTTGAGGACGAAGTGACATTTGCCAAACATGTCGCGCCGATCCTTCAGGCGCGCTGCCAGGAATGCCATCGGCCGGGCGAGATCGGGCCGTTCTCGCTGTTGACGTTCGACGACGTCAAGAAGCGGACGCGGCGGATTCGCGAAGCAGTTCTGCAGGAGCGAATGCCACCATGGCATGCCGACCCGCGGTATGGCAAGTTTGCCAATCACCGCCGGTTGTCGCCCGAGGAGCGCGACACATTATTGGCGTGGATTGACAAGGGCGCACCGCAAGGAGACGAGCGCGACCTGCCGCCGCCGCGCAAGTTCGTCGAGGGCTGGAGCATCGGTCAGCCGGACAAGATCCTCACGATGGCCGAAGAGTTCAAGGTGCCGGCGGCGGGCGTGCTCGATTATCAACGGTTTGTCATCGATCCACAGTTTGAACAGGACATGTGGGTGCAGGCCGCCGAATGCCGTCCGGGCAACCGCGCGGTCGTGCATCACATGCTGGTCTACATCATGAAGCCGGGACAGCGGCGACCGTACGAGCGGGACGGGACGGCCTGGACGTTGGCCGGCTGGGCGCCGGGCGATATGCCTTCGGTGTACGAGCCGGGCACGGCGAAGCTAATTCCTGCCGGGTCGAAGTTGATGTTCGAGGTGCACTATACGCCCAATGGCGTCGAGCAGACCGACCGATCGAGCGTCGGCATCGTCTTCGCCGAAACGAAACCCGAGCATGTGGTGGCGATGAACATCTTGAACAACCCAGCGTTCAGGATTCCGCCTGGGGTGGCGAATCATCGCGGCCAGTTGACGTTCACCTTCCCGGAGGACGCGTTGGTTTTGTCCTTCATGCCGCACATGCATCTGCGGGGCACAAGCGCGAAGTATGTGGCGCGCTATCCCGACGGCAAGACGGAGACGTTGCTTTCGGTTCCGGATTACGACTTCAACTGGCAGAGCATCTATCGGTTTGACGAGCCATTGCGGATACCCAAGGGTACGAAGCTGACTTGGAGCGGCACCTGGGACAACTCGGCCGACAACCCGCGCAACCCGGACGCGACGAAGGAAGTCGGTTGGGGTTTGCAGACCTGGGATGAGATGCAGAACGGATGGATGGAAGTGGTGTGGGAATAGTTGGAGTGCGGCGACTTGTCGCCGCTTTGGATTTCAAATGCGGTTGGCACTGGTGACGACGTAAGATATTCGAACGCTGATTGAAAGGGAAAGCGATGGCGAGTCATCGCAGTCCAAACTCTGATCGAATTGCCGGGCTTGCGCAGCGAATTGGAACTTTGAGTTCGCTTCAAATCGATGAGGTAGAGCGTCTGGTCGCGAGGTTGGAGTGCATAAAGAAGCCGGCGGTGATAGAAAAAGAAAGCGGCGACAAGTCGCCGCACTCCAAATGTTGGCCGCATGCGCCGTTGCACCGGCTGGCCGGTAAGGGAACTTACATCGTCACGGCTGGGACGTTGAATAAGCAGCATTACTTCCGCGAAATTGAATTGTTGGACCTGCTGGAAGCCGAATTGCTGGCAAAGGCGAAGGAGTACGACTGGCAACTCGAAGCATGGGCGGTCTTCTCAAATCACTACCATTTCGTTGCGCATGCCATAAAGGACGCGGCGACGCTCAGGCCGTTTCTGGTCCATCTGCATGCGGACACAGCGCGAGCCGTTAATCGCCGCGACGACGTGACGGGCAGACAGGTCTGGTATAACTTCTGGGAGACTGAGCTAACCTACGAGCAATCGTATTTGGCGCGGCTCAATTACGTGCATCAGAATGCCGTT
The DNA here is from genome assembly GCA_040901795.1 of Pirellulales bacterium. Classification (GTDB taxonomy): domain Bacteria; phylum Planctomycetota; class Planctomycetia; order Pirellulales; family JALHPA01; genus JBBDYH01. The sequence continues at coordinate 28,726 of JBBDYH010000150.1, forward strand.
CACCACGGTTTGGTAGCGATCGCGAATCAGTATCGCTGGTGCTCGGCGGCCTGGTTTGAGCGAACGACTTCGCCGGGGCAGGTCAAGACGATCTACGGCTTCAAAACGGACAGAATTCGGATTGTTGACGACTTTGACGTACTTGGAGTGCGTTGACTCGTCAACGCTGTGGATTTCAGAGGGCGTAACGGCATTGAAAGCGGTTTGAAAAAGAAAGCGGCGACAAGTCGCCGCAGTCCAAAGGAGTGCGTTGACTTGTCAACGCTTTGAATCTCGGTAGACCTAAAGAATTGAAAGCGGATTGAAAAAGAAAGCGGCGACAAGTCGCCGCAGTCCAAAAGCGATGACGAGTCATCGCACTCCAAAATCATGTGGATTCGCCAGTGTGAGCTCGATGCGGGTGGTGATGACCCGTTGCCGATACCGGCGCGGATAGCGTCTAACGAGGAGTTCATTCCGCCGCCGCAATCGCCGCAGCAGAAGCAGTACGAGGCGCGGCTCAGGGAGATCAGCGAGCGCGCGGCCAAGCGGCAGGGGGTCGATCGGCGGTCATTCTTGCGCACTGGCAGCGGAGTCGCGGCTGCGTTGGTCGCGCTTAATCAGGTGTTTGGCGATTGCTATGAGGTGAGCGCCGAAGAGGTCGAAGATCAACAGGCCTTTGCAGAGAAGTGGCCCAAGGATCAGTTCATTTTCGACGTGCAGACGCACCACGTCGATGTCAGCCACAAATGGTACGACGATACTCCGCAAGGAAGGGCCACGGTGCGGTTCTTCCAGATGCTGCGGCCGTTCGCCGGCTCGACGGAGAAGAGCCTGGACCTGTTGAACCGGGCCCATTACGTCAAGGAAGTCTTTGGCGACAGCGACACCGTGATGGCCGTGATCAGCGGCGTGCCGAGCCGCGAGTGGGACAAGAACCCGCTGCCGCCGGATCAGATGGTGGCGACGCGGGCGTACGTCAATGATCTGGCCGGCAGCCAGCGCGTGCTGTCGCATGGCTTACTTCGGCCAAACCTTGGCCCCTCAGAATTCGAGGAGATGGAGCGGCAGGTCAAGGAGTTGAAGATCGACGCCTGGAAAATGTACACCGGCGCCGAGTTGGGCGATCAGGCGTGGTTTCTCGATGATGAGAAGGTGGCCTATCCATTCTGGGAACGGACCACGAAACTAGGCATTAAGAATTGTTGCGTACATAAAGGGCTGCCGCTGGGGTTCTTCAACGAGAAGGCCTGCATGCCGCTGGATGTGGCCAAGGCGGCCAAGGACTGGCCGGACCTGAACTTTATCATCTACCACTCGGCCTATCGCGGGATGGGCGGTATTGCGCGCGGCACCGGCGAGCGCGTTGAGAACAAGAAGACCGATGATCCGCAGTATATTCCGTGGACCAGCGATCTGATGCGGATCGTTCGCGAAGGCGGCCTGAAGAACGTGTATTTCGAGCTAGGCTCGACGTTTCAGATGACCTCGTCGGCCAACCCGATCGTCGCGCTGCACATGCTAGGTCAGATGATCCAGGTGGCGGGCGCTGATCACGTGCTATGGGGGACCGACTCGATCTGGAATGGCTCACCGCAGAGCCAGATCGAAAGATTGCGGCGATTGAAGATGCCCGAAGAGCTAATGAAGAAGTACGGCTACGCGCAGCTTACCGATCAGGTGAAGGACCAGATCTTTGGCGGCAACGCGGCGAAGCTGTTTGGCATCGACATTAAGGCGAAGCGGCAGGCGATTCAGGCCGATAAGCTCACGCAACTACGACGCGAGTATCGGCAAAACCCATCGCCGAGCAACACGCAATACGGCTGGGTATGGATGGAGGACGGCGGCGAGCCGACCGTGCCGGTGGGGGCATGAGGCGGTGTGGGGCAGACATTCCTGT
>JBBDYH010000150.1:30617-69699 GCA_040901795.1 Pirellulales bacterium
GTCTGCCATCGTTTCGGCAGACAGGAATGTCTGCCCCACGAAGCTAAAACCCAATTCCGATTCCCACGCCGCTGCCGCCACCGATTGAGACGCCGACACCGGGCTGGGCGTAGTACGGATAGCGACCGGCGTTGTATGGTCGGCGGGTATAGGGACGTGGCTCCGGATAGTAGGGGTAGGGGCGAGCACCGCCATACGGCTCGTAGAACTCGTCGTAATAGTAATAGGGTCCGTCGTAGACGCGGCCGGTGTAGTACCAGCTTCGCGGCCGCGGCTGCAGGAGGCGCGCAGCCGGCGAGGGCGCGATGTATTGCGGGGCCGTTTGATATTGCGGGCCTTGGGCGCGGTCGCTCTCGATGGCGTGCATGGGCGGATCCACCCAATCACCGTTAGACCAGACCACCCAGCGGTTGCTGGGCAGCCAGTACCACCAGTGTCCATCGTGCTGCTTGTAGCGCCAGCGGGTGTCGTCGGCCGAAGTCGAGGCGTTGGCCGATGACGAGTCGCCGTCTTTCGCGGTCGTTGCCGAGACATTTTCGGGCGCGGTCGCGCTGTCCTGTGCTTTGAGCGGCGTAAAGCCGCCCACGAGCAAGAACAAACATCCGCCGAGTATGATCCGGAGTGCGACCTGCATACGTTGGTCCTTGTTGGCTGGCCGCGACCTTGAGGGTTGGGCCAATTAGGGAATCCACTGGACGGTTATTGGTTTAGTCGGCCCGCCGCCGCGTCTTCACTGCTTAATTATGCGCGCGTTTTGCACATAAGCCGGCTGGAAGATCAAGATCTGACCCGGAAGACGGCAGGAACGTTAAAGGCGGCAGGGGGTTAGCAGCGGCGGGCTGTCATCCTGAGCGAAGCGAAGGATCTCCTTGGCCCCTCGCAGATGCTCCGCTTCGAGATTCTTCGCTGCGAGATTCTTCGCTGCGCTCAGAATGACCGTGAAACGCTGGCAGAATGACCGTGAAACGCTGGACGTATCCGTTTAGATATGGTCTAATAAACGCCCGCTTATACCTCTGCTTGGTAGGTGCACCGGCCGCGTAGATAGTAGTTCGAAGGCAAGAATTGCCGTCGATTGACGAAACCCTAGCGTTGCCCGCGTGGTAAATGGTGTGTCCCGGCCGTAGGTTTGGACCTGCGGTTTGAACCGAGCGGCCCCCGCCTCTGCCGAAACCCGCCTAATCCTGCTTGTTGCTCATGAGTCGCCCGCTTCCATCTGCGCGACGCGGTGTTCTGTTGCCTCGGATCGCGGTCTGCGCGGCGGTGGGCGTGCTTCTAATTGTCGTCGCTCTGGCGACCGGTTGGCCGGCCCGCCTGGCGGCTGAAGTCGGCGACGAATCGGCGTCGAAAGATGCTGAAACTGCCGATTCGAGTCGCCCGGCAGCGGGCGAAGCCGATGCTTTTTTCCGCGGCAAGATCGTCCCATTTGTTCAAACGTATTGTGCCGATTGCCACGGGCCCGACGAGCCCGAGGCCGGTATCGCGCTAACCGAGTTCAAGCATGCGGGTTCGCTGCTCGGCGCGCGCAAGGCGTGGCGTTTAGCGGCCGCGAAGCTGCAAGCCGGCGAAATGCCGCCCGCGGATCATGACGTGCGCCCCAAGCCGGAAGAAGCGGCCGCCATCGCCGAATGGATCGAGGCCGAGTTGACGCGAACCGTGTGTTCCGGACCGCTCAACCCGGGCCGCGTGACGATTCGCCGTCTCAACCGGGCGGAGTACAACAACACAATTCGCGACCTGATTGGCGTGGACTTCAAGCCGGCCGAGGATTTTCCTAGCGACGACGTCGGCTACGGGTTTGACAACATCGGCGACGTGCTATCGATGCCTTCGATGTTGTTGGAGAAGTACCTGGCGGCTGCGGAGACGATTGTCGAGAAGGCGATTGTCGTGGACGATCCGGACAAGGCGCCGGCGCAACGAGTGCTGGCGGCGCGGTTGGAGGGGGCCGGGAATCCGATCGAGGAGGACGCGCGCAGTTTTTTCAGCGAGGGGGAGGCGAGCATTCGACTCGATGTGCCGCGCGACGGAGAGTATCTGTTGACGGTGCAGGCCAGCGGCGACCAGGCCGGGCCTGAGGCGATCAAGATGTCGGTGCGGCTCGACGACAAGGAGCTCAGGCAGTTTGAAGTCGCCAATCAAAGGCACAACGCGATCGGTTATAAAACCAAGGTCAAAGCGAGTCGCGGCGCGGCGAAGATTAGTGTCGCCTATCTCAACGACTACTCTAAGACCAAGGACGAAGTCGAAAAAGGCGAACGGCCAGGCGACCGGAACTTGTACGTGCAGTACGTCGAACTGCAAGGGCCACTGGGATTGGACCCCGATACGCTGCCAGAGTCGCACAAGCGGATCATGATCTGCACACCGGCGCCCGAACGGCCGATCATCATCCGCCCGCGCCGCCGGCCGATGAACGAGGTGGACCGCGAGGCGGCGCGCAAGCGGCGCGACGAAGCCCGCCGGCAAGCGGAACGAGACCGGGAATCGCGTACCGAGGGCCGCGTCGATTGTGCGCGGAAGATTATTGCCAATTTCGCCGAGCGCGCCTTCCGCCGGCCCCTTGCCGACGAAGAAGTCGATCGGCTGATGGAGTTCTGGAAAGCGTGCGACAAGGATGGCCAGCCGTTCGAGCGGGGGATTCAAGTGGCGCTGTCGGCGGTGCTGGTCTCGCCGCACTTCTTGTATCGCATCGAGGGAGAGCCGGCGGCCGACTCGCCGGGCAATAGCTACGCGCTCAACGATTTCGAGCTGGCGACGCGGCTGTCGTACTTCCTCTGGAGCACGATGCCCGATCAGGAGCTGTACGATCTGGCCAAGCGCGGAGCATTGCGGCAGGACAGCAACCTCGAGGCGCAAGTTCGCCGCATGCTCCGAGACCCGAAGGCTGAGTCGCTTGTCGAAAACTTCGGCGGCCAATGGTTGCAGACGCGGCGGCTGGCGGCGATGACGCCGGACAAAGAGCTGTTTCCGAGCTTCGACGAGAGCTTGCGAGAGGCGATGCAGCAAGAGACCGATCTGTTCTTCGCGGCGGTCATGCGAGAAGACCGGACCTTGCTCAACTTCATCGACGCGGATTTCACGTTCCTCAACGAGCGGCTGGCAAAGCACTATGAAATCGAGGGCGTGCACGGCGAAGAGTTTCAAAAGGTGCAGCTTGCTGACGATCAGCCCGCGATGCGGCGACGCGGAGGTATTCTGACGATGGCGAGCGTACTGGTGATGACCAGCAATCCCACCCGCACCAGCCCGGTGAAACGCGGCAAGTACGTGCTGGAGAATCTGCTGGGCACACCACCTCCACCTCCGCCGCCCGACGTGCCGGAGCTTGCCGAAGGGGGCGCGGAGCTGAGAGGGACGCTCAAGCAGCGGATGGAGCAACATCGCTCGAATGCCGCCTGCGCCGTATGTCACACGCGAATGGACGCGATTGGATTTGGATTGGAGAACTTTGACGCCCTTGGCGCGTGGCGCGATAAGGACGGCCCGCATGGGATCGACGCTGCGGGCCAATTGAGCGCGGGCAAGGCCTTTAACGGTCCGGAAGAGCTCAAAAAGCTGCTCGCGGCCAAGCCCGGGTTGTTTGTGCGTTGCCTGACCGACAGAATGTTGACATATGCCTTGGGGCGCGGACTGGAAGAATTCGACGAGTGTACGATCGAGCGCATTGCCCAGGCGACGGAGAAGAATGAGTACAGATTCTCCGGCCTGGTGATCGAGATTGTTCGCAGCGATGCGTTTCAGAAAAAGCGCGGGGCGGTGACGAAGAGCGAGTAACTACCTTGTTCCCAGGCTCCGCCTGGGAACACACTGCTTGCGAGGCTCTGCCTCGCAAGAATAGAAGGTCGGCAGGCAGAGCCTGCCATGCAGCGCATTCCCAGGCTGAGCCTGGGAACGAGATAGGGCAGCCCTTCGCGACTAAAGGAGCACGCAGATGAGTCTTTCGAAAGTCTCGCGACGAACGCTATTGCGTGGTGTGGGCGCTGCGGTGGCGTTGCCGGTCCTCGATTGCATGGGACCGATCGCGTCGGTCTTTGCTGCGCCGGCGCAGGTGGCCGATGGCAAAGCCGCGGCGGCGCCTCTGCGGATGGCGTTCTGCTACGTTCCGAACGGCGTTCACATGCAGGACTGGACTCCCGGCGAGGCCGGCGAGACCTTCGAGTTGACGCCGACGCTGAAGGTGCTGGAGCCGTTCAAGCAAGACATGCTGGTGCTCTCGGGCTTGGCGCACGAAAAGGCCGAAGCCAACGGTGATGGTCCGGGCGATCATGCCCGCGCGATGGCGACGTTCCTCACCGGCTGCCAGGCCAAGAAGACCGGCGGCGCGGACATTAAGGTGGGTGTCTCGGTCGATCAGCTCGCGGCCCAGAAAGTGGGCGATGCCACGCGGTTCGCCTCGCTGGAACTGAGCTGCGACAAGGGGCGGCAATCAGGCGAGTGCGACTCGGGCTATAGCTGCGCGTATTCATCGAACATCTCGTGGAAAACGCCGAGCACGCCCGTGACGCCGGAAACTAATCCGCGTCTGGTCTTCGAGCGGTTGTTTTCGGGGAGCTCGGATGTGGCCACCGCGGCGGCGCGTGCCGAGCGCAAGAAGTATCAAAAGAGCATTTTGGATTACGTGCGCGAGGACGCGGCGCGACTGCAGAACAAGCTGGGCGCCAACGACAAGCGAAAGCTGGAAGAGTATTTGACCAGCGTCCGCGAGATCGAGGCGCGGCTGTCGCGGATCGAGGAGGGAAATCAGGCCGAGCTCGGAAACGTCGTTAAGCCAACCGGCATTCCCAAGGAGTACCAGGAGTACCTGCGGCTGATGGCCGACATGATGGTGCTGGCGTTCCAGACCGACACGACGCGGATCGGCACGTTCATCTTCGCCAACGAAGGGAGCAATCGCAGTTACGCGTTCATGGAAGTGCCGGAGGGTCACCACGATCTCTCGCACCACGGCCGCGACAAGAAGAAGCAGGAGAAGATCGCCAAGATCAACCGCTTCCACCTCGAGCAATTCGCCTACTTCATCGGCAAGCTGAAGAGCTCCAAGGAAGGGGACGGCAATTTGCTCGACAATTCAATGGTCGTTTACGGAAGCTGCATCGGCGACGGCAACCGGCACAACCACAACGACCTGCCCGTGGTGTTACTCGGCAAGGGTGGCGGCACGATCAAAACCGGCCGGCACATGTTGTTCGACAAGAAAGAGGAAGTGCCGCTGGCGAATCTGTGGATGTCGATGCTTGATCGCATGGGGGCCAAGGATATTGAGGAGGTGCTCGGCGATGCGACGGGGAGGTTGGAAGGGTTGATGGGGTGAGACACCTGAATTTCCGTGGACATTTTCTATCCGCGGAACGGCAGGAATACGACGATCTGGTCCCTGCCCTCTTCTTCGGTCATATATTCTGCGATCAACAGAATATCGTCGATTGCCGCGCCGATGGATTGTTTGTTAGTCGTAGCAATGATTCCGGGGACCGGCTCTCCGCTGATGACTCGCTGGTACGCGACGCCGATCATCGTGTTTCGGTCATTGGTAATGACGATTCGATTCTCACCCGCTGCCCACGTCAGCACTTCGTGATCCGGCGTGCGTTCCGGCAAGACATCCTGGACGCGCACCAGGTCAATGTTTGGCACGCGACGGCGCACGCCGCGCACGATCTCTCCACGCACATCGGCATCACTGGCCAGTCGCAGCATCGGACTTGTCCTGAATCCTTTGGCGCTTCAGAACCTGCTCTGAGGAGATCCTCGGACGCGCGGCTTCGATTTTCGCCCGCAGTTCGTCTGCTTCTTCTTGGCGTCGCTTCAGGAAGGCCCGCACTTCATCGCGGTGACGTAGATAGTAGGCGATGACGCTGTAAACATCCGCCAACACCAACGTGTCATAGGCGCGGACCATGTCCTCTGGCGTCATTCCGCTCTCGTACTGCTCCACAACCAAATCCAGGCCAATGCGGCTGTCGCCAACGCGCGCGGCACCTTCGTCAATGCGAAGCGCCGAACCATTCGTGTCCAGCGGTAGCCCGATCACTTGTGCGGTCATCGCTCACCTCTTGTGTCCACTACACATATTATACAACCTCGCCTTGCACCACTCACTGCTAAGCCGAGGCATTGTTTTGCGACGGAATCGGGATAGGATTTGCCAGCGTCGAGTTTAGCATTATGCTCAAGCCCGACTCGCAACACCGTACAAGCAAGTCGCCCACACTCCTCGCAAAGGAACGCCTGCACGGGGCCAGCCGTGGGGAATCTTCCCGTCCAGAAACTGCGGCTGTCGTCGGGGCGACGGTACTCGAGACCTTGCGCGCTGCGGTAGGAGTTCACGGGGTACGTCTTGTCCATGATGACGATGGGCGACATGACGCCTTCACACTCCACGCAGGATTTGGATGCTTCGTCGGGCATGTTGCACCGTTACGAATTATCGCTGGTTTCGAGGAACCTCGGTTTGAGCGGATCCGGAGCTGATTGAAACCCAAAGCGGCGATAAGTCGCCGCACTCCAAAGGCTTCCGCCGCCCACCAGAGGCCGCTACTCGCCGCTGATTTCTTTGACCAGCCGGAAGAAAGCCTTCTTGCGCTCGGTGTTGATGTCCCAGTTCACCGGCGGGGATTGGTAGCCGTCGCGGTAGTTCCGCTCGCCGGGATCGAAGTAGCCCCAGGAGGCGTACTCCCCGATGGCCGCGACCATATTGTTTATGGGTTTGTCGAAGTCAAAGTGGTCATCCTCGTTGAAGAGGATCGGCATAGCACGATAGCCGGGCACGCGACGGGCCTGGCGGACCATCTCGGCGATGCGGGCGGGGTCCTCAACACCGTTACCATGCATCAGGAGGAAATCGGCCGAGCGGACGACGTTCTCGCGCGGCACCGTGCCGCCGCCGTAGCTGGTGCTGACATAAAGCCGAGCCGGCGAACTCTTCGGCTCCTTACCGCCTTTGCTCGCGTCGGTAGCAAGACGCTGAGTGCTGTACTGCTGGGCATGCTTGATCAGCTCGTGGACACGCTCGGGCTTGAGGATGTCATGGTCGTAGCGGATGTTGCACTCGTTGTTGATCTCCAAGAGTACGTTCGTGTAGCGACGATCGTGCAGCCAGTCGATCGTCGCTTCCAGCGCCCGCTTGACGGCCGCCTCGTCTTTGAGCCGCTGATCCTGGCCAAAGTAAAACACGGTAAGGATCGGCGCCATTCCCAGCTCATCGGCCCGGTCGAGAATCTTTTCCAGGCGGTCCATGTAGTCGCCGCGCAAGGTGCCGTCGGCATTGATCGCCGAGTTGTGCCAAGGTTGATTCTGACCATACCCACGCGGGTTGCCGCCTTGCAACGAAATTGTAAAGGCCAACAGGCCGTGCTTGCGCCATTCGGGCATCGCCGCCACGAACTCGCGTGTATTGCGATCGGGGTCCCACTTGCCCGTATCAGGATAGGCCCATTGCGAGCGCGTCTCTTTGTTGAGGTCGTCGAAGATGCCCTGCACTACACGGGAATTGAGCAACAGCCCTTCGATTTTCTTGCCCTTCCACATGCGGCCTTGGTACGTCGGCTTGCCGTTGATGTGGAAAGCGTCGCCGACGATGGCGACAGTGGTTTTACGCTCGGCCGATTGCGCTTCGACGGTTTGAATCGCGAGCGCGCAAACGACAAAGATGATGTACCGGGCCGCGATTCTCATTTCATCATTACCTCGCAAGCGAAGACAACGACGGCTACTTCTCCGGTTTCACACTGTCCAAATCGTCGACGGTGCGGCCCAGGTAAATATGATCGAACAAGGCAAATTGGCCATCGATTGGCGATAATCCCAAGCCGGTCAACGTGAACTCGCCGAAATCGGCGTACAGGTCGCGCGTGACGAGGGTCATTCTGTTGGGAACTCGCGGATTGACCCGCAGCGACGCGCCGAAACAATCGCCTGGCCCGGCATGGTAGCGGAACTTCGCCCCTGTGCCACCCGGCATCGGGCCCCAAGCGCCGTCGTGGTTGAGCTGTAAACAAATCTGGTTGCCGCCTTGCTTGCGCCAGGCGAATCGCAGGTAGCGGTATTCGCCTGCCCCGGGATCTTTGCGAATCTTTACGCCCAAGCTCGGCAACGCGGGATTGAACCGCTGGTCGGGCGTGACGCGAACGCTTGCGGCGCCGGAATACTTCTGACCTCCCTCCAAGCGGACTTGTCCGCCGCCCTGATTGAGGCTGTTGGCGAATTCTTCTTCGTCTTCGAAGATCCGCAGCGGCGGTTCGGCCGGCGGCTTCTCGCCGGCGACTACGTTGAGCGTTACGGGTACGCGGTTGGTTCGGACCGCATTCTCCAGATCGCCGGGCGACGCCAAACTGACCGCGACCAGGTATACGTTTTTCAACGCTTCGGCTTTCATTCCATGCGGTAGTCGCACCGCCAACTCGAACTCGTTGGCGTCGGCGGCGACGTCTGCAAACGGCGAAGGCACTCCGGCCGGCAATCCCTCGAGCGTCACGCGGAGCGGTTGATTGAAACCAGCTTGCCGCGCGATGCTTCCGGTGAACTTGCCCGTCTCGCCCAGCCCGGCGCGCGCCTCGATCGTCTCGGCGCTCGACAGCGCCACCGACACCGGCCGCGCCGGTCGGGCGGATAGCACAGGGGCGTACGCCGTCGCCACGACTTGCTTGCCATCGGCGCTGAGCAACTCACCACGCAAAACCAAGCCGTACGTGACTTCCGGCAGATCCGCCGGAACGATCGTATTGGCAACCGTCTCGGTCTGGTCGGCCGCGATCGCAGGCGTCCCCTCCAGCCGCAACGTCCGCCCGACATCGTCCACTTGTTTGTCTTGATTGTTTTCCTTGATGGTCTTCTTCGGCGGTTGTTGAGTAGTGACCAGCGAAAGCCGCACTGCTCCGGTCATGCCCGCAGCGCGTGTCGCTTTGACCGTTGATGAGAGCTTGTCGCCGAGTGGCAAACTTGTTGTCGCAGGCTCCCAGGCAAGTTGCAGCGGCGCAGGCTTGGCCAGCGCCACGGCGATCTCTTCGCGCAGCCACGGCTGTTGCTGCGTTAGCGGATTCGGGGCAAGCATCGCCGTTCGTATCACGTCTCCGGTGCTTGGTGGCTCGGTCGCCCGACCAACCAACCGTACTGTTGCGTGGTCTCCGGAATCCATACTGCCCGATAAGAGAACCAGTCCGATATTGTTACCGGCCGCGATCTGCGCGTTTTCAACGGCGATGCTCGGCGGCAAGCCGTCGAACGACAGATCGATCGGTCCGTTGTACCCGCGCCGTTCGACGGCAACGCGGACCAGCGCCCGGCCGCCGCGCGGAACGTTCACACGTTCGTCGGCGAGTGCCAGCGAGAAGTCGGGGCGATCCTGCGGGAGGACGGTCAGTCGATAGACATAGTCGCCGCCGCCGCGGCCGATCAGGTCCTTGAGACCAACGACCAAGTCTTTGGCATCGGCGGGCGCCGTAAAATCGAGAGCCGAGTCCGACATCCTGGGCTGGTCGTCGTTGGTGGCGAGGACATTCTTGCCCGACGTGTCGTAAACAGTCAGCACGGCATCGAGCGGCGACCCGAGACGCAGCGCGTAAACTTCGAGCCGCAGCTTTTGGCTGCCGGCCGCGGTGATGCGAAAGCGATCCTCTTCGCCCCGGGTCAGCAATCGTCCATGAATGCCGGAGGGAACCGCGATCGTTTGCAGGTCGCCGCTCGTCGAAGGCGCCTCAACCGCTTCGTCGAACTCGCTCGACGATAGCGTCGGACGAATGCCGGTCAGTTTCAAGCTTTCGGATCCCGGGACGGGAAAGAATCGCGGCGCTGGAGGAGCCTGAACTTCGATCTTCGTATCGGAATCTAGGTTCGTCCCCAACAGTTGAACCAGAGCTTGTGTGCCCTGCTTGATTGCCGACGGGTAGGCCATGTCGGCGGAAGCGAACTGGCCTATCTTGAGCCGGAAGTACCCCGGTGAGCGCCCCTGATACAGTGCGTCGTGGACTTCGACCGTGTACTCGCCGTCGGCCGCAAGGGTTGCCGTCAGTCGAGCGTCGCCGGCAAGCCGCCTGTCACTTTGCGCCCAGGCGACTTGCACGCCGCGCGCGTCGTAGAGGTGCATGACCGGGTTCAATTCGCTCAACAGCCGGCGGGCCTCGATCTCGACGGTGATCGTTTCACCCTTTTTCCCAACGAAGGTCGCCCTTGTCGACTGGTCGCCTGACACGGATCCGGTCAACGCGGCCGGCAGCGTTTCGATACGGTCGGTGATGACCGATTGACTGAGTGAATCGACGCCGACAGGGACACCGTTCGAAACGCCATCCGCGTTGAGCGCGCGCAGGAGATACAGCCCGGACGGTACTTTCTCGGGAAGCGTCAACTCCACCTCGATCCGCCGATCGGTTGCGCTCGGCTTCACGTTTTGAGCGGCCACCGGCAGGCCGAGGACGAGCCTGGTGTCGGATGTCAGTCCTTCGCCGTCGATTGCTAAGACGGTCGTTCCTCCCGACTGAATGCCGCGGAGGTTGACGTTTTTGATCTGCGGCGCGGCCTGCGACGTCGTTACCACGCCCGAAATCGCCAAAAGGGCCAAGCAACCGCGAATGATTGTCGAGGCCGGCAGGCGGTTTTGAAACCAGATGTAAGAGCGGCTATTGGGCATAAGCTCCGGAACACTGAATGAGAGAGAATACCATCACGGAAGGCAGGACTATTGACCATCCGCGAACCTTGGGTGGGACACCTATTCTGTTCCCGCTGCCGCTCGGTTGCAAGCAAAGGCTAGGTCGGTAGCCGCGCGAGAAAAAACGCGGCGCAACTGCTGCCGCGGTGTAGCCGCGATGCAACGCTTTTAAGACCGCTTCTTATCTTGGCGCATTGGACGAAGCCGGGGCGGGTTGCACCGGGTCGTCTTGGAAAGGATTGGCGCCTGGCGGGGGTTCCTGCTGCACATCGCCGGCCGGTGGGCCGAAGGGATTATCCGCCGGAGCGGCTGCGCCGTCGGCGGGCCCAAACGGATTGTCCGCTGTTGGTGGCGCGGCGTTGGATGGCGCCGGGTCGTTGAAAGGATCGCTGTCCTGGTCCCGCATGGGCTGCGCTTTAGCGCCGCCTGCGGCCGGTGGCGCTCCAAATGGAATTCCGCCGGGCACTACCTTTTGACGCACGCTTCCGGAGCGAGATCCACCAAGGGGGAGTGCCTTCGCGGCAGATCCGACAACGTCAGCCGCGGCGTCGATACCGGTCGCGCGCCTCAGGGCGCGGAAAAGCCCGCCGCTTGCGCTGGGTTTTGCGGGGCCAGCCTGTCCGCCGGCAGCCGCTGCGGCACTTGCCCCGGCTGGTCTACCGAGCGCCCTGTCGGCCGTCACATTCACGCCGCCATCGGCCGCATTTTCGGTGGCGGTAACCGGCGGCCCGCCGAACGGATTGGCGGTTGCCGCATCCGCAGCATTCCCCGGCTCTGCGGCCGGAGTGATCGGAGCGCCGAATGGATTTGCGGCCGCGTCCTCGGCTGCATCAGCAGGCGTAGATGCGGGACCAAAAGGCGCAGCGGGCGCGTCCCCCGCGCCGTCCGCCGGAGTCATCGGTGCATCCAACGGATTGCTCGGAGGTGCGGCCGGTTGCTCGGCAGGCGGCTCTCGCTCTGCTGGCGGACCGCCGAACGGGTTAGCGGCCGCGTCAGCCGGTTCTTCAGCGGCGGCCGGCGGTCCTCCAAAAGGCGCCTCCGCCTCAACCGTCGGCCTTTCTGCGGCCGGAGGGGCGCCGAACGGGCTGGCATCGTCTGCGGGCGCCGCCGAAAAGGGTGCGGGCGCTGCGTCGTCGCGGAAGGGTGCATCTACTACAGGGGGGACGGCCGCCCGTGCGCGTGGTTGTTCTTCCATCGCGCTGGCACGTTCCACACGCTGGGCCTCGAACCGGCGCGCGGCGGAATAGCGTTCACGGCGTTGTTGCGCTTGCCGCTGCTGAGCGATCGCGCGGGCTTGCCTGCGATGCCGCTCAAGCTGCAGCCGCAGCCCGCCCTGGACGCGTTCCAAAGACTTGCTTACCTCATAGGAGCTATTGATGTCCGCCGCTTCCAGGTCCGCCGCTTTCTGCAAGTCGGTGCGGGCCTCGCCCTGGCGGCCCATCCGCATGTACGTCAAAGCGCGGTAGTAATGCGGCCGCGGGTCGTCTGTCCCAGCCTGGATGGCCGCGGTGAAGTCGCCGTGGGCCGAGCGTAAGTCGCCGGAGAAATACCGGTGGACTCCACTGCCATAGAATTGGTCGGCGATAACGACCTGGGCGCAGGCGGCGCCCGCTGCGAGCAGCACCGCCGCTAACCCCAAGAGCAGGCTCATCTTCCTGACCATAGCAAGAACTCCCTCGCGAAGAGTTGTGGTGATTGAGAGACCTTGACACTGCCCGGTCGGCGAGCAGCAACCCATCGTAATCGTCGGGGCTGGGGGTTTCAAGCAAGGCAACGGGTCATCCTGAGCGAAGCGAAGGATCTCCTTGATTTCTGACGAGATGCTTCGCTCCGCTCAGCATGACAGCATGACAGCGCGCTCAGCATGATCTCGCTAAAGCCAACCTCACGCCCGCGGCTCGGCGGCGAGCGGGCCGCCGGTGACTTCTTCGGCAGGCTCGCCGGCCGCCATCTGCTGGGCGACGATCAACTCACGCGCCTGCGCGCGCAACGATGGAAGTCGCGTGCCAAACAGCGCGGCACCCGCCATGCAGACCGCCCCGCCGATAGCGACGGTCGCCGGAGCACCCAACCGCTCGGCAACCAAGCCGGCAAACATTGCGCCGAACGGCGCCATGCCCATGAACATCATCGAGTAAACCGCCATCACTCGGCCGCGAAGCTGGTCGGGCACCATCGACTGGATCAGCGTATTCGACGAAGCCATCTGCACCATCATCGACAAGCCGGCAGGGATCAGCAGCGCCGCCGACATCCAGAAGTTGTTCGAAAACGAAAACAGAATCAGGCTCGCGCCAAAGGCCCCGGAAGCCAAGGCCACGACGCGGCCCAACCCGTGAATGCTCCTGCGAAACGTCAGGCTCAGCGCTCCGGTTAATGCGCCAATCCCTGTGGCGCCCATCAACAAGCCCAAGCCGCGCGGGCCGCCGCCGAGTATCTCGTCGGCGAAAATCGGCATCAACACCGCGTACGGCATGCCCATCAGGCTGACCAGCGCCAGCAACAGCATCAGCGCACGGATCGGTGGCGTGCGACCCACAAAGACAAATCCCTCGACGATGTTTTCGATGGCCGAGCGCGGGTCATGGATCGCCGCCCGGCGCGGCACGCGCATTGACAACAGCGCCGCAAGCACCGCCAGATAACTTAAGGCGTTGGCCAGAAAGCAGGAGCCTTCGCCGAACGCCGCGACCATGACGCCGGCCACGGCGGGTCCCACCATCCGGGCGCTGTTCACCACCGAGCTGTTCAAGGCGATGGCATTAACCAGGTCCTCGCGGCCGACCATTTCAATGACAAACGCTTGGCGCGCGGGAAGGTCGAACGCGTTGACGGTCCCCAACAGCGACGCCAGCACGAAGATGTGCCAGACTTCGATGGCGCCGGAAAGCGTAATGGCGGTCAGAACACAGGCCAAGGTCATGGCCACGGCCTGGGCTGTGACGATGATCCGGTGTCGGCTGTAGCGATCGGCCAAGGCGCCGCCCAAGGGCGCGAACATGAATACGGGGATCTGCGAAGCAAAGCCGACCGCGCCCAACAGCGCCGCCGAACCGGTGAGCCGATAAACGAGCCACGCTTGCGCGACCGACTGCATCCACGTGCCCATCATCGAGATCAACTGACCGGCGAAGAAGAGCTGGAAGTTGCGATGGTTGAGCGCCCGCAGCGCGAAGGGAAAGCGATTCATTCGACCGCCTGCGCGAGCGTTTCTTTGAAGAACTGTGCCAAACCTTCAGCCATGGTGTCGGTGACAACCGCCGTGCCGCCATCGCCTGCTTGCACGCCAACCAGGTGGCGATTGAGATCGAACGCCAACTCGAGGCTGGCCTCGTCGTCGGAAAAGCGCACGGTGTAATCCCAGTCGGACGAGCTTGCTGCCGGTGAGTCGATGTCCCAGTCGAAGTTGTGGTCTTCCAAAAGGCTGCGCCGAAAATGAACCAAGCCTCTGGCCTGGCTGATATCGATCATCCGCTGCTGGGCGCGCGTCTCATCGCGTGCGCTTTGGTCACCCGGTTCTCGGTGTGGCAACTCGGTCAGCTCGACTGAGGGAGCATGGCCGATTAAGTAAGCCGCCTCGGGCCCCCAAAAGTTGAGCGCCTGACGAGTCTGACGGTACTGGTGCCAGATGGCGCTCGCGGCCGCCGCCAACCCCGCGACAAGCAGCAACAACACCAGAACCACGCCGCGATTCTTCATGCTTCCAGCCTTGAACATCCGAAACCGACAGTCGGGCCAGCCACTTCCCGACAACTTCGACCGCAGTATACTGAGCGATTTGCCATCTGCATAATGATTGTCATCCTGAGCGAAGCCAAGGACCTCCTTGCTGGGGCCGGATGCTTCGCTCCGCTCAGCATGGCAATGGCAGCGGATGCGCTCAGCATGACAACGGCAAGGTTGTCACGGCGCGATTGGACACGGCTTTCTTCAGTCAAGGTAAGGTTATGGCGAACGAGTACGATCCGTACCGCGAAAAGCTGGTGGTGGAGACCATTACAGTCTGGCCCGAAGAATACGATGGCTGGGAGCTCGCCGACCGCCTGGCCGCCGAGACGAAACTACAGGCCGAGCCCGAGAAAGCGACCGAGTTGGAATACGTTCGCCAGCATACGGGCTTTTGTCGCAAGCTGACGGTGACGGCGGACGATTTGGCGCGGATTGGAATGGGCTAGAGATCTCATCGCTCGTTCCCAGGCTCCGCCTGGGAACGCAATGCCGGACAGGCTCTGCCTGCTGATTGACGTGCCGGAATCTCGTTTGGCAAGGCGGAGCCTTGCAGACAGCGTGTTGCCAGGCAGAGCCTGGGAACAAGGTAAAGCCTGAATGACGAATCCGAATGGCGAAGAAGCACCCATGACGAATGACGAAGCAACGGTACGCGTCAACTTAGGATCCCGCAGCTACGAAATTCTTATCGGGGCCAGCAACCTCGGCCAATGCGGCGCTTTTGTGGCCGCGCGCTGTGCGTTGACGCGCGCCGTGGTGATCACCGACGCACGTGTCGAGACGCCGCACGCGACCAACGCGGCGCAGAGTCTGGCCGCCGCCGGCGCCGAAGTCGATCTGCTGGTGGTCGAAGAGGGGGAAATGAGCAAGAGCGTCGCGGTCGCCGAGATGCTCTGGCAGAAGCTGCTGGACCTCCATGCCGACCGTAAGACCGTCGTTGTCGCGGTCGGAGGCGGCGTCGTGGGCGACCTGGCCGGCTTTGTCGCGGCAACCTATGCCCGCGGCTTGTCGTTCTTTCAGGTCCCCACCACCCTGTTGGCGCAGGTCGATAGCTCGGTGGGCGGTAAGACAGGCGTGAACTTGCCCGGCGCCAAGAATATGGTTGGCGTCATCTGGCAGCCCCAGGGTGTCTTCGTCGATGTGCAGACGCTCAAGACGCAGCGCGAGCGCGACTACCGCGCAGGGCTGGCCGAGGTGGTCAAGTATGGCGTGATTCTAGATGCCGATTTTTTCGCGCTGCTGGAGAAGGAAGTGGCGGCGCTCTTGGGCCGCCGGCATCGGACGCTCGAGGCCGTCGTGGCGCGCTGTTGCGAGCTGAAAGCGCACGTTGTCGAGCGCGATGAGCGCGAAGAGACTGGCCTGCGCGCGGTGCTCAACTATGGGCATACGTTTGCGCATGCCCTGGAAGCGGTCACCGGCTATGGCGAACTATTGCACGGCGAAGCCGTGGCAATCGGCATGATGTGTGCCGCGCGGTTGGCCGAACGTCTCGGCCGCGTAGATGAAGCGTTCGTCACCCGCCAACGCGCGCTGTTGCTCGCGCTCGGCTTGCCCGTCGTCGTTCCGCCGCTGGACCACGATGAGTTAATTCAACCAATGGCGCACGACAAAAAGGTCGAGCACGGCAAACTGCGGTTTGTGCTCCCCACGCGGCTAGGCCACGCCGAGCTCGTCTCAGACGTAGACGTCGCCGATGTCCGCGCCGCGCTCGAAGGATAATCGTCTCCTCCTCTCCCAGTCTCCCAGTCTCCTTGTCTCCCCTTCTTCCTGCCATGAAGCCTCCCCTCCGCTTACTCGTCCTCCTCGTCGCTGGATTCGTCACCTCGTCGACCCAAGCCGCCGACCGGCCGAACATCTTGTTCATCGCCATCGACGACCTGAATCACTGGGTCGGGCATCTCGGCCGCAATTCGCAGACGAAGACGCCGAACATCGACCGGCTGGCCGGTCGCGGCGTCACCTTCACCCGCGCCTATTGCACCGCGCCGGCCTGCAACCCATCGCGGGCGTCGCTCATGTCGGGCCAGCGCCCCAGCACGACCGGCTGTTACCTGAACGGCCAGAACTGGCGCCCTGGTATCTCCGAGGACAAGCTGCTCAATTCACATTTTGCCAAGGCCGGGTACCTGACCGTGGGTGCCGGCAAGATCTATCACGGCGCCGCCGATCGCGGCGGCCATTGGGACGACTATTTCGCCGGCGGCGGCGGCGGTCAGCTCCAGCGACACCCTGACGCCAAGAACGACGGTGTAGGCGGCATCCGCTTCTACCCGCTGGCCGGCGGCGACGAGCAGATGCCCGACTACAAAGTCATCAGCTACGGTCTGGATCAACTGAAGAAGAACCACGACCGGCCGTTCTTTCTCGCGATCGGCCTGGTCAAGCCGCACATGCCGTTTGCCGTGCCGAAGAAGTGGTTCGACAAGTTTCCGCTCGATTCGATCGAGCTGCCGCCCCATCGGCCCGACGATCTCGACGACGTTCCCCCGGCAGGCGTCCGCATGGCCGGACCCCAGGGCGACCACGCCGCGATCCTCAAGTCCGGTCGCTGGAAAGAAGCCGTTCAGGCCTATCTGGCCACGATCGCTTTCGCCGATGCCCAGGTCGGGCGTCTGCTCGATGGGCTCGACCAATCCCGCTATCGGGACAACACGATCGTCGTCTTATGGAGCGATCACGGTTGGAGCCTGGGCGAGAAGTCGCACTGGCGCAAGTTCGCCTTGTGGGAGGAGCCGACGCGCACGGTGTTCGTTTGGAGCGTACCCGGCGTCACGCGACCCGGCGGAGTCTGCTCGCGAACCGTCGATTACACGGCGGTTTATCCCACGCTTTGCTCGCTGGCGGGTGTATCGCCTCCGGCGCACTTGGAAGGCCGCGACATTACGCCATTGCTCAAGGACCCAACTGCCCCTTGGGACGTCCCCGCCATGACCACGCACGGCCGTGGCAACCACTCGGTGCGCAGCGAGCGCTGGCGCTACATCCGCTATGCCAACAGCGACGAGGAGCTCTACGACACTGCCGCCGATCCGCTCGAATATACCAACCTCGCAGCCCGCTCCGACCAAGCCACGCGCAAAGCAGAGCTCGCCCAATGGCTCCCCAAGAAAGAGGCCCCCAAGCTTCCCTCCGCCGCCCGCGGCGCAAAAGCCAAGAAAACCGCATCAGCCGCCGCGCGCTAGCGGTTCGACCAATTTAGATCTGCGCGTACGACGGACTTCCATGTCCGTCGATTGGTGCGGCGGACGTGGAAGTGTGACTTACGGCTTTGAGCCGGACGATGTCCTAGCCCGGATTATTCATCTTACGACCGATGCTGCCCCAGGCAGTCGCACAGTCGATCCGTTGCGCGCAAAGCGACGCATACATGACGCCGTCATGATTACCCCGCGGTAACGGGCGTAAAAGTATTAACGGTACAGGACTGACCGTTGCCGTCATCCGACGGTTCGTCTGCATACTCCAGTGACATCCGTCGTAGTTCTGGAACAAGAGCCAGAAACACACTGAACAAGAAGGCGTCGAATTGCGTTCCGTTCCCCTTGCTCATCACTTCCAAGGCATCCGCTTCCGATAGTGCAGAACGGTAAACGCGATCATGCGTTAGTGCATCGTAAACATCGACGATCGACAGGATCCGCGCCGCCACGGGAATCTGCTCGCCGGAGATGCCATCCGGGTACCCGCTTCCGTCCCAGCGCTCATGATGGTAACGCGCAATCTGCTGGGCAAGCTTGAGAACGGGCCAATCGGATCCAGAGAGGAGGCTGGCCCCGATCGTCGTGTGCGTTTTCATCGTCTCGTACTCTGCGACAGTCAGCTTTCCCGGTTTGCACAGGATTCGATCGGGAACGCCGATCTTTCCCACATCGTGCATCGGCGCCGCCAGGCGAATATTGTCGATTTCGTCGGGCGTCCAACCGAGCACTTCGGCAAATGCCTCGCAGTACAGGCCGATGCGGCGGATATGAGCGCCTGTCTCTTCATCGCGCATCATTGCGGCGTTCACAAGCCGATGGATCGTTTCTTCATGTGCTTGACGAATGGAGACAGTCTGTTCATGAACGCGCCGTTCAAGGGTTTGCATGTATTCGCGGTTTTCGAGTATGAGGTTCCGGCGCTCTAGGCCCCGCTGAACCTGTAATAGCAACTCCTGACGTTCCACCGGTTTGACAATGTACCCGAACGCGCCCGACGTGAGAGACTGGATGGCCGTCTTAGTGTCCACCGAACCGGTTACCATCAGCACCGCCGTGTCCGGGAATTGCTGCCGGATTTGCAGCAGCAAATCGAAACCCGAGCGTCCCGGCATGTTAAGGTCGCACGTAACCAGCGCCACTTCGTTGGACTGCAAAAAGCGCCACGCTGCTTCGGCCGATTCGGCCTGGGCGCAGCAGTGACCCGCACGAGTCAACCAACCTACAAGTGACTCGCGAATGACTTGCTCGTCGTCAACGATCAAAAGCACTGGGATGTCCGACATAGTTTCACCATGCAAACCACGCCTAAAACGTAGTTCGAGCCTTTCGAACGGCTGGTTACCGCCGTACGCAATACGGCGGATTTAATTTAATCGGCCTGCGAATCAACTTTAGCCCCTGCGAGGCCTCCAGCCCAGCGCTCTCCGTTTCCATTTCCGTTCCGAGCGGTATACCGTACGCCGGATTTGGTTTTAGTGCGATTTGACTTTTTATTCAGCGTGACCTATCTGTATGGTGCGTCTACTGCATTGGTTCGCGGATACCACCGTGCCATACAGCGCGTTTATCAGCCGTCGCCTTTGTAATATCCGCTCACACTCCTCCAATCCTTGCCAACCAACGTTTGCCGGCGATCATCGCGCACACGCGATCTACCGCGACGAATCGGTTGAAGGAAATGTAACGCACAGGATCTGTTACAACCGCCAAAGCGATCGGTACCACCCGAAAACAGCCATTCAGCGCCTGGTGGTGGGCTCGCTGGACGCAGTGGCCACCTTGCAATGAATAAATGGCTTCTTGGCACGCTGGGTCACCACTTCATTGTGCTGACCTTACTTGGCACGCGCATCTTTGGCGCAGTAGGCGGATTGGCGGTCATCTATTACGTCGAGCTGACGCTTGAAATGCCACCGGGCATGCGGGCGCACTTTCGGATCGCCTGCTTAGTGGTGGTGGCCTTCGCAATCGGCCTGACAATCCTTCTGGCGCTTTGGGAAACGCGGCATCTGCGCCCCGTATTGAAGACGGCGCTTCAGGGCAGAGCAATCAGTGAAGCGCTAGGGCAGGCCGCCATGCGCGAGGCGGTCACCTTCGCTAGCCGTCACCATCGAAACGAAGCCTGGATCATTCCTATAACGACCGGGGTGCCTGTCCTAATTGTCCTTAAGGTCGTGGATAATGCATCGAGCGATGTGCTCATTAACATCACTCTGGCGGTCTTCATGGCGGTCTCGCTCGCGATAATGTCGCATTTCTTTGCCGTCGAGTACTTCATGGCGCCCGTCATACGACGGCTCCTCGACTGCGGCGTTACAATGCCCTACAAGGCACTGCCGTTAGGTCGATTGAAGTTGCGATTTGGCCTCTGCTTTTCGCTAATTATCATAACGACGGCATTGATGATTGGCACGCTGGCCAGGCAGCGCGCGGCCGACATCATCCAAGGCCGCCTCAATCAGAATGAGGCGCTCGAAAGCCTGATGGCGCATTGTAGCTACGTCACGGTTGCCGCTGTCGTTATCGGCATCCTTTTATCAAGCGTGCTTACCAACTCCGTCCTTTCTCGAATTGGCAGTCTTGTGGTGGCGATGGAAAATGTGGGCCGCGGCAATATGTCAGCGCGGCTACAGCCAACCGGCAATGACGAAGTGGACACGCTGGTCCGTCAGTTTAATGCTATGGTCGAAGAGATTGACAAGCATCACGCCACCGTCTGCGATTTGAATGCCAACCTGGAGCGCAAAGTGCTGGTCCGGACGGCCCAATTGCAAGAATACGTACGCCAGCTCCATGACGCCCGGTCACAACTCGTGCATGCCGAAAAAATGAAATCTCTCGGACAACTCGTGGCGGGCGTGGCTCACGAGCTTAACAATTCGATCAACGCCGTTTATAACGGCATTCAACCGCTGCGAACAAAGCTGAATCAGGTCGAACCGCTGGTCCAGAAGCTGCTTGCGGCTCGGACGATCGAGGATCGCGACACGTGCGACCAGATCCAACGCAGCTTCGCCCGCATCTGCCAGCTTGCCAATGTGACGGAAAACGGAGCGGCCCGGACGGCGCGCATCGTCAACGACCTGAAAACCTTTTCGCACCCAGGCCCTGAGCCGATGGCGCTTTTTCAGTTGAGCGAAGCGTTAGAAATGTCGTTGACTCTGCTCTCCAATGGGACCCAAAGCCGCGTTGCCATACACAGGGACTATCGTGAGTTGGAACCCATTTGTGGTCCCCGCAATCAACTCAGCCAGGTGTTCCTCAATATTCTCAACAATGCCCAGCAGGCCATTCGTAAGAAGGGCGCTATTTACGTGAGCACGAGACGCGAAGGCGACTTTGCGCGCGTTAGCATTCGGGACACCGGAGACGGAATACCGGCCGAAATACAGCAGCGGCTCTTCGATCCGTTCTTCACTACGAAAGAGCCGGGCGTGGGAACCGGATTGGGCCTATCGATTAGCTACGGAATCGTCAAAAGCCTCGGTGGCAGCATCGAGTGTGTTACGAGCAATGGACAAGGCGCCGAATTCGTGGTTCGCATTCCTTTTTCATCGCGGCCACGGCCGTCGCCTGAAGCGCTCTCGCAGTTAGACACCGAATCGACGGCTGTGCAGCCGCTAGAAGGACTTTGCATATGACTCCCGATGTACTCTATGTTGACGACGAACTCGACAACCTAACTGTGTTTGAGGCGACGTTCGAGGACCAGTTTCACGTTCGATGCGTGACAAGCGCCGAGGAAGCGCTCGCTGCGCTCGAAAGAACACCGATCCCGGTCGTTATCGCCGACCAACGCATGCCTGGAATTAGCGGCGTCGAATTACTGGAGATTCTGCGTCAGAAGCATCCACA
The DNA here is from genome assembly GCA_040901795.1 of Pirellulales bacterium. Lineage (GTDB taxonomy): Bacteria > Planctomycetota > Planctomycetia > Pirellulales > JALHPA01 > JBBDYH01. The sequence goes on from JBBDYH010000150.1 coordinate 52,050, forward strand.
CACCAAGCGCATCATTCTGACGGGCTACATCGATGCTTCGGCGATGCTCGACGCCATTAACCAGGGGCAAGTCTATTACTTTTTAACCAAACCTTGGCAGCGCGAAACCGTAGCGGCCGTCTTGATTCGAGCGCTAGAGGCCCATCGGCTGGAACTGGCGAACTCCGCGCTGATGAACCAATTGGTCGCCTCGCAGCAGCTCGCCATGCTAGGACAGGCCACTGCCAAGATTGTCCATGAAATGTCCAACCAACTGTGTTTGGCGCCGCTGCTTGAGCACATTGAGCACAACTATCAACATGATCCCGAGTTGATGCAGCTGTTTCAATTTACGCAAGGGATGTACGACCGAATGTCCCTGCTCCTGAATGATCTCAAGGCGTTCCTGCGAAGTGCAAGTCGCGACTGTCTGATGCTGCCACTGAGCTTGTCAAGTACCGTGCAGGAGCTGGTTTCGTTCTTGAGATTCGACCGGCGATTGTCCGGTGTTCCGATCGAGGTTGAGCTGATCGACGATCTCACAGTCTGCGGTCACAAAGTGAGGCTGCAGCAGGTCCTCGCAAATCTGATCAAGAACGCCGCGTACGCGATTCGCGATCGAGATGAGGGGAGAATCCGCGTGATTGTCGAAAAGCGTCAAGAACGAGCGCTGATTCACGTTGAAGACAACGGCTGCGGAATACCCGCCGAGATTCAAAACAGGATTTGGGATCCCTCGTTTACGACCAAGGACGCCGAGGGCAACGGACTTGGTCTCGACATCTGCCGCGAGCTCGTTGCGGCGCATCAGGGCGAAATTTGGTGTGAAAGTGAAGCGGGGTGCGGCTCTCGTTTTTCAATTTCGCTTCCGCTGAACGAATCCACTAGCCACGTAGCTGTGGCGGCGGCCAATTCAACGTTCGCCGGGACGTGCAGCGCCTCGAACGGATTTTGAGGATGACTATCGCTCGGGCATGTGCCCAGTGGCTGGGACGAACAAGCCCACGATGGGCAGCGGCAGTTCGCCGTAAAGCCAGCCCGCCAAGTCGCCTGAGCGGCCGCTACGTTCACTCCCTTCGGAATAATCGCTTCGCAGGACGTGATCCCGGTGAGTTATGCTTCTTGTGTGCGGGATAACTCGACCTGCACCATCCATCCCACTTGGTAAGCGAGCCAGCGATGAACTGCTCGAACGAGGATCGTCACCGACTGCTCGAGCGCCTGGGCGCCGTGGATCGAGTCTTGGTGGCATTCTACCGAATGTTCTTGGCGCTAATCCTGTCGGCGATTCTCGTAGTGGTTTTGCTGGTCATCGTCTGGCGGCCCTGGGGCGCGGGAAACCAGGGCGAGTGGTTCTACTTTGGAATCGCAGTGCTTCTTGCGCTAGGTTGGGTCGCCGGACAATTCGCGAAGCTCCACCGCCGAGAGCGCTACCGACGCTCGGGCGTGACCGTAAACCTGAGCGCCGTTGAGCGGGATTCGACCTGGACGTTTCGATTCGGCTCGGACGATCCCAACGCGCATCATCACCCAAGACAGTGACGAAACGCGATAGCTTCGCGAGACGAAGTGCATCCGTAGCAACGGACTATGCTCCTCCGTCAGGTGCTGCATCCTTTCGGGGGTCACAATCCTCTTCCTGTCCGCTTCCGGCGCGCGTCATGGCCGAACCGTGGTCGCTCTTGAACGCTAGCTTTCCTGCGTCGGACCGACACACCGACGCGCGATGGGCTGGCCGCGCGTATCGCGCAATTCGGCGAGTTCGGCGCGCTCGACGATGTCTACCGGTCAGCCCGTCTCGCGAGATTGGGCCCAACGCCCTCGACTTCGTACGACCAATCTTTGCCGCTCCCGCAAATCCCCAGTCTCCTTGTCTCCCAGTCTCCCAGTTTGACCATATCCCCTGTCCCCTGTCCCCTGTCCCCTCGTAGAATGCGGCCGTGGCGCCTCGTTTCTCAGATCGACAACTTGCCGGACTGCTGGCTGCCGGAGCAGTGGGCGTCTTCGTCGCGGATTTGCTGTCGCCGCTGGGTTTCAGCGTGGGAATGTTCTACGCGCCGCTCGTGGCGGGGGCGGCGTTGCTTTGCACATCGCGTACAGCGATCGGGCTGACGGCGTTTTTTCTGTTGCTGATGGGGGCCGAGGTGTTCCTCTCGTCGGCGCCGACGTCGCTTGACGTTCGGCGGCTGGCGATCGTCAATCGCGGCCTGGCCATGGTCATGGTTGCCATCATGGCGGGGCTGATGATCCCGCTGCGCCGGATTCGCGTGGCGCTTACGGCCAGCCGCGAGCGCTACCAAGAGCTCGTCGAAAGCACTGCCGCCGCCTTGGCCGAAAGCGAACAGCGGTTCCGCAGCTTCATGGAAAACACACCCGCCGTGGCTTTCATGAAAGACGCGCGGGGCAGGTACGTGTACGCCAATCGTCTGTGGCGACAGACCTTTGCCCGTGACGAACGGCCGATCGAGGAGCTGGACGATTCCCAGTTATTTCCGGCCGACGCGGCTGCGGAGTTCCGACGGCGCGATGCCGAAGTCATCCAGACCGGCCAGCCTTGGCAGGGACAGGAGCGGGTGACGTTCGCTGGAGAGACGCGGCATTGGTGGGTATTTAAGTTTCCGGTCACCAACGCGGCAGCCGAGCGATTCCTCGGCGGCGTGGCTTTTGACATTACCGACCGAATTACAGCGGCCGAAGAGATCCGCCGCTTGAACGCCGAGCTGGAAGAGCGCGTCCAGCGGCGGACCGAGCAAGTCGAGGCCGTGAACAAAGAGCTGGAGGCGTTCACCTACTCGGTGTCGCACGACCTTCGTGCGCCGTTGCGCGGCATGAGCGGCTTTGCGCGCGTCCTGGAAGAGGACTATGGCGAGCGGCTCGACGAAGACGGGCGGCGCTACCTGGAAATCATCAAGTCCAACGCGGCCCAGATGGGTCAGCTTATCGATGATCTCTTGGCCTTGTCTCGATTGGGACGACAACCGCTCCGGGCCACAACGCTGTCACTGGAACCGCTGATTCGGGAAGCGTTTCGTCAGGCGACGGCGGATGAACCAAAAGCAGCCATCGAATTCAGCATCGACCCCCTGCCCGATTGCCGCGGCGATGCTAATCTGATGCGGCAGGTGTTCATCAACCTCTTGTCCAACGCAGTGAAGTTTAGCCGTCATGCCTCGCCCCCGCGGATTCGGGTCGGCTCCAAGAGCGAAAACGGCGAGGTGGTGTTTTTTGTTCGTGACAATGGCGCAGGATTTGACATTCGTTATGCAAACAAGCTCTTCGGTGTTTTCCAGCGGCTGCACGGTCCGGAGGAATTCGCCGGGACCGGCGTGGGGCTGGCGATCGTCAAGCGGATTGTGGAGCGCCACGGAGGACGGGTTTGGGCGGAGGGAGAAACAGGCAAGGGCGCCACGTTTTATTTCACCCTAGGAAACGAGAACTGCCGTGACGGATAGTGCAGTCGAAATCTTGTTGGTTGAAGACAACCCCAATGACCGGGAATTGACGATCCGAGCGTTAAAGAAGCACGGTGTGGCAAACCACATTTTCACCGTCCCCGATGGTGCCGAGGCGCTCGACTTTCTGTTCGGCCGGGGCGCATACTCAGAGCGTGAGTTGATACATCGGCCGGCATTGATCCTGTTGGATCTGAAACTGCCAAAGGTGGATGGGATTGAAGTTCTGCGTTCGATCAAGGGAGATGATCGTACAAAGACCATTCCGGTGGTCGTGCTCACCAGCTCGCGAGAAAACGTCGACGTTCGTGAATGCTATCGCATGGGCGTGAACAGTTACATCGTGAAGCCTGTCGAGTTTGCGGACTTCAGCGAAACCGTGGGACAGCTCGGGATGTACTGGATGCTCTTAAACAATGGACCGTTGGAATAAAACGGCCGCAGAAGTACGTAGGGTGGGCTCTGCCCACCACAAATCAAGGGACTACGTGACGGTGGGCATAGCCCACCCCACTCTAGGCGTCGCAAGTGAAAGTGCTGATCGTCGAAGATCGACCGGAGGATACGGAGCTCATGGTCCGTGAGCTGCGCCAGGCCAGCCTCACGCCGAATTGGCGTGCGGTCGTCTCAGAGCAGGAATACCGGCAGTCGCTGGACTGGGGGCCGGATGTGATCCTGTCCGACTTTACGCTGCCCAGGTTCAACGCCTTCGACGCTTTGCGGATTATGCAGGAGCGGCAACTCGATATTCCATTGATCGTGGTGACCGGCAGCATCAGCGAAGAAATCGCCGTCGATTGCATCAAACACGGCGCCGTGGATTACCTCCTCAAGGACCGCATGGCGCGATTGCCCGCCGCCGTGATCAGCGCGCTGGAAGAGAAGCGGTTGCGCGACGATAAGCGGCAGACCGAGGACCAATTGCACGAGCGGTTGGCCCAGCTTGCGCACGTCTCGCGGTTGACGACGATGGGCGAGCTGGTCTCGGAATTGGCGCACGAGTTGAATCAGCCGTTGTACGCCATTGCGAACTTCAGCGAGGCTTGCCTCAACCTGGCCCGCAGCTCGCCCACACCTCAAGACAACGAGCTGATTTCCTGGCTGGAACAAATCTGCGAGCAATCGCACCGGGCCGGGGAGATCATCAAGCGCGTATATAGCTTCGTACGCAAGGCGCCTGCACAGGCGCGCTCCGTCGACATCAACGCGCTGGTCCACGAGTGCGCGCGGCTGGTGCAAGTGAACCTCCGGCATCAGGGAGTGGCGCTGCGGTTGGAGTTGGCCGAAGGGCTTCCCGAGGTCTCGGTCGATCCGGTGCAGATCCAGCAGGTTTTGGTCAATCTGATGAACAACGCCATGGACGCCATGTCGCACTTGCCGCGTACGGATCGCGAAATCATGGTGCGCTCGCGGTGCAACGAAACCGAAGCGATTGAAGTGAGCGTCACGGACCGCGGCCGGGGCGCGGCAGAGCAGAACCTGGAGCGGCTCTTTGAACCGTTTTTCACGACCAAAGCCGAAGGCATGGGGATGGGGCTTTCGATCAGCCGCTCAATCATCGAGGCGCATGACGGCCGACTGTGGGCCGAGCCCGCGGCGGACGGCCGTGGGCTGACGTTCCGCTTTACCCTGCCGCTTCACAACCTGGAGCCCCGAACATGATCAGCGATCCTGTGATCTTCGTCGTCGATGACGACCCAGCGGCGCGCAACTCGCTGGCGGCACTCGTCACATCGCGCGGGCTGGCGGTGGAAACGTTTGCATCCGCTGAAGACTTCCTGGCGCGGTACGATCGGGCAAAGCGCGGATGCTTGATTGCGGACGTGCGGATGACCGGGATGAGCGGCCTGGAGCTGCAGGAGCAAATGGCTGCCCAGCGCGTCAATCTGCCGGTGATTGTGATCACGGGCTTCGCCGACGTGCCGATGGCAGTGCGGGCCATGCGCGGCGGCGCGGTGACGTTCCTGGAAAAGCCTTGTACCGAGCAAGAGTTATGGGACGCCATTCAGATGGCGCTCGATGCGGAGGCGAGATCGAACGAACTGCGGCAAAAGCACGGCGAAATCGAACAGCGGTATGCCACGCTCACGCCCGCCGAGCATGAAGTGCTGACCAAATTGATGGCCGGCTTGACGAACAAGATGATCGCCTACGAGCTCAAGCTGGGAATGCGCACCGTCGAGATGCGGCGCGCGAAGATCATGGACAAAATGAACGCCCAGTCGCTCCCCGAGCTGGTGCGTTTTGTGATTGCCGTTCGACCGCCTGATGAGCCGCCGCAGCAGCCTGAAGGCTGAACTCCAACAAATGCGAGCGACTCTCCCAGCTCGCACTGGTTGAATGCCTGGCAAAAATAGCGAAACCTTTTGCCGCCAGCGGTGTTACATTACAGCCTCCCCGTACGTCTCCGGCACCCGCGCCCTCCCTTTCAGCCAAAGACCATGTTGTATCGATCGCAGGACAGATCGGCCGCTTCCCCAATCCGACGCGTGGCTTGCCTCGCCACCATCGCCGTGGTCGCAACCTTCTGTGGCAGTTCTCTTTGCGCCGCGGCAGAGCCGGAGGCAAGCGTCACGTACCGCGAGTCGATCCAGCCCCTGCTTGAAACCTATTGCTACGCTTGTCACGGCGACGGCGAAACGAATGGCGGCGTGGCGTTCGATGGCTTGAAATCGCCGGCCGAGTCGGCCGGCAATCGCCAGCTCTGGTGGCGCGTCCTGAAGAACGTGCGCGCAGGCATCATGCCGCCCGAGGGCGAGGATCGGCCAAACGCCGAGGAAGCACGCCAGCTCGAGCAATGGGTCAAGCGGCAGGCCTTTGCGATCGATCCCCACGATCCGGATCCCGGCCGGGTGACGGTTCGACGGCTGAACCGCGAGGAGTACCGCAACACGATCCGCGACTTGATGGGGATCGACTTCAAGGCCTTCGAGGAGTTTCCACCCGACGATTCTGGCTACGGCTTTGACAACATTGGCGACGTGCTCAGTGTCTCGCCGTTGCTCTTGGAGAAATATCTGCAGGCGGCCGAAACGATCGTGACTGAAGCGGTGCCGACGGTTTCAAAACTAGTGCGGGAGCAGACGCTTGCCGGCCGCGACTTTCGCGATGCCGAGGGCCAGCGGTTCGAGCAATTGACGTTCTACGAAGAGGCCCTGGTTGCCAAGACATTTGAAGCGCCCCAGTCAGGCGACTACCGTATTCACGCACGGCTATTCGTCAGGGGCGCGTTCGATTTCGACCCCGGCCGCGCGGAGGTGTCGTTCAAACTCGATGGCCAAAAGCGATGGCAAGAAGAATTGAAGTGGGAAGATAACAAGAGAGTTGAGTTCCAGCTCAACGAGAAGCTGGAGCCGGGCGAGCACCGCATAACCATCGAGCTCAAGCCGCTCACGCCGCTCGACGAGAAAAAGACGTCGGTCGATCTGCGCGTCGACTCCGTACGAATTGAAGGGCCGCTCGCCAAGGAACACTGGGTGCGGCCGAGAAACTTCGAACGGTTCTTTACACGGGACGCTCCGGAACAGCCCGCAGAGCGCCGCAGCTACGCTCGCGAGGTGCTCGGCAGTTTTGCCAAACGCGCCTTCCGCCGCCCGGTGGATGAGCGGACACTCGATCGGCTCGCAACCATCGCCGAAGAGTCTTATCGCGAGCCCGGCAAGACGTTCGAGCAGGGAGTAGCCCGCGCGATGGTGGCCGTGCTCGCGTCGCCGCGGTTCATCTTCCGCGTCGAAGGGGACCTGCCCGGCGAATCCAAGTCGCCGTACGTCGCGGTGGATGAATACGCGCTGGCTTCGCGGCTCTCGTACTTCCTTTGGTCCACGATGCCCGACGACGAGCTGCTTGGACTTGCCGAACGTGGTGAATTGCGCAGCAATCTCCCCGCGCAGCTCAAGCGGATGCTGGCAGATTCTCGTGCCGACGCGCTCGTCGAGAACTTCACCGGCCAATGGCTGCAAGTGCGCGATGTCGAAGGCGTTCAGATCGACTCGCGCGCCGTCGTGTTCCGAGATTTGGACCCCAATTCCGAAGAATTCCGCGAGATGCAGTCGTTCCGACGACGATTCCAGAACGCAAACCAGCCGCCCGCCGGGCGACGCGGTGTCCCGAAGCGCGACTCGAAGGATGGCAAGCAGCCCGATGGTGCTCCGCCGGCAGACGGCAAACAGCCGCCAGCCGCCACCGAACCCGACGCGAAATCTGCTGCCGAAGTAGCTAAGGAACTGGACGCAGCGAAACTGGACGCAGCGAAATTGGACGCAGCGAAATTGGACGATGCTAAACCAGCCGAGGCCGCCAAGACGCCCGCCGCCGCCAAGCGGCCGCAACGGCCGTTCCGTCGCCGCTTCGGTGGACCGCGCGTCGAGTTTGACCGCGACCTGCGGCTGGCCATGCGCCGCGAAACGGAAATGCTGTTCGGCCATGTCCTCCGCGAAGACCGTAGCGTGCTGGAGCTGATCGACAGCGATTACACGTTCCTTAACGAGCGGCTGGCGCAACATTACGGCATCGCGGGCGTTACCGGCCGCGACATGCGCAAGATCGAGCTGGCGGACGATAGCCCGCGTGGCGGCGTGCTTACGCATGGGTCGGTGCTGGCCGTCACATCGAACCCGACGCGAACATCGCCGGTGAAGCGTGGCCTGTTCATCCTCGAAAACATCGTCGGCTCGCCCCCTCCTCCGCCGCCGGCCGACGTGCCGGACCTCGAGGAGTCTGAGAAGGGGTTTAAGGACCGTGAGCCGACGCTTCGCGAAGTGCTCGAGTTGCACCGCAGCAACTCACTGTGCAGCTCTTGCCACACGCGGATGGACCCGCTCGGCCTGGCGCTGGAAAACTTCAACGCGCTGGGCATGTGGCGGGAGAAAGAACGAGGGCAGTCGATCGACACGGCCGGCGAGCTGATCACCGGCGAGCCGTTCAAAAATGTACGTGACTTGAAACGGATCCTCCGCGATAATCGGCGGGCGGACTTCTACCGCTGCCTGACCGAGAAGCTGCTAATCTACGCGCTAGGCCGCGGATTGGAGTATTATGACGTCGAGGCGGTCGATCGGATCGTCGAGCGGTTGGAGAAAGAGGACGGCCGGATGTCGGCTTTAATTGGCGGAATCGTGGAGTCAGTGCCATTCCAGAAGCGCCGCAGCGCTGCGGCAGTGGCTGCGGTTACGGCTAACGCGAACCAAAACAGCTCAAACAAGACCTCTGTCGCCAGCGGGGAAGAACCATGAACTCGAATCGAACGCCTCGCGCACTTGCCGCCGAGCGGCATTTTAGTCTGACCCGCCGCCGTTTCCTGCATGGCGTGGGCGCGTGCCTGGCACTGCCGGCGTTTGAATCGCTCCTGCCGTCTCCCCTTCGTGCCGCCGCGCCAGCCGTAGGAAGCGGGGCCGTTTCGCCCGGCGGAGCGCCAATACGAATGGCATTCGTTTACTTCCCGAATGGCGCGCACCAGGCGAACTGGTGGCCTAAGGGCGAGGGCAAAGATTTCGAGCTTGCTCCCACGATGCAGCCGCTGGCCAGTCTGAAACATCGCCTGCAGGTGCTCGGCGGGCTCGACCACGTCAACGCCACACCGGGCCGCGATGGGGCCGGTGACCACGCCCGCGCCAGCGGCACGTTTCTCACCGGCGTACGCGTCCGCAAGACCGCGGGGGCCGACATCGAGGCCGGCATTTCGATCGATCAGGCCGTGGCCAACCAGGTCGGTCACCTCACCCGATTCCCGTCGCTGGAGTTGACCTGCGATGCGGTCCGCAAATCCGGCTCGTGCGACTCTGGCTACTCGTGCGCCTATCAATACAATCTGGCGTGGCGCTCCCCCAGCACGCCGGTCGCACCCGAGCCCAATCCGCGGCTGTTGTTCGAGCGGCTATTTGGCGAGGGCCCGCCAGGCCAGCGCAAGGCGAACCTCCGCCGCCGTCAGGAACAACAGCGCTCGATTCTCGATTTCGTCCGCGACGACGCACAGGCGCTGACTGGTGAGCTGGGCCGGCGCGATCAGCAGAAGCTCGACGAATACCTCACCAGCGTCCGCGAAATCGAGAAGCGCATCGAGCAGTCCGACCGCTTCGCCGAGAAGGCGCATGACCCGGCGATTGACACACCGCCGGGAATCCCACCCAGCTTCCAAGAGCACATCCGGCTGATGTACAGCATGATGGTGCTCGCCTTCCAGAGCGATTCGACGCGAATCGCCACGTTCTTGCTGGCCAACGAAGGGAGCAACCGCGCATTCCCGGAGATCGAGATCAGCGAAGGGCACCACTACCTGTCGCATCATCGCAATAACGAAGAGATGATGGACAAAATCGCCCAGATCGATCTATGGTACATGCGGCAGTTCGCCTGGTTCCTTGAGCAACTCGAGGCAACGAAGGATCTCGATGGCCGATCGCTGTTGGAGAACTCGATGATCGTCTACGGCAGCGGCAATGCCGACGGCAACCGCCACACGCACGTCAACCTGCCGGTAGTCCTCGCCGGCGGAGGCGGCGGCACGCTGACGCCAGGTCGCCGCATCAACTTCGACGCCGTCCCGATGAGCAATCTGCTCTTGAGCATGGCCGACCGGATGGGGGCGAAGTCCCTCGAGCGCCTCGGCGACTCAACCGGCCGCCTGGAAGGGATTTAACCGTAGGGTGGGACAAGCCCGCCGCGGGCGCCGGCCCACCATTTTTTTGCGATCGCTCCGCGCTGGTGGGCCGGCGGCCGCCGCGGCGAACTGGTCCCACCCTACTTCTCAAATGACCTCTCCCCATTCTGGATCTTCCCAACCGGGACATGGATCGATTCCGCCCCAATCGATGTCGTACTCGCCCGCACTGACATACCGGTGAAACGAAGACCACGGCCAATCGCGAACGCGCGAAACCAACCGGTGCTTTCGCGGGTTCCAATGAACATAGTCCACGCACCGCTTTAGGTCTTCTTCATCGCGCACGGTATGTTCCCAATATCGTTTGTGCCACACGCCGCGATACCGATGCTTCTCCCGTGATTCGGATTGCGAGAGCTCCCCTCCTCCGCCCGCTAACCAACTCTTCGTGAATTCCTCTTTGATTCTCATCCAACGCAGAGAGTATCGATCGTCGTTTAGAGGCAGAGTCCAAACCGAATGCCAATGGTCCGGAAGTAAGACAATTGCTACAAGTTCGAACGGGTGATCGTGGCGAACAGTTTCAATCGCATCCCTGAGACAACGACGACCTAAATCCATCGTCAGGATTGGCTGGCGCCGATACGAGATGCAGGTGAAGAAGAAAGTGCCGCCTGGCACATAGTTCCTGCGGTAATTCGGCATCGAACTCCTCACGCAAATGTAGGGTGGGACAAGGCCGCCGCGGCCGCCGGCCCACCATTCTGTTCTTCCACGCTTTGCTGCACAATGGTGGGCCTGCGCTCGCTGCGCGAGCTGGTCCCACCCTACCGCGTGCGCGCCACTTCACTCGCCCGCCAGGCTGCGAAGAATTCGGTGAAGCCGGTTTCGACGTGCGGGCCGGCTTGATTGACGGCCGCGCGGATGTCGGCGGAGTCGAGTGAGACACCTTGCGCTTGCAGCAGACCGGCCGCTTGAATGGCAACGGCCTGGTCATACCCAGCCAGGGCCCGGACAACGTCGGCCGCGCGGCCGTCGTGCTTTTCCACGAGCCGCTTGGCATACTCGAAGGCGCTCGTGCGCTGGCCATCGCCGTCGGCGTCGAACCAAATGGCGCCGGTCGAACCGATCACGCGGCGCTCAACGACTGGCGACATGGCCTGATATGGCTTGGCGATCGGCCAATAGAGCGCTTTCACCCCGGGTCCCGTGGCGACGGCGACGAGATGCACATCGTGGTTGAACCGGGGCAGCTTCCACTCGCCGCTCCACTTCATGCCGCCGCGGCCGTTGTCCCGAATTGCGGCTTCACGAATCGCAACGCCATTCGCGTACAGCGTCACTTTATCGGCGGTTGTCCAGCTCGGTCCCAAGACGCGAACCGCAACCTGCGCTGCGTCGCTCGCCAGAGCAATGTCACCTGGCCCGTACTTGTCGTCGATCGTCATCTCGACTAAGAGTCCGCAACTCACGAGCACGCGCCCCGCCAGAAAGTTCCGCACCGCTTCGTTCACGTCGATCTCGCCCGGTTGGTCATCGCGGCAACGGATGTACGTCCGCGCTTGCCCGACGATGAAGCGGCTCACGTCGTGCGAATCGCTCGCTCCGACCGGAGTGAACAGCGCGCCGCGGTTGAGTAACGAAAACCAATCGCGATATGTCTGCATGACGTCGGTCTGCTGAGCGCCCGAGTTAACCAGCTCGACCGCTTTCGCCCGCATCAGCCAATCGGCGGCATTCTCGCCACTCGCCGCATTGTGCCGCTCCGCGCCGAACGGCCGAAAGCCGCTGTGCACGTCGCGGGGGTGGTTGAGCACAATTACTTTGGCGCTCGTCCGCACCGCAATGCTGTCCAGAATCCCGTTGCCGTCCTTGAGCTGAAACTCGGGTATCGCCGCATCCTTGGCGACGGGAAAGATATTGAAGTGGCCCACTGCCGTGGTCACTTCATTGCCGATGACCGGGGTAAAAAACCGCCGCACACCGTGCCGCCTGGCCACGGCGTCGTAGTCAATGTGCCGGTTGTGGTCGGTGGCGATCGGCAGCTCGATCCCCTCACCTGCCAACGTCACCATGCGCTCGCCGATCGAGGCGTCGCCGTGGCCGGAGTGGGTGAGCGTGTGGATGTGCGTATCGCAGGCGACGTAGCCGTCGGTTGGCACTTCGCGACGGATCGATAGCGCTTTGCGGACCTTATCGCCCGGCTTGATCGACAGGCGGACCGAGTCGATCCCGTATTCAAACCCGCGACCTGCATAGATCGTGTACTCCCCCGCCGGCAACCCAAACGTCGCCCGTCCGTCGGCCGTGTAAATCACGCCGGGCCGCACCGCCAGTGTTTCGTTCGACGCAGCGGCGGTCGTCACCAGCGCGCCGTCGGCATTGACGATGGTAATTCGGCAGGGTGTAAGCGACGGCTCAGTCGGCGGCGTCGCATCGAGCACGCTCAGCTCGACCGTCGCTTCAGAGATCAGAACCTTCAACGGTCGCGAATCGAGTGCAATCTCGCCAACGCGGATGTCATCGGCCGTGCGGTTGAGCTGCTCGATCGCCAGCACGTTCTCACCAGCCACCAACCGGCCCGGCGAGACAGCGAGATAGATCACCGTGTCGTTCTCATCCAGGACCAGCCTGCCGAGCTGTTTCTCGTTGAGCGACAGCCTCCACTGCTGCTTCACATCTTGCTGCCGCAGCCGCAGTGCCTGCTCCGTAGCGTTCGCCTCACTGCGAAAGCGGACGATCAGCCGCGATGCCTCGGCCTGTTCGGGAAACTCGCTCCACTCCCGTTCCGTGCCGGCTCGCAGATGGTGCAATTTAGTATCAATCAGCAGCTCATCGGCTTTTACCGCCGACGTAAGCCCCAAAGCGACGATCAGGAAGCTCAAGCTTCGGCCCCATCCCGCGTTCGCTCTTCGGGCACGATCACGCTCCACCGATTGATTGGTCATTGGGACTTGGTCATTTGTCATTCCGACGTCACGGTATCAGCCTCGCGCATTTCTTGCCTAGGCCAGCCTGCAATTGCGCCGAGATGCCCGGTTCTTGGTTCAGAATGATGTCGGAATCGAAAGCGCCCTGATCGCGCCGGACAAAGTCGGCGCCAAGCGCGATGATGACATCCAAGCCGACGCCACCGTTCACCATGTCGCCGGTTGAAAGTGTCAGCACCGGCATGCCCAGATTGTAGTCATGATCGGCGTAGATGAAATCGTTCCCGGCGCGGCCGGAGAGGCCGGCACGTCCGGTCACGGGATCGAAGAGCGAATCGGCGTCGCCGCCGCCGAAGATCACGTCGTAGATCTCAGCGCCGGTAACCGGATGAATCGAGAAATCGCTGCCCGTGATGGCGTCTTGGCCGTGCCCGCCGTCCAAGAGCGCAGCAATCGGGGCGGCATTCTCGATAATGTCGTTGCCCATAAAGCCGAACACTTGCAAGCACTCGGTTTCCCCCGTATCGCCGCGGACCTGGAAGCGGTAATCCGGGTCGGTCGTGTAGGAGCTTACCCGGATGACGTCATTCAGCGTCGAGCCGTTGACCTTCAGGCTGTCGTCCCCCGCGCCGGTGCTGGTGCGGATGATGTTGGCCAGGATGCCGTGAATCGGCTCGGGCATTTGGACGAAAACCTTGTCATCGCCGCCCTGCGTCACCAGGTCGAGCTGCTCGTTATCGACATACGTGATTTCAATGCCAGGCTGGCCAACCAGATCGACGATAGTGGCGAACACTCGGATGTCTTCCGCGGCATCGGTGAAGACAATGAATGTGTTGTCGAGCGCGCCGGCGCGGGCCAGTATGGCGATCGGCGACTGCGGCAGCCTCTGGATGCTGAACAGGTCGTCCTGAATCCCACCCTCAGCAACCAGCGGATATTGCAATGAGTTGTTACCTCGAAGTGATCCGAGCAGGACGAGCGTACCACCTGCCGTATCGACGCTCGCCGCATCGAGCTTCATGTAGACAAAACTGTTGACCGACCGCACGTCGGAGCTGGAGAGGAGCGTCATATCGTCGCCAGCGACAAGTGAAACGAAGCTTTGCGCCTGGACGTTGCCAGTCACGAGCAGTGTGTCGCCAGCGGCGGCCGTGTCGCTTGTACTGCCGACAAAGAACCCAGCCGAATCGATCGTAGTGACGTTCATCGGCCCGCCGGCGGCCACAATTTGGATATTGCCGCCGTCGTTGGTCGCTGACAGAACATTGATGCCGAACGATTCACTGATTACGATGTCGCCGCTGACTTCGTTATTGGCCGTCAGGGTCTCAACCGAGGTATCGAGATTGATTCCGCCCCTGGCCCGCAGGTTGAGAGTGGTGGCTAGCACATCCGGCGCGGCGTCTCCATCCTGTAGAATCCGCCCAGCGGTGGCCGTTAGATCAAGCCTGTCTGTCACATGAACCTCGGTCAAGCGGATCTCATTGGCGGCAGCGACATAGAGGTCGCCGAACCTTCCCCCAGCGGAACCGCCCACCGTGGCATTGAAGGCGACGTCATTACCGGCCTTGATCTCAAGTTTCTCCTCGTCATTCTGCAAGCCAGCCAGTGTGCTATTGAAAGTGACATTGCCTGAAGTACTGTCGAGTCGCGTGAACTGTCCGCGAGATTGGGTCACGAATTGCCGTGGTCCACCTGCAAAAGTGCCGATCTGATTCAGTTCTAAATCAAAGATCGCCGCCGGCCCCTCCCAACTACCGACGAGAAGCCGGCGGTCGTCGGTCAAAAAGAGGTCGACCGGATACGGGTATCTCGTGTTGTTAAGCAGGGCTCCCGTCGTACCGTCCAGCTTTAGGATTCGATGAGTGAAATCCCAGTTGGCCGAATAGTAGCCCAGCATGGTGACGTAGATGTGATTGCGCTCTTGATCATATTCAACGCCCCGTATATGGGCGAACCCTCCAGTGCCAATATTGGCGAAGCCGTCAGTGCCAAAAGAGGAAATTGTCCGTACTGTAGTCCCGGAAGGCGTTACCTCGTACAGGCCGTAGTCGTCAGCCAAGAGCAGATTTCCGTTTGGCAAGATCTCGACATCTGTGCGAAGGGCGGAAACCATTCGACCGGAATCTGGCCGGCCGATTTCAAACTGAAAGCCATCAACATAAAAGTGCCCTTTTCGGTCAAATGCGATTCTGCCCGCCGCACCGAAGGTCTTCAGTCCCAGCCAATAGCCTGCGTAGGTGTACGTCTCGTGGATTTCGCCAGTCGCGTCGAAGGCTACAACGCCAAAGCTTTCGTACAGAGAATAGGAGGCGTAAAGCAGGCCATCCGGTCCGACTGCAATGCCACGCAGGCTATCTGGCGCCTCGACGGTAAAGGACCTGAGCAGTCGGCCACTTGTGTCGTGTTCGTTAACCGTTCGACTGTCCCCGTTAATTGCATACAAAAGCGCTTCGGTAGAGCTGTCCAGCGTAGTAGGGTCGTTGAAAGTCTGATCACCTATCGTGGATACTTCGCTCCCATTGATGAACGTTGTGCCGTCTGAATTTGTCGTGATGCTGCCTAGTGGCACAGCGCTACCAACTCTGCCGGCGAACGTTGTCGTTCCGCCGCCCGACGTATTAATCTCGAGCGATCGATTGGCTCCTGATGAATCTACCGTGTCGTTGAAGCTGATATTCTTGCCCGTCAGCGTGGTGTCAGCGCCAAGCAAGACTGAAACATCGTAAGTCTGGTCTGCCGTGGTTAAGATACTGTCTATCGCGCTACCACTGAGCTCGACACCGCTGGTATCGGGGTCCTCCACAGTCAAAGTGCCAGCCGCGAAGGGACCGGAGACCGACAGTTCATCCGCTCCAGGGCCCCCGCTGAATGACAGCTCGCCGGTAACGCTCGCGCCCGTCACTGAGATCGTGTCGTGGTTAGCCTGTCCATTGACAAAGAGGCTCTCGACATCGGTCAACGTGTACGAAACATCGACCGCCAGCGCCGAAACGAACGTCACCGTTGTGCCGTTGATCGAAATCGTATCGGCGTCGTTCGAGCCTAAAATGGTGAGCGTATCATTTGTGCCGTCGCCAAGGTTCACGCGGACTGCCGTGACCCCGGACTTTGGGCTCTCCGCAGTTACGGACATGTCAGTCGCGCTGAAAAAGCTGACATCGCTGCTTGTGGAGTCATTCGCCGTAATGACCAAAGTGTCGTCGCTTGCGTCGCCCGTGAAGCTGAGCACGCCCGTCATGTTGTCGAATGCAACCGTAATGGCCAACAAGCGACGATCCTCCAGGCGCTCACGAACACTGCCCCTGCAAGAAAGAAGATTCCGCCTGTACGCGATTTTGCGATGTCTTTGCGCAGAATAATCCGACCGCCCATGCTTGCCAAACCGCCACATTGCCTACTCCCTAAGTCGCAGGTGCCGAAATTCAAGCTGCTGGACACGAGCGGCAAAGTTTGGCGACGGCGGCAGCCTTGCACACTTCCAGACGCAACACTCTCCAAGCTCGCTGAGTTGTATGCCGAGACTTATCTCGACCGACTACAATACCCAGTCTAGCCAGGGCTTACCGCAAGGACAACCGTTTGAACAGCTCGCACAACTGCGGCCATGGGCATCCTGTTACTTGAGATGCGCCGCGGGGACGACGAGCATTGCGAATACCGGTGCCGGGGGCCGGCAGGGGCGGCTCGATTGCGATGCGGCATATCGCTCTACGGAATCAGCATCGCGCAGTGCTTCGCGAGCCCGGCCTGCAGTTGCTGGTTGATATTTGCCGCGCTGGGCGATACCAATTGGGCGAACAGGAAATCGTTGACCGACAAGCCGAGTCCTTGACCGACTACGACATCGGACTGGAAGTCGCCCGAATCGCGCTGAATCGAATCACCCCCCAGGGCGATGATCACGTCCATCCCCAGGCCGCCATTGACAATATCGCCATCGGCAATCGTCAGCACCGGCGCGCCGAGGTTGTAGTCATGGTCGGCATAGAGGAAATCATTGCCGGCGCGGCCGGAGAGCCCGGCACGGCCGGTCACCGGATCGAAGATCGAATCGGCATCGCCGCCGCCGAAGATCACGTCGTAGATCTCGGCGCCGGTCACCGGATGAATCGAGAAATCGCTGCCGGTGATGGCGTCCTGACCGTTGCCGCCATCCAACAGCGCCGCAATCGGCGCGGAGTTCTCGATGAGGTCATTCCCCAAGAAGCCGAACACCTGCAGGCATTCCGTTTCGCCGGTATCGCCGCGGACTTGGAAGCGGTATCGGCCGTCGTTGGTGTATGAGTTGACGCGGATCACGTCGCTGAGCGTCGAGCCGTTGATCTTCAGGCTGTCTTCGCCCGCGCCGGTGGTCATGCGGATGATGTTGGCCAGAACGCCATGCGCCGGTTCCGGCATTTGCACGAAAATTTTGTCATCGCCACCGAGCGTGACCAGGTCAAGCTGCTCATTGTCGACGTAGGTGATCTCGATCGGGTTGGCGCCGCCAGGGGACTGGCCGGCGAGATCCACGATCGTGGCAAACACCCGGACGTCTTCCGCGGCGTCGGTGAGCACGATGAAAGTGTTATCGAGCGTGCCGGCACGGGCCAGGATGGCGATCGCCGACTGCGGCAGCTTTTGGATGCTGAACGTGTCATCCTGCAGGTCGCCTTCGGCCACCACGGGGTACTGCAGCGCGTTAT
>JBBDYH010000151.1:0-13137 GCA_040901795.1 Pirellulales bacterium
CGTCGCGAAAGACACCTTGCTCAGGATGCTTCGCAAACGCGCGCTCCAAGGGGACGTAGACCAGTGAGTACAAGATCAAGTTGAGCAGGAACCAATCGAGTCCCAGGAAGGGTCCTTCGGTCAATTCGCCGTCGATCGGAATGCGTGAGCCGCCCAAGAGTGCGGCGATCAACGTGAGACTGATGCCCGTCAGTCCCAAGGCCTTGTTGTAACGCAGACAAACGCTGGCACTGCCCAGCAGAAATGACGCCACGAGCACGATGTGTACGGCGGCGCGCACGTAGGGAACCGGGTAGAGATTTCGCAACGCCGGCATGGTCAGCCAGGAGGGAAAGTGAAAGCAAAGCACCGCCCCCAGGCCCAGCAAGCCTAAGGCGACGGAGAGCACGCCACTGATCCAGCCGCTGCCGAAGGTGGTCGGCTCTGTGCGAGCCAGCGACAGGTGAGGTCTACGGGCAGGCACGGGAAGTTGTGGTTCGTCACTCGAATTCGGCTGGGGCATGTTGCGACGCTCCTTGCGTCGGCGCGGTCGCTAGTTGAAAGCTGCGTTCGTCGGCTCGCGGCTCGATGCCGGTCATCCACGTTACGGCGCTCTCGAGACGACGAAAAAAGTCCAGCCGGTTGAGCGGTCCGTTGCACCAGCCAGTCGCGATGCAATAGTCGGTGACATGAGGCGAAAGATGGTGCCGTTCATGAACCCTGCGGCTTAGGATGAGGCAGCAGTATTGAAGCAGTCGCACCGGGTGCGGCGGGCAGGACATGTGGGCCCATTGATGGACCTGGTTGGTAAACAATCCGACGCCGCATAGGCCTAGCATAAAGGCCGCGGCGGACTGACCGGCGGCCATATGCAGCGGAATCCAGAAAATGCTCGCCAGGAAGGGCATCACGATCATCGCAACATCCCCGTTCGTATCCAGGAATCGACGCGTCAAGAAATCGCCGGGGTTCACATGATGCACTCGAAACGGGTGAAGAAGCCGCCGGCCGAGAATGGGCATCGTCTCACTACCCCAGGTGTCGGCGGCCCAGTGGATCAGTCCTGACAGCAAGTCGGCTGTAGCCATGCCGAGCGGTACGAAGAGCAGCGTCCACCAAGGCATGCTCACGGCTACAAAGTAAAACCGAGCCGAATGAACAAGCAGCAGGGCCGCCGCGGCGGTAATGCATACGGCCTCAACGATTCGTCGCAAGGGGCCAATGTCATCGTGGCGCGGGAGCATGGCAAAGAAGGCGAACGGTAGAACCTGGCGCTGCGGCAAAGCAATGTTGACGGCCGGTATATATAGTCTTCGCAGTGGCGCGTCAATTTGCGTGACTGACGAGGACCCGTCCCAATCCCCCTTTACGCTAAGTGGCGGCTGCGAGATAATGCGCGCGAAGTTGACGTAAACGTCTTAGCGGACAAGAGGATCGGTCGCACCGCGGCCGTCCCCATTGCTCAGACGATGGGCCGGCTTACCCTTACTTTTATAGCGATGGGTTGGTTACATCGTAATGCCGCCTAAGGGTTTGCGTGACGAGTAACCGAACTTTCCAGAGTTCGGAGCACTGGAATCCTGGCGAATTCCGCTACCTGGCCGCTGGGCACGATCCGACCGACGGCATACCTGAGAGCGAAGGGACGAAGGCTATGGCTCGCGGCGACATCCACGAAGAAGTCCTGCATGACGAAGAGAGCGAAAGCGACGTAGCGGAGAACGGGCTGGGGCATCGCCATGTGGGCGATGCCGCGCCGGATCGGGGTGTTCGCTCCGATGAAATCGAAATGTCGCCCGATCAAGCGGTCGAGGAAGCTCAACAAGATCTCGCGCAACACGAGCGTGTCCAAGCCGAAATGGCCGAAGTCAGCGGGGCCGCCGCGGCCGATTCGGTGGCCGACAGGGAGGACATCGATCCTGCCGAGACGTCGGAGTGGCTCGAATCGCTCGACTACGTGCTGGAAAGCAAGGGGTCAGACCGCGTTAAGTATCTACTGTCATTGCTGGAAGAGCGAGCTTATCGCGCTGGCGTCGAGATTCCCTTCTCGGCCACCACGCCGTATATCAACACTATTCCCGCCGAAAAGCAGGCGCCGTATCCGGGCAACCGCGAGATCGAACGGCGCATCAAGAGCATCATCCGTTGGAACGCGATGGCGATGGTCGTTCGCGCCAACCGCGAAGACGGCAGCATCGGCGGCCACATCTCGACGTTCGCCTCCGCCGCCACACTTTACGAAGTCGGCTTCAACCACTTCTTTCGGGCTCGCGGCGAGGATTTCTCCGGTGACCAGGTGTACTTCCAGGGGCACGCCTCGCCCGGCATGTATGCGCGGGCGTTCGTCGAAGGCCGGCTGACGGAAAAAAACCTGCTGAACTTCCGCCGCGAGCTGCGCGAAGGGGGCGGGCTGTCATCGTATCCGCACCCCTGGCTGATGCCCCAGTTCTGGGAGTATCCCACCGTCTCGATGGGACTCGGCCCGATCATGGCGATCTACCAAGCGCGGTTTAACAAGTACCTTGCCGATCGCGGGATTAAGGACACGGGCAACCAGCACGTCTGGTGTTTTGTCGGCGACGGCGAGTGCGACGAGCCGGAGACGCTGGGCGCCATTACGCTGGCAGCGCGAGAAAACCTCGACAACCTGATCTTCGTGATCAACTGCAACTTGCAGCGGCTCGACGGGCCGGTGCGCGGCAACGGCAAGATTATTCAGGAGCTTGAAGGCGCGTTTCGCGGCGCCGGCTGGAACGTGATCAAGGTCATCTGGGGCGACCACTGGGATCCGCTATTGGCGAAGGACGACACAGGACTGCTCGCCAAGCGCATGGCCGAGGTCGTCGATGGTGAATACCAGAAGTACGTCGTCATGCCGGGCGATTACATCCGCGAGCACTTCTTCGGCAAGTATCCCGAGCTGCGCGAGATGGTGAGCCACCTTTCGGACGAGAAGCTCAAGAAGCTCAACCGCGGCGGACACGATCCGGAAAAAGTCTACGCCGCTTATCAGACTGCCGTCGAAACGCGCGGCCGGCCGACCGTGATCCTCGCCAAGACCATCAAAGGTTACGGCCTGGGCGAGGCGGGCGAAGGCCGCAACATGACGCACCAGAAGAAAAAGTACAACGAGCAAGAGCTGCGCGAGTTCCGCACGCGCTTCGCGATTCCAATTTCAGACGAAGACGTCGCCAAGACGCCGTTCTACAAGCCGCCCGACGATTCGCCCGAGATGCAATACCTCCGCGAGCGTCGCGAGGCCTTGGGCGGTTTTATTCCTTCGCGGCCGGCAACGGACAAACTGCCGACGCTCGAGACGCCTAAGCTCGACGACTATCGCGCATTCATCGACCGCTTCACAGGCAAAGAGAACGCGACCACGATGGGGGTCGTGCGGCTGATGCGCGAGCTGATGAAGGATCCCAAGATCGGTAAGCACGTCGTGCCGATTGTGCCCGACGAGTCGCGCACGTTTGGCATGGACTCGCTGTTTCGCGAAGTAGGCATTTACGCTCATAGCGGCCAGCTCTACGAGCCGGTCGATTCGGACCAGATCGCCTACTACCGCGAGGCGAAGGACGGTCAGATTCTCGAAGAAGGGATCACCGAGGCGGGTTCGATGGCTTCCTTTATCGCTGCCGGCACCAGCCACTCGTCGCACGGCGTGCCGATGATCCCGATGTTCATCTACTACTCGATGTTCGGCTTCCAACGGATCGGCGACCTGATTTGGGCCGCCTGCGACATGCGGGCGCGAGGATTTCTGTTGGGAGGCACCGCTGGCCGCACCACGCTGGCCGGCGAGGGCCTGCAGCACCAGGACGGCAACAGCCACCTGTACGCCATCGCCTATCCGAACGTGCGGACGTATGATCCGGCGTTTGTGTATGAGACGACGGTGATCATCCTCGACGGCATCCATAAGATGTACGAACTGGGTGAGGACGCGATCTACTATCTCACGATCGGGAACGAAGAGTACGAGATGCCGGCGATGCCCAAGGGGGTCGAAGACGGCATTGTCCGCGGCATGTACAAGTTCTCCGCGGTGGACGCGGGGACGAAAACGCCGCGCGTCCAGCTCTTCGGCAGCGGAGCAATCCTGCGCGAGGTGATTCGCGCGCAGAAGCTGTTGGCCGACAAGCACCAGGTCTCAAGCACGGTCTGGAGCGTCACGAGCTACAAGGAGCTTCGCAAGGATGCCCATGCCTGCCGCCGCTGGAACATGTTCCATCCCGACCAGCCGCCGCGGAAGAGCTACTTCGAAAACGCGATTGCGGGGCATGAGGGAGTGTTCGTCGCCGCGTCGGATTATGTCCGCGGCGTTCCCGAGCAGCTCGACCCCTGGACGCCGGGCGGTCTATTCGTGCTGGGGACCGACGGCTTCGGCCGCAGCGAGACGCGCGGACCGCTGCGGCGGCACTTCGAGGTCGATGCGGAGTGCATCGCGGTTGCTGCGCTGTACCGACTGGCGCAAGAGGGAGCGTTCGACCGCAAGGCAGTAGCTCAGGCGATTAAGGATCTGGGGATCAACTCCGAAAAGGCGGACCCGTTTTTTGCCTAGTGTAAAATAATCAGGGCACTTCTCGCGTCCCAATCAAACGACTTCTGCCTACGGAGAACACCATGACACGCGTAACTCTTGATGCCCAATTGCGAAGCAAACTGGGTGATCTTCATCAGCCGCTTGAGCTCTGCGACGAATCGGGGCGAATTCTTGCTAGAGTTTTTCCGCATTACGATCCCGCGGACTATGAGAATCTGGAGCCCGAGATCAACGAAGATGAATTAAAGCGCCTCCGGCAGTACAAGGGCAAGACATATACCACCGAAGAAGTCATTGCACATTTGGAGCAGCTTTGATGTTCGAGGTGCAATGGCTGCCAACAGCCCTGGATGGCCTCGCTCGAATCTGGCTGCAGGCAAGTTCTGCTGAGCGGCAGGAAATCACTGCCGCATCCCGGCTACTCGATAATGCCCTGCAGGATCATCCCGAAAAGCAAGGTGAGTCACGGGACATTAACGAGCGGGTTGTCTTTGCCCATCCGCTCGGCGTCCGAATCGCCATCGATTATGAGCGGTCTACCGTGCGTGTTCTGAAGGCTTGGCATATTCGCCGCCGACACTAAAGGTTGCAGCGATCTCTTTCGACGAAAAGTGCAATTATGTCTATCGAATTCAAGCTGCCCAACCTCGGCGAAAACATCGAATCAGGCGATGTCGTCAACGTGCTGGTCAAAGAAGGCGACCAGATCAAAGCCAATCAGGGCGTGATCGAGATCGAGACCGACAAGGCCGTGATCGAGGTCCCCAGCACGCAGGCCGGCCGCGTCAGCAAGGTCCATGTCAAGCAAGGGCAAACGATCAAAGTCGGCTCGACAGTGCTCACCCTCGAGTCTTCCGGCACTGCGGCAAAGTCCGAAGCGAAGCCCGCGGCAAAGCCGGCGGCTAATACCAAAGGCGCAGATGCCCAGGCGCCTTCAAAACCGGCCGCCGCGCGGAAGCAGCCCGCTCAGCCCGCAGCCGCCACTGCCGCGCCCCCACCGTCAACTTCGAAAGCCGGCCGTAAGCCAACGCCTCCCGCAAAGCCGGCAGTCCAACCGACGGCGCACGAAGGGGGCAACGGTCGCTCGACGCCTCCCACAGCCGAACCGGCCCACTTTGCCAGTACGAAGACGGCCGACACCGCCACGCCGCCACCCGCCGGTCCCGAGGTCCGCCGGCTGGCCCGAGAGCTAGGCGTTGATCTCGCGCGCATCAACGGCAGCGGGTCGGGCGGGCGCATCACCCGCGAAGACGTGATCGCCGCGGTCAGGCAGGCGAACCTTTCGGGCGCGACGATCGGCCCGCGCGACGAGGAAGAGCACGACAATTACGGCCCGATCCAGCGCGAGAAGCTCTCGCGGATGCGCAAGACCATCGCGGCCAACATGGTCAACTCGGTGCAAACCATCCCGCAGCTCACCAACTTCGACGACGCCGACATCACCGAGTTGGAGCAATGGCGCAAGGACAGCTCCGCCGACTACGAGAAGGAGCAGATCAAGCTCACCAGCATGGCGTTCGTGATGAAGGCCGTGGCGCTGGCGCTCAAGGAGCACCGCACGGTCAACGCCTCGCTCGACCTCGAGAACGATCAGATTGTCTACAAGCACTACGTCAACATCGGCGTGGCGGTCGATACGGAGCGCGGGCTCGTGGTGCCGGTCGTGCGCGAGGTGGATCGCTTGAGCATCAAAGAGATCGCCCAGGCGCTCGGCGCTTTGGCTCAAAAGGCCCGCAACGGCCAGACCGCGATCGAGGAAATGCGCGGCGCCTCCTTCTCGATCAGTAACTTAGGGGCGATCGGCGGCGTCTACAGCACGCCGATCATCAACCCGCCCGAGGTCGGTATTCTGCTGGTCGGCCGGGCCCGCAAGCTTCCGGTGGTAGTTGACGGCGACCGCATCGAGCCGCGGCTGCTGATGCCCCTGAGTCTGACCTACGACCACCGCCTGGTGGACGGCGCGGCAGCCGCACGCTTCTTGAACGAGGTGATCGAGTACCTCGAATCGCCGCGGCGATTGCTGCTGGCGTAAGTACCGTCTGGGCATCAACCGCCATTTGGCTCTCCGAGCGGCCTGCTGTTCGCACGCAAAAACTCGGCGATCGCAACTTTGTCCGCTTGGCCGGTCGCGACGTTCAAAACCAGTTCAGCGAATTCATCCGGATCGGCGACAAGGCCAATGCCGTTCAAATCAAGAAATGCGTAAGCCGCCATAGCGCCCACGCGCTTGTTGCCGTCCAGGAATGGATGGTTCTTGACAAGGTGGAACAGATAAGCCGCCGCCATCTCATATAGATCTCGGTGCAAGAATTCGCCACCGAAGCTCGCGGTCGGCATCGCCAGCTCCGACTCGAGCAGGCCGAGGTCCCTGACACCTAGCGAACCGCCGTAGCGTTCGATCTGCTCGCCGTGAATCGCGACGACATCGGCCAGTTCAAGAAACATTGGCTCCATGGCATCACTCGGCTAGGCGGCGAAACGTCTTTTCAAACTTCTGATGGCCGCGAGCTAACGCTGCCGCCAGCCGTTTTTGCCGCTTTTCGTCTTGAACTGGAGAAACGACCAGACTGTGGCCATCGGTTGAGATATTCAACGCTGTCTCCTCATCAATCTTCAGCAGCTCCAGAATCGGCCGGTCGATCACCAGCGCCAAACTGTTGCCGTGCTTGCTGAGCTTCTTGATCATGGCTGCGTCTCCGCGTTCGGCAAGGTTAGAACATTGTTCATACCATTGTATCACACCAAGGGCGCCGTGGACAACGGCGGTGTTGCGTAGCGCATTCGGCAAGCTGGTGGCTGTGACCCAAAAAGTGTCGCCACTCATCGACGCGCGTTGCCGAATCGCAACCTAAGTTTTCTTGGCGGATTCACTTCGCCAGCCGCTGCAATCGATCTTACCGCGATAAACGCATCTCCACCGCGACAAATGCTTCTCCGGTTCATGGCATCACGGACACTCATCGCCGCGGCGGGACTTGCGGTCTTGATAAACGGCGCCGATTTCTCTGCGCGCGCTGGAGGGAGTCATTCTGAGGCAAGGGCCCTGCTGCAGGAGCTGCCAGGTCGCCCTCCGATTTCCCCGCTGGAATCGGGTCTGCTCAACGACGCGGCGGACGGCCGGTGGGATGAACACAGCCTCTTCACGGCGGCCCAGATCGCCAGCGGCGTAACAACCGAAGCAGAACTCTTGGCGGCCGTCCTTGATTTTGCGGCACTAGCAGGCGATCTCCGCGCGAAGCTCACACCCGCGCAAACCGCAGAACAGCGGGCAATTGCGACCTTGGCGTTCCTCCATCGTCGGCTGCTTTCCGGCGGCTATGACCTGGCGGCCACCGAGCTGCCCCACGTATTCACCTCCGGTCGCTTCAATTGCGTCAGCGCGACAGTGTTGTTCAACAGCCTCGCCGCCGAGGTCGGTCTGACCGTCCGCGCACTGGGCATGCCGCAGCACACCTGCAGCCTGTTGCTCGACGGTGATCTCCGTATTCGCGTCGAAGCAACCTGTCCCGACTGGTTCGAGGCACGCCACCGTGCAGGTGTGGTTCCTAGCTCAATCACAACGCACCTCGGGTCATCAGAAGACCCGCCAGAAGTCGGAGTTCCGATCTCCGACGTAGCGCTGGTCGCGATGATCTACTACAACCGCGGCGTCGACGCTTTGCGGCACAACGACTTCGAACAAGCGATCACACTCAATCGGCTGGCGCTTGCACTTGACCCAGAGAACTCGGAAGCGAAGGGAAACTTGCTCTCCGCCATAAACAAGCGCGCGCTGGAGCTGGCCGCACAAAGGCATTTCGCAACAGCCATCGAGCTGGTTGAACACGGTCTAATGATCGACCCGAACCATTCGACCTTGCGGCAAAACCGAGTGTTCATCGACCGCGCCCGGCAGCACGCAACGGATCACGCGAGTCGCTGATCGGCGGTAACGACTGCACGACCGACACCGGCTCATCCGTCCGACGGAGGTGGAGAGGTTTCGCGCCATAAACAGCCATCAACCGAGAAACGCCCGGCGCCGGTGAAGATTAGAGCCGTCGCAACGACTGCCAACGTGAGCGCGTATTCCATTCCGTCGTCTGCGAGCGAAAAGGCGGCGCCATGAACGACAATGGCGGCCACGAACATGTTAAATGCCGCTGGGATTGCGACTAGCCGCGTCAAGAAGCCGACTACCAGCAATAGCCCGCCAAAAAACTCGGTGCCGGCCGACAAATAGGCGCTAACCTGCGGCATGGGGACGACTTCCATCTTTTCAATCGCCTCGACAAATCCAGCCATCCCCTGCCCCTCGAACCAGCCAAACAGCTTCTGGCTGCCGTGGAACATCAACACCACGCCAAGGATGACGCGGATCAGCAGCAGCCCAAAGTCATGCAGGGCCGAGGTTGTTCTGGAATACATGGATCATCCCCCTGAGAGGCACACTTGCGAGTATTATTCGAGCCCACGGTCCAAGTTTCAACGCCTCGCCTGAGACCAGCGAACCTATTGCCCGCCGGCCGCTCTAATCCACAAAACCGGTCCCGGGTTGGGCTTACCTAGCCCGAAATGTCGAGGAAACCGGGAGAGTCCCCCGCCGCGGGTAGTGGATTAGTTTGACGGTTTGTCGTCTTTTGCTCCGCGATAGAACGCCGTTTCGCCGCTTCGGCCGTGAGCTCAGCCGAACGGATCGAAAGGCGACATTGGTTGACCCACCATCCGCGCCGCTTCCCGGTTGCATGTCAGCCCGCCGCCGCGTAACCTGAATCGTTTAGCCGCAATGCCTTCCCAATCGTTGTCTCCCTCCAGCCGCGAGGTTCCGTCTGTGGCAACCGCCGAAAAACCCCGTACGCCGACGCAACTTGTAAACGGGGCCGACGTCGTGATCCAGTCGCTCATCAACCACGGCGTGGACATCATCTTCGCTTATCCCGGCGGCGCCAGTATGCCGCTTCATCAGTCGTTGACTCGCTTCCGCGACCAGATCCGCACGATCCTGCCGCGCCACGAACAAGGCGGCGCCTTTGCCGCCCACGGATACGCCCGCACCACCGGCAAACCGGGCATTTGCATGGCAACCAGCGGGCCAGGGGCGCTCAATCTGGTGACGGCGATCGCGGACGCCAAGATGGACAGCATCCCGCTGATCGCCATCACGGGCCAGGTTGGCACGCCGGTGATCGGCTCCGATGCCTTCCAGGAAACGCCAATCGTCGAGGTCTGCCGCGGCATCACTAAACATCACTACCTGGTCACCAGCGTCAACGACATCGCCCGCGTGATGCGCGAGGCGTTTCACATCGCCACGACCGGCCGTCCTGGTCCCGTCCTTGTCGATGTGCCCAAGAACGTCCAAGTGGCCACCGTCGCGCCAGATTATGACGTGCCCTTGAACCTGCCAGGATATCAGATTGAGAACCGCCTGGCCAAACCCGAGCAGATCGCCCAGGTGGCGGCGGCCGTCAAGCGATCGAAGCGGCCGGTGATCTACGCCGGCGGCGGCATTATCGCCGCCAACGCCAGCCCGGAGCTCCGCGAGCTCGTCCACAAGACAGGTATTCCGATCACCACGACGGTGATGGGCCTGGGCGCAGTCCGCGGCGATGATCCGCTATTCCTCGATATGCTCGGCATGCACGGCAGCGTGTACTCGAACTATGCCGTCGACAAATGCGATCTGTTGATTGCGTTGGGAGTGCGATTCGACGACCGCGTGACGGGCAACAAGGAGGAGTTCGCCAAGCAGGCGTTCATCGTCCATATCGACGTCGACGCCTCGGAGTTGAACAAGAACAAGCAGGCGCATATTCCGATCGTCAGCGACGTGCGATACGCGCTCAAGGAGCTCAACAAAATCGTCGAGCGGCCCGAGGGGCTGGAGCCTTGGATCAAGCAAACCCAAGACTGGAAGCGGAGCGACCCGTTCAAGTACGATCAGAAGTACGAGGGCATCTTGCCGCAGCACGCCATCGCCGAGCTCTCGCGGCTCACCGGCGGCGAGAACACGATCGTCACCGTCGGCGTGGGCCAGCATCAGATGTGGGCGGCCCAGTACTTCAAGTTCATGAACCCGCGGACCTGGCTTTCCAGCTCCGGACTGGGGACGATGGGCTTTGGCCTGCCTGCGGCGATGGGCGCGAAGGCGGCGTTTCCTGATCGGCTCGTCGTCGATATCGATGGCGATGGCAGCTTCTTGATGAACGTTCAGGAGTTGGCCACCTGCTATTGCGAGAAGCTGCCGGTGAAGGTGCTGTTGCTCAATAACCAGCACCTGGGCATGGTGGTGCAATGGGAAGATCGCTTCTTCAAAGGGAACCGCGCCCACACGTATCTCGGGCCGATCGACAATCCGGAAGCAATCGGCCAAGGCAACGGCCGTGGTCCGGCCAGTCGCTATCCCAACTTCGTCGAGATCGCCAAGGGCTTCGGTTGCGGCGCTCGCTACGTCAAAAAGAAGTCCGAGCTGGCCGAGGCCTTGCAGGAGATGATCGGCTACGACGGCCCCTTCGTGCTCGACGTCGAGACGCCGTACCAGCAGCACGTGCTGCCGATGATCCCTTCGGGCATGACGGTGCGGGATTTGATTAAAGACTAGTGCGTCGTCAACGCTAGAGGTTCGGATTGCGAGAATCAGCCGGCACGCGCTAGCGTTCGGTTCTGGCCGCACGAACCGCGGGCTAGCGCCCGGCGGCTGATCCGAAAATCAAGATGTGGCAATGCACTAGTCACCCATCGAAATGCACCTGTGAGCAAGCGCATGGCCCATGTCGCAGCGCGATTTTAAACCGCCGGGAGGTAACTCCGCGGACAGAAGGCGATGGCGATTCGGCTTTTCGCTTTCGACATTTCTGTTGTGCGTCACGGTGACTGTTCTCGTCTTTTCGCATTGGACGACATCTCTGAACCTTCGAAATGCTCAGCAGGCACTTTCCTCACTTCGACGAGAACATGGATACTTGCACAATATCGATCCCTCGGGCGTCACCGTCATCTCAGTACCATCGATTGAATCTAAAACGTGGCGATGGCGAGTCTTCATTCCAGCCGGCTCTATTTATCGATTCACTGTCGCTACCGAGCGTATACCCACAAACGGTTTTCCGGATTACGAAGACGGAGCGATAACCGTTCGGCCGGGCGAGTCCTTACTAATCGGCCACGTATGGAAGAATGAATTCAATCACTGGCAGTGGTCATTGTGCGTCGAAAACGATGCTGGAACTACGACACAAACGTCGACGATTCCTGACGAACATGCAAAGTGGCTGAGCTACGACTGGGTCAGAAATGAAGAATTGATTCAAAAGTCGCGTATTATTGGCAGGTCAGGGCAAGAGACATTTTCGGTTGGCGACTCTATTCTGCTTCTTCATGAGTGGGTCGATAAGTGGCGATGGGACGAGAAGGACGGCCCTCAATTCACTCCGGGCCTGATGTTTTGGCTGGCACCTGGGGCAGCTCGTGAGGACGAGGTTCCAGGCGGCGACGACGCCACCTGAGCTATTTTCTGATTGGCACAAGGCAAGCGTTGCCACTCGCTTCGATTCCTAGTTGGAGCCAACTTGACTCAGTTGCGCGATAAGCGGCTCCATTTCATTCCAGAGCGGCTCATAGAAGGTCCGCATGCGTGAGCGCGCTTCGGCCGCGCCGTGCTGTGAGAGCCAGTCGAGATAGTGCTGACGCTCGCCGGTCCAGAAAAATTGATGTCGTTCGATGTTATCCTCGCCAAGGAGGCTGGGAATGTTGTGTAGCAACTCGATCTCGGCTCGAACCCAGTCCCGATTCCCAGATTGAAGTGCCTGATTAAGTACGACAAAGCCGACTTGCAAAAGCCGGGCGTACAGACGGTCGAGTTCACTCATGATTGTCACTTTCTTGGAAAGACATAGGCCGGAAGTACCGTAACCCCAGCGCGCCGCGCATTTTCGACTCGCGTCATGCCGTCCATGATCCAAAAGTGCATTCCATCAGTTTCGACGATGATCGGTGTGTACTTGTTCCAGTCGAACGGGCCGTGCCGTTTAAGTTTAATGGGATCCGCAAAAGGTCGAGAGGGCGGGGGGATGAGCTGAGAGATTCGAACGTCTGTTGGCTGCATTGCCCGGTTGTGTTGAATGGGTCTTAGTACAGTGTACACAACCGCACGCCTTGTGTCCCTCGCTTGGGTACGGCTTAGGATCGGAACGGCCGTCATTTCGACCTATCTAATGAGTGTAAGTCGATCTTCCGATAAACGATTTCCGACGCTTCGCACTGCGTGCATCCGCTTTCCCAGCCCGTTACGGCAGTTTATCCGACGTCTGCTTGAGCGGGCAAATCGCACAAAACAGCGTCTCCGCCACCCTTGCAAAACTCCCAAAATCGGCCACAATACTTGATTCCCCGTGAACGAAGAAGGTTTCGAGGATCGCATGGCAGAAGCATTGAGTGTGGAAGTCCGTGAAAGTCGCGGCACGCGGGATTCGCGCCGCATGCGCCGCAACGGCAAAGTCCCGGCCGTCCTGTACGGCCACGGCGAATCGTCGGTCGCGCTCATCGTCGGGCAGGACGATCTGGCCACCGTATTGCGACATCATAGCCGGCTGGTCGAGCTCAAGGGGGGCGTGAACGAAAGCGCCCTGATCCGC
>JBBDYH010000152.1:0-13130 GCA_040901795.1 Pirellulales bacterium
CAGTTATCTCGTGTGTGAGGAGTGACAAGCATGCCGGTTGGTACGATTAAGAAGCTGGTCCATGACAAGGGCTTTGGATTCATCGCCGCAAGCGATGGAACGGACGTGTTCTTCCATCACTCCACGGTGGCGGATCGTCAGTTCGACAACCTGGAGGAGGGCCAGCAGGTCGATTACACCGTCGATCCGGCGGGTGGATCGGGCGGCAAAGGACCACGCGCGTTGTCTGTGACGCCCGCTCAGTGACGCGACGCGCCTGGCGGTAGGTCGGCCTTCCAAAGCCGACCTGAAGGCTCGACGGACTTGGAAGGCCGTCGTACCCTCCAAATGTCGAAGTCAACCAAACAGGGACGGCCGACGGCGGCCGTCCCTATTGCGTTATGCGGCAAACCGCAGAGCCACTTTCGCATTCGGCCCTCGTTTTCTACGATGAGCGGTACCGCGCGTTCGCGCGCGGCGGACGGACAACAGCAACGGACGTGCAATTGTGCCGGCCGCTCAACGAGCGAGGTCTTCATGACGCAGTGCGAAGGAAAGTCCATTGCGCCCACACTCTACCAGGAGTTGTTGGGTTATTTGAACTTTTCGTCGGGGACCTCGGACGCCAAATTCCTCCGCGGGCTCAATGAGCTTTACGCTCATCTGGAAGCGGGATTGCCTGCCGAGGGCGAAGCGTTCCGCACCCTGCACCAGGCGCTGGTCGAGCAGCTTGGCGAGCTGACCGAAAAATCGCCCGCATTTCGCGACATCGCGCAGGCGCAAGCCGTGCTGGCGCTCGTCTTTGAGCGGGTGCTGCCGGCGTATCGCCATCATCATCGCGACTTGCTCTTTCATCAGGCCGATCGCGACCTGTTTCGTCCTTTCTATTTGGCCCGTGTCTGTGAGGCGGTGTTGGCCGAAGGCCCTCCCTGGGAGGAGCAGGAGCGGATCGTCACCAACGTGCTGGCGCGACTCAACGATTTCATCGGACATCGCCCGCTGGCGGTGCTCGAGAATGGCCGGCGCGCCGAGCCTTACGCGCACGAGCGCTTGCGGCCGGTTCCGCTGTACATCGCCGGCGCAGGCGTGGCTTGCGGCAAGTATGAACGGCTGGTGGCAGACGCGCTTGCAACGCTCGCTACGACCGATCCTGATATCTTGCGGCTCGCACATTTCGATCCCGATGCCTTGGAGGAGCTGGCTTTCGACCCGCGCGCCTACGACTTCAACCATCCAGTGAACAAGCGGCCAAACTACCATTTCGGGCAGTGGGACCCGCACCATGTCGACAATCAGGGGCGCTATCGGCGATTCGTGGTGCAACAGACGTTGCTCGACGCGCTGTTGGAGCGCGTGGAGACACAGACCGATCTGCCGGCGGAGGAGGTGCTGCGCGAGGCCTCGGTGGTGCTGGCAGGTACGATTCTGATGGCCGCGGGCACCAGCGGCAGCGGCCCCGAGGCATTCGATTCATCGATGACGCTCTCCACGTTGCTGCCGCGAATCGCAGGGTACCGCGATGACTTCTACCGGCAGATGTTAGCCAGGCTGACCGGTCCCCATGCCGAGCGCCTCCGCGGTGAGACGGTTGCCCTGCGTCAGCCGTTTGCAGCCGCCCGGCAGCACCTGAACAGCGCGCTGGCGCGTCGGCGGGCGCTGCAGCTTCAGCACGTTCACCTGGCGATCCTGTTTGCGCGGATGGGTTACGCCGATGCGGCGACACGTCAGGCGAACATTGTCCCAACGGCTTCGGCGCGAATGTTGTGCAAGATCCATTGCCTGCTCACGGCGGCCGAGCACGACGTCGAGCGGACGCAGCTTGAGAGCGGCTTGCGCTATTTGGCTGAGGCCGAGTCGCTCCTGTTGCGCGGCATTGAATGCGGGGCGATCGTCGATCCCTGGACGATTCTGGGTTTTGGCGGGCAGTTCAGCTTGTTTCCCGCCGTCGAGAACAGCGTGCCCGATCTCCGTGCGGATGACTTGTTGGAGCTGTTGGAGCACGTTTTCACGCTCGCGGCGAGGCTCTGGCACCAGGCGGTCGTGGTGGCAGATCGCGAGCTGCAAGAGCGCGCGGCGGCGCAGTTTTTGACGCGAGCCGAGTGGTGGGACCGCTTTGCCACCACGTCGGTTTCGAGCGTCAAACGCGTCGCGGGGCGGGAAATGCACGAGGCGGCCGCCCGCGTGGCCGAGGCGCTGTCGGCGTGGCACGTAGCGGGCGCCGCTGCGGCGGACATCGCGTTCTGGCGGCCGCATGTCGAGCGCTTCGATTCGCCCCATACCTATGCGCGCGTGGTCGAGGCGCTGCTGGAGCGTGGTCGCCTGGCCGAATCGCAAGCGCTCTTGATGCACTGGCTGAGCCAGGCCGAGATGATTCCGCTCGAGGACGGGCGCTCGTCATTTCATCGCCTCCTCATGCAATGGCTACACCAAGCGCTCGGTATCACGACGAAGGGCGATTTGTCAAGCGCGGCGGGGACGTCGGAAAGGGGCCGCTCGCAGGCGTTGAACCAAGATTCTTTGCAGGAGAAGCAACGTGTCATCGAGCGATTCTTTGATCATTTGGAGGCCAACGCCGAGGCGCTGTGGCAAGTGCCCCAGCTCGAGACAGCCCGCGAGCTGATTGGCGAGTCCGGCGAGCTGTCCGAGGCAAACGAGGCCGAGGATGATGACGGCGACAGCGGCGACGTTTACAGCGCGGCCTATGAGGATGTGATCTACCGCGACAGCACCGCGGACGGCATTGATGCCGAAATGCTGGAAGCTGGAAGCGAGCCGACCGATTACGAGTTAGAAGGCGAATCGTCGCGCTTGGCCAGCCGGCTGGCGCTCTTGGCCACCGTCGCGCGGCAATGGAAAACGGTTGCGATCGCGGCGGGATATTGGGGCGCCTGCGTTGCGGAAGAGTGTTCCCGTGCCGAAAGCGGTGATGGGGCTCAAGCCGCCGCGCCGGCGCCGCAGGGCCTGTTGAGCGGCGAATCGGTTTTCGGCTGGCTCAAACAGGCGGCGCTGAACCGCGAGCGATTGGGGCAATTAATCGTGACCATCGAGCGGCAGCCTCTAACGGCCTCGTCGGCGAGCCAAGACGCGCTGATGGAGTATGACCGCCGCCGCGTCATCAAAGAAACGCTGCTGGAAAAAGTCGTCGCCACATCCGTCGCCATGACCGAAGCACAGCAATTGCTCGAAGCGATCGGCAAAACGTCCTCGTCGGCGGATGAGCCGGCCGCAGAAGGAGCCAGCGCTTCCGACGACTGGCGCGAAATCGTGCGCCTGTGGCGAGCGCTGCTGGCCCGCGACGCCGCTGCGGTCCGCGACCGCTGGCCCATTTTTCTGGCCGCCATCCGTCGCCGTCCCTTGTTATATGTGCCGCTGGCCCGAGGGGGCGACGGCCGCCGCATCGCCGCCGCGCGCAACCTGCAGCACACTTTTCGCGAATTGCTCCGCCGCCTGCCGCGTCTGGGGCTGTTGCGCGAAACCTGCCAGCTCATTCAGGCGGCGCGCGCCATGGAGCGCGATCATCCGCTGGGCGCGGGCGCCGTCACCGAGTTTGATCGTCTGTTTGAGGTCGGCTACAAGGCGATCGTCGAGTGCCTGATCGAATCCTCAGGCGCGTGGACTTCCAGTTTCGATACTGCCGGCGAAGGCGCCGATACACAGCTCATCGACGCTCTGCAGCAGGTGACCGAATCGCTGCTAAGCGAGTGGCTGTCGCATAGCCGGACCTTGCGGCTGTCCGTCCTCGAAAAGGTCTCGACCGAAAAGGACTGGGAGGAGCTGCTGGCTTTCGTGCAACGATATGGGCACGATTTATTTACGCAACGGTTCTTCCATCTGGCCAACCTGCGGGCGATTTTGCACCAGGGCGTAGAGCCGTGGCTGGAGCGCCTCGGCGCCGATCCAGACGCCGCCGAAGAGCTGTCGCTGGTGGCCGACCTGGACGACGCTTTGCCACGTGCGGAGGCGAAGAAGCATCTCACGCTGGTGATCGAAGCGGTCGTGGAAAACTTCGCGGAGTATCGCGACTATAACGCCACCACGACGCAGTCGGACCGCGGGGAGCTGGTCTACATGTTGTTAGACTTCCTGCGCGTCAAAGTGGCCTATGAGCGGATCCACTGGAACCTGCGGCCGGTGATGATGGCGCACGAAGTTCTCGTGCGCTGCGGACGCGCGGGGGCCGCCGAACTCTGGCGGCGGGCAATGGCCGAGCGGACCGGCGACACCGCTGAGCAACATTTGCGACGGCTGGCCCAACTGCAGAAGAAGTACGGCATGCGGCTGCCGACCGTCGCGGATCGACTGGCGGAGCGCTTCGTGCGGCCACTGGCGATCGATCGCGTCAAGGCGCTCGTCAAACCCGCCGTCGAACAGGCCAAAGCCGGCGGCGAACCGACCGCCTTCGAACAGCTTGAGGAAGAGGCCAGCACACTGGCCGAAGAA
Organism: Pirellulales bacterium; assembly: GCA_040901795.1. Taxonomy (GTDB): domain Bacteria; phylum Planctomycetota; class Planctomycetia; order Pirellulales; family JALHPA01; genus JBBDYH01. The sequence continues at coordinate 4,420 of JBBDYH010000152.1, forward strand.
CCGAGCGGCGCTGGCTTGGATCTGCCCGACTGGCTGCTGGCCTTGGAAGACGAAGTCGATCGCGAAACCTCGCCCGGCCGCAGAGGCGATCTGCCGTCCGATCCGCTGGATCAGGCGCCGCGCACCCGCTTGAGCTGGCACGAGTTTCAACAACAGCTCGCGAATTGGGAGGTGAAGTACTTGGAGGATAAGGCGTCGTGAGGGGCGCAATCGGCTCGAACACGCGCGACCTGATTACCGTAGCCGAACTCGCCAGACTTCGGGAATCCCTGAATTCTGGCGAATTCAGCTACGTGGTAAGCTCCGTCTCCAACTCTTCCGCCGCTCGGCTTAGCTCGGCACAGACGCTTGCGGCGCTTGGCCCGTCGGCCAACAGCGTCAATACCGGCTGACCCTGGCGAAATGGTGTACCCGCCGCCGGAATGTCGGCGACGGTGGGGCGCGACTGTGCCAGATTCCGTTCGACCGCCCACTGCGCCGCGGCGCGTGAAAAGAGGCCGTCGCGCCGTGCATAGTAGATCAGCTTGCCAGCGGTCGTCTCAGCCGATTGACCCAGCGGCGGCGGCAGTTGTTGGAAGCAGCAGGCCGCCTCGTGCCATTCGATCGAGAGCAGACGATGTGGGCGACGCGTTTGAGTCCGCACTGCCGACGCGCGCTCGAGCACTTCGATCGATGCCGTGTAACGGGGATTGATCTCCACCGGCCATACATTCTGAGCGTTCAAGATTGCATCGACTCCGAATAAACCAACCAGACCACACTCGCGGGCAAGGGCGCTGCCAATGCGCTTGATGGTACGATAGTGCTGATCTTCGAGGACCAATGGCCCCAGTGAGCCGGTATAGCGAAACGGGGCGTCGCTGAAGTTGGTTGCTGCGCGGTTCTCGCACGGCCGATGCAGGTCATTTTCACCTGCAATCACGCTTAGCGCTGCGGCCCAATCCCCGCCGACGAGCTGTTGTGTCACGCCGAGGATCGCCGCCTCTCCCTCGGCGGCCACAAAGATCGCCGCGATTGGAATCCCGGCGATCCGCTCCTGAAAATACCAGTGGTCCGGGTCCGCGCGACTCGCTCGCGCGGCGACTTCTGCCGTCCAGAGCGAGACTCCCTGGCCGTTAGCCGAGCGCAAGGGCTTACGCATCCAGGAGCCGTTGCGCGGCAGCTCCAGCGCTGAGAGCGAAGCCCGCGGCGCGGGAAGTCCCAATTCGGCCAAGGCACGCGACCAGAGAATCGGATCCCGCGCCCGCCGCAATGCGCCACCGTCGTTGCCGTAAAGCGGCCGCAGCCGGGCCAGCTCGTCGATCAAATCCGGATGATTCTCGAGCGCTCCCGTGTACATCCACGGCTCCGCTGGCGAGGCATGCAATAACTCAGGCAGCCCTTGCGGATAGTCGTCCACGCGCTCGACCGTTGAGACGGCTTGTAAATCCACGTCGGCGAACAGATCGGCGCACCACGGTTCAAAGCCCGCCGCGCGCGCAGAAAACGCCGCCGCACGAGCGCTCGCGCCGACGATGGTCAAGACCTTAGCCATGAGTTCACTCGCTCGTCGGAACTGCCATGTCCGTCAGTTACCTTACGATCCGTCCGGCGGACTGAAACTCTCGCCCCTGCCGGCAAACAACGCATCCGCCGACCCGGCTCTCGCAAATAAGCTACCTTTTAGATGGGACATCAGTCCAACTGCTGTTAAGTGTTTTTTGTTCTCTTGTCGTGTCAGGAGGGCTCGCCATCAGCTCAACCATTCCGGTTGAGGAGGTATTTATGTTAGCCTCGGCGCCAGTTTCGTCGGTGCGTGCTTCTTCCCGCTCCTTGTTCCTGGAGCGGCGCGGTGCAATCGCGGTGTTCTCTGCATTTCTGATTGCCATCTTGCTCGGGTTCTGTGCCTTCGCGGTCGATCTGGGTTACATCGCCAATACCAAAACGGAGCTAAGCCGCGCGGTAGATGCCGGCGCGCTGGCCGGCGTCGGCGTCTTGCCGCAGGGAATCGAAGTCACCACGCCGATGGTCCGGCAGTTTGTCAAAGCCAATATCGTCGGAGCGCGAGCCGTCAAGGATGAGGAGATTCAGGTCGAGGTCGGGCACTGGGATGCTCAAAGCCGCAGTTTTATTGCCAGTGACGAGCGGCCGTCCGCCTTGCGCGTGGTTGTCGAGCGCCTCAAGCAGCCGCTGTTCTTCGGAAAGATCTTTGCCAAGAACGACTTCGATCTGCGCGCTGAAGCGATCGCGCAATTCCAGCCGCGCGATATCATGCTCACGCTCGACTTCTCGGCGTCAATGAACGACGATAGCACGTTTGCGGCGCTCGGCACACTCGGTTCGTCGCATGTCACCGCGAATCTGCAGCAGATACACTCCGAGCTGGGCAGCGCGACTTACGGCAGCATGACGTTCAACGGCGTGTTCATCTCATCGACCAACAGCACGACGATCCGCAATACGCTGGGTCTGACCAACGTGCCCTATCCGTACCCGCGAGGAAGTTGGAGCGAATTCTTCAGCCACGTGCAGAATAATCCCGATCTGAACAATGCCGGTCTTCGCAAGCGTTACGGGCTGAAGACGCTGATCCATTATTGGCTCTGCGATCGGCCGATGCACCACGAGACGCCTTCGCTGTATGCCGTGAGCGCCCAGCCGGTCAGGGCGCTCAAGGAAGCGACTGAGGTGTTCTTGTCATACCTCCAGTCGCAGGACACCGACGACCGCTTGGGTTTGACGATCTACAACTCGCCGAGCGCCACCGCCGTGTTGGAGCACGCCTTAACCGAAAACTATACGGCGATCAACAACACGATGCGCGCTCGGCAGGCGGGTCACTACGATCACTACACCAACATCGGCGCCGGCATCAATTCGTCGCGTCTGGAGCTGCAACAGCATGCGCGGGCCGGAGCGTTTCGCATGATCGTGCTGATGACCGATGGCATCGCCAATCGCCCTACGAACACGACAACCGCCCGCGCTTATGTGTTATCCGAGGCTCAGGCCTGTGCCGGCGCTAAAATCCCTGTGGTGACGATCAGCATGGGCGCCGGCGCCGACGTGGGCTTGATGCAGCAGGTCGCGGACATCACCGGCGGGCAGCACTTCAACATCCCCGGCGGCCAGACCGCTGCGCAATACGAAGCAGATTTGAAAGAGGTCTTCGAGAAGATTGCGAATACGCGGCCGTTAAAGCTCGTGCAATAAGAGCAGCTTGGGTGGCACGCCCAGAGCGAAGTGATGGGCGTGGCGGATAAGACCACGCCCTACGCGAACTCAGGGTGTGCCACCCAAGATTCAGCCCTACGGCTCAAACTGTTGCGTCCAGAAGACCGTGCCGTCCGGCGAGGAATAAGCCGAAACGCCGATCCGCCGATGATTGCGGCTGAGGATGTTCGCGCGGTGTCCCGACGAGCTCATCCACGAACGCACCGCTTCTTGGGCGGACTGTTGTCCCATGGCAATGTTCTCGGCCACCGGCCGCGAAGTGTGCCGTAGCCGCCTGCTGCGCGACATCCAGGCGGTATGGGACCGCGCCGACTGGACCAAACGCTGATCAATCGCCAACGGCGGCAAACCATGGCGGGCGCGCATCGCGTTGGTTTGCTCGACCACGTTCTCTTCCAGGGGGTGCAGCTTGAAAGCGGTCTGCTGCACCTTCGGCGCGGTCTTGGTCGTCCCTTTGGTTGGTTGTGGTGTGCCGGGGTCGGCCAACATCAGAACAACTGCCGCGACGGCGGTTCCCTTAATCAATACCATAGTGAAAACTCCTCCCTTGCCTGAGGATCCCTCAATTGAAATGACCCGGTGGCGCGCCCGCGACGAGGAGAGTGCTCGTCTACAGCCGCGCCCAAGTGGCGCCGCGCCTTACCGGTCCAGACCGCGCGGTCCGCGGATGCGAGCTGATGAACCAGGTAAGCGGCGGCAAGTTTGACGGTAAGGCTTTTTAGCCTAACGGGCGACGCCACGTCCGCAATAGGGTGGCGACGATTAATTTACTTCGAATTTGCCCACTACTTGCAAAGCGCCGCGACTTTGTTATGGTTGCAAGTCTCATTTGCGGCTGCGCGGGGCGGTATAGTTGCACTGCGCGCATGACGGCGGCCTTTTAGAAGGAGAATTCCTCATGTCCATGTTTGTTGGAGAAGCCCTCATCGGCGAAGGGAACGAAATCGCTCACATCGACCTCTTGATCGGCAGCAAGGACGGTCCCGTGGGACAAGCCTTCGCCAACGCCTTGGCTCGACAAAGCGAAGGCCACACGAACCTTCTGGCCGTCCTCACGCCGAACCTCGCAGTCAAGCCCGCCACAGTGCTGGTCACCAAAGTCACGATCAAGGGCATGAAGCAAGCTGTGCAGATGTTCGGCCCCGCGCAGGCTGCAGTAGCAAAGGCCGTTGCCGATTCGGTCGCCGACGGAGTGATCCCTGCAAAACAGGCCGAGGATCTGTGTATCGTTTGCGGCGTGTTCATTCACCCGGCCGCGGCCGAAGACCGCAAAATCTACGATTACAACTACCAGGCGACCAAAGACGCCATTGCCAGCGCGATGCGCGGCAAGCCGAGCGTCGAAGAAGTGATTGCCGGCAAGGACAAGGCGGCGCATCCGTTCCGGGGATTCTGACCGCGGCGAGATTGCAGCCGTTTGCGGAAACCGCCCTTAAGGTTGCTTCGAGACAAGGAGACAGGGAGACTTGGAGACAAGGAGAGGGCTCACGAGAGTTCGTCGGGGGCGCATCTCCCGGTCTCCTTGTCTCGCGGTCTCCTTGTCTTTGCTGCGATGGGATCGATCCATTAGCATGAGGGGATGACCACCCCGCGGCTCCTCCTCCAGCTCGACCCCGACCCGCAGCCGAGCGTTTTTGACGCGATCGTGGCGGTGGACGCGGGCGTCGAGCACCTGCTTCGGCACGGCGGCGTCGAACCCGAGCAAGTCCGTGACCTGGTCTACGGGGCGCTCTTCACGCGCTCGCCCAAGGAGTTGCACAACACCGCGGTGTTTGTCGGCGGGGCCAGCGTTGTCCGCGGCGAGGAGATCTTCGCCGCGGTGCAGAAGACGTTTTTCGGTCCTTTCCGCTGCTCGGCAATGTTCGACGCCAACGGTGCCAATACCACAGCGGCCGCCGCCGTGCTGGCGGTCGAGAAACACCTCGCGCTCGCGGGCGCAAACGCCCTCGTCCTCGGCGGCACCGGACCCGTGGGCCAACGCGTGGCGCGGCTCCTCGGCAGGATGGGTGCGCACGTCCGTATCGGCTCTCGCGACCAAGCGAAGGCGGACCAGGTGCGCGCTCGGCTGACGGAGCAAGTCCCACAAGCCAGCTTTGCCGCAGTGGAAACAGGAAGTCGCGCTGCGCTTCAAGCGGCACTTGATGGCGCGTCGGTCGTAATGGCCGCCGGCGCGCCGGGCGCCATGCTGTTGGCCGCCGACGTGCGGCGCGTCGGACGCTCGTTGCAGGTTGCCGTTGATCTTAACGCCGTGCCGCCGCTGGGCATCGAAGGCGTCGAAGCCGCCGACAAAGGCGTCGACCGGGACGGCGTAATTGCCTATGGCGCCATCGGGGTCGGCGGCTTGAAGATGAAGATCCACACCCGCGCTATCCAGCGGCTGTTCGAAACGAACGACGCGGTGCTCGACGCCGAAGAGATCTTCACGCTCGGCCGCGAGTTGTTCGCCGAATCAGCCGCTGGGCGCTAGCCCACGGTTTTTGGGGGAAAAAACCTTGCGCAGGTCGCCGCGGCGATCCGGCTGGTTATCCTCGCGTGACAAAATCGCCCCCAAGCGGCCCTGAATAATAGGCACATGCAATGCGACCGCGCGCATTGCGTTTCGTAGGCATCGCGCTGCAACTATCATGGAGCCTAACTGCCCGCCGCGGCGGGCGTTACTGCCGGTCATGGCAGACCCACCGCTTTCTGCTCATCAAAACCGCCAGGGACTCACGTGATGCGACAACGGCGCAACTCTAGACTTTTCCACCGCGATACCTTTCGCCGACTGAACTTCGAATCACTCGAGCCTCGCCGCGTGCTGGCCGGCAACGTCACCGCCGAGGTGATCGATGGCGATTTGATCATCACCGGAGACGACGCTGCGAATACGATCTCGGTAGGTCAAACTGACATCGGCAGCTATGTGATTGCGTGGGACGGAGCGCCTCCAGGGTTTGTCATCGCTTACAACGTCTTCTCGGCGGCTCCAATTGAGGACCCGACGTGGATCAACAGGAGCTTCCAGAATATCGAATTGCACGGTGTAACGGGCCGCATCGTGATACACGCCGGCGGCGGTGATGACCGGGTGACAATCCATCATGTGGTTTCACCGTTCACCGCGCCGGGAGACTTGATCATCGACGGCGGCGCTGGCTACGACTACATCGAGGTGGGAGAGATCCCGCAACAAAACCCGCTCCATTTATTAGGGGAATTTGATCCTCCTATTCCCGGCTTTTCCATTGCCAGTGATCTACAGATCGACGCGGGTGACGGCGGCGGCAATATCTATGTTCGTCCCGGTACAATCGGCGGCGCGCTGCAGATCGCCACCGGGTCGGCCGGGAGCGAGGCTTCAAATTCCATTGGTGTAGCCGGCGTGACGGCTGGCTCTTTCTCGCTCAATGGCGGTGATGGAACTGAACTGGTCTTGATCGTCAGTCTCAGCACGAGCGGTCCCGTCGCGATGGCCATGGGAGCTGGTAACGACGACGTCCAAATGCACTCCCTAGACCTGGACGGCGATGGGAGCATCGATCTGGGAGCGGGAAGCGATCGGGTCACCGTAATGGGGACTGTGAGCGGCGATCTCACGGTTCAGGGTGGCGCCGGCAGCGATTCCTTAATCCTCGGCGGCGAGACTCGACCGGAACGCAGTATCCGAATGGTTGGAAATCCATTTTGGGTTCCACCGCTCGATGGGGGTGATCCGGTGAGCACGATGCAGCTCGGCGCCGGCGGCCCGCTGCTTTTGGATGGAAACCTCACCGTCGAAACCGCCGGCGGCGATTTCCTCAATCTTCAACACACGCGCGTGGTTGGCTCAATGAGCATCGATAGCGGCGAATCGACAACGCCAGAGTTCATCCGCATTCGCCATGTATCGGCGGGTGAGACCTCGATTTTCGCGGCCGACGGCAACGACATTGTGAACATAGCCTTTATGACGGCTCGCAATAGGCTGACGGTTGATCTTGCCGGCGGCGACGACTTTTTGAGCGCGACGATTTTGGGCTTTTTGGGAGTGGGTGCGCCGTTTCCAAACCCTCCCATCATTCCAATCGCCACAATTCTTGGCCAGGACGGCCGTGACGGAATCTTTCTTGACGGCTGCTATTTCGAGAGTGTCTGCAGCATCGAAGCCGGCAACGGCGACAACGACATCGTAGTCGGCTGCTCAGTTTTCGACTCCCTTGGGATTAGCGGCGGCCACGGCAGCGACAATATCCGCACGGAGTTCAGTCTTTTACGCCGGCTCGGAGTAAACGGGGGACAAGGCAACGACAATGTGCTTACACGCGTTTGCGCAATCGACGAAGTGTTCTACGATATGGGCGCCGGCGACGACTCGATCGAGCTGTTCGGAAGCGTCGTTCGCGAACTCGCTGACGCCGACGGCGGCGCAGGCTTCGACACGCTCAACCGCCGGCACAGCCGCATCAAGCAGTTTAATGCCACGAACTTCGAAGCCGGTAACGATGCGGGGCTGTTGTTCTTATAGTCGGCCGCCAAGTCGGCGTGCCGCCGACTGCTAAACAACAGGACCGAGCACCGGCCGCACTATAGCTTGGCCAGAATCTTCTTCCACCGCGCCCAAGCATCGTCGCGGCCCTTTTTATTGGCGGCGCTGGCGTCGGGCATGTCCCCCGCGCGCATAAAGCCGTGTCCGGCGCCGGTGTAGATCACCGGCTCGTACATTTTGCCGGCGGCCTTCATCAGCTTCTCGGTCTGCGGGATCGTCTTGTTGATCCGCGCGTCGTTCTCGCCGTAAAAGCCGTAGACCGGGCACTTGATCTTCTCGACGGTCTGCTGATCGAGATCAGTACTGCCATAAAACGCAAACGCCGCCTTCAAGTCAGGGTTGTTGGTAGCATAACGGAACGATTGGCCGCCCCCCCAGCAGAAGCCGCACACGGCCACTTTGCCATTCGCGGCGTCGAGCTTGCTCACATACGCCGCGACCGCGTTGAGGTCCTTCGTGATCTGCTCCGGCGGAAGGTCGCGGATCGCCCGACCAACCTCGCCGCCCGCGAATTCTTTCGTGCCGCCGCCCTTCGGTCCCATCCCCGAGAGTAAATCGGGAGCAATGGCGATGTAGCCGGCCTCGGCCAACTGATCGGTGAGACTCCGCACCCAGTCGCTAAGACCATAGATCTCGTGGATCACCACTACGGCCGTAGCTTTGTCTTTGACCTCCGGATAGACGATGTACGACTCGACTTGCCGGTCTCCTTGCTTGACATTAATCCATTCGCCGTGCCGCGGTGATTCCTTCAGGCGTTTCTCCGACGGATCCTGAGCGGAGGCCGCACTAATCAGCACTGAAAACGCAAACAGAGCGGCAAGCAAGAATCTCATGGTGGTTCTCCAGTGTGATGGCTGTGGTGGATGCAGAAACGATGGAGGGGAATCACTGACAAGCGGTCGCGGCGACCGCTTGTCAGTGCCACGCCTGAACCCTGAACCCTGAACCCTGAACCCTGAACCCTGAACCCTGAACCCTGAACCCTGAA
>JBBDYH010000153.1:0-12455 GCA_040901795.1 Pirellulales bacterium
GTTCCTCGCTCACGCTTCGGGTTACTGTGTGCCGGTTGTGTTAGCGGTTCTTAGCGCCGGACACCCTCACTTGCGCTTGGTCGCCGTCATCTCCATCAATTTGACCTCCGTCTCTTTTCCGCCCGCCTCGACGATTAGAAAGGCCGCGAATTTCTTCCTTGAGTCATCGAGCCACGTGGTGACGTTCTTACTTTTAAGCTCCTTGCCGCTGCCGTCCACCACCGTACTGCGTACCGTCATCGTTTTCGATTTCTCGTCATATTCGCCGTTGATCGGACTGGGAACCGATGTGAAGTTATCCACCCACGTGCCGACGTACTTCTTGACTCGTGGATCGTAGCCCATCAACGAGTGCCCTTCGAATTCTCCCCGATCGCCCATCGGATACGTGAACGACGTCTGCAAGTACAGCCCGCCGCTCACCAGCTTGTTCACTTCGACACCCTTGAATTCCGTTGGCGGCCGTCCCGGCCCCTGGAAGAACATTTTTACCTCGCAGTCCCACGTGCCGGCCTCGCTCGCCAAAAGCTCGTGTGCTTTGCCGGGACGATTAGCCTGGGCGACCACGAGTGTTGGAATACAGACCACGACCAGCCACAACAAAACTGCCAGCCGCGAACCGCGGGCAACGGAGGCGAACACTTGACTGAACCGTCTCATAGCATGGCTCCATTTACAAGGAACTGGTGGGAACAGGGTTTCACCGCACGTACTCCTCGGGGACCGTTTTGCACGTGTAGTACCGCTTCGCCAACGGAATCGCTCCCGGCGTGAACTTGCCCCCAGCGACTTGCTTTAGGATCCGCGGGATCATCCTCTTCATCATCACGCCCCAGCCGATGCGCATCAGGTTGCGCGTAAGCCAGGTGACGTGCTCGGCGCCCGTGTGCTCCAGGATCAATAGCGTCCCGTCGTCTTTCGGCGTCAATGTCCAGGCAATCGTCATCGGTTCCGGTCGGGGATCGCTCGGATTTTTCGGCACGTGGACCCAGCTCCAGACCAGACGCCGCGGCGGATCCGCCTCCAGAACCTCGCACTCCGTCCGGCCGCAGCCGCAAAAGTTTGCGTCGCAGCGGAATTGAAACTTGTGGCCGACCACCGGCTGGTGGTTGTTCGGCTCCAACCATTCGGCCAGCGCGTGTGCGTCGCTGATCGCCGCCCAGACATCTTCCGGCGGATGCGGGTAGAAGCGCTCCTTGCGAATTGTGATCGTCTTGCGGGCCACCATTGTCGGCGTCTCCCTCAGTGCTTTTTTCGTTTCCGCTTTTGGTTGTCGAGGTAGTCGCTCAGAGCGTCCAGCTTCCGGTCCCAGAATCGCTCGAAATGAGCCACCCAGTCGTAGACCTGCCGCAACTTGCCGGCTTCGATCTCGTACATCCGGAGGCGGCCTTGCCGGTGACTGCGGACCAACCCCGCCTCGCGCAGAATCCGCAGGTGCTTGGAGACGGCGGGCTGGCTGATCGAAAAAGGCGCGAGCAACTCGGTCACGTTCCTCTCCCCTTCCTCAGCCAGCCGCAGCAACATCGCCCGCCGCGTGGGATCGGCAATTGCGGCGTACACGTCGGCTGTCGGCGGCGGAGATCGCATGCCGACAATATATATCCGTTCGGTTATATGTCAAGCATAAATGTTGTCAACGATCTGACGGGCGAGCCAATGCGGGCCAGACCGTGTCTGACGGCGTCGGCCAGGGTGCGTCAATTACTTGCTCGGGACACCCCTATGCGCGGTCCCGATGCCGCACACGGCGCTTCTGAAGACGATCCTCCTCTTCCCCCTGTTCAGCTCCAAGCGCTGAAAAGAATTCGAGAAGCGCGCCTTCCCGCGGGTTGCCGTCATTAAGAGCGCTCGCTGCCGTGTTCATCGGCGGCATCGTTAGCGGCGCAGCGCTCGGGTTGTAGAACACACCCAACAGCGTCACGTCGTCGTCATCGACGAAGTCGTTGTAGTCGAAGTCGCCCAGTGCCCAATGCGGCTGCGCCACGCCGGGACCGTAGGTCGCGCCGACGATGGTTGCATCGTCATCATTGACGAGCCCATCGAGGTTCGCGTCGGCCGTGCGCGTGTAGGCGATCAAGACCGCTGTGTCATCGACCGGTTGCCCGCGGAACGTTGTATAGCGACCCAGCGGCAGCGTCGCATTTTCGGCATAGCCGACCGATCGTGCATCCGGCTCAGTAGCATTGGCTTGCTGCGCCGTGCCGCTTGTAATCCCCGTGCCGGTCCATGTCCCCTGGCCGACGCCGACTCCGCCGCGGCCGGAGACGATCCTCTGGCGAATCGTCGCGACAGGGCTATTGCCGGTGTAATCGACGATCAGTGCGTTGTCATTGATGTCAAGCGTGCCGCCCGTGTTAATTGTCAGACTATTGAGAACGGACGTGGCAGCGTCGGTGCCATCCGGCAGGATCGTTGCTCGGCTGCCGGCGCCAACGGTCAAGGACGATTGCCGCAAGCGATGCGTGACAAGCTGCGCGCCATCCGACAAAGTCGTGTTGAGTGTTCCGCCAACATCGACCGACGCATCGACCCGCGCAGTCGCGTTTCGAACCGTGACCGAATTCGTGCCGACTCCACTGAGGAATTGAACAAACCCAGTCTCGTCCGGAACCACGCCGGCTTCGAAAACGGTCAAAGAGTCGTCGCCTAGGCCAAATGCGTCGTTTGTCGCGGCGTCAATGATAAACGTCGCGACGTCGGAAAATGTAAGTTCTTCGAGCTGCAAGCTACTCATGCCGCTTAAACGCGCCTCGCCGGCGCCAAGACTCTGCAGGAATAACTCGTCTCTGGAATTCGGCGTTACCATCTGGAATGATTCGAAGTGCGATACGTCGATGGACTCCACTTCGCGAAGAAAGATCTCGCCACCGCCGATTATAACGACTCCACTGAATACGGTCCTGCTCGGCAGGTACTCCGCGGTGTTCATATCACCCCTGATGATTAACGAATCCCCCTCGTCGTCCTGCGATCCGACGAAATGAATGCTGCCGCTTGGTATCGGTACGCCATTGACGAGATCAACAATCAGACGGTCATCGCCGATACCGGCGTTAATCACCAACGACGTGATCGAATCTATTGGAGTAGCAAATATCGGCATGCCAGTGCCCGCATCATTGGTAAAGACCTGCACCTCTGTTCCGCTGCGCCGCACGAGGAAAGTATCGTCGCCTGAAGATCCTTGAATGTCTGGCACTTCGCCGGCGCGCGCAAGTTCGAATGCACCAATATCTACGGTCGCTGTGCCATCGCCATTGCCGTCCTTGGGCCGGGCAACTCCACGCTGATCTGCAGTTGGCGCGGCGGAGTTGTTGCCGGCGTCTATGGCGGGACTGCCATCGAGCAAAGCATGCGTCATCGTCGGCCCGCCGTTGTCGCCCAACGGCCCCACGCGGGGATCGAGTGGATTGGTGGCGCTTCCGGTTTGGTCGGACACGGTCCATCCGCTGCTGCCGGTTGCATCGCCGATCAAGTTGTTACCAATACTATTGAAGACTCCCAATACGTCCGGCGCTGTGAGGGCGCCAAAGCCAAAGCCAAGTCGATTGCCCGCGATAATCGTGTTCTGAACGGTTAGACTCCCCGACTCACTGTTGGCGACGCCTCCAGGCCGGGAACTGGTGTTGCCCGCGCCACGTACAGTGAAGTTATGGGCAACGGTACTACTCCTGAGCGTCATGGTCCCGTTGTTGTATATGCCGCCACCCGCATACGCGGAATTGCCGGATATCGTGCTGTTTGTGATTGTGACCGTACCCGATTGGCTATAGATACCGCCGCCACTTAAGTAGCTTCCGGTGGGCGCCGTGTTTGCAGAAATTGTGCTGTCTATGACTGACAATGTTCCCAAGTTATTGATGCCACCACCACCTCCGCCGAAAACTGCCGACGCGTTCTCCGAGATCATCGTCCGCAAAATCGTGGCAGCGCCCGAGGCAGAGTTATAGATGCCACTGCCGCTAGTGACAGCAGTGCCGAAGTTGCGGGAGATTGTCGAATCTTGAACGGTCAGGTCACCCTCGTTCCAAATTCCGCTGCCGAAGTTGCCCGAGATCACAGTGTTTTGAACGGTCAGGTCTCCCGTGTTCGTTATGGCACCTCTGCTCTCACTGCGATTACCGGAAATCGTACTGTGTTGAATTGATAGATCGCCAGCACTCCAAATAGCACCGCCTGAACCCAGGAACTGCTGTACGTTTTCTGAAATTGTGCATCTAACGATTGTCGCGGTGCCCTCGACAGTGTTGTAGATGCCTGCACCGAAGCCGACGATAGAGTTATTTGAGATTGTCGAATCGCGAATCGTCAGCACGCCGCTATTCCAAATCCCCCCACCTTCTCCGGCCCCTCCCGGCCCGCCCGATCTAGCATTGTTGGAGATTGTGCTATCGGTGATCGTCAGCCTGCCGGCGTTATAGATGCCGCCTCCTTTCGGGTTTGGGCCGAAGTTTCCCGGTCCTGAGTTATCGGAGACGCTAGCTAAGTTGAGAGTGAGCGTGCCGAAATTAAGAATTCCGCCACCTTCGAGCGCTCTTCCATTGCGAATCGTCAGCTCGGAGACAGCAACGGTCGCGCCCGCGGCGACATGAAAAACGCGAGACGCGTCATTCCCGCTGATGGTCAACTGATCGATCCCGAGTCCAGTAATGGTCAGGTCGCTTGTGATCGGCAACTCACCCATCGTGAGCGTGATCGTCGAGCTTGCGAGCGCTGGAGCGAACTCGATGATGTCATGGTCGGGATTATCGCTGGTTAACAAGATCGCTTCGCGCAGCGACAGATCGCCTGTAGCGTAGTTGCCGTCGTTTTCATCGTGCGTGATATCGACGATAAACCTGAGCGGCTGGGTCTCGTAAGCGCCGATGTCGATTGTGCCGTTGGCGATACGCTCAAAAGGCTCACCGCGCTGATCAGTCGGCGGCGCGCTTTCATTGTTTCCCGCATCAATGGCTGGGCTGCCAGCCAAGAGAGCATGGGTCCTCGTTGGCCCGCCGTTGTCGGCCAACGGGCTCAGACGTGGATCGACATTCTGCAAGTCGCTGGCCAGCCAGCCGCTGCTGCCGGCCGTATTGCCGATCACGTTGTGGCCCAGACTGTTTGCCGTTCCAAAGTAATCCGGCGTTCCGCCCACCGTGCCGGCGATGTTGCCCGCGATAATCGTGTTTTGAACGCTGACGCTGCCCGAACGGGCGTTTGCAATACCGCCGCTTCCTTCACTCGGCGGGCCGACGAACATGTTGGTCGAATTGCCGGTGATAGTACTGTGCTTGATCGTTAACTGTGCATTGTTGAAGATCCCGCCCGTCTGGTTGGCGGAATTGCCGGAGATCGTGCTGTTGGTGACGGCGAGCATGCCGGCCTGGTTATAAATGCCGCCGCCGCTGCTTCCTTCCGGGCTGGCTATGTTGCCGGAAACCGTGCTGCGGGTGATCGTCGCAGTGCCGAGGTTGTAAATGCCGCCGCCCCGAATGCCGAGCACGAAGCCGGTGGCGGAATTGGTCGCTATGGTGCTGTCGATCAACGAGAGCGTCGCGGCCTCCGCATTGTAAATGCCGCCGCCCAAGCTGGCGGCAGTGTTTTCGGTGATCGTAGAGTTCTGAATGGTCAATTGGCCAAAGTTCGCGATTCCACCCCCGCGGCCGTTCGTACCGTCCGTGGCGTCGTTATTTGACACGGTGCTTCGTGTGATGGTCAGCGTACCGTTGTTAAGCAAGCCTCCGCCAATCGTTGCCGTATTCTCCGAGATTGTGCTGTCGACGATCGTCAAAACGCCGTCGTTACGAATCGCGCCTCCTTCCGCGGCCAGTCCATTGCGGATTGTCGTCGCCGCGATGTCGACGGAAATGCCGGCAGCGATATGGAGAACGCGGGACATGTTGCTCCCGTTCAGTCCCATGTCCCTCATGGAGAGGTCGCTCGTAATTAGCAGTTCGCCCAGCGAAAGTGTTCCGCCGCCAGTAATCGTGTCGCGGCCGGGGTTGCTGTTGGTCAAGAAAATCGCTTCGCGCAGCGAGAGGTCGCCCGCGGCGTACTTGCCGTCGTTCTCGTCGGCCGCCGTATCGACGATAAAGCTGAAGGCTTGGCGCTCGTAAGCGCCGATATCGACGGTGCCGTTGAAGATGCGGATAAACGGCGCGCCGCGCTGGTCGGTCGCCGGAGCGCCGGTGCTTTCGCCGGCATCGATGGCCGGGCTGCCGGCCAACAGAGCGTGCGTCTGCGTCGGTCCTCCGTTGTTCGCCAAGGGGCCAAGCCGCGGATCGACGTTTTGCAGATCGCTCGCGATCCAGCCGCTGCTGCCGGTGGTATTGCCGATCAGGTTGTCACCTAGGCTGTTTGCAGCGCCGCTGAAGTCCGGAGAGCCGCCGCCCAGGGCTTCATTATCTGCGAAGATGGTATTTTGGGCTGCCACACTTCCCGAACCCGTGTTGTAAACCCCACCACCTGACATGCCTGCGGTGTTGTCTGCAATCGTGCTATTGCGAATCGTCAGTTCGCCGCTGTTCGTGATGCCGCCGCCATTGCCCTGGGCGACATTCGCGGAAACGGTGCTGTTCACCACGGTCAGAGTGCCGTTGACATTGAAGATTCCGCCAGCGTCGCTGACGGCAGCGTTCCCGGAGACCGTGCTGCTGCCGAGTGTTGCGTTTCCGCTGGCGATATAGATTCCGGCGGCAGCGGGGGCAAGATTAGCCGCGATCGTACTGTTGGTAATCGTCAACGTGCCATTGGCGGCGTTGGCGACGCCGCCGCCGAAGTCGCGCGCCGAGTTAGCGGATATCACGGCGCTATTGATGCTCAACATACCTGCGTTAAGAAAACCCCCACCATCACCCGTTTGGCCGACGGGAGCACTCGTGACATTCCCATTGCGAACCGTTACGCCTGAAATGTTGAGATTCGCGAACGCCAGCACGTGAAATATCCGATCGCCCAGTCCGGCTGCATCTATGAACGTCGTTGCGGCGCCGTTGCCCGTGATGATGAGCCGTCCATTGGGCGCCACGTCGAGGTCGCCCGTGACGGCGCCATCCTCATTCGCGCCTCCGAGCGTGAGCTTGTAGTCGCCGGTAGAAAGGATAATGCTGTCATCGCCGGCTCGGGCGTTGGCCTCCATAATCGCCGCACGGAGCGTCGTTTGGCCGGCGGCGTCCATCGCCATTCCATCACCAGGGTTGGCGTCAACGGTGTCGAGCAGGCTATTTACCGTAAACGCAGCCAAGAGCGCACGGTCTTCCAGCCGCTCGAATCCGCGCAGACGCTTGCGGCGACCTCGAGGGGACGTGTGAACCGCTCTGCACGAGCGCGCTTTACCAAGAATGGGGGTCATCTGAGCCTTCCTCCCTCTGCTCCACAACGATTTGCGGCGTCGGCGCTTGCGCGAGACCGCGACCCCCTCCCACAGCCACTATCATTGTAGGCGGCAAAGCTGTCAACGACTCGGTGGCTCTTTCGCCCAGGCGCCGCAAAAGCAATCAGCGACGGCTGCGCCGTGAGACATCCTGCTGGGAGCGCGAGTTCTCTTCATTTCGCCGCCGACGAACCGATCGAAAGCCGTCCGACAATACAAGCCTGCGGATATCGTCGGACGTGATAGCCGCGGCCTCGGCGCTCTCGAATCTGAAACCACATTTGGCCTTGACAAACAGGCCACTGGCATGGTATACAGAAGATCATATCACCCCGGATACTTCCGCCCGGGCTGTTCGTTCTTTGGCATCTCGACTTGACGCTGTTTCAATCCGCCGGTGAACGTCCAGCGGTCGGCTTTAGCTTTCGGCTTTGTCGCCCCGCCTACGCCTCATCCCTCCACCCCTGACCTCCCAGTCACCAGGCCAGGCTACCAGACACCAGACCATTTTTTCACCACGCACCACACAACTTGTTGAAGTTACTAATTCGCGCACTTCCGCCGACGGCCCGTTTGCCGAACACGAACCCAGAGAATGCCTTACGCCGATCCGTGGCAGTCGCACTCCGCCGAATTATTCACCAAAGTGCAAGTAATGGCGCGCGCCGCATCATGTGATACAAAAATCGAAAACGGGAAATAATTCCCTCCGCTGCTTTCGGTTTTCAGCTTTCCGCCCGCGCGGTCCATCCCTATTCGTTCGCATTAATCCGTGGCCTCGTTTTCCTCGTTGGCCGCTCCGCTGCTAGGCTCGATCGCACGTCTCAGTGTTCTCTGTGGTACTTTCCGGCTGCGGGCAATCGACAGGCCCCTTGCCGCTGACTTTTCAAACACTGTTTGCAAACAGCTCAAAAACGGGAATAGATAAATAACGAAAACTCGGCTTCCTTCGCGAAACACCAACCGTTGCAAACCAAAACGCGCCAACGAGTAACGCCAATCGACACTCCCCCGTGACCTCGGAGTTTTTTATCAAAGTGGCGTGTTTTGCGTGCGAAACTTTTGCCGGCACAATAATCAAAAACGAGAAATAATCCCATCCAGCAGACCCCCAGGCCACCAGGCCACCATCCGCCCCGATCCTCGAAACCTTGTACCTTCACCCCATAAGCCTTTACACTCGTCAGATGAGGTCGGCACGGTTGCCGGAGCCACTTTTCTCCTCAACTTGTATGGCCTTGGTCCGACAGGCCCCGCAATGCTTCATTACTCAGCCAGACCCGCCGGCATGCGCGCACCGAGGAACGCCTTGCATCTTCGCGCCCCGTCGCTCGCCTGGGGCTTCTGGCTCTTGATCCTGCTCTTGGGTTGCCTCTCGCTTCCCGGCTGCGGCGGCTGTGGCGGCGACCCAGACGAGCTCGCAGAGGAACAAGCCGAGGAGGAAGCTGAGAAGGAAAAGGATGCGCAGAAGTCGAAGCCCAAGCCGCCCTTCGAACCGGCCCGGCTTTATATCCAGCCCAATCTACCCTCCGAGGACCGCATCCTCTCGGTCAAGCCGGGCCATTGGACGATGGCCACAGCCGAGATGAAGGCCAACAACTTTCATTACACCGGCGAGCTGCACGTGACCGCGGCCGACCGCAGCGGCAGCCCGGCCGTCGTCGAGAGCACGCCGTACTCTCTGGCCACGATCCGCTCGGCCCCGTTGCCGAAGGGGCAGCAAAAGTTCCTCGAGTTCGCGGCCTTTGTCCCGCGCGATGTCACCGGGCCGCGGTTGATCAGCGAACTGCGGGCGGTACGCGGCGGCATCACGGAGGTCTATTCCGATCCCCTGCAACAGATGCCGCCGTATCAGTACTACCTACTCATTTTGAGCGCCCAGCCGGAATCGTTCCGCGCGCTGTCGAGGAGCCCCACCAGGCTGGACTCCATCCGCGCTCCGGGCGACGAGGAGGACCTGATCCACTACAAGGTCGTGGCCCCCCCCGTTCAACAGCGCGTGCCGCTGCCGACAAACGCCCTTGCCTGGTCGAGCATCGCCTATATTCTGTGGGACGACGTCGACCCCGCCTTGTTCGACGTCGACCAACGGCAGGCGTTGGTCGACTGGCTGCATTGGGGTGGGCAGTTGATCATCAGCGGCCCCGGCACACTCGATAAGCTCAAAGGCAGCTTTCTCGACCCATCGAGCGAAGCGTCGTTGCTGCCCGCCAGAGCAGGTGAGAGCATCAAGCTCACTCCCGAGCAGGTCGCCGCGATGGGCAGCGAGTGGAATACGTTCGGTAAAGATAACCTGAACGGGCGAACGCTGGTGGTGGCCCGCGACTGGTCCGTGGTCAAGCTGAATAAGCATCCCGCTGCGCAGTTTGTCGTAAACACCCAGGAGCAAGTGGTCGAGCGGCAAATCGGCCGCGGGCGGATCGCGGTCACCTCGTTCCGCCTTGGTCAGTCCAGCCTGTTGAACTGGCCCAGCTTCGATTGCTTCCTCAACGCCGTACTGCTCCGCCGACCGCCACGAGCTTTCGTTTCCGTCCCGGAAAAAATCGACAGCGTTGCCATGCGGTGGTGGGGCGAGGAGGGACCCTCCCAGACGCATCTCATGGATCCCCGGCTGACTACGACGCTGCGTTATTTCAGCCGCGACGTTGGCGACAAAGGTGAATTCGTGGTCGATGGCGGTCTCGCGGACGTAGCGCCAACTCCGGCCATGACTCCGGATGGAACGCAGTCGGTCGACATTTCCTTGGACGACGAATCGCTGGAAACCGATGTGCCCAGCGCGAAGGGCTCCGGACTGGGCGGCTGGAACGACTTCCAAGGCGCCGCGAGTGCCGCGCGCGCCGCCTTGAGTGAAGCCGCGGGGATTAAGATTCCCAACGCCACGTTTG
This sequence comes from Pirellulales bacterium, assembly GCA_040901795.1. Classification (GTDB taxonomy): domain Bacteria; phylum Planctomycetota; class Planctomycetia; order Pirellulales; family JALHPA01; genus JBBDYH01. The sequence goes on from JBBDYH010000153.1 coordinate 10,240, forward strand.
TCGTCTTCGTGCTGGCCGTGTATCTGGCCGTACTGGTGCCGCTCAACTGGGGGATTTTCCGCGTCGTGGGGCGGATCGAGCTGGCTTGGATCGCCGCGCCGTTGATCGCCATCGCCGGCGCCATGTCGGTGATCAAGCTGGCGCAGCTCGACATCGGCTTTGCGCGCTCGCAAACCGAGATTTCGCTGCTCGAAGCGCATGCCGATTATCCGCGCGCCCACCTCACGCGCTACACCGCGCTTTACGCCTCGCTGGGCACCGAGTACGACCTGGTGTTCGAAGACAAGAACGCCTTGGCCATGCCTTTTCCTGCCGATGCCAACTTCGAGTGGCTGCGCGGCGAGGACGTCGACCGCGTGGAGTACCGCCGCGATGAGACGGGCGCCCGACTGGCCGGCTTTACCGTCAAGTCGAACTCTACCGGAATGGTGCACAGCGAGCAGATGTACGATCTCGGCGGCGTGTTTACTTACACCGACAAGGGCGGACGGCAGGAGGTCTACAATCGCACGAAGTATGCAATCTATAACGCCGGCGTGATCCGTCGCGCCTCCGCAAGCAGGCTGCAGGTTGCGTGGATCGGCGATCTGCAGCCGAATGTGGGCGCCAAAGCGAGCTTCACCGCGGCCCCGTCGCGTTTTCCGCTCCTCGCCCAATGGAACCTAAGCACCAGCGCCGAGGTCGATCGGCCGTTGCAGCGGCTGCTCAATCTGGCTCAGCGAGCCGAGCAGCTCGAGATCGGTGAAGTGCGGCTGTTGGGCATCATTCGCGAGCCACTCTCCGGGCTGACAGTTGAACCCGAGCCGTCGCAGAGTGAACGCTCGCCAACGTTGGTTGTCGCACATTTGAAACAGACGAGGCTCGTCAACCATCCGCCGCAGCCGGACAAAAACAGCCGGGCTGCATTGGTAGGCGAAGAATCCGCGGAGGACGAATGAGCTACGAAGGCCGTCGCGAACCTGACCCGGCCCGGCCCCCCAAACTGCGACCGGGTTCACCACCCATCGTTGGACCACCCGGCGCATCGCATGCCGCGCGTCCAGCGCCGACGATTCCGCTCACGATGCCGGCGATCAGCGCCAACGGTGACACGGCGCCGCTGATGGCGCAGGTGGCCGTCGATCCCCCGCGCGTCGCCGTGCAAGGCGCCGGGGCCGGTCGTTCGACCAGTGCCATGCCGGTTCCGGCCGGCGCAAGCGCACCCGCGCAGCCCGCTCCGCCGCAGCCGATGATCGAGCTGATCAACTTCGGCAAGCGGTACGGCGAGTTCACTGCCGTCGAGCGGCTGAACCTTCGCATCCCCAAAGGCGAGCTCTACGGCTTCATCGGCCCCAACGGCGCGGGCAAGAGCACCACAATTCGCTTTTTGGCCACGCTGCTGAAGGCCACGCACGGCGAGGGGATCGTCAACGGTCACAGCGTCACGCGCGATCCCTTGGGCGTGCGCCGCTGCGTGGGGTACATGCCTGACAACTTCGGCGTGTACGACGGCATGCGCGTGTGGGAGTTCCTGGACTTCTTCGCCGTGGCGTATCAAATCCCGAAGGCCAGGCGGAAACAGGTGATCGGCGACGTCCTGGAGCTGTTGGACCTCACGCACAAGCGCGATGATTTTGTCAACGGCCTGTCGCGCGGCATGAAGCAGCGCCTCTGCCTGGCCAAGACACTCGTCCACGACCCGCCGCTTTTGATCCTTGACGAGCCCTCCAGCGGCCTCGACCCGCGAGCGCGGATGGAGTTCAAGGCGCTGATGAAGGAGCTGCGGCGAATGGGGAAGACGATCCTGGTGAGCAGCCACATCCTCAGCGAGCTGGCCGACATTTGCACCTCGATCGGGATCATCGAACGCGGGGTGCTGTTGATGCACGGGCCGATCGACGACGTCTACCGCCGCATCCGCCGCAACCGGCTGGTCGAGATCAAGTTCGTAGGCGGCATGGACGTCGGTCTGAGCGTGATCCGTTCGAACTCCGCCGTGCGGAACGTCACGATCGAAGACAACCGCGTCACGGTGGAGATCGACGGCAGCGACGAAGTCGTCGCCAATCTGTTAGACGAGCTCGTCGCCAACAAAGTCCGCCTCCGCAGCTTCGCCGACAAGGATCCCACGCTGGAGGATGTGTTTATGTTGGTGACGAAGGGGATTGTGGCGTAGGATTGTGCTAAGAACCGCTAACACAACCGGCACACAGTAACCCGAAGCGTGAGCGAGGAAC
>JBBDYH010000154.1:0-19156 GCA_040901795.1 Pirellulales bacterium
GCTTAGTGCCGGTCCTCCGGACCTACGAAATCCCGAATCGCATTTTCCCGGCCCTCACGGGCCGGGCTATTCCATGTCGGCCCTCCGGGCCTGCGCTCGGCAGCCTTACCGTATCGACACAAACTCGTGGTGGTTCAACAAAACGTGTATCAGGTTCTCGCGGGCGCGCGTGGCCGGATCGGCTGATGGTTTTGCCAAATCGGCCGCATCAGCGGTTGTGGCGCCAAAGTCACTCGCGTGACCTTCGAATCGGCCCGACTGCTCCGCGACAAAATCGAGGCACGTTTGCAATTCCTCGGCAGTCGGCGCGCGCGTCAAAATCTGCTCAAATGCGGCGGTAACATACGTCGTCATATCACCTGGCGAGTCACCGGGAGCATCGCCAAGCAAGCGGCGGGCCAACTGACGCGCTGCGCAGACCGTCAGTTCGCTGTTGGCCAACGCCAGCGCCTGCTGCGGGACGACGCTCTCGCGGCGCTCATAACACTCCGTCGGCGCTGCCATGTCGAAAAGCTGCAAGAACAGCATCTGCTTTTCCGGCGCGCTGCGGAAGTACACGCTGCGACGCGTTACTGATAACCCCTTTGTGTGATCAAGTTCTGGCCCACCGGGCGTGAGGTCAAGCGATCCCGCGACGTAGAGCACGCTGTCGCGAATCACCTCCGCCTCGACGCGGCGTGGCGTCGTCCGCCAAAGATATTTATTGTCGGGATCGATCGCGTAGCACGCCGGGTCGTTCGTCGAAGCGGTGCGATACGTATTCGAGGTCACGATCAGCCGGTGCAGATGTTTCATGGACCAGCCGGATGGCTGCATCAACTCTGCCGCCAGCCAATCCAACAGCGCCGGATGGCTCGGGGCCTTGCGGTTCTGACCGAAGTCGTCCATGCTCGGGACCAGACCCGCGCCAAAGTGCCGCGCCCAGATATGGTTGGCCGCCACGCGCGCGGTGAGCGGGTTCTGCGCGTTCGCAATCCACCGCGCGAGCGCCAGCCGCCGGCCGGTGCTGGCGCGCGGATAGACCGGGCCTATGGCGCTGTACTTGTCGCTCTCGATTTTACTCGCCGCCAGCGACTCGTCGCGCTCTTTCTGTGCGGCGGCGAGCTTTTTCTCCGCTTCGGCAAGCCCCTTCTTCGCTTTCTCGTCTTTCTCGGCCGCCTGGCGAGACTTCGCAACTTCTTGCTCCGCCGTGAGCACCGCCGCTTGCGCCTTGGCAACCGCCGCCTGGCGTTCGGCTTGGCTGGCAACCTGGGTCAGTGTCTTGATCTCGTCGTCCGATTTTCCAGTTTCCAAATACTTCGCGCGATCCACAGCGAGGCGCGTTTCCAGTGAGCGCAACTCCGCTTCAGCGGCCGCAAGTTTTGCCTTTGCTAAAGCGAGGCCTGCCACTACCTCGTCGCTGGATTGCTCGCCCTTCTCCGCCTTGGCCGCGGCCTCGCTCGCCGCTGCGACGTTCGACCGGGACTTCGCCAGCATCTCGTCAATCACAAAAGGCGCGAGCGCCGGATAAAAACTCTCCACCGGCAGCGCGACCGGCTCCGCCGGCAAATCGCCGCCGCCCAAAAACGCCGGCGTGCCGGGCGTCATTGGCTTGCTCTTGTCGGGCCTGCGCTCGTCGCCATTGACGAAGAGATACGTCGTCGCGTTAAGCTCCGCATCGTAGGCGCGCGGCAAACCCCCCTTCTCCGGATCGAGCTGTCCCGGCAGTGGATCGGTCCGCACCTGATACGGCTCGAAGATTGCGCGGAACCGGTAATGCTCCTCCTGCGTGAGCAAATCGTACATATGGTCGTGGCATTGTGCACACTTCAGCGTCACCCCCAAAAACGCCCGTGACGTATGGTCGACGGTATCCGTCAGCCATTGTTCGCGGCTCAGTCGTTTATATTGCCGCACCAGAAACCCCGTCGCTCGCAGCGCATCCAGCTCGCCCGGCATCAGCTCATCGCCGGCGAGCATCTCGAGCACCATCTGGTCGTAGCCCTTGTCGGCGTTGAGCGATTCGATGATCCAATCGCGCCATTGCCAGATGTGCGGCTGGCTGTCGCGCACCTGTTGACCCCAGCCGGCCCAATCGCTGTACCGCCAGATGTCCATCCAATGACGCCCCCAGCGCTCGCCATAGCGCGGGCTGGCCAGTAGCCGGTCGACCACGCGCTCGTAGCTGTCGGGCGATGAGTCGTTCAAGAATTCGTGCAGCTCGTCGCGCGTCGGCGGCAGGCCGACGAGATCGAGATATACGCGTCGCAACAGCGCTTCCTTCTCGGCCGGCGGACGCGGCTTCAGCCCCAACCGCTCGTGCTCCGCGGCGATGAAGGCGTCGATGGGGTTGCGCACCCAGTTGCCAAAGGCCGCAGGCGTTTCCGGTCGTTCGACCGGCTGGAACGGGTTCCAGACAAAGGCGCCTTCGCCGGAGTGAAACTCGTCGAGCCGGCCCTTCGCCGCCGCGAGTTGTTCGCCGGTCGGCCGCTCGCCGGCCACAGCGGGCGATGTCCCCGCGAATAGCTCCAGCTCATTCGCCACGCCGTCGCGATCGGCGTCCAGACCGGCCACCTGCCGCAGACGCTCAAGAATCGACCCCGGCTGTCCGCCGCCGCGCTGCGAAGCCGCGTGCTTCTTACCCAGCTCTTGCAAGGTCCGCCCGAAGAGGTTCCACGGCTTCTTTTCGTCCGGGCTTAACTCGCCGTCTTTTAGTTGCCCGATCTCATCATCGCTCAGGTGGCAGGTATTGCAGGAATTGAACTGCTTTGGCAGAAGATCGCCATAGAACCGCACAATCGCCGCCTTGTGCGGCGGCTTGGCATGAACAGAATCCGCCCACGCCAGCAGCGCCGCGGCAACCGCCGCCCCGACGACCAACGTGTATCGCAACAGCTTCACAACCTGCGCCTCGTTAATCGCGGAAAATGCCCCCGGAACCATCGACTCTGGCTTATGCGAACCTATCTCCTCGATTACTTTCTGTCAACCAACGCGGTTGGAGTTCAAGCGTTAGCTTGCCGCCGGGTTGACGCTTTAGCTGGCCCTAAACGACCGCGACGCAGCCGTTAACCTCCTGGTATGGCGATCACATCATCGGCGATTGCCCGTACAGGTTTGGGGGCCATTGCCACTTTGGCGATCGAATCAATTCCAACCCCTCGCGAACCGACAAGCCGAACGACACTTGCCGTCGAATCGCTTGTTGAATCCTTTCCCAATTGCTCCATTCTTCCGCCGACGGCGTGTGCGACGACTCGTACGGCACCTCCTGACCCACCAGAAGCGACAAATATCCTTCTGTGCCGAACTGATCGCGCGGGTCCAGCATAATGCTCCGCCACAGCGTCGTAGGACCAAGCTGCTGGTAACACGCCACGATGTCGGCGGCGCTCTCGATGTCGGCGTCGTTCTGACAGGCCCGCCAGTACGGAGTCTCATAACGGTAGTTGAACTTGAAGTGGATCGACAGGAACCGGCGAATCTGGTCCCAGCTCGAGGCGTTGCGGCGATTGTAGAGCTCGCGAACCGATGGTCGTATCTGCCGGTCGCACTCGTGCAGCGCTTCGGCCAGCACGTTAGTCTGTCCGCAGATCGCGGCGAGCCCCGTCGATTCGAGCGGCTCGACGAAGCCGGACGAGTTGCCAACGGCCACGACGTTTTTTACCCAGGCGCTTACGAACCGGCCTGTGCGATACCGTACCACTCGCGTGCTCGTGATTTTCGGGTTTTTTTGGCGAAACTCGGTTTCGGCTTCGTGATCGCTGATGAAGTCGCTGGAGTACACATAGCCACGGTTGATGTGGAATTCATGGTCGATCTGCCAGCACCAGCCGGCGCTCATCGTCTCGGCGGTCGTGTACGGCTTAATCGGCTCGTCGTCGCGCTGCCAACTGCCGACGACGGCGCGATCGTTGAACAGGCTGGGCGTGAAGCTGATGTATGGCTCGTGCAGCGTCTTATCCACCAGCAGCGACACAAACCCGGAGCAATCGACAAACAGGTCGCTGGCTACGACGGCCCCAGACGCTACGCGCAGCCCGGTGACGCCGTGCTCGTCCTGCAGCACTTCCTCGACGATGCCTTCTTGGATCGTCACGCCCATCCGCCGCGCGATCGCCTCCAGGTAATTCACGAACGTGACGTTTTCGATGTGATACGCCAGGCCGTTGTTGACGATCGGACGTCCCTGCGCATCGCGGGCGAAAACTTTGTTCTGCGTCATCAGGCCCGAGGTGACGCCCACATAATCCATTGGCCCGCGGCAATAATAGCCGGTGACCTTGGGGAGCAACTGATACTTCGAATCGAGCTGATGGTTGAAGGAGTAATCAAAGAACGGCCGCTTGCCCCAAAGAAAGCGGATTCCCAGCTTCCACTGCGGCTGGGCCAGCGCGTAGAACTCCTTGAGGTCGAGCTTGAGATAATCGTGCAGATGCTGGGGCAGAACAATGGTCGTGGCCTCACCGACGCCGATGACGCCGATCTCCTTCGAGCGCAGGACGGTGACGGGCAATTGCGGGTGCCGATAGCGCAGCGTAATTGCCGCCAAAAACCCGGCGCTTCCGCCGCCCAGGATCAGCACATTGTCGATTCGGTTCTGCATTGCACCGTCCATTGTGCTTGACGATTTCGCGCCCCGCCACCTGCGGAAGGCCCGGAGGGCCGACATTTGCTAGCCGTGGGCGCCAGCCCACGGACCGCCATCGTAATCGATGCATGAAGGCCCGTAGGGCCGACATTGTATGCGGTTTAGAAACGAGAAACGAACAATTGGCAGAGAACCAATCGCCGCTCCCAAAACCACATCGAGATGCCCAACGTTGCGAAAGAAACCACCAAAGTCGCCAGAACAGCGGCCGCCACATTCCGCGGCGGCACGTCACGTTTCAACTACGACGTCTTCGTTCCGCGGACTGCGATCCTGCGGTGCTGAATACGGGATCTCGTCCCTCATCGATCACCGCTGTCGCCGAGAGGGTTCCGCTAACCCTTCCTCTGCTTCGACGACCCCGTACGTCGGCTGGCGCCCGTGCGGGTTTTCTTTTGCGGCTCGCCGCCACTCTTCGCCTTCGCCCGCCCATGATCTGCCGCCAGCTTTCGCTCACCGTCTTTTCCTATCATGCTTTTTGTCTTGGCCATGATCGGTCTCCTTTTGCCGGCCCAAACGTGCAACTCATATGCCGTTGGCACAACCTACAATGGGGCTTAGCTTACGGCGCTTACTATTGGGAAAGCCCGCATGAGCGAACAACGTTATTGGCTTGTGGCGGATACCGTCGAGTTCGGCAGTATTTGGTAAATTGACCTTGAGAAGCACCGGCCGAGTGCGAACCGTATCACCGCTGCGAGTTCGCCGCGGCGGACTCGCCCACGTGAATGCCGACGTAAGCCTCGTCCAACTTGCCCACTGGCAACTCTGCTGCCCATAATGGCAAATCCTCGCGTTTGCCGTTGGCTGTTGCGGGCGGTGGAACTCGTCAATGAGCCACACACGATTGGCTCGCCGATGGCAATGGCTCACAACAACGTCGCCCCTCCGGGGCTTTTTGTTTCTCGCCTGATCGGATCCGGGGGCTGGCGCCGCCGGCTACAGAATGTCGCCCCTCCGGGGCTTTTTGGGAGCTGCAACTGATGCATTTTTTCCGCTGTCTTTGTCCCGCTTCAATCGTCATTCTGGCGGCGCTGTTTCTTGTGTTGAGCGCCGTCCAAGCCGCCGATAGCGAAAAGCCGCCGCATGGACAAGATAAACCGCCAGGGCCGGCGCTATCGCCCGAAGAGGCCATCAAGAAAATGACCGTCCCCGAAGGCTTTTCCGTCGAGCTCGTCGCCAGCGAGCCGATGATCGTCAACCCCGTCGCCATGACCATCGATGAGCGCGGGCGGTTCTGGATCACCGAAAGTCTGGAGTATCCGCGCCGCAAGCCCGGACTCGGACAGGACCGCGTGAAGGTGCTCGAGGACACCGATGGCGACGGCCGCATGGATAAAGCCACGATTTTCGCCGACGGCCTCAATATCCCCTCGGGTATCGCCGTCGGCCATGGCGGCGTGTGGGTGGCGAACGCGCCGGACATCCTCTTCATGCAAGATACCGACGGCGACCTGAAAGCCGACAGGCGGGAGGTGGTCGTCACCGGCTTCGGCCGCGACGACACACATGAGCTGCCTAACTCGCTCACCTGGGGTCCCGACGGCTGGCTCTACGGCCTCAACGGCGTCTTTAACCGCAGCGTCGTCGAGCAGAACGGCAAAAAGTTTGACTTCACATGTGCGCTGTTTCGCATCCATCCGCGGACGCGCGAATTTCAGCTTTTCGCGCAGGGCACTAGCAACGCTTGGGGCGTCGCCTGGGACACCGAAGGCAGCGCGTTCGTCAGCGCCTGCGTGATCGACCACCTCTGGCACCTTGCCGAGAGCGGCTACTATCACCGCCAAGGCGGCCCGTATCCCGACTTCACCTGGAAGCTCAATTCCATCGTCAAGCACAAGCACCAGAAGGCGGCTTACTGCGGAATCCACGTCTTTGATAGCGACGCCTACCCCGAGCAGTACCGCGAGAAGCTCTACATGGGCAACATCCACGGCAACTGCATCAACAGCGATAAGCTCGAGCGCCGCGGCAGCACCTACTTCGCCACCGGCGAGCCCGATTTTCTCTCCGCCAACGACGCCTGGTTCATGCCCGTGGTGCAGAAGACCGGCCCCGATGGCTGCCTGTACGTCCTCGACTGGTACGACCGCTATCACTGCTATCAAGACGCTAACCGCGACCCGGCCGGCATCGATCGCCTCAAGGGACGGCTCTACCGAGTGCGCTACAACAACACGCCGCGCGCCGAAGCGTTTGACCTCGCGAAGGAATCCGACGAGCAGTTGTTTGCGCGTCTGGCAAGCCCCAATGTTTTCTATCGCGACATTGCGCAGCGAATTCTCTCCGAGCGCAACCATCCAGAAGCGAATGAGCGGCTCGAGGCGGTCGTGCTCGACGATGCCAAACCGCGGAAACAGCGGATGCACGCCCTCTGGGGGCGCATCGGCGCCGGGCCGCTGCCGGCCGAGTTTCATCTCAAGCTGCTCAATCACGCCGATCCCACCTTCCAGGCCTGGGGCGTTCGTGCGGCTGGCAACATGGGAGAGGTCGATCCGCGATTGCTCGATCGCATCTCCGAGCTAGCCATCGCCGGCGCGCCTGATGTGCTCTTACAAGTGGCGGTCGCGGCGCCGAAGCTGCGCGGCTTCGATCCGCTCTACGCGCTGGTGGATGTGCTGGCCCACAGCGGCGACGATTCCCTGCTACCGGTCATCGTCTGGCAAAACGTCCATCCGCTGTTGGCCAACGACACCGCCAAGTTCCTCGCTCTAGTCAAAGAACGCGGCGTAAAACTTTCGCCCGAGTTCACCAAGCGCATGACCGAGCGCGTGCTGGCGTCGAAAAAGAAGTAAGTTGAAACGCCGAGGCGCGGAGACGCGGAGAGGACCACGGATAACGCTGATGGCGCGGATAAGATCGATCAAGTGAGTCCAACGAATTCATCCGTGATATTCGCGTTATCCGTGGTTAAGGAATTCAATTCTTTGCGCCTCCGCGTCTCGGCGGTTAAAAAAAACTGACACCATGAAGACGTTCGCCATTTGTTTGATCCTTCCTATTTGCTCGACGATGGCGCGCGCCGACGAGTCCTTTGACCCCGAACCCGTCGTCGCACTCTTCGAACTCGTTGCCGAGAACACCGACGACCCCCAGGCGGCGCGCGAGTGCCTGAGTGTGCTCGCCGAAAAAGTCCAAACACGCGAACTAGCCGGCGAGTCGCTAGTCACGTTGCGCAAGCGCTTGCAACCCGCGCTAGCCAAGATTGTCACCGACCAGAAGCACGCGCTGTTTCTCGACGCAGCGCTTTTGAGCGCCGCCTGGAAAGACGACAAAGCGCTTGTCACCGTCCGCGGCATACTGGGTTCGATTAAGTACGATGACGCCCAGCGGCTCAAAGCCCTGCAAGCCCTGGTTGCAGCCGGCGACAAGTCGCTCGATCAGAAAGTCGCCGAAATGCTCGCCGACGCAAAGCACAACTCCGCCGACTTTCGCGCGGGTGCGCTGACTGCCCTCGGCCGCTCGGATAGCCCGCAGGTCGCCGAGACTGTGCTCGCGGCTTACCCCAAGCTCGAACCAGACTTGCAACCCAAAGCCATCGAGCTACTCACGCAGCGGCCCCTATGGGCGAAAACCCTGTTGGCGGCCATCGGTCGCAATGAGCTACCGACCACAGTGCTGAACGCCACTCAGGTGGCGCGCCTGCAAGCCAGCCGCGACGAAGAGCTGGTCAAACTCGTCAAAAGCAAGTGGGGCACAGTCCGAACCGAGCGCAATCCCAACCGCGAAAAGGTCATCGCCGAGCTGCGCGACCACATTCGCCGCACGCCCGGCGATCCCTTCCGCGGTGAGCAGGTGTTTAAGACGCTCTGCGCCCAATGCCACAAGATCTACGGCGAGGGGCACGAAGTCGGCCCCGATCTCACCGGCAACGGCCGCAGCAGCTTCGATCAACTCCTGAGTAACGTCTTCGATCCCAACCTGGTCATCGGCGGCGTCTATCAACTCTATACCGTGATCGACGGCGACGGCCGCTCGATCTCAGGACTGCTCGTCGAAGACAATGACCAGCGGATCGTGCTCAAACTGCAAGGGGGGAAAACCGAAACTGTCCCCCGCGAGAACGTTGAAGAAGTCATCATCAGCCAGCTTTCGATGATGCCCGAAGACGTCGAAAAGCAGTTCAAGCCGCAACAAATCGCCGATCTTTTCGCCTTCCTCACACTCGACAAACATCCCCGCGACCCCACCGCCAAACAGCTTCCGGGCGTTCGCGAACCAAAACCATCAGCCGCAGGGCGCTAGCCCACGGTTGTTGCGGGAACCGGACGCTAGCGCGTGCCGGCTAATCTACGCGGTATTCAATCAATGTCCAACAATGTTCCGATATCGCCTGCTGGCTCCGTATCGCCCGATCTCGTACTACGCTCGAACGCCGCGCCCACACTCACACGCCGCCGCTGGCTCAAGCGAACCGCCTTGTCGTTCTTTGCGGCCGGCGCCGGTGTCGCCGTTTACACCCATTGGATCGAACCCTTCTGGGTGGACTTCGTCGAGCGCGACTTACCAATCGCCGATCTGCCGCCGCAGTGGCGAGGGCGGACGCTGGTGCAAGTCAGCGATCTCCATGTCGGCCCGCGCGTGAGCGACGACTATCTGAAGCGGTCGTTTGATCGCATCTCGATTTTGGAGCCCGATGTCGTAGCCTTTACCGGCGACTTCGTGAGCCTGCGGCCGGACGGCACTCCACCGTACGACCAGCTCAAGCGGGTCATGGAGCATCTCCCGCAGGGAAAAGTCGCCACGCTGAGCGTGCTGGGCAATCACGACTACGGCCGCGGTTGGTCCGAGCCGAGTGTCGCGGCACGTCTCGTCGACCTGTTGCGAGACTGCGGCCTGCACATGCTGCGAAACGAAGCGGTCGAAATAGATGGCTTGCAGTTCGTTGGCCTCGATGAGCTGTTGGCCGATCACTGCGACGGCGGCGCTGCGTTGGCATCAGTGTCAAACGGCTCGGCTCATCTGGCTCTGTGTCATAATCCCGATGCGGCCGACGAGCGATTCTGGGGCGATTACCACGGCTGGATCCTCGCCGGGCACACGCACGGCGGGCAATGCAAGCCGCCGTTTTTCCCGCCACCGCTGCTGCCGGTCAAGAACCAGCGCTACACGGCCGGTGAGTTCGACCTGTTCGACGGCCGCCTGATGTACATCAACCGCGGCCTGGGGCACCTGCAGCGCGTGCGGTTCAACGTCCGGCCGGAGGTCACAGTCTTCCGCCTGGTCGCCGCTCAATGACCATCTGAGATTGACGGGCATCTCACTCTTCACTGCCGCCGGACTTGGCCGCCAGCACGCGCTCGATCTCCTCGGCGCTCATGCCGCGGGCGATCATGTCGCGCTTGAGCAAAACCTCCTGCTCGTCCCGCTTGACGCCGCGCAGGTAATACAGCACCGAAGGCACGATGCACATCGCCGCAATCGCGCCCCAAAAAACGAACGCATCCGAGGGCCACATGATTAGATCCTCTCGATAGGCCGCCGACCGTATGGACCACTTCTACCATACTTCGCCGATCAGGTCAGCTTCTTGGCTGGTACCCGAACATTTCGCGGCGATTCACCGTTTCGCGATGCAACACGCAGACACCCCTTCGCCTTGATTTCGAGCGCTTCTTTCGTGAGAATGCCGTCAGATTGGCACGTGGCCGCGTCTCTCCGAGACGGCGCCCACGGTGGAGCGTCGCCCACGCGTGTCTTTGGTCATTCGGGCTTCGTCATTGTTTCGTCATTCGGATTTCGTCATTCTGGTTTTGCTCAAATGGTCTTCGAGCACATCGAAAAACTTAAGCGTCAGTACACCGATAAGTACGTCGTCGTCGACGCGACGCGCCCCGAGCTGGCCCGCTTCCGGAATGCCACCGGCGTGATCAAAACGGTGAACATGAACGGCCGGGCATTGGTCGAGTTCGACCAGTGGGACAACATCGGCTGGTACGACATCGAGTTCGATTTCCTCAGAATCGTGGATCAGCCGCTCCCCAAGCCCGAAAAGAAGGAAGAGAAGCCCGCTAAGACTGCCCCGACTGCCGGCCCGGCGACGAAAGCTGCTCCGGCCTCGAAGCCGGGCGTTCCGCCTAAGCCAAAAGCCGAGGTTGCGGCGACAGCACCGGCCGCTCCCGCCGCGCCAGCGGCGGGCAAGAAACTGAGCACCGCCGATATCATAGCCGCAGCCCGCGCCAAGGCCGGCGCGGCTGGTGGCGCCCCGGCGGCCAAACCCGCCGGCGAAAAACCGGTGGCCGCACCTGCCGCCGGCGGCGCTAAGCCGGCGGGGAAGATGAGCACAGCCGACATCCTCGCCGCGGCACGGACCAAGGTCGCGCCTGAAGCGGCCGCCCCGCCGCCGGCCACGACCGAAGAAGCTGCCGCTGAGGCAATCGAAGAAATTGCGCCAGTGCCGGTAGAAGAACCCATCGTTACAGCACCGGCGGCCAAGAAGCTCGCCGGCGGCGGACCGCTGCCCACGACCACCGCCGAGAAACTCGCCTGGTGCCGCGAGCACGATGCGAAATAGCTAGCCACACGCGCCGGGTGGCACTGACAAGCTGCCGCAGCTTGTCAGTGCTTCGATGTTTAACATTCTGCCACCACTGACAAACCGGGTTTGTCAGTGCCACCCAGAATTGGAGCCGCCATGCCGGTCGCCTCGCAACGCGCCACAACGATGCAGCCGCCGCGCAGTTGGTTCCGCCGCAACTGGAAGTGGTTCATGCCCGGCATGTTTGCCGTCGCAATCGCAATGGCGGGAATTGCGGTCTTCAGCTACGTGCAGATTCGTTCTTATCGGTTTCGCCAGAATCCGTCCTATCAGGCCGCCCTCGCCGCGGTGCAAGCGAGCGAGCAGATTCAGAGTCGCCTCGGTAAGCCAATTGTCGATTCCGACTGGAACCCGCAGGGTTCGATTGAGGTGCGCAACGATGCCACAATCGGAGAAGCAAGATTTAACTTCGACGTTTCTGGTCCGGACGGCAATGCCATCGTCACGACGAACGCCCGCATGGTTGACGGCGAATGGGCATTGACGAGCCTGGACGTGCAATTCGGTGATGATGAAGTGATCCGCCTGAAAGATTTCCTGGCGCAGCAAAAAGTTGATACGCCCGAGTTTAAAGCAGGATCCGACGATGAGCCCAAGTCGTTGACCGAGAAGCCACCTAAGGAGATCATCGACGTCAACGTCGAAGTCCCGGATGTGCCACCCGGGTTGAAGTAGCCCTATGTAGACCGCACTCTCCGTGTGCGGAACGGCACACGGAGAGTTTGTGAATCAATGGCCAAAACACCCTCAAAACCGCACGTAAGTCCTTTCGTGTCGGTGGCCAAAATCGATTGATTCACAAACTCGGAGTGTGCCTACTACATTGTCGCCACTACGCAAACTGCTGCCGCACCGGCGGCATCAGCGGCGGCCGGCCATGACGCGCTCGCAGCCGGTTGATCCCCGTGAGTATCAACGGCAGCCCAATCAGCCACCGCTCCAGCGCACGCTTACCGGGCAAGTCCATCAGCGTGATCCCGGCCAGAACCGCAATCAGGCCCGGGCCCGGTATGACGAGCATCACCACCCCGGCGATGATCAGTGCCGCACCCAGCAGGTTTTTGGTGGCCAGCAACACCACGCGCAGCACGGGATGATGTCGTTCGAACGGCAGCCGGGGCGGGCGCTCGCGGACAAAATAATCAAACGGAATGCGCACAATCAGCGCCGGCAGCACAAACAGCCCGGCGATAAACGTGACCGTCGAAACACCAATCAAAATCGTCGACCAAAAGAGAACCATGCTCGTCCTTGCCAAATCTTGTTCCAAACAACTGAAGTGCTTCCGGCTTTTGTAGTAGGCACACTCCGTGTGCCGTTCCGCACACGGAGTGTGCGGTCTACAAAGCGCCGGCATCCCCATAGTACGCTCCCCGAGGCGGCCGGTTTACTCATCTGCACTAGAATTCCAGCAATTTACAAACCGCTGACAATCGGGTGCAGCAAGTTCAGCTTCGGCGACTCGCAACGGCTCCTTAAGATGTATTGTCTGCGCGACTTACAGCCGCGCGCCCTGACGCCGTAAGACAGCATGGACGTTTGTGGCAAGGCATGTTTGACCGCACGTCGCTCGCGCGGCGGCGTGGCGCTCGCCCTTTCCTCGTTGCCAGCGGCGACGATAGATTTGAGTTTTTGAAGAACAGAACCGGATCCACCTCCCAGCATTGCACGATGCGACAAGCCGGCACGATACCCGAGCAGCCCGACGCCGTCCGCTTCGCCGACTATCTCTTTGCCCATGGCATCGCCGCCAAGGTCGAGCCGGAAGCGGACGCCTGGGCAGTGTGGGTGCGCGACGAAGAGCATGTGCCACGTGCTATCACGGAGCTGGACCACTTTCTGGCGAACCCCGGCGACACAAAATACGCGACGGCCGAGCACGAAGCCAAAGCCCGCCGCGCCAAGCTCGCGCGCCGCGAAGATGAAGTCCGCCGCAACTTCGTCGATATGAGCCGCCGCTGGGACGGCCGTGGCGCGGGACCCGCGCCGCTCACCATCGGGCTGATTGTGCTTTCCATCGCCGTGGCCGTGTTCACGCGCCTGGGTGGTTTCTTTGGCGGCGCTGATGAAGCAACCGATCCCCTGATCAACGCGCTCGGCTTTACTGAAGCGTACCGGGTCATCATCGATCGGGTCGCCGCCGGAGAGACTTGGCATCCGCTCGACGCGATTCGCGCCGGTGAAGTCTGGCGATTAGTCACGCCAATCTTCCTGCACTTCAGCCCCTGGCATCTGCTATTCAACATGTACATGTTTTATGATTTCGGCCGGCTCATCGAAGGCCGGCGGGGGACGCTGAAGTTCGGCCTGCTGGTGCTCTTGATCGCCCTCACCTCAAACTACGGGCAATACTACTTTGACACTCGCTGGGACCCGCCGTACACGTCCTTCGGCGGCATGTCGGGCGTGATTTACGGGCTGTTTGGCTACGCCTGGATGAAGAGCCGCTACGAGCCGACAGTGGAGATCTTTGTTCATCCCAACACGGTGGTTTTACTAATCCTCTGGTTCATTTTGTGCCTGGTCGGCGTCATAGGAAACATTGCCAACTGGGCCCACGGCGTCGGCCTGGCGGTTGGAATGGTCATTGGCATCGCGCCGTATGCCTGGCGAAGAATGATTAAGCGGTTCGGACGCACCTGACAGTGGGGGTTGCACTAAAAAGCGCATTGCCTTTGCTGAACCCTGAACCTCGGCCCTGAACCATCCCCCTCTGTGTCCCGCCTCCTCGAACTCACCGACCGCGGCTTGTACTGCGCGGCCGGTGACTTCTATGTCGATCCTTGGCGGCCGGTGGGGTGGGCGGTTATTACGCACGCCCATAGCGATCATGCCCGTGCCGGCTCGCGGTCGTACCTGACCGCCGAGCGCGGCGTGGAGATCCTTCGCCAGCGCGTCGGCGACGAAGCGACAATCCAAGGCGTGCCGTTTGGCGAAGCCGTGATGCACAACGGCGTTCGCGTCTCGCTCCACCCGGCGGGGCACATCCTTGGCTCGGCACAGGTTCGCGTCGAGCACCAAGGCGAAGTGTGGGTGGTGAGCGGCGACTATAAGACGATTCCCGACCGCACCTGCGACGCGTTTGAGCCGGTCCGCTGCCATGTGTTCATCACCGAATCGACGTTCGGCCTGCCGATCTATCGCTGGCGAGCGAACGAGGAATTGGTCGACGAAGTAAACGACTGGTGGCGAACGAACCAGGAGCGCGGCCGCACGAGCGTCGTCTTGGCGTACGCACTGGGCAAAGCGCAGCGCGTGCTGTCGGGGCTAGATTCATCGATCGGGCCGCTGTTGATGCACGGGGCTGTCGAGCGCTTTGTCCCGCTGTATCGCGCCGCAGGAATCGAGCTGCCCGAATGCTGCCGGGCCACAACGGAGAACGCCCGAGAGACGCGCGGCCGGGCGATGGTGGTCGCGCCTCCTTCGGCCGCCGGAACGCCGTGGCTGCGCAAATTCGGCGACGTCTCACTGGCCTTTGCCTCGGGCTGGATGCAGATCCGCGGCACGCGCCGGCGGCGCGCCGTCGATCGCGGCTTTGCGATTTCAGACCACGCTGATTGGGACGGGCTCTTAAGCGCGATTGACGCCACCGGCGCCCAGGAGATCGTCGTCACGCACGGGTATCGCTCGACGCTTGTCCGCTGGCTTAGTGAACATGGCAAGCGCGCTCGCGCGCTCGCCACGGCGTTTGAAGGCGAGATGGATGAAGTAGTGGGGAATGACGGAGGAATGGGGAATGCGGAATGAGCTTCGCAAGCCAATCAATCCCCATTCCGCATTCACACATTCCGCACTCGCTGAACCCTGAACCCTGAACCCCGAACCCTGAACCCTGTTGTGCAGCTCTTCGCTCGCTTGTTCACCGATCTCGACACCACCACACGCACCGTGGAAAAGGTGCAAGCGCTGGAGCGTTACTTTGCCGCCGCGCCATCGCGCGATGCCGTATGGGCGTTGTACTTCCTTACGGGGCGAAGGATCAAGCGGGCGGTCAACACCCGCCTACTGCGCGATTGGCTGTCGGCCGAAACCGGATTGCCGTTATGGATCATCGACGAATCGTACGACGCCGGCGGCGATTTGGCGGAAACGCTCGCGCTGCTTTTGCCCGATCACTCGGCCGATTCCACCGCTGCGTCGACCGACAGGACGATCACCGCGCCAGGCATGTTGTTTTCACAGGAAGAAATGCTCGAGGGCTATGCCGGCCTGCAGCAGGCCGCGGAGGCGGATCAATCAGCCGACGTCTCAATGCCGCTGCACCGCCTCGTGGAGGAGCGCATCGTTCCGCTCACGGATCTGCCGGTCGAAGCCCAACGCATCCTGGTTACCCGGACCTGGCACCAGCTCGACGCCGCCGAGCGGTTCCTTTGGCACAAGCTGATCATGGGTGAGTTCCGCGTTGGCGTGGCGCACACGCTGGTGGCTCGGGCGCTGGCCAACGTGGCGGGCGTACCGCCGGAAACCATGGCGCATCGACTGATGGGCGATTGGACGCCGACAGCCGAGGATTACCAGCGGTTACTTTCGCCGTCGTCCTGGGCCTCAGATCCAGGGCAGCCGTACCCCTTCTTCCTCGCGCATCCCTTGGCCGGCGATCCGCAGGAACTTGGTGAAGTGGACGAATGGCAAGCCGAATGGAAATGGGACGGCATTCGCGCTCAGTTGCTGCGGCGGGAGGACCAGGTCGTGCTCTGGTCTCGCGGCGAGGATCTGTTGACCGATCGCTTTCCCGAGATCGCGGCCGTCGGCGCCGCACTGCCCAACGGCGTAGTGGTCGACGGCGAGATCCTCGCTTGGCGCGACGAACGCCCGCTGCCGTTCGCCGCGCTGCAAACGCGTATCGGCCGTAAGAACCTTTCCGCGGCGGTGCTCGCCGCTGCGCCGGCCATGTTTATGGCTTACGACCTGTTGGAGCTGGAAGGCACTGACCTACGCGCCAGCACGTTGATCGAGCGGCGCGCAAAACTGGAAGTTCTCGCCGCGCACTTGCCGGCCGGTCTTGCCGTTCGCCTGTCGCCGCTGGTTGAATTGCCATCGTGGGAGGCCCTCGTAGAGTTGCGGCGCACGGCCCGTGATCGCGGCGTGGAGGGTATCATGCTCAAACGGCGATCGAGCGCCTACGGCGTCGGCCGGCCGAAAGGCGAGTGGTGGAAGTGGAAGGTCGACCCGCTGACGATTGACGCCGTGTTGATCTACGCCCAGCCGGGTCACGGCCGCCGCGCGAGCCTGTATACCGACTACACATTCGGCGTCTGGCACGAAGGGGAACTGGTGCCGGTCGCCAAGGCGTATTCCGGGCTGACCGATGCGGAAATCCGCCAGGTCGACGCCTTCATCCGCCGCAACACGCTCGCGCGTCACGGTCCCGTGCGCATCGTACGGCCGGAACTCGTATTCGAGCTGCACTTCGAGGCGATTCAGCCCTCCACGCGCCATCGCTCCGGCGTAGCCGTTCGCTTCCCGAGGATGAACCACTGGCGGCAGGACAAGAAGCCAGAGGAGGCCGATACATTGGCGACGCTGCGAGCGCTTGCCGCGAGTTTGGAGCGAGGAAAGTAGACCCTGCAACCGCACTAGACTCATTCGCCGCAAGTGGTACACTAAACTGAGCCGTAGTATCTCTGCGGCTGATCGAAATCTGTCCCGTTACATCGGAGTTGCTTATGGCGCAAAAGGAAGAAGCATTAGAAGTCGAAGGTGTTGTTACGCAAGCGTTGGCGAATACACGTTTCCACGTTCAATTGGATGGCGGTCACCTGGTCACGGCACACGTCGCCGGCCGGATGCGCAAGAACTTTATCCGCATCGTCCCGGGCGACCGCGTCAAGGTTGAGCTGTCGCCCTACGATCTCACCAAAGGCCGCATCACGTATCGCGAGCGATAGGCGGCGTTTGGAGTGCGACGACTGGTCGTCGCTTTCTTTTTCAAACGACCTCCCCTCGTGATCAACCGTCGGCGCTATACCTGGTCGCTGCGAAATCCAAAGCGGCGACGAGTCGCCGCACTCCAAAACCGGTGGACGGTTCCTTCTTCGCGACCTAGGCTTGCCAGGGGAATCTCCACCCGGAAGCTACCCGCCGTTTTAACCCGCCGAAACCTTCCTGCCGCTCCCAAGGTAATGGTTGTGGTGAGCCGCACATTCTGCTCGAATGGCGCGTCTCGCCAATCCCCGCAAGCTGGCTAACCTGACACTCTCGGCCGCCCGTCGGGCCCACTGTCTGCAACTATTTAGTTTTGTTCCCACAAGAGGAGTACCCGCACGTGAAGAAGCTGTTGTTTTCACTATTCGCCCTGGTGGCCTTCCTAGCCGGCCAGGCGCAAGTTTCGGCCCAAGCGATGAAGCCCGTCGTGGTGGTCTCGTTGGCCGGCTACGACGAGCTGATGTCGGACGTCGATTTTGTCGGCCAGATCACCGGCATTCCGATGCTCAGTGCGCAGATGGCCGAAGAAGGCCTGAAGCAGGTCACCCAGGGCCAAGGGCTCAAAGGTCTTGACAAAAAGAAGCCGTGGGGAGGCGTTCTGCTTTCTGACGGAGGGTTCGGCTTCAAGTTCCTGGTGTTCGTTCCGGTGAGCGATGTGAAGGGTCTGATCGAGGTTTTCACCGGTCCCTTTGGTTTTACGGCGAAGGACGTCGGCAACGGCGTGCTCGAGGTGCAAGGCCCCGCGCCACAGTCTGGTTTTGCCAAGACGCAGGGCGCCTATACGTTCTTTGCGCAGAACGCGGCCGATCTCGCAGATTTGCCGAAAGATCCCGAAGCGCTACTGGCCGGCCTGAACAAAGAGTATGACTTCGCGGTGCGCGCCTTTGTTCAGAACGTCCCGCAGGTATTTCGCGACCAGATCCTGGGTGGACTCCGAATGGGCATGCAGTTCAGCCTGCAACAACAGAACCCAGGGGAGGATCCGCAGGCTTTTGCGCTGCGCAAACAACTCGTCGAGCAGCAGTTAACGCAAATGGAGACACTGTTCAAGGAACTGGACACGTTCACTGTCGGCGCGAAGATTGACGGCGCAGCCAAGACCGCCAACTTGGACATCGGCGTCACCGTGGCGGCGGGCAGCGAGATGGCCAAACAACTGGCCAAGATCGGCGATGTGCAGACGGACCATGCCGGGTTCCTGCTGCCTGATGCGGCAGTCAACATGACCGCGGTCGGCGTTGTCAGTCCGCAGGAGATTGAGCAAGCCAATACGATGATCAAGTCGCTGGGCGAACAGGCCAAAAACGAAATCGACAAGGACAGCTCCTTCCCCGATGCCAAGACGCGCGACACCGCCAAAGAGATCCTCGCGGATTTGATCGACGTGGTGACGAAGACGGTCGCGACGGGCAAGATTGATTTCGGCGCGACCGTGCTTTTGGCGCCCGAGTCGGCGACGATTGTGGCCGGCGGCACAGTGGCCGATGGTGCGACCGTCGAGTCAGCGCTGAAGAAGTTCGTCGAAATGGCGCAGAGCGAGCTTCCTGAAGTCAAGCTCAACGCCGGCAAGCTCGATGGCATCACGCTGCACACGATGTCGATCCCGATCCCCGAGGCCAATGTTCAGAAGGCGTTTGGCGAGACGGCCGATTTAGTGGTGGGAATTGGCGCGAAGTCAGTCCATCTGGCGTTCGGCCGCAATGCCACCGAGGCGCTCAAGAAGGTGGTTGATCATTCCACGGCCAACACTGCGAAGACGGTGCCGCCGTTCCAAATGATCGCGTCATTGACGCCGATCCTGACCTTCGCCAATTCGGTCGAGCCGAATCCTGACGTGGCCAACGTGGTCCAAACGTTGAGCGCCGCACCGGGCAAGGATCACGTTTCGCTGGTCGCCGAGATTGCAAAGAACGGCATTCTCTATCGACTGAAAGCCGAAGAAGGCGTTCTGCGGGCGATCGGCGCAGGAGTCCGCACTGCCATTCCTGTGGGGGCTGGTTTCTAAAGTGCGGCAGAAAAACGAAGTAACTCTCCAGGCGTCGGCCGCAGATTGGTCTGCGGCC
>JBBDYH010000154.1:19166-66394 GCA_040901795.1 Pirellulales bacterium
GCCCGACGCTTTTTTTGTTGGAGTCGGTTGGAGTTCAAGCTTTAGCTTGCCGCGTTGGAGTTCAAGCTTTAGCTTGCCGCGTTGGAGTTCAAGCTTTAGCTTGCTTGCGGTGCGGCCGTGCCGCAGTGAGCGTGAGCAGGCCAAACAAGCTAAAGCTTGAACTCCAGCACTCGCCCCCTGCTCTTGGCGGCACTGTTTGCGTATAACGAACAATAAGTGTCTCGCTCCGCTTGCGAACTCCGCCGCTTTCAGCTTTGTCCAATTCCCAACGCCAATTGGTTTTACGCCGGTTTCGAGCAACCGAACCGTTGATCCCTCAACCCTGAACCCTCCCGAATGCCCTCCGCTCCCCACTTCCCTTTGACGCGCACCGAAATCGCCGGCGTCCCGGTCGGCGAGCTGGCCAAACGGTTCGGCACGCCGACCTACGTTTATGACGCCGCCAAGATTCTGGAACGCATTGATGAGCTGCGGCAATTCGACTACATCCGCTATGCCCAAAAAGCTTGCTCGAACCTGGCAATCCTCGATCTCGTCCGCCGCGCCGGGGTGTTGGTCGACACCGTGAGCGCGGGAGAAATCCAGCGGGCGCTGGCGGCGGGCTACAAGACGCAAGGCGAGCCGCCACCGATCGTCTACACGGCTGACATTTTTGACCAGGAGTCGCTTGATCTGGTCGTCGAGCAAAGTATCCACGTCAACTGCGGTTCGCCCGACATGATCGATCAGCTCGGCGAGCGCGCCGCTGGCCGCAGCATCACGCTGCGGATCAACCCCGGCTTCGGCCACGGCCACAGCCAAAAGACCAACACCGGCGGCGAGCAATCGAAGCACGGTATCTGGCACGAGCAGCTCTCCGAGTGCCTGCGTCGCGCCGATCATCACGGCTTGGGCATCACCGGCCTGCACATGCACATCGGCTCGGGCACCGACCTGGAGCACTTGCAGCAAGTTTGCAACGCCATGGAGCGGACCGCGCGCGATGTCGGCCGGTCGCTCACCACCATAAGCTGCGGCGGCGGCCTGCCGGTTCCTTATCATCCGGATCAGACGTACGTTGATCTGGACGCGTATCACCAGCTCTGGGACACCGTCCGCAAGCGGCTCGAAGACTCTTTTGGCCACAAGATCACGCTGGAAATCGAGCCGGGGCGTTTCCTCGTCGCCGAAAGCGGCTACCTCGTCACCGAGATTCGCGCGATCAAGCAGATGGGCGGCAGCCTGTACTATCTGCTCGACGCCGGCTTCAACAACCTGGCGCGGCCGATTCTTTACGGCGCTTATCACCCGATGTCGGTCGTGCCCGCACACGGCGACGGCGCCAGCCGACCGTTGCACGATGTGGTAGTCGGCGGCCCGTTGTGCGAGTCGGGCGACATTTTTACACAGCAGGAAGGGGGTTACGTCTGCACGCGGAAGCTGCCCTCAGCCCAAGTCGGCGAGCATATGGTGATGGAAGTCGCCGGCGCTTACGGCTTTGTGATGAGCTCCAACTACAACTCCAAGCCGCACGCGGCGGAGGTGCTGATTGAAAACGGGAAGCCGCACCTCATTCGCGCCCGGCAAACGTTTGCCGATCTGGTCCGTGGCGAGGTAATTCTGCGGCGGTGAAAGCACCGCCATGTGCCACTGCTCGCCGCGAGCAGTGTGCCTTCAAGAACCGGGCCAAACACATATCCCTGGGACCGTGCGATCGATCCCAAGCGGACAATCTCTGCGCTCCCATGCCGCCGCACTCGACCACTTCCAATCCAGAGAGTGAACGGCTAACCGCCGTCGCAGTGGATTGTTGTGCATATATTCGACGACGTCCGGCACCGCCCTTGGATCCTCGATGTTGTGATCCTGTCCAGGCCCAGCTTGCCAAAAGCGATGATATACCCGGTTCTTATTGACAACCCTAAGGCGAGCCAAAAAGTCCGGCCGGTTCTTTTGCAAAAACTCAATCGCTTTTTCGGCAACGGGACGTTTGATGTCTGCCAGAAGCTTCGCCGTGGAGTAAACCGGCTGCCGGGGATAAATGAGCAAGTGAACGTGCTCAGGCATAATCACCCACGCCCAAAGGTCAAACTCGTGTTTTCGGCGTGCATCATCGATTGAGTCCACCAGCCACAGTCTTGTGCGATCTTTGCTTAGTAATGGCATCCGCCGGTAGCAGGAAAACGTCAGAAAGTGCGCGTGGCCGGGTTCGTCATAATGACGAATTCGCTTGCGTAGCCGCTTGCTTGAGGGCCGGAATGGCATGCACACAATGTGCCTCGAAATCGACTGGCAATCAAGCCCGGGGGATACCATGTGCCACTGCTCCCTTAGGAGCAATGCTCGCCTCAATTCAGCACTGCTCGCAGCGAGCAGTGGCACAGGATGGTGGCATAGTGGCATCCAAGAGTGGCACGGGTCATCTTTACTTAGCACTGCTCGCAGCGAGCAGTGGCACAGGATGGTGGCATAGTGGCATCCAAAAGTGGCACAGGTCATCTTTACTTAGCACTGCTCGCGGCGAGCAGTGGCACACGAGCAGCCGCCCGCAGAATCCGTTCCCCAATCCTCCGGCTCACCTCCGACGTTGTCGCCGGCTTTCCGTCGGCTTTCAAGTCGCTCATTATCCCCTCGGCCGCGTGGCAGCGGATCTGGTGCCCATCGATTTGCACCAAAGGCGGCGTACCGACGCAGCAGGCTTCGCTGGCCAGTGGACAACGCGGGTGAAAACGGCAACCTTCGGGGGGATTGATCGGGCTGGGCACGTCCCCTTCCAGCAGAATCCGCTTCCGCCGTTTCTGGGGATCGATCGAAGGAATCGACGACAACAACGCATGCGTATACGGATGCAGCGGGCTCTTGTACAGCTCTTCGCTGGTGGCCAACTCGACGATCTCGCCCAAGTACATCACGGCCACGCGATCTGAGATGTACTCGACCACGGACAGGTCGTGCGAAATGAAGAGATAGGTCAGGCCAAACTCGCGCTTGAGATCCGTCAGCAGGTTGATCACCTGCGATTGGATCGACACGTCCAGCGCCGAGATCGGCTCGTCGAGCACCATGAACTTGGGATTCAAGGCCAACGCCCGCGCCACGCTGATTCGCTGCCGCTGCCCGCCGGAGAATTCGTGCGGGTAGCGGTTCAAGTAGCGCGGATCGAGTCCGACTTGTCGCAGCGTCTCCTGAACTTTGGCCAGCCGCTTGCGGCGGTCGCCGTAGCCATGGATGACAAGCCCCTCTTCGACAATTCCGCGCACGGTCATCCGCGGATTGAGCGAACCGTAGGGATCCTGGAAGACGATCTGCATGTCGCTCCGCAAGGGGCGGAGCTGCCGCTGGCTCTGGTGGGTAATGTCGCGGCCGTTGAAGACGATGCGGCCGCCGGTAGGATTGAGCAGCCGCAACAGCGACCGGCCGGCCGTCGTCTTGCCGCAGCCGCTCTCGCCGACGAGGCCCAGCGTTTCGCCGGGCCGGATCGCGAACGAAATACCATCGACGGCGCGGACCTGTCCCACGACGCGCGGGAGAAACGACGTCGCCTTGCGGTACCAAGGTTCGCCAAGCGCCGCCTTCTGAGCGCGCCGGACGGGAAAGTACTGTCTTAAGTCGGTGACTTCGAGCAGGTGATCGGGCATCGCCTGAATTGTGCCCGAATCTCGCAGCGAGACAAGTGCGGCAGTGTAGCCCTCTCGCTCCGCGGGAGGTCGCGCCTATGGACTGCGATGACTGGTCATCGCTTTGGATTTCAATCGTCGCGTTTCATGCTAAAGCGCAACATCCGAGACAAAGGTCGCCGGAAAAAGAAAGCGAGGACGAATCCTCGCACTCCAAAGCATCACGCCGCCAAACCGAACCGCCGGCAGAACCGCAGCGAGCGGATGTTACGGAACTAATGGGGCATGGCCAAATGGGGTGAGAGAATGCCGATTCGTTTTGTTGTCGGCGGCATGCCACATCGTTTAGCCGTCGATGTCCTGACCGCATGATCATCGGCGCCTTTCTCAAGGGTGTCCGCAATACGGTGCGCGCCTCGATCAGAAACTCTTCGTGAAACCATAATGGTGCCCGGCGGCCCTAACTTTGCAGCAACTAGCGCTCGATGTAGACGGCCTGATCATGTTCCAAGTCGAACATTCCGGAGGGGTTATGATCCTATGAAAGCCTACAAAAAGGCAGATTTCCCGGTGGCGAGAGTGCGGCGTTTTTTGGAGCCGGGGCCCGTAGTATTGGTGAGCTCCGCCGCTAAGGACCAGAGGGACATCATGACGATGGGTTGGCACATGGTGATGTTGGAGGAGCCGTCCCTCATCGGATGCTTCATTTGGGACCAAAACTATAGCTATGAGCTGGTCCGGCGGAGCAAAGAGTGCGTGATCAATGTGCCGACGGTTGATCTGGTAGAGACCGTGATCCGGATCGGGAACACCCACGGGCCAGAAGTCGACAAGTTCGACGAGTTCGGGCTTACCGCGGCACCCTCGAAGAAGGTCGCTGCGCCGCTGATTGCCGAATGCTACGCAAACTTCGAGTGCAAGCTGATCGACACGAGCCTGATCAAGCGATATAGCCTGTTTGTGCTCGAGGTCGTGAAGGCGCACGTGGCGACGTCGCCGCGCTATCCGACGACGGTCCATTACCGTGGCGACGGGATCTTCATGGTGTCGGGACGCAACGTTAGCTATCGAAGGCTGTTCAAGCCCGAGAATTTATAGCGTTGCTGAGGCTTCGTCGGCGGCTTTGGACCTACACTCGATCCGCACTGCTCGCCGCGAGCAGTGGCACACGGCGGCCGGCACAAGGCCGGCTACAGGGGACAAGCTAAAGCTTGAACTCCAGCGCGCTACCGCTGCGGTTTGAGCACGATCGTCGACAGCGGCGGCAGCGTGACGTCGATGCAGAACGGCTTGCCGTGGCTCTCGCACTCGATCGCTGTTACGCCGGGGTAATTGCCCATGTTGCTGCCGGTGTAGAACATCGAGTCCGTGTTGAGGACTTCGTAGTACCAACCGCCGCGCGGCACGCCGATCCGATAGTGGCGCCGCGGCACTGGGGTGAAATTGCAACAGACGACCAAAAAGTCCTCGGGGTTCTTCGCCTTTCGCATGTAGCAGAGCGTGCTCAGCTCCCAGTTGTGGCAATCGACCCACTCGAATCCCTCGTGGCTGAAGTCCATCTCATGCAGCGCCGGCTCCTTGCGCACCAGCCGATTGAGGTCGGCGATGAGCTTCTTCACGCCACCGTGCTGGTCCCACTGCAGCAGGTGCCAGTCCAGGCTCTCGTCGTTATTCCACTCGCGCCACTGGCCGAACTCGCCCCCCATGAACAGCAGCTTCTTGCCAGGATGCGTGAACTGATAGCCGTAGAGCAGCCGCAGGTTGGCGAACCGCTGCCAGAGGTCCGAGCCGCCGGGCATCTGGTCGAGCATCGCGCCTTTGCCGTGTACCACCTCGTCGTGCGAGAACGGCAGGATGAAGTTCTCGTGGAACGCGTAAATCAGGCTAAACGTGAGCTCATCGTGGTGATACTTGCGGTGGATCGACTCGTGCCGCATATAGCGCAGCGTGTCATTCATCCAGCCCATGTTCCATTTCAAGCTGAAGCCCAGGCCGCCTAAATACGTCGGCCGCGAGACACCCGGCCAAGCGGTCGATTCTTCGGCGATGGTTAGCACGCCGGGGTGCTGGAGATGGACCTGCTCGTTGAACTCCTTGATCATGCCGATGGCGGCGAGGTTCTCGCGGCCGCCGTATTCATTCGGGATCCAATCGCCCCCCTCGCGGCTGTAGTCGAGGTACAGCATCGAAGCGACGGCATCCACGCGCAGCCCGTCGATGTGGTATTTGTCACACCAAAAGATGGCGTTCGAAACCAGGAAGTTGCGGACCTCGTTGCGGCCGTAGTTGAAGATCATCGTACCCCAGTCGGGGTGCTCGCCTTGCCGTGGATCTTCGTGCTCGTAGAGCGCCGACCCGTCGAAGCGGCGCAGGCCGTGCGCGTCGCGCGGAAAGTGCGCCGGCACCCAGTCGATCAAGACACCGATCCCGTGCTGGTGGCAGTGATCGACAAAATACATGAAGTCGTGCGGCGTGCCGTAACGGCTCGTGGCGGCGTAGTAGCCCACCGTCTGGTAGCCCCAGCTTCCGCTGAACGGGTGCTCGCTTACCGGCAGCAGCTCGACGTGCGTAAAGCCCATCTCGAGCACGTACTCGACCAACTGATGCGCCAGCTCTTGGTAGGTCAACCAGCGCTGCGGATCATCGCCGGGTCGGCGCCAGCTCCCCAGATGGACCTCGTAGATGTTCAGCGGCTTGTCGAGCGCTTGAAAGTTGGGACGATTGAGGATGTACGCTTCGTCCTGCCAATGATAGCGCGTCAGATCGTAGACTTTCGAGGCGGTCCGCGGCGGCACTTCCGCGCCAAAGCCAAACGGATCCGCCTTGTCGATTTCTTCGCCCCAACGCGACTTCACGCGGTACTTGTAGATCGTGCCTTCGCTCAAGCCCGGCACGAACAATTCCCAGACTCCGCTGGGGATGTGCTTTCGGAGCGGATGGCGGCGGCCGTCCCAGTCGTTGAAGTCGCCGATGACGCTGACGCCTTGGGCGTTCGGCGCCCAAACGGCAAAGTTGACGCCTTCGACGCCATTGACCGTACGGAGCTGCGCTCCGAGCTTGTCGTAGGCATGCCAGTGCTTGCCTTCGCCGACCAGGTAAAGGTCGTAGTCGCTCAACAGCGGCGGAAAGGCATAGGGGTCGTGCATCGTCGTCTGATCGCCTCGATGGTCGGTCACGCGCAACATATACGGCTCGATTGCGATCGATTGGGGCGCCGGGCAAATCGCTTCGAACAGCCCTGCGGGATGGATGCGTCGCATCGGTTGGGTGGTCTTATGCCCCGGATGCACGACCCATGCCTGCGCGGCATGCGGCAGGAAGGCGCGCACGCCAAGCACGCGTTTTCCCCCTTCGTCCAGGACGTGTGGACCCAGGATGGCAAAGGGATCTTCATGGCGTCCTTCGGCCAATGCGGCGACGTTTTCCAGCCCGACGGTCGTTCGCACGAGTGCCTCCATTCTGTTGATGATTGTGTCGTGACAACGCCCATGCGTCTAGTTATTTTGGCAATTTGGCAATTTTGGGCGGAGTTTGGCGGCCGCGATGGTCGGTTGGCGGCCAGCGGCTCTAACATTTCGGCATTTAATCGGCCCAAGCGCACCTTTCGCCATCGGCTGCCAGGCCTTCGATCGCTTGTGACCAACGCCGACAACACTGTCGGAGCCGACGTCGAAGAATCACACTGGTTTCCAGCACTTTACGGGCCAACGACTTATGATGACGGATCGGTCGCCGCGCCAGCATCCTCGGTGCTTCGTTATCACGTGTTGCACGACGCGCGCCGTCGCCGGGCCGCAGGGCGACTCGGCAAGTTGGAGCGACGTCCCGCGCCCGTCTGGTCGGCTCGGAAGCGCCAGCGCGCGACCCAAGCCGTATCTCGTGAAAGTGAAGCGCTCGATCGACACGCCGCCAAAGGTCGGCGTTTTTGACCGGCACCATTTCGCCGTGGTGCTCCCAGCGCCATTCGTTGGCCCGCCACTCCTCCAGCCCGCCGTTGAGCATGCGGTTGAGGTAGGGGCTTTCGGCGACGACTGTCACCTGCGCCGGCTGCGGCAGAGCCTCGAGGCCGCGGACCAGGGCGAGCAGCTCCAATCGTTCGCCGCTAATTTCCGCCTCCGCATCTTCGATCTTCATCGAGTGCGAGCCGTCGTGCGACTGTAGCGAAAAGCACCAACGCCCGGAGCGTCCGGCGCGGTTGGCGCGCGCATGGAGAAGGAAATGCGGTGCAGGCACACTCATGGGCAAGCAACTTCGGAAGGTGACGATGCGGCGAACCGGCGACCGATTGCGGAAGGCAGCCGACGCGCCGCAGCGTCATTCAGGTGGCGGACAGGCGGCGTCAGGAATCGCCGCCCTACGGTTAGTTTCTCTTATCGTCAGACACGACGTAGTTTCTCTAGGCTGCCCGTATCGGCCGGGCGATAACGCTTGAGCGAATTCGCCGATTGCCCGTATCAACCGTTACAATTGGGCTGTGAACGAGACGAACGGTGATTGGCTGGCGCTGGAAGATTCTCTCCGCTCGCGATTTGAAGTCACGAGCGAGCCGGTTTCTTGGGCCGGGCACTCGCTCGACATTCTGCGGCCCAGGAGCGTCGACGATCTGATCAATGAGGATGAGTTCAACCGCGACGGGCGGTTGCCGTACTGGGCCGACGTTTGGCCGAGCGCCTTGGGCCTGGCACAGCGGATTGCCGACGAGCGCGGCAACGGCAGGCGGCTCCTCGAGTTAGGCTGCGCCGTCGGCTTTGTGGCCTGCCTGGCCGTGAAAGCTGGTTTTCGAGTGACCGCGACGGACTACCACCCGGAGGCGTGCGAGTTTACACGATTGAACGCGTGGCGCAATCGTCTGCCTGTGCCGGAGACGCGGCTAGTCGATTGGCGCGATTATCCCGAAGATTTGCGGGGTTTTGATCTCGTAATCGCCTCGGACGTGTTGTACGAGAAACCGTACTGCGACCTGGTGGCGTCGTGCTTTGCACGTTCACTGGCAGTCGAAGGTCTGGGCATTCTCACGGACCCGCAGCGGACGCTGGCGGCCGGCTTTCCGGCTGCGGCGGAGCGGGCCGGTTTGCGGCTAGCGAAGAAGACTGCCATGCCTGTGGAAAAGGAGGGGCGGCATCAGGTGATCGACCTTTATGAACTGCGGCGCGGGCGGTAAAGAGTCCCGTCTGCATATAGAGTCTAAGCAGAGGCGGGCACACGGGTACACCGGCAAATGATATAATGGAGTGAGTGGTTCTCAATCGCGCTCGCTATCAATGGTGCCTTTGCATCTCACGAAGCATCTATGACATCGACAGAGTTGGAACAACAGAAACGACTCGTCCAGCAATGGCGTGAAGCCGGCCCTCTACTGGAACAAGCACGCCAGGAGGAATTGCTGCGGATGACGCCCACGCAGCGGCGGGCGGCGAGCTTAGCCGTGCTGGACCTTGTGGCGAAGCTGCCTTGCGACCGAGCGACGAGCGGATTGATTGAACAGCAGCGATTCTTTATGCGAGCGCGCCGATGACTCCGCTTTTGGCAGCGGGGCTGGAGTTGCAGTCGTTCTTCGAGGCGCGCAATTGGAAGTTCTGCGTCATCGGCGGGTTGGCAGTTCACCGCTGGGGAAACCCTCGTGCGACGCAAGACGTCGACCTGACTCTGCTGACAGAATTTGGCAAGGAGGAGTCCTACGTTGACGAAATACTCGCGCATTTCGAACCGCGTCGGCCCGATTCGCGCCAACTGGCGCTAGTCGCCAGAGTGCTGTTGATCAACGCCTCGAACAAGGTTCCGGTGGATGTGGCACTGGGTGCGCTGCAGTTTGAGGTACAGGCTGTCCAACGAGCGACACCTTACGAATTTGCGCCGGGCTGCACGCTTATGACCCTATCCGCGGAAGACTTGATCATTTCTAAAGCCTTCTCCAACCGGGACCGAGATTGGGTGGACGTTCACGATGTCATTCTGCTGCAAGGCAAGAAGGTGAATTGGCGGTATATCGACAAACAGTTGGCGGCACTTTGCGAACTCAAGGAAGACAACGAGCCGGTTTCGCGCCTTGCGGACTTGCGCGCCAAATTCGCCGCAACGAAACCGCGCCTGCGTCGCGGAACAAAGGACTGAATCGATCGTAAGAGTTCGATTCGCAGAGGGTTGGCGTGCTCCCCGGGCTGTTAAGAGTTCGCGAAGAATACGGTTCTCGTTCGGGCCGGCATACGTTTGGCCTCCGGCCCTTTCTGCTCCAAGGCGCGCCAAGTAGAATGTCGTTCCCGGTCCCAGAGAACTGCCGTTGCACGCGCGGCTCTGAAAGCCCTGTAATGACCAGCAATTCAAAAATCAGAGTCGGCGCGGTTGAATACCTGAATACCAAACCGCTGGTCTATGGGCTGGAGAAGATCGCTCCGCAAGCCGAGGTTGTGCTTGATCTGCCGAGTCGGTTGGCTGATCGGCTGGCCGCCGATGAGTTGGATGTGGCGCTCATTCCGTCGATTGAGTTTTTCCAGGATCCGACATATCGGATCGTGTCGGACGCCTGCATCGCCTGCCGGGGGCCGGTATTGAGCGTAAAGCTTTTCAGCCGGGTGCCGGCAGAGCGAATCGGCTCTTTGGCGCTCGACGAAGGATCGCGGACGAGTGCAGCGCTGGTGCAAATTCTGCTAAAGGAAAAACATGGCGTTGTTCCGCGGCTGGAGCCGCTGCCGCTTGGCGCAACGCTCGCCGATACGCAGGCCGACGCGGTGCTGTTGATCGGCGATCGCGCGATCCACTCGCCACCAGGGCGATTTGCCGAAGTGTGGGACCTCGGGGACGAATGGCGGCGATGGGCGGATCTGCCCTTTGTGTTCGCAATGTGGGTGGCCCGCGAGGGGCGAGATTTGCAAGATGTTGAGCAGGCCTTAGGTGAGGCGCGCAATGCCGGTGTCGCACATTTGGGCGCCATCGCCGAGCGCGAGGCCGCGGCCAAAGGGCTCACGGCGCCGCAGTGCCTGTCGTACTTGCGCGACAATTTGCATTTTTATTTGGGCCCGCGCGAACAAGAGGGTTTGACGAAGTTTTACCGGCATGCCGCTGATTTGGGCTTGGCGCCCCAGGGAGCAGACCTTGGATTCGACGCTTGCATCAGTTCTCGATAAGGCCATCGCCGGCCAACGGCTGACCGCCGAAGAAGGTCTGCGATTGATGGAATCGCACGATCTGGCGGCGCTAGGCCGCGCGGCGGATGCCGTCACGCGCCGTCTGCATCCGGAGCCATATCGCACGTACAACATTGACCGCAATGTCAACTACACGAATATCTGCACGGCGGTCTGCGACTTCTGCGCGTTCTATCGCAAGCCGAAGCACGAAGAAGGATATGTCCTTGAACGGGCGGAGCTGCTGCAGAAGATCCAAGAGACCGTTGATCTCGGCGGCGACCAGATCTTGATGCAAGGGGGATTACACCCGGAGTTTAAGCTGGACTGGTACGAGGAGCTGCTGCGCGACATCAAAGCGGCTTTCCCACAAGTGAACGTCCACGGCTTCAGCCCGCCGGAGATTCATCATTTCACCAAGGTTAGTAAGCTGCCCTTGCGAAGGGTGCTTGAGCGGCTGAAGGCAGCCGGGTTGGGGAGCCTTCCCGGTGGCGGCGGCGAAATTCTCGTCGATCGCGTCCGCAAGGCGATGACGCGCGGCAAAGTGCTCACCGACGATTGGCTCAACGTGCATCGCGTGTGGCACGAGTTGGGTGGCATCAGCACCGCCACGATGATGTTCGGCCACATCGAGACGTTGGCCGAACGGATCGAACACCTGGAGCGATTGCGTCAGCTTCAGGACGAGACGCACGGGTTTACAGCATTCATCTGCTGGACGTTCCAGCCGGAACATACCGATATGGCGGATGTGCCACCAGCGGGTTCCTTCGAGTATCTCAAAACGCAGGCCGTCGCGCGGCTCTACTTGGACAACTTCCCCAATATCCAATCGAGTTGGGTTACGCAGGGTTTAAAGATTGGACAGCTTGCGTTGTTGTTCGGCGCCAACGACATGGGGAGCCTGATGATCGAGGAGAACGTGGTCTCGGCGGCGGGTACGGTACACCATCTGACGCTGGACGAGATCAAGGATGCCATCCGCGAACTGGAGTACACGCCGCGGCGGAGGAATGTGTTCTACCAACTTCTTGACGACGGCCAAGTGTCTGCCGTGAGTGCAAATGGCCAGCGCACCGAGCTACCGATTCTTAGCTAACGTCGTTTCTAGCGGCACGGCGGCAAGCGGGTGTGCAGTCAGCTTTGTCAGCTATAATTGGAATTGCCAATGAACCTGGGGGCGCTGCGGAGAAAAGGCATGACCAGCGATGCTGATCCAATGGCCGACAAGCCTTTGACAGCCGCCGAATTGCGGAAGCTTCCCCGCGAACGGCGCGATGCCTTGCTCGAAGCCGCAGCGCAACTTGCACAATCGGATTATGAGAACAATCCGGAATTGACCGCGTTTGAAGCCTTCGATCCGATTGACGTACCAACTCAAGGAAGGCCGCGGTAGCGATGATCCATGTCCGCGAACTCACCAAGCACTACGCGGACTTGCGCCGCGGGCAGTTTGTTGCCCTCGATCGAATTAGTTTCGACGCGCTGGCCGGACAGGTCTACGGACTCTTGGGGCCGAACGGCGCGGGCAAGACAACTGCGCTGCGGATTCTGAGCACCGTGCTGCGGCCGACCGGTGGCACGGCGACTTTGAACGGCTACGATGTCGTCACGCAACCGTCGCAGGTCCGCCGCCAGCTCGGCTTCATGTCGGCCAGCACCGCCGTCTACGACCGCATGACCGCCTGGGAGATGGTTGAGTACTTTGGCCGACTGTACGGCATGGAAAAAGAGCCGTTGCGCGAGCGGATGGACGAGCTCTTCGCGCGGCTGCAAATGAACGATTTCCGCGACGTGCTGGGAGCGAAAATGTCGACCGGCATGCGGCAGAAGGTCTCGATTGCGCGGGCGATCGTTCATGACCCGCCGGTGTTGATCTTCGACGAGGCCACGTCGGGGCTCGACGTGCTCGTCGCGCGGGCGCTGTTGAAAACGGTGGCCGAACTGCGCGACCAGGGCAAGTGCATCGTCTTCAGCACACACATCATGCGCGAGGCGGAAAAGTTGTGCGACCGGATCGCGATCATTCACCGCGGCAAGATCCTGGTCGAAGGGACGCTCGCGGAGCTCCGCGACTTGCACAGCGAGCACGACTTGGAGGAGCTGTTTTTTCAGCTCATCTCGCGTCACGATGAGCGGCACCACGACGCAGTCACTTTGGAAGCGAATTGAACCGCAGAGTCGCTGAGACGCAGAGGGAATTGCAAGATGCAAATTGCAAAATGCAAATTGACGGTTGCATTGCCTTTAACGCGGCGTCGATCTTTACTTCCTCTCGGCGTCTCTGCGGTTCAAACAGATGCTGACATTAGCTAAATGAAGTTCGCCAACGTCAAATTGATTTTTCAGCGCGAGGTGCGCGACCAGTTGCGCGACCGGCGGACGCTGTTCATGATCTTCGTCCTGCCGCTGTTGCTCTACCCGCTGTTGGGGATGAGCTTCTTTCAGGTCGTGCAGTTCATGCGTGAGCACCCGTCGCGGGTGAAGATCATCGGCCTGGAGGCGCTCGAAAACTTGCCGAACCTGGTGGAGCAGGGACAGATTGCCGAGGAGTGGCTCGACGAGCGGCGCGCCGGCAACGCGCCGGAGGTCGAGCTGGAGCCGCATGCGGCGACGCCGGAGAAAGACGACTCGCAAGTCCAAGCCGAAGCCGAAGCGGCGATCAAGAGCGACGCTTTCCAGGTCGTGGTCTACTTTCCTCCCGATTTCGCCAACCGGATGGCCACGTTGCGCGAAAAAGTGGTCGCACACCAAACGAACGGCGCCGATGCGGATTCCGCACCAGGAATCCCGCAGCCGGTCGTGTACTTCAACGGCGCCGATGAGAAGTCGCAATTCACCTATACGCGCGTCGTGGCGGCTTTGCGCCGCTGGACGGACGCCATCGGCGAGCGGCTGTTGCGCGAAGGCAATCTTCCGGCCGTTGCGGCGCACCCCTTCGAAGTGAAACAAGCCGACGTAGCAGCGCCGGAGCAGCGCCAGGCGGTCGTGTGGTCTAAAATCCTGCCCTTTGTGCTGTTCATCTGGGCGCTGACCGGCGCATTTTACCCAGCGATCGACCTCTGCGCTGGTGAAAAGGAACGAGGCACGCTCGAGACGCTATTGAGCAGCCCCGCCGAGCGCAGCGAGATCGTCACCGGCAAGCTGTTGACGATTATGCTCTTCAGCGTCGCCACCGCGGTGCTCAACATCGTCAGCATGGGGCTGTGCGGCGCCTTTCTGCTCAACCAGATGCAGTCGCTGGGCGCCGGTCCGGCGATCGGGATGCCGCCGGCTATGGCGCCGGTCTGGCTCTTAGTCGCGCTTATTCCCGTGGCGGCGCTCTTCAGTGCCCTCTGCCTGGCGTTGGCGGCGTTCGCACGCAGCAACAAGGAAGGGCAGTACTACCTGATGCCGCTGTTGTTGGTCAGCATGCCGCTGATGATCCTGCCGATGGCACCGGGCGTCGAGCTGACTTTTGGAAATAGCCTGATCCCGCTCACCGGACTGGTGCTTCTCCTGCGGTCGCTGCTCGAAGGGCAATATTTGCAAGCGCTGCCGTTTGTGCCCCCCGTCGTCGTGGTGACGGGTCTGTGTTGCGTGCTCGCGCTCCGCTGGGCGATCGAACAGTTCAACAAGGAGAATGTGCTGTTCCGCGAGAGCGAGCGCGTGGACCTGGGGCTGTGGCTGCGGCACCTGATCCGCGATCGGCAGGACACGCCCTCGGCAGCGGAGGCGGTGTTTTGCGGCGTGTTGATCCTGGTGATCGAGTTCTTTATCGGACTTTCGACGGCGCCGCCCCAGACGCTCGACGATCTAGTACGGCTGGTACTGATCAGCCAATTGGTAGTCATTGCCACGCCGCCGTTGCTAATGACCGTGATGCTCACGCGGCGGCCGCTTTTGACGTTGCTATTGCGAAGGCCGCCGCTGGCGGCAGTCCCGTTGGCCATGCTATTGGCCATCGCGCTGCATCCGTTGGTGCTGTTATTCGCGCGGGGTTTGAGCGAGCTTTACCCGATCCGCACCGGCGGCCACGAAGGAATGTTAGGCGCACTCGAAGACGCTCCGTATTGGCTGGCGATTCTGCTCTTCGCCGTCGTGGCGGCGTTTTGCGAGGAGCTGGCATTCCGCGGGTTCATTCTTTCAGGGCTGCGGCACTTGGGACATCGCTGGCGCGCGATACTGATTAGCGCTCTGTTTTTCGGCATCACCCATCAGATCCTCCAGCAATCGATCATTACGGCCGCGGTGGGGGCGGTCATCGGCTACATCGCCGTGCAGGCGGGTAGTCTTTGGCCGTGCATCGCGTTCCATGCCACACACAACGCGTTGATGCTGGTCCACATTGATCTGCGCGAGCAGTTTCCGGTTCTGGAGCGACTAGTTCAGGAAGCCGACCCGACCGGGATGACGCTTTACCAGCCGGCCGTGCTTGTGGCCTCGGCATTTTTGGGTATTGCGACGATGGCTTATTTCGTCCGGCTGAGCCCGTCGCGTTCGCCTGAAGAAGCGTTGCAGGAGGCGATCGATCGCTCCGGGGCGCGGTGAACGACCAGTATCGCAAGAGCGGCCGGAGGACGAGTCGCAAGAGGTGGAGAGGGGGAAACGAGGAGAGGGGGAGATTGTCGGATCCACCGTTCACCACTGACCACTGCCCTCTCCACGGTCTCCGCCGTAGTCTGCTGGATCGCCATGACCACCTATCGCGCCCGCTATGTCTTTCCCGTCGATCGGCCGCCGATTGAAAACGGCACAGTGACCATCGAGGGAGGCTACATCCGCGCCGTCGGACGGTTTCCCGATGAGTCCGACGCGACTGATCTCGGCGACGTGGCGATTATTCCGGGTTTGGTGAATGCACATACGCACCTGGAGTTTAGCGACCTCGAACGACCGCTCGGCGAGCCGGGGATGTCGCTGCCGTGGTGGATCCGCGAGGTGATTAAGCACCGCACAAACGTTGCCGACGTTCTTTCGCCCAGCGCTGCCGTGTCGCCGACGAAGCGAGATCCAATTCAGATGGGTATCGACGAGTCCGCACGGTGCGGGGTCGTGACGATTGGAGAAATTGCAACGGGCTCCACTTTCAAGGGGTCGCCGCTCGATGTATCGCGCTACTTTGAGTTGCGCGCATTGCGCCGCGGTGATGTGGACCGATGTCTGGATGAGGCAAAGTCGGTTCTCTCACAGTGCGACGGTCTGAGCCCGCATGCTCCCTACACCGTTCATCGTGATCTGTTCGAGGCCGCCATCTGGCTATGCCGCTATGCGAGCAGACCACTTGTGATGCACCTCGCGGAATCTCCCGAAGAGCTCCAGCTCTTGGCGACCGCCCGCGGCCCGATGCGCGATTTGCTCGACGAGCGGAATTGGTGGGAGCCGGGAGCGATTCTCGTCGGACAGAAGCCGATCGATTACTTACAACAACTATCCAACGTTCCACGATCGATCATTATCCACGGCAATTATTTGGACGACGACGAGCTTAGATTTCTCGGCATCTATCGAGACCGAATGTCGGTCGTGTATTGCCCCCGGACTCACGCCTATTTTCGGCATGATCCGTACCCGCTGCGGTCGATGCTTTCGCATCGCCTGGTGGTTGCACTGGGCACCGACAGCCGAGCGTCCAACCCCGACCTCGATGTCCGCAAGGAGATGCAATTCGTCATCGAGCGACATGGGGTGTCGCCAGAACTTGCGCTACGCCTGGGGACGATCAACGGAGCAGCGGCTATGGGTCTGGGCGAATATTGCGGCATTCTCACCGTGGGAAAGTCCGCAAACCTGGCGATCGTTCAGATTCCCCTCCGTCATTCCGCCGATCCGCACGAGCTGCTCTTTGACGCGGAAGCGCGGGTCATCGCGACGATGTCCCGCGGCCGCGTGGTGTTTTCAGAGCATCCAACACTGGCACCTTGATTGCCTGCCCACGTGGGCGAATCTATTCGCGACTCACAAATACACTCACGGTGGGCCGGCGCCCGCAGCGGGCTTGTCCCACCCTACAGCGTCTCGGAAAGACACGGCCACGTGGGACTACAACCGACAATTCGTAATCTCCGTCTCCAGAATCGCCGAAGCGCCGAGCGCTTCGAGCCGCTCCATGATCGAGATCACTTCCTTGCGGCGGACCATCACGCGGACCGCGCACCAGTTCGGGTCTTCCAAGGCGCTGACGGTGGGCGAGTTGAAGCCGGGCGTGATCTGCTCGGCCTCGCGGAGCTTGGCGCGCGGGACGTTGTACTCGAGCAGTGAGTAGCTGCGGGCGATGACCACTCCTTCGACGCGGCGGACAATCCGGTCGGCCAGCTCGGCATGGCGCTGGTCGTGGTTCTGAATGAGCACGGTCTCGTAGTTACCGATCTCATCGAGGATCCGCAGTTGGTTGGCGGCCAGCGTGCTGCCGGTCTCGACCAGATCGACGATCGCATCGGCCACGCCCAACGCGATCATAATTTCGACGCTGCCCGAGAGAGTAACCAGGTGCGCCTCGGCCCCGTGCTCGCGGAGGTACTGCTCGGTGATGCGCGGGAAGCTGGTGGCAATTCGAGCGCCGTTCAACTCGGCGGCACTGCCCAGCGGGCTATCGTCCGGCACACAGACTGCCAGCCGGCAGGTGCCGACGCCGAGTTCCAAACGTTGGATGACTTCGACACGGCTTTCGGCGATCAGGTCTGCGCCGGTGACACCCATGTCGATCGCGCCTTCGGCACAGAGCACTGGGATGTCGTCGGTCCGCAGGAACGTGACCTCGACGGGCAGTTCTTTGCAGCGGGCAAACAGGCTGCGCTCCGAGCGGCGAAAGCTCAGTCCGGCGTCTTTAAGAAGCGCCTCGGCCGTTTCAGCCAGGCGGCCCTTGCTGGGGACACCAATGCGTAGATTTTCCATGCCGGAGGGTTTGGGGGTTCAGTTGGAGTTCAGCCTTCAGGCTGTTTTGGCGGTAAGTGTTCGCTGTTCAAACAAGCTAAAGCTTGAATTCCCACGAAAAAAGCATGCAGAGTTCATTGCGACTGCCCGCGAGATGCTTTTTCATCAAGGCCCGAGGTTCCAAATCGCCGCGCGAGCTCTTGTTCGAGCTCAGATAACGGGATGCCTTGGTGCGATAACAGCACAAGCAGGTGATACACCAGGTCGGCCGCCTCGTATATCAGATGAGAGCGCCCCGCGTCCGCAGGTTCGGCGGCCGCTTCGAAAAGCTCCGCCGCCTCCTCGACGATCTTGTTGCGAATCTTCTTGACACCCCCCTCAAGCAGCCTGGCGGTATACGAATTGGGCGGAGGGTTGGCGCGGCGACTTTCAATCGTTGCCATTAACTGCGCGAAAACAGAGCCTTCGTCGTCCACGTCGGATCCCCTCGATCACGGCCATCGAATGCTTCACAATAGGCGCAGTGCACCGGAGAATCAACCGCAACGCTGGCCCAAGTCGGCGTACCGCCGACTGCTAAACGACCTGGAACCTTGAACCCGGAACCTGAAACCCCCTGGTATCTGACCGGCCCCACGGCCAGCGGCAAAACGGCGGTCGGGATCGAGCTGGCTCGACTGCTGAACGCCGAGATCATTTCGCTCGATTCGATGGCCGTTTATCGCGGCATGGACATCGGCACGGCCAAGCCAACCCCCGCCGAGCGAGCTGCAATACCGCACCACTTAATTGACGTGGTCGAGCCGAGCGAAAACTATAGCGTGGCCGAGTACCGGCAGGCGGCAATGGCGGCGATTGAAGCGATCAAACGCCGCGGCCGTGAGGTGCTGTTTGTCGGCGGCACGCCGCTGTACCTGAAAGCCATGCTCCGCGGCATCTTCGCGGGGCCACCGGCAGATTGGAACCTGCGGCGTCGGCTGATGGATGAATCGCGGGCGGATCCATCGGTCCTTT
Source organism: Pirellulales bacterium (assembly GCA_040901795.1). Classification (GTDB taxonomy): domain Bacteria; phylum Planctomycetota; class Planctomycetia; order Pirellulales; family JALHPA01; genus JBBDYH01. Next base: position 37,750 of record JBBDYH010000154.1, read on the forward strand.
ATCGACAATTGCAGTTGGTGGATCCTGTCGCCGCAGCGCGGCTGCATGCCAACGATACCCGGCGGCTCATCCGCGCGCTCGAAGTCTTTGAGGCCACCGGTTCGCCGATCAGTGCACTGCAACAGCAGTTCGAAGTCGGCCGCGCCGCCGACGAATGCCATGTGTTTGTCCTCCACTGGCCTCGTGGCGCGCTGAACGAGCGGATCAACCGCCGCGTCGAGTCCATGTTCGCCACCGGGCTCGTCGAAGAGACGCGGCGACTGATCGAGCGCGAAAAGCCGCTTGGACGGACGGCATGGCAGGCTGTAGGCTATCGCGAAGTCATCGAGCATCTCGAGGGCAAACTCGACCTCGCCGCGACCATCGAGCTGGTCAAGCTCCGCACGCGGCAGTTTGCCAAGCGGCAGCTCACCTGGTTTCGCAGTTTAAGCGAATGCCGCAGCGTGCCGGTCGCCGAGCCGTTCGATGCAACGCTCGTCGCGCAACGCATTTTTGAGCTGGGACGAGCGATGTAGCTGGCAGCGCTAAAGGCGTTGCCCCCTGGGCCGATCCTTCGCGCCGCCCGCGCGTCTCTCTACAATGGTGAATTCTTAACGATCGAACACATCCTGGGGACAGTACGTTGATTCGCACGCACAACTGTGGGGAACTGAGAGCAGCCGACGTCGGCAAAACCGTCACCCTCTGCGGCTGGGTCGACAGCTATCGCGATCATGGCGGGGGCCTGCTCTTCATCGATCTGCGCGACCGCTTTGGAAAAACTCAAATCGTCGTCGGGCCGGAAAGCCCCGCCGCCGCGCGCGAGCTGGCGACGACTGTGCGAACGGAGTATGTCCTGGCCGCCACCGGCAAGGTCAATGCGCGGCTGGAAGGGAAGATCAACCCGAAGCTGCCCACCGGCGAGATCGAAGTCCGCTGTGACACGCTCGCGATCCTGAACAAAAGCGCCACCCCGCCGTTCCAGCCGGGCGCTACGGAGCTGCCCGGAGAGGACCTGCGGCTGAAGTATCGGTATCTGGATTTGCGCCGGCCGGAGATGCAGCAGACGATGCTGTTGCGCCACCGCATCGTCAAGACGATGCGGGACTATTTCGACGAACACGACTTCGTCGATATCGAGACGCCGATGCTCGGCCGCAGTACGCCCGAGGGAGCCCGCGACTACCTGGTGCCCAGCCGAATCAACCATGGCATGTTCTATGCATTGCCGCAGTCGCCGCAGCTCTATAAGCAGATTCTGATGGTGGCTGGTTATGACCGCTACGTGCAAGTGGCCCGCTGCTTTCGCGACGAGGACCTGCGCGCCGACCGACAGCCGGAGTTCACACAGTTGGACATGGAGATGTCGTTCGTCGAGAGCGAAGACGTGATCATGATGATCGACGGGTTGGTGGCCCGCTTGGCGAAGCAGGTGCTGAACTTGGAGGTCGAGCTGCCGCTGCCGCGGATGACCTACGACGAAGCGATGGAGCGCTTTGGGCACGACGCGCCGGACCTGCGCTATGGCATGGAACTGATTGACCTGACCGATCTGGCGCGCGAGGTCGAGTTCCGCGTGTTCCGCGGAGCTGCCGAGAGCGGCGGTCGCGTGCGCGGCGTCAATGCCCAAGGCGCCGCCGCCAAGTATTCTCGCAAGGACCTCGACGACCTGACCGAAATGGTGGTCAAGAATTCGGGCGCCAAAGGGCTGGCCTGGTTCAAGGTCGAAGAAGGGCGCAAGCTCGCCTCGCCCATCGCCAAGAATTTCAGCGAAGATCAACTCGGCCGGATTGCGGATCGCCTGAAAGCCCAGCCGGGCGACCTGCTCTTGTTCAGCGCCGACACATTCGAGGTAACCTGCAAGGCGCTGCACACCCTGCGCAAGCGCTTTGGCGAAGAGCTGAAACTGTACGATCCGCAGGCGATGCACTTCTCGTGGGTGATCGAGTTCCCAATGTTCGCCTGGGACGAAGAAGAGAAAGCGTGGGCGGCGATGCATCACCCCTTTACCGCGCCGCGGCCGCAGGACTTCCAACTGCTCAAAACCGATCCGGGCAAGTGCCGTGCTCAGGCGTACGACCTGATCATCAACGGCTCGGAGGCCGGCGGCGGGACGATCCGAATCCACGATTCAGAGTTGCAACAGCAGGCATTTGCGTTGTTGGGCATCACGCCGGAGCGACAGCGCGAGCGTTTCGGCTTTTTACTTGACGCGCTGCAATTCGGCGCGCCGCCCCATGGCGGGATTGCCCTGGGCATCGACCGCTTCGTAATGCTCTTTGGCGCGTTAAATAACATCCGCGACTGCATCGCGTTCCCCAAGACGCAGAAGGCGACGGACTTGATGACCGAGGCGCCAGGAGTGGTCGATCCTAAGCAGCTTCGCGAGTTGGGGATCGATATTCGCAAGCAATAATGTTTGTTGAGCGCCTCTGAGCCAGCACTTAATATGGAGGATCATCATGCGAGCGAAAGACGGAGCGTTTTTGATTTGCGCTTGTGTGTTGCTCGTCGCGATCGCGGGGTGCGCGGGCGCCCCATCGAAGCCGCAGGCAGACAGGGCGGTCGTTAAAATGCAAGAGCCGGCGCTTGTTGAGGATTCGCGTGTGGCGCCTCAAGCCGTCGAGCAAACCACACCGGATTCTCCCAAGGAAATTGCATCTCGCTTCGCGGATAACGTCGGCGAAACAGCGAGCTCTGCGCCGCCTTCCGGAGCGCCGCCGAGTGAAGCAGAGCCCAAGCGCGTCACCGCTCTCAAGCCGCCGACCGTCCGGCCTGCCGTCATGCCGGAGGTGGTGTTGTCGGGCGCGCACGCCGACAAATGCTTTATCCGCGTTGGCGACCCGTTTCCCGACTTTCGCTTGCCGGACCTCGCAGGCCGCGCGCAGACGCTCGAGGACCTGCAAGCGGAGGGTTTGGCCGTGGTCGTCTTCTGGTCCGGCGATCGCCTGGCAGCGGAGGACCAGCTTCGCTATCTAAACGAGCACATCGCGCGCTATGCCGATCTGGGGGTCCGTGCGGTGGCGATCAATATCGGCCAGCTGCCGGACCAGGTGCGAGCCGCGGTCGATGCGCTCGAGGTCAGCGTCCCTCTATTGCTGGATCTCGACGGGCGTTTGTTTTCACGCATCGGGAAGGACCATCTGCCGCGGACCTACCTGCTGGATCAAGACGGCCGCGTGCTCTGGTTCGACATCGAGTTCTCCAGGCATACGCGAGAGAATCTCGAACAGGCGATCCATGCGTCGCTGAAGTCAACATAAATCGCTTGGACACCTTTGGTGCCAATGCGCTTCTTCACGATGCTCTAGTCGCCGCGACGAGAAATGAAACCGTCAGGAGACACTAGCAGAACGCTGCGGGTGCGCCCTCGCGCCAAAAGCGCTAGTCCGAGGACGGCGCTCCACATCCAAAGGCTTCCCGCTTCGGGGACCGGAGCTGAAGTGCCCTGCAGCGTGTCCAATTCGTAGACGTTCTGAAGTCCCAGGGTCGTGTAGGGGGTGCCCGCTTCGTTTGCGTTCCACTTGTCGTTCCACAAGACATTCGCGTTAGCTTTTGTGCCGCGCGTCGCTTCGAAGTATAAATACTGAAGCTGGTCCGGCAAAATCGCATAGTCCGGATAAGCGCCATTGAATTCGACGTAGTTCAGTTTGAATTCCACGAGCGGCAGACCGGCATCACTAGTTGACCGCCTGGCTTGCAGCACGTTTTCCACTGTCTCAAGCTTACCGTCGGAGATCACTTTATTCTCGAACCCATTCATTGCGCCTGGGTTCTCGTTCACGACCGTGACGCCGCCTGGCCCCCCGACGTCGCGATTAATGTCGAGATAAGCCATTGCCTTCTGAGAATTAAAATTCATAAATTCTGGTTTTTGAAAATCCGCGGCAGCTTCCGCCGAGACCATCAGCCCGCTCGCACCATCGCTGTCCTGGCTGCTGATGCGGACGCGATAGTAAGTGCTCTCGCCGAAGTCCTGAGTTCGCGTTCCGTTGTTTCCCACCTTCTCGTCGCCGTACAGCTCGATGGCAAGGTAGATATACTTGCCGTCGAAGCCGTAAAACCCCCGCGTAATGTCGAGATACTCGAAATACGTCGGATCGGAAGAGTGCGCGGCGACGACCGAACTGCCTAAGGCCGCCAATTCGCTATCGGTTCCGATGCGGCTGTTAATCGTCGAGTTTTTATACGTCTGAACCGTCGGTCGTTCGTATTCGTCGTTTGCATAACTGTCGGCGCCGGTGTTGACAAACCAGGCATGCTCGCCGGAGGTTATAAACTCATTGTCGCCAGTGATCGCGTCGTGGAAATGCTGCGAATAGACGCCCGCGCTTGACACGGTTGCCGATAGCGCAGCCATGAACGCGAAAGCGCAACTAACGCTGCTGGCGAGTGACCGGACGAACGTCGGGCGAAAAGTCATAACAGCTCCGGACGATTGCCCATTTGCACCGGCGCGGCCGCGCGATTACCGTGGAGCGGCTCGCGTGCGGGCCGAGAATGGTGCCAATATAGAATCCGGCCGCAGCCAAGTCCAGCAAAAAACGCCCCGGAATTGAAAAGAAATGGCATGACTTAGTTGTCGGGCGCCATTTTGAGTTGAGGACGTGGTTCGACGTCGGTCGCGTCGCGAAGAAGCGGCAGCGCAAGTACCGGCTCGAATCATAGGCGGTAGCTGGAAAGTGTCGCCAGCTAGTATCGCGGAGCCGGCTGTTCTACCGGCGGGAGCATGTCGACCGCGCTGGCCGGAAGCGCATAAGTGCTGGCTGTTTCGGGCGTCGGCGGAATCGCGGCGGAGGGGGCGCCGGGGAAGCCTGTCGCCGCTCCCCCGGAAGTCGCATTGGCCGAGGGAGAGGAAACGTCATACGCTGCCCAATTGCGGTCGCCGCCGGTCTGTGGCCAACGCTGGCCGCCATCCGGCATGCCGCGCGCCTGCTGGCCGCCCGGCATGTCACCGGCTTGCGCTGTGGCGACGCGCGGCCCCTGCAACTGCGGGGCGGGCGACGCTTGTTGCACCGGACGAACATTGGCGATCCGCGCACCGGCTGGGGTTTCGCCTAATTGCTGCGCCAACTCCTGCGCTCCCGGTAAAGACGGATCGAAGTGTGCTGCTTGAGCAAAGTGAGCTGCGGCAGACTGCGAATGCCCGCGCTGGTGCAGCAAACAAGCCAGATTATAGTGGGCTACGGCCGGCTGCTCGCCAACCATCAAATGCTCAAGCGACCGCTGCGGCTGGCCGAGCTCGACGAACACCATAGCGAGGTTGTTCCGATAAAGCTGCTTCTGCGGTTGTAGTTCGACTGCCTTCGAAAGCTCGACGACCGATTCGTTCAACATGCCCCGGCGCGCATAGCACAAACCGAGGTCATTATGCGCCGTCGCGTCTTGCGGATGATGTTGCGCCGCCTGCTGATAGAGATTCGTCGCTTCGTCGAGTTTGCCTTGCCGATCGAGCAGGTGGGCATAGCCCACGAGCGCGGCCAAATCATTCTCGGAAACCGCGAGCGCGCGCTTGTAATACTCCTCGGCGGCCACGACATTGTTCTGCTTTTCGTTAAGCCGAGCAGTGGCTACAAACATGTCGGCGCCCAGCGGGTTTCCCTTGTAGGCCAGCGACGTGGGGTCGTGCGGATTACCAACCTCGGTCGTTGATATCTGGCCTTCATCGGACTTGAAGAGGCTAGCCAGCTTGCCGACGCCGAACCAGTCGGAAGACGTGTTGTTATTGGCCAATGGCGAGCCGTTGTTGCTCGAGCATCCGACCGCCAGAAACGGTGCGATCCCGCCGGCCACGACGGTCGCGAACAGAGCTTTACGCACTTAACACCTCCCCCTGGGAACAGACGCCGGACGCCAATGTAGGGAACGGACTCTGTGCCGTTCCGTTGGGCGAGTAGACGTAGCCACGTCTCTAGGCGCCTCCGGAACGCCACGGAGGGCGTTCCCTACAGACTTTCGCAAACACGCTCAGACGCCTCGGGCGGCCAATCTCCGCCAGCACAGAGCGCAGCGAGGCACTGTCGTTTGTAGAATCGGCTCGCGAAGAGTCTTTGCTACAACCGAAAGGACGTGCTAGCACGCAAAAGAGTCACGGCAGATCAAAGAGCATGAGCTCCGCGCCAGGGGCCGAGCGGATGACGAGCTCGGCTTCATCGCTCGCGGAGGCCGCGTCGCTCGTGGCGAGCGGCATGCCGTTGACCTCCAAGTCGCCGCGGAGCACCTGCAGCCAGGCGTGTCGCCCGTCCGAAATCTCGTGACGGATTTCGCTTCCTGGCCCGAGTGTCGCCAGGAAAATGCGGGCGTCTTGATAAATCGTGAGCGAACCGTCGCGGCCATCTCGGCTGGCGACGAGGTTCAGATGGTCCTTCTCGGACTCACCAAATGCCCGCTGCTCGTAGCTCGGCGGTAACCCGGCGCGCTCCGGCAGCAGCCAGATTTGGTAAAGATGCACCTGCTCATCGGCCGAAGGGTTGAACTCGCTATGGCGGATGACCGTTCCGGCGGTCATGCGCTGCAATTCCCCCGGCCGCAGCACTTCGCCCGATCCCAAACTGTCGCGATGCTCAAGCTCGCCTTCGAGCACCAGCGTGACGATCTCCATATCGCGATGGCCGTGCATGCCAAAGCCCTGACCCGGCGCGACGCGATCCTCATTGATCACGCGGAGAACCCGAAAGCCCATCTGTTCCGGATCGTGGTAGTCGCCGAAGGAGAAGGTGTGGTAGGTGTCGAGCCAGCCATGGTTAAAATGGCCGCGATCGTTGGCGCGGCGAATTCGTAGCATAGAGACCTCAAACGTCGTCATTCTCGCCACTGCTTGCGGCGAGCAGTGGCACAGGGTGGTTTCTTTTTCTCAGCGGTTTTACTTCTCGCTCGGCTTGCCGTCGAGCAGCTCCTCGACCTTGTCGGCCAGCGCCTGACCATGCAGGTCCTTGGCGATCACCTCCCCTTCGCGGTCGAGCAAGAACGTTGCCGGAATGCCGTGCACGCCGTACTTGTCGGCGATCGGGTGCATTTCCGGATTGGCCGAGTCGGTGTCGAAGAGGTTGGGCCAGGGGATCTGTTCTTCCTCGAGATAGGCCGCCAGCGCCTCCTGGTCTTCGTCCTTGCTCACGCCGACGATTTCGAAGCCGTCGCCATGAAAATGCTCATAAATCGCCTTGAACTCGGGCATGAGCGCCTTGCAGGGCCCGCACCAGGTCGCCCAAAAGACGACCACGACCGGCTTGCCGCGAAACTGAGCGACGTCAAACGGCTTGCCGTCGTGCGTGGCGCCGGTGATCGGCATCGGCTTGCCAACGACCTCCGGGGCCTTCTTGCGCGTCCCCTTGGCAATCCTCTTGCCGTAGCGCGAAAGCTCTAGCTCCTGGCTCTTGGCCCACAGCGCGCCGAATTCCTGGTAGCTTTTCTGAGCCAACTCGTCATCGGCCAGGCGGTTGATGATCTTCACGGTGGCCGAGGCCAGCCGCAGGTATCGGCGGTCGAGCTCCGGCTGAGCGGCGAAGAACTTCTTCAAGTCTTCCAGCACGGCCGGCAGCTCTTCGGTCTTTGCATTATTGCCGGCGTCGAGCGCCCGGTCTTCGAGCCGGTAGAATGCGACCGCCGCAATCAGCTCTTTGTCCTTGGCGTCCTGCGACTCTTTAACGATCTGCATGAGCTTCTTTTGAGCGGTCTCGTCATCGTGCATCGCCGAACGGTGCAGGGCCTGCATCTTGTTGGTCAGCCCGAAGGCACGCAGCTCGTCGCTCGGATTGGCGGCCAGCAGCCGATCGACCGCGATGCCGATGGCCTCGGTAAAACCCGGCTGTAGTTGCACGGTCTTAGGCGCCCGCTGCATCCGGTCGACAAACTGGCGGAGCTCTTCGGCGGTCAGTCCCTCGCGCGGCAGATACGGGTTATCCTCCGGCTTGGGCTCATCATCGTCGGCCAGCGCCAGCATCGCCGATACCAGCACGACGGCAAGAGAGCCAATGACCGCGGACCAGCGACGCAAAGAAAAAGCAGCCATGATTCCGTCTCCGGCGTAGGATTGGCAGTTGTTAAGCTCAATTCTCAATGCCCGCGGCTAAGGGGTCAAGCTAAGCTGTTATACGATGACCGACGACAACCAACCCGCACAGACCGTTGATCCTGGCGAGCTGCCCGAGCCGGGCGGGTTCGGCCACGCCTGCGCCAAAGCGCGTCAGTTTCCGCAAACGCCGGGTGTGTACTTGCTGAAGGACCGCGCGGGGCGCGTGATCTACATCGGCAAGGCGAAGAATCTGCGCGCGCGAACGTGCAGCTATTTTCTCAAGGCGGCCGCCGAGGAGCGCCGCACCGCCGAGTTGGTCAAAGAGATCTACGACGTGGACTTCATCCCCTGCGATAGCGAGGTCGATGCCGTCTTGGCCGAGTCGCGGCTGGTCAAAGACATCCAGCCAAAGTTCAACAGCGATCTCAAGGACGACAAGTCGTTTCCGTATCTGGAGATCACCACGCGCGAGGACTTTCCCCGCGTCGAGGTGACGCGCGAGCCGAAGTCGAGCGGCACCAAGCTCTACGGTCCGTTCACCAGCGCCGGGAGCCTGCGCGGGGCGGTGCAGGCGCTGCAGAAGATCTTTCAGTTCCGCACGTGCAGCCTGGATATCGAAGAGGCCGACGAGCGCTGGCGATGGTTCCGCCCATGTCTGTTGGCTTCGATCAATCAATGCACTGCGCCGTGCAACCTGCGGATCAGCAAGGAGGACTACCGCCGCGACATCCAGCGGTTGCGGATGTTCCTCGACGGCAACAAGCAGAAACTGCTCGAAGAGATGCGCGGCGAAATGAGCGAGGCGGCGAAGGGCTTGCAGTTCGAGCAGGCGGCGCGTTTGCGCGACGAAATCCGCCTGCTGGAAACGCTCGACCAGCGCGGCGACCTGGAAGAGGACGTCCAACCGGAGGTGTTTTACATCGACCCCAAGAAGGGACTCGCCGGGTTGAAGAAGGTGCTCAAGCTTGGCGAGACGCCGCGGACAATCGAAGGCGTGGATATTGCGCATCTGGGCGGCGATGAGACCGTGGCCAGCCTGGTGCAGTTCATCGACGGCCTGCCGTTCAAGCCGGGCTACAAGCGCTATAAGATTCGCGGCGTGGCGGGTGTCGATGATTTTAAGAGCATTCACGAAGTCGTTTCACGGCGGTTCCAGCGGCTGCACGAAGAGTCGGAAGTGTTCCCCGATATTCTGTTGATCGACGGCGGTAAGGGGCAGCTTAGCGCGGGACTCGCCGCGTTCACCGAGTTGGGCATCACGCCGCCGGTGGTGATCTCGCTCGCCAAGCGCGAAGAGGAAGTTTATGTGCCGGGGCAGGCTGAGCCGTTGCGATTGAGCAAGAGCTCATTCGCGCTGCGATTGCTGCAGTACGTGCGCGACGAGGCGCACCGCTTTGCGCAGCACTACCATCACATCTTGCGGCGGAAGAGCACCCTGGACGAGTGACATCTGTATTCTTTGCGGCTGCGAGACACGCCGCATGCGGAAGACCGCAGCACAGAGCCGAAAAAAACTTCGACCGAAGTATTGCAATCTCTGGCCAGGTCGCTAAATTCGTTTGTCTGTGGGAAACATTCCCGCAGGAGCGGTGTTAAAACCGTTATTGTGGGAAATGAGCCCACAATCTGGAGACGCTCGGCACGGATTGCAACTTTGTTCTTCGACCGATGAACTCAACCGATGCCGCAAGCAACCGAATTCCTGCTGGGCGAATTCCCCCGCACGCTCGACGAGCGGCATCGCTTGACGTTGCCGGGCGAATTGGCCGAGCCATTTGCGGCGGTCCTGAACCACAATGCGCAGTGCATCCTGGCGAAGGAACGGGTTGGCTGCCTGAGTCTGTGGCCGGCCGAGCGCTGGGAGGAAAAGCTCAACGTCGGTGTGGAGCTCGTACAGGCCAAGATGCGCTCCGGCCGGCTCGAAGGGCGCACCGAGGAAGTGCAGATGCTTGGCCGTTTGCTTTCCACACGCCATCGCACGGTGCAATTGGCCGAGCGCGCTCGATTAGTGATTCCCGAAGGGTTTCGCGAGTTCCTGGGCGTCGAGCCGCGCGGAGATGTAATCGTCGTTGGGGCGGCCGTTTGCGTGGAGCTCTGGCGGCCGGCGGCGTGGTTTAGTCATTTGGAGACGCATATCCCGGACTTCCGCAAGTTGTTTGATCAGTTGTCAGGTTGATGGGATGAATTAAACCGCCGAGACGCCGAGACGCAGAGACGCGGAGGAAATCAATAATCAGCCACAGATAAACGCAGATGAACACAGATCAACGACGTGACTCGATGTCTTATCTGTGTGCATCAGTGAGCATCTGTGGCTGACCTGATGCCCCTCTGCGTCTCCGCGACTCTGCGGTTTAGGAGAAGGTGAAGGTAAGGAATACCGCAACCGCGACCGCCCCGGAATGAAGAGTGAGATTCTCGTCTAACTTTGTCTGTGTCACCCGGCAGAGTACAACGAACCAAGGAAGGGATCTTGGCACGGATGCCAAATCCCTCTTCATCCGGGCGGTCGTTTTTTTGGAATGGGGAATGCGGAATGAGCCGGCGGAGAGCCGGCTCTTTTCTTGCGCTTCCTCAGTCGTTCGACACCGCACTGTCGTCGGACTCTTGTTTGCGGCACGCATAGCGGATGGCAATGCTCGTCAGTCCAGTCAGCACCGCCCAGCTAAGGATCGCCGCAAAAAAGATTTTCCAGGCCCGTACTTCGGCCGCGTCGCCTGGCGACGCGCTGTCCATCAAGCGCATCGGACTGCCAAAGATCGCCGCGAAGGGAATAAACCAGAGCGCGAACGGCGTCAGTCCGAATGATGAGAGAACCCCGATCGCGAACGCATGCACGTTGCCGCGGCCGTAGACAATCACCGGAATGGCCAGCGACGGTACGGCCAGCGTGGTGAGCACGAGCGACCAAAACGCCGCCGTGTCGGGCAGCGCGAAGAGCATCATGCAGAGCAGCGCCATGAACGCTACGACTTCGAGCAGCCTGCGGGTGGAGAATCGCACAATACGGCTCCCGTTGGTCGGACAGGAATTAGCTCGATTGTGCCGCCACGAACGCCATCCGCAATTGATGCAACAGCGAGCTCAAGAGCGCCGATTCTTCCGGCGTGCGGTTGCCGACGGTTTTTTCTTCGAGCATGGCCAGCGTGTCGATGAAGTGCTTGGCCTGGTTGGGCAACCGCTCCAGCTTGCCGGTGAGCGGGTTGGGGACTTCGCCAAGAGCGACCATCGCTTGGGTGCCCAGCGTGGTAATCAAGAATGCCAGGGTCGGCGGCGGCAGCGCGTAGTCGCGCGTCGCGGGCTGGCCGCGGTCGCCGGCCGGCTCGCCGAAGGGTTGCTCTTCCCCAGTAGTTTCGGCGGCATGGCGGCGGGCGGATTCTTCGGGGGAGGTTGATGAGGCGTCCGTAGTCGCGGGCGGCGCACCGGCGGATGCAGATTGGGTCGCACCGACCTTGGCTTTGGCGGCTTCCTTCTCGCGCTCGACCTGGTCTTTCCAGTTTTCGTCGATGTGGAGTTTGTTTTCGGGGTTCTCCATGGTTCTGTCGCTCTCGTTTAATATCGACACACACGTTTCGACGGATTTATCACCGCAGAGGCGCGGAGACGCAGAGAGGAATTGGAATCTGATCTCTCCGCGCCTCGGCGTCTCTGCGGTTGATTGCTTCGAGATTCATTCGTCCGCATTCGCAATCACGTCCCCGCCACGGTCCACGCCGTGCCGGCCTTGCGCTCGATGGCCGCGCCGATGAAGCCGGCGAACAGCGGCTGGGCCGCGGTGGGTTTGCTTTTGAATTCAGGATGAAACTGCACGGCCAAGAACCAGGGGTGCTCGGCCAGTTCGATGATTTCCACGAGTGCGCCGTCGGGGCTGGTGCCGCTGAACTGCATGCCGTGGGCGGCGAACTGCTGGCGGTAGACGTTGTTGAATTCGTAGCGATGCCGATGCCGCTCGGAGATCGCTTCGCTCGCATAGCACGCGGCGGCGTGGCTGCCCGGCTCCAGCCGCGCGGGTTGCGCGCCCAGCCGCATGGTGCCCCCTTTTTCGGTGATGGACTTCTGCTCGTCGAGCAGGCAAATCACCGGGTGCGGCGTGTTCTTGCTGAACTCGGTGGAGTGCGCGCCGGCAAGACTGACTACATTGCGGGCGAACTCGATGACCGCGCATTGCATGCCCAAGCAGATCCCGAAGAAGGGGATGCCGCGCTCGCGTGCAAACCGGATCGCCTCGACCTTGCCCTCGATGCCGCGCTCGCCGAAGCCGCCGGGGACGAGGATGCCGTCGAAACCTGAGAGCAGACGTTCCGGCCCTTCGCGCTCGACCTCTTCGCTGTGGATTGCTTGCACACGGACTTGCGCGTGGTGGGCGATGCCGGCATGATCGAGCGACTCGTAGATGCTCTTGTAAGCATCGCGGTGGCCGGCGTATTTGCCGACCAGCGCAATGGAGATTTCGTGCTGCGGATTGCGCAGGCGGTGGAGCAGCTCGTGCCACTCGTTAAGTTTCGGCTCAGTCCCCGTCAGGCCAAACCGCCGCACGATGAGCTGGTCTAGGTTGTTGGCATGGAGGCTGAATGGCACCTCGTAGATCGAAAAATCCTTGTCCTTTTCTTCGATGACCGCGTCGACGGGCACATTGCAGAAGAGGGCGATCTTCTCGCGGTCCTCGCGCGCGAGCGTCCGCTCGGTGCGGCAGATGAGCACGTCGGGCTGAATACCGATCTGCCGCAACAGGCCGACCGAGTGCTGCGTGGGTTTGGTCTTTAGCTCGCCGGCCGCCTTCAAATACGGCACGAGCGTGAGGTGGATGTAGAGGCAGTTTTCCTTACCCACATCGAGGGCGAACTGGCGGATGGCCTCGAGGAACGGCTGGCTTTCGATGTCGCCCACGGTGCCGCCGATCTCGGTGATGACCACGTCGACACCCGGCTGCGCAAGCTTATGGATGACGCTTTTGATTTCGTTGGTAATGTGCGGAATGACCTGCACCGTCTTGCCCAGAAACTCGCCGCGGCGCTCCTTGTTGATCACCGTCTGATAAATCTGACCGGTCGTGTAGTTCGAATCGCGTGTCAGCGGGCTATGCGTGAAGCGCTCGTAGTGCCCGAGGTCGAGATCGGTCTCGCTGCCGTCGTCGAGCACGTAGACCTCGCCGTGCTGATAGGGGCTCATCGTCCCCGGGTCGACGTTGATGTACGGGTCGAGTTTTTGCATTCGCACCGCCAAGCCGCGGGCTTCGAGCAGCATGCCGATCGACGCGCTGGTCAATCCTTTGCCCAGGGAGCTAACGACGCCGCCGGTGACGAAGAGGTGTTTGGTCATGCGTGTTTAGCAGTCGCCGGCACGGCGACTTTTGTGCGGAATTGCCGGGCGTGACAGGCGGCCGGCTTTTCGGCCATAAGGTGTAGGACCACGGCGTGCTAGCTGATGCCACGATTCATTATCCGAGCGGGGCAGAATGCGTCAACGATGGATGCGAGTTGCGGCAACCCGCAAGCAGATGGCATTGCACCGTGTGGACTGTGATTGCGGCGGCTTTGAGTGGAAAGTAGGGTAGAAGTTGTACGGAGGGGAACGGTGTCTAAAGAGGTGCTCATGGAATTGCGAATAATTGCGTTGTTTACCGTGGCGCTGTTTTGCTGCCGCGGAAGTCAGGGCAGAGGTTACTAACGGTATTCCTCGACCCGATCGACTACCGGCTCAGTTTGTGCATGGGCCGGAAGTTCTGGGCTGGGCCTACGAATCGACTCCATACACGCCCATCATCGCCGGCGCGGTGCCGGAGCCTGGGTCGATAATCCTTCTTGGTTGCGGGATCTTAGTTGTGTTTCTGTTTTTGATGCGCAACATAATAGCCATGCACGCCAGGGTTCGCGCGAGGCGCTTGCTCCTTCCCCTGGCTCTGCTGGCTGCGTGGTTCGCCGTCGACATCCGCGCCGGCAAGGCGATCGACTACCCGCCGATTCCCTCTCAACCGATCGACATGAATCGCGATGGTGAGGCGGACTTTTATCTTGATCGTTTCCTTTACTTGAACAACATTCCGACGTGGGTCCGCCAAGAGACTTTGCGCCTCGGGACGTACGACCCGTACCAAAGTTTTGAAGAGCGTTTGCAAAGCCCGAACGGGAACAGCGCACTTGTCGAGGCGGGGCAGCTCGCGCTGCTTTCGCCGGGCGACCTTGTTGACGGCGCCGCTGCGGCAGGCAGACAGTGGGTCGATGCGTTCGACCCGGTGTACATCAGCGAGGACAATACGTTCAACGGACCGCCGGGAGGCTGGGAGGGCATCTGGGGTGCTGCCGGGGGCGGGATCGCCGGCGTTCGAATCCCTGCCGATGACGGCCTGCATTATGGATGGATCAAATTGCGCGTCGAAAACTGGGAGGAGAACACCCCAAATGGCTTTCGCGAGCACGGTCCGACTGCGATCGATTGGTATTTGGAATCCAGGCCTGACACACCGGTTGTGGTTGGCGCCGTGCCGGAGCCCGAGACGTGGATTCTGGCTTTGATCTTTGTGGCGTCGGTTGCCGCTTGGAAGTTCGCGAAGCGGATGCTGCCTTTCCTGATTTGCCTCCTCGTTCCTGTGGCAGCGAACGGCGAGATCGTCCATCGTATCAACGACCGCAGCGGCGCGAACATTGACGGCGATGCGCTTGACTTGAATGAGGACGGGATGATCGACTTCAGGATCAACGAGTATGGGTACATCACGACTTCGATCTCAAGTTCCAGCGCGTACATCTTTTCCTTGAGTGGTCCGGGGCCTGGACGTTCGTCGCCGCACTCCAATGGCGTGCTAAGCGGGGACGCTGGTGTTGCCCCGCTCACGTTAGGGACCTCGATCGATGCGGCGTCGTCGACCTGGGTCGATAGCTTCTCTGAATTGCCAATTATCTCGCACTGGTTTGACGGCGGTTCTCGGGAATCGGGTTGGACTGGTCCCTGGGCAGATCAGATCGCGGGGTTTATCGGTATTCGATTTGATTTGAGCGACGGCCTCCACTATGGCTGGATTCGATTGTCAATCGAACACCCGACTGGAGACGGCCTTGTTGGGAAAAATCCACGTGTGCTCGACTGGGTTTATGAATCGACGCCGAACGCGCCGATTGTCGCCGGGACGGTGCCGGAGCCGGCGAGTGTGGCGTTGGCGCTGGTGGGGGGAATCGCGGCCGTCACATGGCGGTTGCGGAAGAAAAGCCGGCGCGCAGCATAACGTGGGACCACAATACAAATGTTTGGGCCGCTGGACCCAACCGGCACTCAGAAACCCGATGCGTCAGTGAGGAGCCCGCGCAGTTGCCTCGCTTACGCGTCGGGTTATTAGCAGTTTCAAACGCAAGTGCCGACTGTGGTGGGCCATCGCCCGCGGCGGGCTCGGCCCACCCTACATGGCTCCAACGTCCGCCGGCAAGCTAAAGCTTGAACTCCAACGAGTCGCTACGCGACTTCTTTCGTCAGCCGCTGCTGGAGCAGGCCGAGGACGGCGGCTTCCTCCGGGCGAAGCTCGTCGAGAGATTCCTTCATCTCCGCCTGGGCGCGCTGCTTGAGCGTGTCGAGCATCGTGCCGTCGAGGTACGAATCGAGCACCAGTGGGGTGGACGTAGCACTTTTTGCAGACGCTGGGCGTGTTGCCCAGCCGCTCGGCGACGTGCTCGATGGCGCGGACGATGTTCCGCTTCCGCTGAGCCTTGCTGTCGAACTTTTCAAACTCCTCAAGCGCCATGGCGGCCAGCACCGTGCCTGCCCAGGTGCGAAAATCTTTGGCAGTGAACTCTTCGGCAGCGATCTCGCGGAGGTAGTCGTTGACGTCTTGCGAGGTGACATCGCGCTGCACCGCTTCATCATCAATGTATTGAAACAGCTCCTGGCCGGGCAAATCCTGGCAGTGGTCGACAATCCGCGCCAGCCGCCGGTCGGCAAGCTCGACCGCGCGCCACTTGCCGCTCTTGCCGCGGAACTTGAAGCGCACCTGAGAACCGTTGACTTCGACGTGCTTGTCCTGCATCGTCGTCAATCCGTAGGAGTTATTGGTCCGCGCGTACTCATCATTGCCGACGCGGATCAGCGTGGCCTCCAGCAGCCGGACGACCGTCGCCAACACTTTGCGCTGCGACAGACCAGGCAGTTTGAGATCCGCTTCGACTTGCCGCCGGATCTTTGGCAGCGCGCGGGCGAAGAGGAGCATCTTCGAGTATTTCGTCTCGTCGCGGACCTGCCGCCAGCGGGCGTGGTAGCGGTACTGCTTGCGGCCGCGCGCATCGCGGCCGGTCGCCTGTAAGTGACCATTTTCATGCGGGCTGATCCAAACGCCAGTCCAAGCCGGGGGAATAACGAGCCGGCGGATGCGAAGGAGCGTTGTCTTGTCGCGGACAGGCTTATCCGCTGGCTCGTAATAGGCGAAACCCGTCCCGCGCTTCTGACGACGGATGCCGGGCTGGTCGTCGCTGACATAGCGGAGTTGGGCGAGCCGGGCCGAGTCAACCGGCTCAGCCGGCAGTTGAGCAGGCCGAGGCTTACGTGCTTTTCGCCCCGGCGCAAGAGCGCGGGCGAGCTTAACAGCGGCCGCTTGCCGTTTGCGGGCGGACCTGATCAAGCGCGTGCGCCGTGTGCGTTTCGTCGTAGTCATAGGGGGAACGACGCGGACGCGGCACCGACGGCCCAATCGCGCGTGATTCAAAACCTCTAACAAAACGCCAGTTTCGCTGGTCGTGGCACTGCTCGCGGCGAGCAGTGGCACACGGGCACACGATCGGTTTCCGTGTTAGCGGTTCTCAGAGCAAAGACTGTACCGGCGCACGGCCACTTACGATGCCTGAACTCTGGCGCGTTTCAGTTACGCCGCGCCCGTGGCCAACCGCAATGCCACGCGGCAGGCGGTCTGAAACGCCGCGATGTCGAGCCGCTCGCTGACGGTGTGCGGGTTCATCTGCCCGCAGCCCAGCGTGACCGTCGGAACGCCATGGGCGGTCATCCAATTCGCATCCAGCCCGCCATTGCTAACGGCGCGCACCGACTCGACGCCGATCGATCGCAGCGCCGTCTCGGCCGCCATGACTGAGGGCTCGTCGTCGGCCAGGCGAAACGCTTCGTAGTCGAGATGACCCTCGATTGTCGCGCTGCCGCGCTTTCCCTCGACGCTCTTAACCTCACGAGCTGCTCGGTGAAACGCCGACTCGATCGCCTTGACGATCCGTGCGCGAAACGCTGGACTATGACTCCGCGCCTCGGCCCGCAGACGGACGCGCTCAGTGACTACGTTCGTTGCATCGCCCCCTTGGATCACGCCGACGTTGCTCGTGCCCCGCTGTTTGCCGCGGATGATGAGGCCGTGCCAGCCAACGCGCTGCAAGTCCGCGATGGCCAGCGCCGCGATCGCAATGGCACTTATGCCCTTTTCGGGCGATACACCGGCGTGGCTGGCCAACCCAGCGACTTCAATGCCCAGGCGGTAAGCGCCCGTGGCGCCGATAGTAAGCTTTTCCGCCGCGCCGCCGTCCCAATTGAAAGCGAGCTTTGGTCCACCCAGCAGCTTCAAATCGGCGTGGCGTGCGCCGTACAGACCGACCTCTTCCTGGATTGGCCAGAAGAACGTCAGCGGCGGGTGGGGCAGCTTGTGCCGCAGAATGGCCAACGCGGCCGTCAGCACGACGGCGCAGCCTGCGCGGTCGTCGGCGCCCAGGCCAGTGCTCGGATCGGCGGAACGGATGAACGCGCCGTCGCGCACCGGCTTGCTCCCGACGCAAATCGGCACGGTGTCCAAGTGAGCCATGAGCAGCCGCCGACCGCTGCGAGCCGTGCCTGGCAGCGTGAAGATCAGGCTGCCGATCTCTCCTTTGATCGGCGTGCGTGTGTGGGCTTTATCGTGGCGGATATCGCGCGGGCGAGCGCCGGCGGCAAGGAGCTTGTCTTTGATGTATTCGGCCACCGCGGTCTCTTTGCCGCTTGTGGCGGGGATCGCCATCAGTTCCATCACCATCTTGAGCGCGGCATCGAGATCAGGCTCGACTCTCTCGTTCCCAGGCTCCGCCTGGGAACGCACTGCCCCGAGGCTCCGCCTCGTTGAACGACCAATTTGCGTAGCCAATCGTAGTACTCCTTAAGCGATGTAGTAGGCACACTCCCGTGTGCCGTTTCCGCACACGGAGTGTGCGGTCTACAGTCGTCAGGCCCCGGCGAATCGCCACACGTTAGTTTCCGGCGTACAATGAGTCAATGCACCACCTCCTCGAACCCAACCCCGAACTCCTCGCCGGCTGGCTGGCGGAACACGGCGCGCCCGCGTATCGCGCCGCGCAAATTCGCCGCTGGCTCTTCGAGCGGCGGGCCGAGTCGTTCGAGGGCATGACGGACCTGCCCAAGGACCTCCGCCAGCAACTAGCGGCCGATTTCACCATCTGGACCAGCAAGATCGTCCGCCATTCCAAGGCCGCCGACGGCACCGAGAAGCTGCTGCTCGAGTTCGCGGACAACGAGCGGATCGAGTGCGTCTTGTTGCGGGACGGGCATCGCCGCACGATCTGCATCAGCTCGCAGGTCGGTTGCGCCATGGGCTGTGTCTTCTGTGCCAGCGGGTTGGACGGCGTGATTCGCAATCTCACGTCCGGTGAAATCGTCGAGCAAATGCTGCGACTCGCTCGCCTGCTGCCGACGGAAGAACGGTTGAGTCACATCGTGGTGATGGGCATGGGAGAGCCGTTGGCGAACCTCAACCATCTTTTGCCGGCGCTTGGTGAAGCGACAAGTCCGGCGGGCTTGGGCATCAGCCACCGGCGGATCACGATCTCGACGGTCGGCCTGCCGCCGGCGATTCGCCGATTGGCCGAGATGGATGCGCGGTATCAGCTCGCAGTGTCGCTGCACGCGCCGAATGATGAGCTCCGCAACCAACTCGTGCCGGTGAATAAGAACATCGGGATTCAGGCTATCGTCGAAGCGGCCGATCATTACTTTGAAGTCTCTGGCCGCAGGCTGACATTCGAATACGTGCTGCTAGGCGAGCTGAATGATTGGCCGGAGCATGCACGGCAGCTTGCCGAACTGCTCCGCGGCCGCCTGGCGCTATTGAACGTGATTCCCTATAACCCAGTGGCCGGGTTGCCGTATCAAACGCCATCGCGTAAAGCCCAAGAGCGATTCCTCTCAATCCTCCAACAGGCCGGAATCAACGTTCAGATCCGCGAACGCAAGGGGGACGAGATCGAAGCCGCCTGTGGACAGTTACGAAGACTCAGCTTGCAACAAACTGGATGACGAGAAACGCCGCCTCAATTTGGCATGGCCGAAGCCCGTCGGCCGCGAAGTCTTCACCGTTTGTGCCTGCCATTGGCTGCCGACCGAATCGCTTACCTCGCCGTTTAATTGACGCCCCTCTGGGCCGCGCAGTAGATTACGCGCTCCCTACGGCTAGGCCATCTTCCGAAACGCTTCACAATACCTGGCGAGGCGGACCGATGCTCTTCTCTTTGCGACTTGCGTTAGTCTTTCTTGCGGTGGCGATATGTCCGGCGATCGCCACTGCGGAGGAACGGATACAATTCAACATCTTTAATGAGAACTGTCAGACCCGCTTCTTTGCCCAGGACATCGCGGTCGATGATTACGGGACGATCTATTTGGTCGACGCAATCGGCGGGGTTGAGGGAAGCGATGCCGTCGTCGAACGGTTCAATTACAACGGCCGCCACGCCGGCTTTCTTTTGCGTGACGACCCGGTCAATCCAGATCTTGGCGCGGACGCCGTGGCGCTCGACCGTTCCGGGGCCGGCTACGTCGCCGCCTCAAACCTTCAATTCGACGGCCTTTACCGGTTTCCGCGCTATCCTGATTCACGCGTAACCCCGTTCACGATGTTGCCCCTTGACGCGGCAGACTTGACCGTCGACATGGGCGGTACGATTCACGCCGTCCTCGACAATCAAATCCGTCGGATCGGTCCGGCCGGCAACGTTATTGTGACGTTTGACATCCCGCCGGGGCCCTCCGGTCCAGCCACTGTTGAGGAAATCGACACCGATGCCGGCCGCAATCTCTATGGCGCAGACGGTTCAAATCGACGTGTCATCGTCGTGAACTCCGATGGGCAGTTCCGTTTTTTCAGCGACCCGACTGAATTGCCAACGGTCAGGGGCATCGCCGTTCGGCGCACTCCGCTCGCTGAGGAAATCCTGGTTGGGATCGACGACATCACTTCCCCGCGGGTAGCGCGGTTCACACCTTCCGGCACATTTCTCGGCCGCATTGCACTTGACAGAGCGCCGCAGGACATCGAGGTCGATAGCTACGGGAGCATTTATGTGCTGTCGGACTTCGGATCGATCCACGGCATCGATCCCGACATTCCCGCGGCCAGCCTGGTCGAGGCCGCTCGGTCCGTAGCTTTACCAGGGCTTCCCCTGGATGGCAGCTCGCAGGGTGAATACTTTAAGGGTTTGGCGGTCCGTGCTGGACGGACGAGCGGCAACTTCGCCGCCGTCATCGACGCCAGACGGCAACTCGACGCACTGCGCGCCCAGGCCCAATTCACCGAGTCCCTTCAAGAAAACCCTCAAGGCGCCGACCGCATTTCCAGGTCGCTTGAGGAGATCAACGGCTTCCTCACCGCGATTGAGACTTATTCGCCGATCGTCGTCGGTGAGGATTGCGATCCGGTCACGATGCCGGAGCCGGCCGCTCCGATTGACATTCTGAAGGACACGATTGAATTCCTCCTCGGCGCCGAGCCATTTTATGGGCGGTATCGCAGCAGTTCTCCCATCCGGCTGCCGCTACCGCCGCGAATCGAGCTGACGCTCGACACGTCCACCGCGACCTCTAGCTTCATCAAGCCTGGCGCATGGGGCGGGGACAGTGCGGTTGGCGGTGGGCTGGTGCGCCCCCAGGTGATCAGTTCCAATATCGCACTCGAGATTGGGCCTGGCGGCGCCACTGTCTCCAGCTTCTCCTCCGAGTTCGGATCGATGGATATCAATGGCACACCCAGCGGGGTCAACCGGGCGCGGCTGGCGCCCAACGGACAAGTCTATTCGACGTTTGGAGTCGGCCAGTTCGGAGCGATCGAGTTCACGGCTCATGCCGAGGGCGTCATCACGAATGATCTGTACCTCGACAACCGTCCGATCTTCACGTTCTCCGACCTGCAGGGGTACGTGGGTCTACTCGGTGACACGGCGGCTGCCTACGGTACGAACGAGCCGATGATTGTGCCCGGCTTGCCGGGTGGCCCGCCTACGGAGCTGCCTGGCGTGGCGTTCATTGCCACCCGCGTATCGTTCAATCAGGCAAATGGCCGGCTGCAGTTCCAGGAAAACACCGACCCCGGTCGACAGCCCGACGTGAGCGTTATCCTGACGCCGAGCGGTGTCTTTGCCGGCGGTATCGGATCGGGCGAACTCGTGGCAGGCGCAACGTTCGCACTGGAACCCCTGACGTTCAGCGGGTTCAACACCTCCACCGGGCGTTTCGAATTCGCCGATTCCAGCTTTCAAATCCTCGCCAATCAAAACGTGCTCGTTTCCGGCGAGCTGGCGAACATTGGCATTGATGTGCAAGGCTACTTGTTCACCGCGGAGCTTGTGCTCGACGATTTGCCGCCGGGATTGCAGAGTCCTTTCCTCGAGGCGCTGACGTCCAACCAGTCAGAATTCATGTTACTGACGCCGGCCGCTACGCTTGATCTGCTGATGGGAAGCGATAACTTCAATTCGCCCTATCAAACGGGAACGCAGCTCATGGTAATGGCGGCAGTTATTCCAGAACCGCAATCCGTCGTTCTGACACTCGTGATGGCGATAACGTACTTCGTCGCCGCGCGCATCCGAAGAGGACGCCGTCCTGTTTAATCCATGAAGAAGAACCGTCTCAGCAATCGGATAGTCAGCCGACCATGGACCTCGCAAAACTTAACTGGCCCGAAGTTGCCGCCTTGTCACGCGATACGCCCGTGGCAATTCCCATCGCGGCCCTCGAACAGCATGGGCGGCATATGCCGCTGTTTACCGATAGCATGCTGTTAGGCGAGGTCATTCGCCGCGCGAGCGAACGGCTGGCCGAGCGGGTTCTGTTCGCTCCGCTGACCTGGCTGGGCAACTCCGACCACCATCTCGATTTTCCAGGGACGCTCTCCGCGCCGCCGCGGGTGTATCTCGATCTTCTCGTAGCGCTCGCCGACACGTTCATTAGGCATGGCTTCCGCCGTATCGTTTTCGTCAATGGCCACGGCGGCAACGATGTGCCGGGGAAACAGGCCGTCTTTGAGCTACGGCAGCGGCATCGCGAGCGGCGCGACTTGCTGTTGCTGTTTGCCACCTATTGGAGCTTGGGCGCAAAGCCGTGGGAGGCCGATCCCACGATCGAGCAGCGTGAGATGGGACACGCCTGTGAGTGGGAGACCTCGATGATCCTGCGCCTCGATCCGTCGCTGGTGGGCGATTACCGTCGCGTGGCGCCTGTGGAGATGAACGCCTCGTTTGCACCCGCCACGCGCGGCTGGACGACCAAGGACCGCAGCGAGCCGGGACACATCGGGTATCCGCATCTGGCGACGCCGGAAAAGGGAGAAGCGCTGTTTCGTGAGTTTGCCGATGACGTAGTTCGCCTGCTCGAGCGCGTCATCGCCTGGGACGAAAGCTCGTGGACCTCCGAATGACGACGATCGAATGACGACCGACGCATCAGCGATCAACACGCGCACCTGGTCCATTTGCGGTCTGCTGCTTTTAGCCTCCGCCATCAACTACATGGACCGGCAGACGCTGGCCAACGCCGCGGACCGGATCATCGAGGAATTCAGCCTGTCGAAGGAGCAATACGGCAACCTGGAAGGGGGCTTCGGCTATGCCTTCGCCGCCGGTTCGCTCTTCTTTGGCTTTGTGGCCGACAAGGTGTCGCTGCGCTGGCTTTATGCGGCGGTGTTGTTGCTGTGGTCGGCGATGGGTTTTGCCTCCGGATTTGCTCGGAACTACGACGAGCTGCTCATCTATCGAACGCTGCTCGGTTTTTTTGAGGCGGGGCACTGGCCTTGCGGCGTCAAAACAGTGCGCGCTCTACTCGACGCCGGTGGACGAGCCATGGGCAACAGCGTGTTGCAGAGCGGCACCTCGATCGGCGCCATCGTCACGCCGCTGTTGATGATTCTGCTGCTGACCGACGATTTGGGAAGCTGGCGCTTTGCGTTTCAGGCCGTGGGAGCGATCGGAGCGGTTTGGGTAATCGCCTGGCTGGCCCTTGCGCCGTCGCCGCGCCGTGAAGCTGCGGTGACGCGCACCAACGAGACCGGCGAAGTGTCGGGCGCGTGGTGGAAAATTCTGCTTGATCGGCGGATGCTAATCGTTCTCGCGGTCGTGGCGCTGATCAATACAGCCTGGCAGATGTTTCGCGCCTGGTTGCCGTTGTTTCTGCAGGAGGGGCGCGATTACGGCGAAACGGAGATGCTCGTCTTCAACTCGGTTTGGTTTGCCGCCAGCGATGTGGGCTGCCTGGGTGCGGGCGCTCTGGCGCTGTGGCTGGTGCGGCGAGGCGCGCCGGTGGTGCGGGCGAGGTTGCTGGCGTTCTTTGTCTGTGCGATTCTATGTCTCGTCACGCTTGGGCTACCCTGGTTGCCGCATGGTTGGCTGTTGCTCGTCACGCTGTTGATGGTGGGCGCCGGGGCTTTGGGTGTGTTTCCGATTTATCATGCCTTTACGCAGGACATTTCACACCAGCATCAAGGCAAGGTAACCGGCATTGCCGGCGTGGCCGCATGGGCGTTTTCGCCGCTCGCGCACCGCACGTTTGGGCGATACATTGACGAGACTCAATCCTTCGATCAGGGACTGGCGGTGGCGGGTTGCCTGCCGCTGGTCGCGTTTTTGCTATTGGCGCTATTCTGGCCGAGGAAATGACGCCGAAATTGATCCGGCAAAACCCGGAGAGGCGAATGCGGAATACGCCGCGGTTTTCCGCCAAATACAAGTTCGCTCTGCCACACGTAAGCTGATATGATTGTTTTATACTCGGCAAACCCAAATGTCTCGCTGCGAAGGCTTCTTATGACTCCTCCAACCGTCGACTACGTCTTAGAACTCATCGATCAAATGCCGGAAGAAGAGCGCCTTGCACTCGAGGTACGTTTATCGCAGCGACTCGATGCTGAATGGGACCAGGCGGTCGCTGAGAACCGCCGCATGGCCGAAGATCGAGGAATCACCGAAGAGACGATTGATCGTGCGATCCGCAAGCGACGATATGGCGAATGAAAGTTGTCTTTGACACCAATGTTTATGTCGCCGAGGCGCTCGATCGACTCATCAAGTTCAGCGACTTACAGTGCTGTCGCACCCGCGTGCCCACGGGTACTCTATTGAGAGTCACCCACCTCCTTCGAGCAACCAGACATCAGACCACCAGACACCTATGCTCACTCGCCGCACTTTTCTAACTAGCGCTGTTGCCGCCGCGATGGCCTCGCAGGTCCGCGCCGCCGATGAACCGCGGAAGAAGATCGCCTTTCTGGGCACCGAAGTCCGAACGCACTCGCACGCGCAGCACTTTCTCGACCGCCTCACGCTCGGCTACGGCTGGAGCGGTACGTGGCAATTGCCGCGCGTCGACGTGGCGTCGGTCTTCATCGATCAATTCCCCGAGGCCGACCTGGCTCGCGGCCGGATCAAGCGCCACAAGCTGAAGCAATTTCCCACGATCGCCGAGGCGCTGACCTTGGGCGGCGCCAAGCTGGCGGTGGATGGCGTGGTGATTATCGGCGAGCACGGCAAGTACGCGACCAACGAAAAGGGGCAGAAGCTTTACCCACGCTACGAGTGGTTTAAGGAAGTGGTCAAGGTGTTCGAGGCGAGCGGCCGCGCAGTCCCGGTGTTCAACGACAAGCATCTTTCGACGACGTGGGCCCGCTGCCGTGAGATGGTAGACGACTCGAAGCGGCTCGGCTTCCCGTTCCTCGCCGGATCGTCGCTGCCGGTAACTTGGCGGCTGCCGGCGATCGACATGCCGCATGGCGCGCTTTTGGTCGAGAGCGTGTGCGTGGCGTACGGCGGTGTGGACAGCTACGACTTTCATGCGCTGGAGACCGCCCAGTGCATGTCCGAGCGCCGCAAGGGAGGCGAGGTCGGGATTAAGAGCGTGCATGCCGTCCGCGGACCGAAAGCCTGGGAGCTGCTCGCGGCCGACGATCGCGAAACCACGCGCCGGCTGATCGTCGCGGCGCTCACGCGGAGCCACACGCTCCCGGTCAAGGAAGGCTACGTAGAGGATCCGATCAGCATCGACTGGGCGCGGCGGATTTTCCCAAACCCGGTTGTCTACTTCATCGAGCACCGCGACGGGTTCCGCACAACGATGATGCTCACGAACATTCAGGATTTCAACTACGCGGGTCTGCGCGGCGACACCGACGAGATCATTTCTTGCCAGATGTACTTGCCCATGCCGGGACACAGCGCGACCACGGCCGATTTCTTCCACCCGCTCGTGCGGCACATCGAGACGACGGTGCTTGAGAGCCGCACACCGTATCCCGTGGAGCGCACGCTGCTCACTTCCGGGATGACGCTGGCGGCCGTCGAATCGCTCTATCGTGGCCAGACGCTCGTCGAAACGCCGGAGATGAATGTGGTCTACGAGGGGCCAAAGGAATCGACGTTCTGGCGCGAGTAATGTAGTAGGCACACTCCGTGTGCCGTAGTGTAGCCCTCTCGCTCCGCGAGAGGACGCCTCATCACGCGGCGTGTGATGACTACAGTGCCGCACACGGAGTGTGCGGCCTACATTACGCGGCCGGCTCTTTGCTCTCAGCCGTCGGCATCCGCGAGACGAGGATCCGATCGATCCGCTGGCCGTCCATATCGACCACTTCCAGCTCGTAGCCGTTCCAGTCCGTCTTGTCGCCGATCGCAGGGATGCGGCCGAGGCGGTCGAGGATCAAGCCCGAGACGGTACTGAAGCCACGAGATTCGTTGTCAATACGGATCTCGAGGTGCTCGATGAAGTCCTGAATGCTTACACTCCCATCGACGAGCCAACTCGCATCGTCGCGCTGCACAAACTGCTGCGCCTCTTCGTGTCGATGCTCATCGTGGATCTCGCCCACCAGCTCTTGGACCACGTCCTCGAGCGTCACCATCCCCTCGGTACCCCCGTACTCGTCGAGCACAATCGCCAACTGGTTGTGCTGTTCTTGCATGAGCTGCAATAGCCGGTCGAGCGGCATGGTCTCGGGCACGAACAGCGCGGGGTGCATGAGCTTGCGCAGCTCGATCGGCCAACCCAAATACTGTTGCCGGAACAAATCCTTAATGTGCACAAAGCCGATGATGTGGTCGAGATCTTTCTCGTAAACTGGTAACCGAGAAAACCCGGCCATCGCGACGGCGCCGATCACCTCATCGGCCGGCGTGTTTACGTCCAGTGCGTCCAGATCGATCCGCGGCCGCATGATATCGCGCACGGAACGATCGCCGAGCCGCAGGGCCTCGATGGCCACGCGCTCTTCCAGCGCTTCGACGACCCCCTCGGCCCGGCCCGACTCGATCATATGCTCGATATCATCCACCGACACGCTCGGCTCCGAGGCCGCCCGCGTTCGCAACATGAACAAGACCGCATTGGTCGTGGCGCCCATGAACCACACGAACGGGTGGGCCACGCGGGAGAGTTGATTCATGAACGGCGCGACGAAGCGCGCCAGCCCTTCCGCGTAGCGCAGCGCCAGACGCTTGGGAACCAACTCTCCGAACAGCAGTGACAGCACGGTGATCGACAGGACGACGAGCCCGGTGGCAATCGGGTTGGCGCTATTGGCGATGAAACCCACCGGCACTTGAGCGATCACTTCTTCGAGCCTACCGGTAAGCTGCTCGCCCGCGAAAACGGCCGCCAACGTGCTCACTAGAGTGATGCCGACTTGCACCGTGGGTAGAAAGCGGTTGGGATCTAATGCCAAGGCCAGTGCCGTTTGCGAGGCCCGGTCGCCTTCCTCGGCCCGCTGTTGCAACCGGTTTTTGCGCGCAGCAACAATCGCCATCTCGGCCGCGGCAAAAAAGCCGTTGACCAAAATCAACACCACGATGAACAAGATTTCCCAAAACCAGATGGGCACGTTGGGCTATCTCTCGTTATGGTTTCTGCCAGCTAACACTCAATCGCGCCGGGTAGTTACCGTCATATTGTCCCGGTGGATGACTTCGTCGTAGCCCCGCGCGCCGACGATCGCCCCGATTTGTTCGGTTTTCTGTCCCTTGATCCGCTGAATGTCCTCGGCCGAGTAGTTTGACAAGCCGCGGGCGAATTCGCTCCCCTGCTGGTCGCGGAGCGAAACCAGGTCCCCCTTCTTGAACGCGCCGCCGCAGTCGAGGATCCCAATTGCCAGCAGGCTCCGCCCCTGCGCCTCGACAGCGCGGCGCGCTCCCTCGTCGACGACCAGGTGGCCCCGCGGCTGCGCTGTAAATCCGATCCAGCGCTTCCAGGAGGGAATCGTCTGGCCCTGCGCGGTGAACAGCGTGCCGACCATATCGCCGTTCATGATCGCTGCGAGCGTGCCCGGCTCGCGGCCGCTGGCCACGATCACGTTCTCGCCCGCCGCCGTCGCGATCCGGGCGGCCTCCAGCTTGCTGGCCATGCCCCCCTTGCTCAGACCGGTCGTCCGATCACGGACCAATGCCAAGATCGAATCGTCGAGACGCGTGACCGTCGGGATCAGCTCCGCAGCCGGATCGTGCGGGTCGCCGTTGTACAGCCCCGCCACGTCGGACAAGAGCACCAGCAGGGGGGCGCGTATCAGATTGGTGACCATTGCCGCGAGCCGGTCGTTGTCGCCGAAAGTGGTCTTCAGCTCGTCCACGCTCACCGTATCGTTCTCGTTAATGATCGGAACGGCGTTGTACTCGAGCAGAGTCAGGATCGTGTTGCGGATGTTTAAGTACCGCGTACGGTGGTCGAGGTCGTCAGCGACCAGCAGGATTTGCGCCCCGTGCCGCCCGTGCCGCCGCAGCTCGCGGTCGTAGGCTTCGACCAGGTTTGTTTGCCCCACCGCCGCAACGGCCTGCAGATGCGGCAGATCCCTCGGCCGCTTCGTCAGTCCTAGCTGTCCCATCCCGGCCCCGACGGCCCCAGAAGACACCAGCACCACTTTGCGGCCCGACTCGATGACCTGGTGCAGCTCCTCGCACAGCGCGGCGATACGGTCTTGATTCAAGAGTCCGTCTGGGCCGGTCAACACGCGCGTGCCGACTTTGACCACCCAAAGTGGCGAGGCGGCGGCGATTTCCTGGCGAAGGAGGTCGGGCACGAGGTCAGGGGACAGAGGTCAGGGAACAGAGGCCAGTTGGAGTTCAAGCTTTAGCTTGCCGCCGTTCGCCGCAAGTTCGGCCATGCCCAATCAATCCTTTCCACATCAGCATACCGCCCTTATCCCTAGTCAGAAACCCAAGTTACCGCTTGCGGCAACCCGTCGATTGAGTAATCCGGACGTGGCCCGTACAATTTGGTTGTCCCCCAGGGTGCAATTCAACCCCCCGGAACCAGCGGCTCGCAGTCTGCGCCCGTCTTGTCGGGCATCATTGCCGTTCCTGACGCCAAACCGTTGGAGTTCAAGCTTTAGCTTGCCAGCACAGCCTAAAGGCCAGGGCTTTGTAGCTAGCACAGGGGCTTGACGATTGGTCG
>JBBDYH010000155.1:0-12331 GCA_040901795.1 Pirellulales bacterium
CATCCTCACTCCGAAAATCACACGCTCAATTCAATCGGTGTATGAATAAGTTGGGGTAAATATCGTCGATGGCACGGCCCAGGGAATCGCGGGAGAAGAGGGGCATCTCGCGCGCTCGCTCGCTGGCGAAGCGCTTTAGCCGCTCGTATGTGCGAAAACAGGCGCCGGACGGCCGCCCCAATTGTCCGCCAGCGACTTTTTCCTCCTTGCCGACCAATTCGACCGCATCGCGGACGAGGTCATGGTGCTTTTCATGCCGCGGCAGCGCCGGCGTGTGTCGGGCGAGCATTCGGCCGCCTTGAGAACGGCAAATTGTGACTCGGTGACGCTTTCGCCGCGGAGGTTCATCCAGGCAAGCGCGTCGTTGTCGTCGGCGGTGCGGACGTAGACCAAAACGCCCTCGGGCGCTTGATCGTTTGGCTCATGCGGCCGCGTGGAGAAAACTACGTTCGGCAGGTTGGGGATAGTTTTTTCCAGCGAAGGATCGCGGTCGATGGCGTTCTTCCAAATCTGATAGGCATGCGAGCCGAGATCCACTTCCGTGTCGCCGTCGCCGTCGAGGATGCCCGCCTTTTCGGTGAACAGGTCGCGGATCGTCTGATCGTTCTGGTCGTCTTCGAAGAAGTTTTCGTCGGTGTCGACCACCTCGGCATTTTCCTTGAGGCGCTGGCGGACGCGCGAGCGGAGGCGAATGATCCGCTCGACCCCCTCGGCCGGCAGGAACGAATAACAGAGGATCGTGTCGGCCTGTTGCCCAATCCGATCGACGCGGCCGGCGCGCTGAATGAGCCGGATAATCGCCCAGAGCAGGTCAAAGTTCACGACAATGGCGGCGTCTTGCAGGTTCTGGCCTTCGCTGAGCACGTCGGTGGCGATCAGGACGCGCAGCTCGCGCTCCGGTGGAACCGTGCGGCGCTTTTCGTTGCTTTCGGGGCTGAAACGCCATTGCCATTGCGGTGGGGTCGTCGGATTGCCCTGTCACACCCGCCGCAGCGATTACGTTGTGCCGATCGAGCTGCGCGGAAAGGTAATCGACCGTGTCGGCAAACTGGCTGACGATGATCAGTTTCTGGTCGGGATGGCGTTTCGAAACCAGCTCAAGTAACGCCTTCAGCTTGGCATCGCGGGCGGCATCCCAAGGGCCGCACTTGTGCAAGATTCCGAAGAGTGCCTTGACATCGGCCCCTAGATCTTTCGCCAAGAGCGGCAGGAACCGCGACGGCTTGAGCCACTTGAAGCGGCGCTGGAATTTGCCGGCGTAGACCCTGTAGATTTCCGCCGCGCGCTGGCGGTAATCGTTTTCGGTCCGCAACCGGTAGCTTTCGCCGTTTGCGTTGCCGTTCCCCTCGTCGTCGAAGAGGTCGCTGTCGGCATCGTTAATTCGGGCATCGAGCAATCCGGCGTCCTGTGTGCCGATCGGCAGCGGTAGGTCGTTCTCGATGGCGTGCAAAAAAATGTAATTCCGCAGAATGTGCCGCTCGACCGACAAGAGAAACGCCTGGCCGCTGCTTTCCAGGCGTTTGAAAAGGTTGGTACGGCAGAAACCCATCAGGCGCTTGCCGGCCCGCGACAAATCGGCCAGGATTTTTGATTCGCTCGACGGGGGCGGGTCGTGCGGCGTTTCTTTGACGTAATTTCCCAGACCGTAGCGCGGCAGGTTGAGGTGATTGATCGTGTTAACGACCGCGTCGGAATAGAGATAGGCGTATTGGTCGTCCGGGTCTCTATCGGCGATTTTGAACTTAACGGTTTTTGGCTGGCGGATTGGGAAGTAGGAGCGACGGCCGTCGGCAAACGTTAGGTACTTGCGGCCGGTTTGCGGATCCAGCGTGGCGTAATTGTCCTGAATGAAGCTGGGCGTGCGGCGAACGAGGTAGAGCCGCATGAGTTCGCGCCAGTCGTCGGCGACGTCGCTCTTTTCAAAAGCGGCAACGAACGTGGCGAGCACTGGTGGAGACGAATGAACTCCGTTTCTCCAACTTGCCGCAGATAGATTTCGGGACGGATGCCAACGTCGGCGTCGATCGGCACAAACAGGCGGAGTTGATTCGAGAGATCGATGTAGGTCTTGTTGTACGGAGTAGCCGAAAGCAAGACCACCTTGCTGCCGCTCGTGCGGATGTATTCTTGAATGGCGCGGTACCGTTGCCCCTCGCGGTTGCGGAGGTTGTGGCTTTCGTCGATGAGCACGAGCCGAAACCGAGCCGGCACGTTGGGCAGTTCCTCCGCGGCTCGGCTTAGCTTGACAATCTTGGCGTGCAGGCCGTAGGTCTCGACGTGATGCTGCCACATCGGCACCAGGTTCTTTGGGCACAGAATCAACGTGCTAACGCCGTGGTCGAGTTCCATGATTCTCGCCACGGCGGTCGCCATGAGGTTTGCCGAGACCGACTACATCGCCGATCAGCACGCCGCCACGTCGGTTAAGGTGGTGGGCGGCAATTTTCACTGCGGCGATTTGGAACTCGAATAGCCGGTTTCCGAAATCGGAAGGAATGCGGAACTCCGCCAGCCCTTCGCGCGCCTCGCGCGAGAGGTGGTACGCCATCTTCAAATAGATGTGGTACGGCGGAACCGTTTCCTCGCGCGCCCAGCTTTCGTCAATGATCTGCACCAGTTCATCGGAAATATCGATGCACCAGCGATCGTCCCAACGCTCCTCGAACCAGCGCGCAAGCTTCTGACAGGCGTCGTGATCCACTACATCGACGTTCAATTCCCCTGCTGCGACAAACCCGCGAACGTCAGATTGCTGCTGCCCAGATAGCCGACGGAGGGGCTGATGGGATCGGGGCGGAAAAGCAAGTAGAGCTTGGCATGAAGCGAGTGGCGTAGGAACAGCTTAGCGACCACCTTCTTTTCGCGCAACTGAGCCGCCAGTCGTCGGAGTCCCGCCTCGTCGGCGTTGTTCGGCGTGCCGATCGTGAGCTGGTCGCGGAATTCAGCCGCCAGCTTTTTCTTGAGGCGGATGGCCGTTTGGTTGTCAAGGTCCTCGTTGCGGTGCATGAGGCTCAGAGCCTCGCGCAGCTCGTCCTTCCGCAGCTTCTGCATGCCGTCCAGGAGGCGGCAGCAGTGCCCCGGACCACCGGACCAGCGCTCAACGGACCGGTCGATCTGCTTCCAGCCGCGGAGGTTGAAATAGACGACGCAGAAATCCGCGCGGTCAGAGATCTGGATTGTCTCGCAGAGCGCCGGGAGAAGCGATTGCTCGATGTTATCAAAGATCCGCGGCATTTCTCAATCGATGTGCGGTCCCTGCGAAGTCGTGCCAGTCCCTGCTTTGGCGGCACACTGAGTTTAACCGAATTGCTCGGAAGTTCCACCGCGAATTCACATTAGCCGCACCGCACTTTCTCGGTGCTAGGCGTCGCACGAGACGGCTCCAGCCCGTTTCGTCGTTCGAACTTCGCCCTTCGTCAGGGTGCATGTCGCGCTTTGTTTTTTACGCGGCTTGGTGATAGCTGGCCGAATGGATGATCCGGGCCAGGCGATCGGACCAGAATTTGGTGGTCGCATTGGTTTGGCTCAGGCGGTCGGCCATCAGGTGCAGCATGGGGTCGGCGCCCTCGGACCAGAATTTCTCCGTCCCTTTGATCCGCCGGTTGATCTGCTTGATGGTGGATTCGATCGGGCTGCTGGTAAGGGGCAGCCCCTGTCGGCGATAGTCGGGATATTTCATCCGCTCGCGTTGGTTGAGCAGGTAGCCCAGTGAACTGGCAAGCTGAGCGCGGGGCGTGCCCGTTTCCTTCTTTTCGGGAACGCCCAACTCCTGTTGCCGTTGCTGCATCGCCGCGAGCAAGCGGTCCACCTCGCCGCCCCAGAGCCACTGAGACCAATCGCGATAATGCGACCAGCCTTGGTTCGCCGCGCGGCCCGCCATGGCAGCCGCGTAGACGTACATCAGCGCATGCACAAAGTCGAGGATCGGCGTATAGTGCGAGAAGTATTTGCGCCACACGCCCCAGTTCGTCGATGAGCCGTCCGCCACGAAGGCTTTTCGAGCTGCCGCGTGAAAGCCGCGCTCGTAGGCCGCCTGGGCCAACCGCGGCCCAAACGCCTGTACGTCGCCGCTGGTCGCCACTACGCTCTTCACCAGCGTCTCGGGCCGGCCGACACGTTCCTTGAAATCCGGTCCCGCTTCTTCCTCGGCTACGGTCGACACGCCGCTCTCCTGCGTAAACCCCTTGATTTCCCGGGCAATCTTCCGCATTTTCGCGGGATCGGCAAACGTCGCGGGCAGTTCGGGGCAAGGGTCTTGCGCGTGCACTTTGCTCGTCATGCTCAGCAACACACCCGCTTTGTACTCGCACCAACAGCCCTCGTCGGCCGAGTCGACGGCGGGCGCCTCGTGCGGCCCATCGAGTGGCTGCATGGGCGAAGCCTCTCCAGAGATTCGTTCACGCTTTTGGAATCGACCGCCGTCCATTTGCACACAAGCCACCTGCGGGACCTGCTCACTGGGACTTTGGCGTCGCGCGGGCAACGGTAGCTCTTCATAACGCGCCGCAGCCTGGCGACCTTGTTCTACGCGTTCTTCGCCGATCCGTTTCGCGGCCCGCCACACCCGCTTGGGAAGCAACTTCAACTCGCCGAGCTCGGCCAGCGCTTCCGCGGCGTCCTGGAAACTGACCCCTTGCGCCGCGGCGAACACAATCCGGCGATACATCCGCGGCGTGTAATCATAATGGGCTTCAAGTCCCAACGCGGCGGTCTGAGGGGAAAAAAAGCCGCCGGCATTTGGGGCAGCGGTACTTGGCTTCCGTGAGCGGGACCTCGCCGCGGCGAGTGATCGCGTGGCGGGTTCGCTCCCCCTGGTGCTCCCCCGCGTGACCACAGCGAGGACACTGCGGGTCCTCCGGCGGTCGGCTCATATAAGCCGCCAGTTTCTGCACCCCAAACTCCCGCGCCACCATGTCGCCGATCCGGACCATCGCCTCCTCGATGTCATTGATGTTCTCACCTTTCGACGGCAGACCTTCCGCCTCCTCCTCGGCCAACAGCTCCGCCACGAGCGCTTTCACACGTTCTTCGACCAGCTTGTTTCTTGCCATCCTTGGCTCCCTTTCCTGGTTTCAACCTGCGGAGGTCAACAAAGCACCAAAATAACCCCCTGCAAGAAACCGAGCCAAGACCACCTTGCAAGTTGCGACATGCACCCCCTTCGTCATTTCGCGCCTCCCCCCCTTGACCATTAGGCCACTTGCATGGTATACATCCGATTAGATAACGCCCGCGGGTGAGCGTCCGCGCGCCGGCGGTCGCTCTTTGGCATCTTGACTCAAATTCATCGCCGACCATTCTTTCCGCTCAACCCCCGATGTTCGGAAAGAATTCGCCCCAACGGCAATAAATGCCCAGATCACGAGATCAGCAGACCACCAAAGCAATGTCGCCCTTTCAGAGCTTCGGTTCCATATTGGCCGTGGTTCCCGGCCCTGGCGGACCGGGCTATCGAATGTCGGCCCTTCGGGCCTGGAAGCGAGTGTCGCTCGCCCGTAACCCGACGTGTGAGCGAGGGGAACTGGCAGACTGCGGCCCTCGCTTACGCGTCGGGTTACCAGTTGCCTCGCCTACTCCGCCGCCTCGGCGGAACCCTCACGCCTCACGCCTCACCCCTCACCCCTCACCCCTCACTCATCACTCATCACTCATCACCTACTCCGTCGCCGACGTCGTCTGCAGCTCCTTCAAACACGACGTCTGCTGCGATTCGCAGAGGTGCAGGAGCTCCGTAATGAGTGTGACCAGCTCGCACAGGTCGGGGTCTGCGAGAGCTGCTTGCTGAAGCTCGGTGGCCAGCGTGACCAGGCGCGAGGGACCGCCGGTACCCGCCGTGGCGGCAAGTTGCGCGGCCAGATGAGCAAGCTGCGAGTAGTTCTTTTGTTCGAGCGCAGTCGTCAAGTTCTCAAGCTGCAAGCCGAGGCGCAAGGCCGGGGGTGGCGTGGTCACCACCTGCTCGACGGTCGGGTCCTCGACCAAAAGCTGCACGAACCGCTCGACGAGCGCGGGGTCGAACTGCCGGCCGCTGCAGCGGCGAAGTTCGGCGACCGCCTCGTCCCGCGATCGGCCCTTGCGATAAACGCGGTCCGAAACCATGGCGTCGTAGGCGTCGGCGATCGACAAAATGCGAGCGCCGACCGGGATCGTTTCACCCGCCGGCAAGTGGCGATCGTCCGGGCGGCCGGAGAACCAGGCATGGTGGTTGGCCACGATGGCGGTCAACTCGTCCGACGAGAAGGCGGCGTTGAGGATTTCGACGCCGATGTCGTCGTGCGTGCTCATCACTTTCCACTCGTCCTCGGTGAGCGGGCCGGGCTTGAGCAGGATCGAGTCGGGCACGCCGAGCTTGCCGATGTCGTGCAACAGCGCCCCGACTTCGAGCAGGTAGCACTCCTTCTCGGGGAGCAATCCTTGGGCAATCAACAACGAGAGGTCGGCCACGCGGCGGCTGTGCTCGGCCGTCAAGGGGTCGCGGAAGGCGAGCGCGGCGCTGAGCGCGGTGACGGCGTGATAGGGAATCGGCGCGTCGAACATGGCCGGCGGAGCGCTCTTGGGCGCGGGCATGGAGTTTTCCTGACCCCAATGGGCCGGTACCTGCAGCCAGGTGATGACGCAATTCCGTCCGTTGAACTTGGCGTAATAGAGCGCTTTGTCGGCCAGGTTCAACAGCTCGGCGGGTTCCTCGGATTGTTGTTCGTTCGAAGCCACGCCGAAGCTGGCGGTGACTTGCCGGTCGGCATAGCGGACCATCTCGATGCGCATCCGCAGCTTTTCGGCGAGCTGGGCGGCGCCTTCGAGGTTCGTGTTGGGCAACAACAGCGCGAACTCCTCGCCGCCGTAACGCGCGACGACATGGTGCGGCTGGGCGTTCGATCGCAGCACCTTCGAGACCATCTGCAACACGCGGTCGCCCATCGCGTGGCCGTAGCCGTCGTTGATGCTTTTGAAATGATCGATGTCGACCATGATGCAGCTCAATGATTCGCCGCTGGCGACGGCGTGCTTCCATTGCTTGTCGAGCTCGCTGAAGAGCGCGCGGCGGTTGAGGCAGCAGGTCAGACTGTCGTTGTTGGCGAGGACCTGCAGTTCCTTGTTCTGGCGGCGGACCTCGTCGCGAGACGTCCGCAGGGCATCGAGCATTTCCTCGAGCTGCTGGTTTTTTTCCTCGATCGAGGTCACGTCGTCGAACGTGGCCAGGGCGCCGCGTCCTTTGCCGTCGTTCCCGAAGATCGGCGTGGCGTTGACGACGAACGTGCGGCGATCCGTACCCTGGGTCTTCATGCTCAAGAGCGCTCCGGTCTTGGAGGCGCCCTCGTCCATGGCGGTTTTCCAGGGGAGGCCGGCCGCGTCGGAGTCTTCGAACCAGGCAAAATCGGAGGCGCGCTTGCCTTGCAGCTCGGTGGACGAGCGGCCCACTTTGTTGGCAAACGACTTGTTCGCCAGCACAATGCGTTGGCCCTTGTCGAGCACCAGCACGCCCTCGGCCAGCGTGTCGAGCGTGGATCGCACACGATCGGGGATGACCGACGAAGGATCCAAGTGCTGCAGAATGCGGCGGAGGTAGAAGCGTGAAACCACCATGGCGATCGCCGCAATGCCCAGCCCGAGCCAGACCGCGCGAGGCGCCCATTGATCGAGCCAACCCGAGGTGATCGGCTGGAAGGCGATTTGCAGCGAGCCCCAGCGGTTCTTGCCCTTGAGGATTGGGATCTCGACCTTGTCGATGGCGCCGGGCGTGCCGTTCGACCAGTGTTCGGCGTGCTGGCCGACGGTGACGATCGGACGCCCGTTGACTCGGTGGACGGCGGCGCTTTGGACGGCCGCATTCCGCTCGACCAGCGAGGTGGTGACCGCGCGCAGCGCCGCCACGTCTTCGCGCTGGGCCGCCAGGCAGGCCTGCAAGGCGACGGCCTCGCAGAGCGATTGCCGCCCTTCGACGATGGACGGTCGGGTATCGGGGATCAGGCCGAGCGACTGGGCGCAGCAGACGAGCGCCAAGACCAGGCTGGCCAGGCTAAAGGCGATTCGCGTTGGGGCGGAGAATCGAAACACGGGCTTTAGACCAAGGTGGTTTCAGGTTCGGATTGCAAGAACGGATCTTCGTCATCGAGGTTCGCTTGGCCCTTGCGCTTGGCGTCACGTTCCCAGAATTCCAGCACGGGCAGCGGATCGAACGAACCCCAGACCGGCAACGACGACATGGCGCTGGTGATCAGCGAGCCGGCTTGCAGACACCACAGCAGGTAGCCGGCGGAAATGGCGCCCACACCCGCGATCGCGCCGTAGGACCAAGGGGATTGGAAAACGGTTTCCAGCGACTGGTTCATCTCGCGGATGTCTTTCCATAATCGCTCTTCGAGGGCGAACCCGGATAAGAGCGGCGAACTCTCGGCGACGTCGGGGAGGAATGTTTGCGACAGGCCGGTGTAGGCCAGCGACTGAATGTCGGTTGCGTCCAATTCGCTGCTGGTGTCGTGCGACGCAGTGGTCGGGCTCACGACGGCTGTCGACAAAATGACGACCTGCACATGGTTGGCCAGGATCCGGGCAGCGGGCTGACGCGCGGTGTCGCTGGTGTCGGATGCTTTAGGCTTGTGAATCGGCGGAATGAGCGACGCCGCGTTGCCGCCGTCGGCCGGTGGCGCGTCGCCGTTTCCGCCCGAGCCTCCGCCCGGCGGGGTGGTTGGCGGTGTCAGCGGAGCTTGTGAAATGTCGATATGCCTGGCGACGCTCATCGCGCCGCCGGCGCCCGTGTTGCCTTGGTCGTTGACGGTGATATCGAGCGCCGCGGCGGTGTCGGACGCTTGGAACTGTAACCCATCGAGCGCGGCGTTGAGGTTGGCCAGCGTGCCGCGGATGACCATCAGGCTGTCGTCGGTACCGTCGCCCTGGATAAACACAATCCCGCTGGTGCTGGCGAGGGTCAACGCGCCGTTGGTCGCCACGAGAGTAACTTCGACGGCGCCGGCGTTGGCGTCTAAGTCGCTCAGCGTAATGGCGTTGCCCTGTGCCGACGAAAAGACGAACAGTTGGGTCTGGCTCGATTGAGTGCCGGGAACCGTGGCCGAGGGGGCGTCGTTGACGGCGTTGACGGTGATGTTCACCGTCTCGGTGTCGGAGAGCGCGCCGCCGCTGCCGGTATTGCCCTGATCGTTGGTCGTGATTTGCAAACTGGCCGCGCCGCTAAAGTTACTGGGCGTGGTGAACGAGAGCCCATTCAGCGCAGCGTTGATGTTGGCTACCGTGCCGGTGAAGGTCATGGTTGAATCGCCGGTCCCGTCCCCGGTGGAGAAGATCAAGCCCGCGGTGCCATTGAGCGTGACGGCGCCATTCGTGGCCGTGAGGGTCGCACGGACCGGACTGCCGCCGGCATCCGGATCGGCGATGCTGATCTGGTTGCCGTTGCCGCTGGAGAAGACGAGCGCTGTGTCTTCGTTGGTGCTCTGCGGGACGGGAATCGTGTTCACCGGCGCGTCGTTGACTGCGTTGACGGTGATGTTGACCGTCTCGGTGTCAGTAAGCGCGCCGCCGCTGCCGGTGTTCCCTTGGTCGTCGGTGGTGATCTGCAAGCTGGCCGCGCCGTTGTAGTTCGACGTCGGAGCGAAGCTGAGGCCGTTCAGCGCGGTGTTGATGTTGGCCACGGTGCCGGTGAAGGTCATCGTGGCATCAGCAGCGCCATCACCGGTGGAGAACGACAAGCCGGCAGTGCCATTGAGTGAGATGGCGCCGTTGGTCGCGGTCAGAGTCACTTGGACTGGGCTCGCGCCGGCATCTAAGTCGGCGATGCTGATCAGGTTGCCGTTGCCGCTGGAGAAGACGAGTGCCGTGTCTTCATTCGTACTCTGCGGAACCGGGATCGTGTTGACCGGCGCGTCGTTAACTGCGTTAACCGTGATGTTCACGGTCTCGGTGTCGGAGAGTGCGCCGCCGCTACCCGTGTTGCCTTGATCATCGGTGACGATCTGCAAGCTGGCCGCGCCGTTGTAGTTCGACGTCGGAGCGAAGCTGAGGCCGTTCAGCGCGGTGTTGATGTTGGCCACGGTGCCGGTGAAGGTCATCGTGGCATCCGCAGCGCCGTCACCCGTGGAAAACGATAAGCCGGCGATGCCATTGAGTGTGATGGCGCCGTTGGTGGCGGTCAGCGTCACCTGCACCGGACTGCCGCCGGCATCCAAGTCAGCAATGCTGATCTGGTTGCTGTTGCCGCTGGAGAAGACCAATGCTGTATCTTCGTTCGTGCTCTGCGGAACGGGGATGGTATTGACCGGCGCGTCGTTGACTGCGTTGACGGTGATGTTCACCGTCTCGGTGTCGCTCAAAGCGCCGCCGCTGCCCGTGTTGCCTTGATCGTCGGTGGTGATTTGTAAGCTCGCTGCGCCGTTGTAGTTGCTGGTCGGAGCGAAGTTGAGGCCGTTGAGCGCGGTGTTGATATTGGCGACCGTGCCGGTGAAGGTCATCGTGCCGTCGCCCGTGCCGTCACCCGTCGAGAACGACAAGCCGGCGGTGCCATTGAGTGAGATGGTTCCGTTGGTCGCGGTCAGCGTCACCTGTACCGGACTGCCGCCGGCATCCAGGTCGGCGATGCTGATCTGGTTGCCGTTGCCGCTGGAGAAGACCAGCGCCGTATCTTCGTTGGTGCTCTGCGGAACCGGGATCGTGTTCACCGGGGCGTCGTTGACGGCGTTGACGGTGATGTTCACCGTCTCGGTGTCGCTCAAAGCGCCGCCGCTGCCCGTGTTGCCTTGATCGTCGGTGGTGATTTGTAAGCTCGCTGCGCCGTTGTAGTTGCTCGTGGGAGCGAAACTGAGCCCATTCAGCGCGGTGTTGATGTCGGCCACCGTGCCGGTAAAGGTCATCGTGGCATCGGTCGTACCGTCGCCGGTGGAGAAGCTCAACCCGGCAGTGCCATTCAGCGTGATGGCGCCGTTGGTGGCGGTCAGCGTGACTTGGACCGGACTTGCGCCGGCATCCAGGTCGGCGATGCTGATCAGGTTGCCGTTGCCGCTGGAGAAGACCAGCGCTGTATCTTCGTTGGTGTTCTGCGGGACGGGAATCGTGTTCACCGGCGCGTCGTTGACTGCGTTGACGGTGATGTTCACGGTCTCGGTGTCCGAGAGCGCGCCGCCGCTGCCGGTATTCCCCTGGTCGTCGGTGATGATCTGCAAACTGGCCGCGCCGTTGTAGTTGTTCGGGGGAGCGAAGCTGAGCCCATTCAGCGCGGTGTTGATGTTGGCCACCGTGCCGGTGAAGGTCATGGTGCCGTCGCTCGTCCCGTCACCGGTGGAGAACGATAAGCCGGCGGTGCCATTCAGCGTGACGGCCCCATTGGTCGCCGTCAGCGTCACCTGAACCGGACTGCTGCCAGCGTCTAAGTCGGCAATGCTGATCTGGTTGCTGTTGCCGCTGGAGAAGATTAGCGCTGTATCTTCGTTGGTGCTCTGAGGTACGGGAATAGTGTTGACTGGTGCGTCGTTGACGGCGTTGACGGTGATGTTCACGGTCTCGGTGTCGCTCAAGGCGCCGCCGCTGCCGGTGTTCCCTTGGTCATCGGTGGTGATCTGCAGACTCGCGGCGCCGTTGTAGTTGCTATTGGGAGCAAAGCTAAGGCCATTGAGCGCGGTGTTGATGTCGGCCACCGTGCCGGTGAAGGTCATCGTGCCGTCGCTCGTCCCGTTACCGGTGGAGAACGATAAGCCGGCGGTGCCATTCAGCGTGACGGCCCCATTGGTCGCCGTCAGCGTCACCTGAACCGGACTGCTGCCAGCGTCTAAGTCGGCAATGCTGATCTGGTTGCTGTTGCCGCTGGAGAAGATTAGCGCTGTATCTTCGTTGGTGCTCTGCGGGACCGGGATCGTATTCACCGGCGCGTCGTTGACGGCGTTGACCGTGATGTTCACCGTCTCGGTGTCGGAGAGTGCGCCGCCGCTACCCGTGTTCCCTTGGTCATCGGTGGTGATCTGCAGGCTGGCTGCGCCGTTGTAGTTGCTATTGGGAGCAAAGCTAAGGCCATTGAGCGCGGTATTGATGTCCGCCACGGTGCCGGTGAAGGTCATCGTGCCGTCGCCCGCGCCATCACCCGTCGAGAACGACAGGCCGGCCGTGCCATTCAGCGTGAAGGTTCCGTTCGTGGCGGTCAGCGTCACCTGCACCGGACTGCCGCCGGCATCCAGGTCGGCGATGCTGATCAGGTTGCCGTTACCGCTGGAGAAGATCAGCGCTGTATCTTCGTTGGTGTTCTGCGGGACGGGAATCGTGTTCACCGGCGCGTCGTTGACTGCGTTGACGGTGATGTTCACGGTCTCGGTGTCCGAGAGCGCGCCGCCGCTGCCGG
>JBBDYH010000156.1:0-12298 GCA_040901795.1 Pirellulales bacterium
GTTCCTCGCTCACGCTTCGGGTTACTGTGTGCCGGTTGTGTTAGCGGTTCTTAGACAGCTTTGCCGCAGCCTCGAGCTTGGCCTTGGCCAGCACGTCGGCCAATGCGACCGGTGCTCCGCCTTGGCGCTTGCTTTCGTCGGCGGCTTCCATGAAGGCAAAGATC
This sequence comes from Pirellulales bacterium, assembly GCA_040901795.1. Lineage (GTDB taxonomy): Bacteria > Planctomycetota > Planctomycetia > Pirellulales > JALHPA01 > JBBDYH01. The sequence goes on from JBBDYH010000156.1 coordinate 165, forward strand.
TCGATCGTCTCCTCGGGAGGAACCGGCGGCTTGCCCGTTTTGAAGAAGCGGGCGATCTCGATGCAAAGCCCCTCGTAGCCACCCCCCTTCCCCGCCGGCACGATGGCTTTGCTGCCAAACGCCACCGCGCCGGTCGCGGCGTTATTGCGGCGAATGCCGCGGTACGTGCCGACGCGGCCGCCCTTCCACACACCCGAGACAAGGTCAGTGTCCTTTGTTTGGATGCGGCTGACCGTTTCGCACCCAGTGCCCATCAAGACATAGAGCGGCTCGATGCCATGGATGCCGTAGAAGAACATGTCGGGCGTGCCCGCCTGATACGAGCAGGAACCCCAGGTAATGGCGCCAGCGATGTCGCCGACCTTGTCGCTTTTCAATAGCTCTTGGACACCCTCATGGTACCGCAACGACGAGCTGGAGAAGACCGGAACGTTGTGCCGTTTCGCCAACTCGTAGATGGCAATTGCGTCGGCCAGCGAGCCGGCCAGCGGCTTGTCGATGAAGAGCGGCTTGCCGGCCTTGATCACCGGAATGGCCTCTTCGAGATGGATCCGGCCGTCGACGCTTTCCAACAGCACGACATCGACCTTTTCGAGCAGCGCGGGAATCGTGTCGACGATCTCGACCTCCATCTTGCGCAACTGCTCGGTGAACCCCTTGACGCGATCGCGACTGGCGGGAATGTCCGTGCCGCCGGGGTAGCCGGCAACGATTTTGATGCCGGCCAGGTCCCCCTCTTTGGCGTTGTTGAAGAGCCGCGCGAAGGCCGGAACGTGCGACGTGTCGAGCCCAATCATGCCGGCGCGGATGATTGCGGCAGGTTGGTCTTGCGCATGGGCGACCTGAAAACCGAACGCGAGGGTCAGAAGGGTGAAAAGCGCGATGTGGCGGGTGTTCATGATGGTGTGTTCTCGGTTGGTGAGGATTGGAAACGGCGGTCGGCATTTTAACATCAATTTATGCCGAATGCGTGTTAGGTTTCTCGCCCGCGGCCGTTCTTGTAGGTAGGATCACGTGCATACGAATGCCCGCCCATGCCCGATTCCCCGCTGACTCGGCCGAGCCTGCTCCTACGCATCCGCGATTGTCAAGACGCGGAAGCCTGGTCCCAGTTCGTCGAAATCTATGCGCCGCTAGTCTACGGGTTGGCACGGCGGTCTGGTTTGCAAGATGCCGACGCCGCCGACGTCGTGCAGGATGTCATGCGCGTGCTTCCGCGGGCGGCTAAACGCCTCGACTACGACCCGCAGCGCGATTCTTTTCGCGGTTGGCTCTTCACCATCGCGCGCAACAAGCTTCGCGATTTTCTTGCCAGCCGGCGCCGCGCGGCCCATTGCGCCAACGGAGTAGCGGCACACGAACACCTGCTTCAGAATCAGCCGGCGACGAGCGAAGATGAGGACTTCTGGAACCGCGAGTACGAGGAGCAGGTGTTTGCTTATGCCGCCAGTCAAGTGCGGCAGCAGGTTGAGCCCGCAACCTGGCAAGCGTTCTGGCGCGTTGCAGTGCAGGGTGAGCCGGCGAAGTCGGTCGCCGAGGAACTAGGAATGTCGATCGCCGGCGTATACGTCGCGAAGAGCCGCATTATTGCTCGGCTGAGAGAGAAAGTTGTCCAATTGCGTGATGAGTAAAAGTATTGATTGCACGAGGAGCTAGCCAATGACTGCCCGAATGCACTGCCCGCCGATCGAGCACTGGCAAAAGTTGGTTGACGAGGCGCTCGACGAGGTTGAACAGGCCGGACTTCAAGAACACTTGGAAAACTGTAGCCGCTGCCGAGAAGTCCTGGTCCACGTCGCTTCTCAAGGAGACTCGATGGCCGAGTTGATGTCGCATCTGCGACGGCAGCCGGCGAAAGCCGTCCGCGACCCGCTGCTGGAACGCGCGATGGACGAGATTCGAGCACAGACGCTGTACGCTGAGCCGCCGAGTGGGCACGGTTCGACGGCCAACATGACGCTCGATTTTCTTGCCCCTGCGGACAATTCAGATCACCTGGGACGATTGGGACCGTATCAGATCATCGAGGCGATCGGCTGCGGCGGCATGGGGATGGTCCTCAAAGGCCATGATTCGCGGTTGAACCGCTTCGTGGCGATCAAGGTCCTTGCGCCTCCGTTGGCCGCCAATTCGACCGCCCGTAAGCGGTTCCGCCGCGAGGGGCAGGCGGCGGCAGCCGTGGCACACGACCACGTGATCACGATTCATGCGGTGGATGAGTCGGACGGGGTTCCATATCTGGTCATGGAATTGATCGCCGGGCGGTCGCTCGAGGAGCGGATCAAGCAAACCGGGCCGCTGCATCTCAACGAGATTCTGCGGATTGGAATGCAGACTGCGAACGGTCTCGCCGCCGCGCATGCGCAAGGCCTGGTGCATCGCGACATCAAGCCGGCCAATATTCTGCTGGAGAACGGAATCGAGCGCGTGAAGATCACCGACTTTGGGCTAGCGCGGGCCGTGGACGATGTGCGGATTACGCAGCCGGGCGTGGTGACGGGCACGCCGGAGTATATGTCACCCGAGCAGGCGCGCGGCGAGCCGGTGGACCACCGATCCGATTTGTTCAGTCTGGGCTGCGTGCTGTATGCCATGTGCACCGGTCGGCCGCCGTTTCGCGCGGAGAACACCGTGGCGATGGTCCATCAGGTCTGTGAAGGCAAGCCGAGACCGATTGTCGAGATCAATCCCGACATTCCGGATTGGCTGAGCGCAATCATCGAGAAGCTGCTGGCCAAAGTCGCCGCGGACCGATTTCAATCCGCCGCCGAAGTGGGCGAACTGCTGGAAGCGCACCTTGCGCATTTGCAGCAGCCATCGGTCCATCCGCGGCCAGCCGCTGTGGAGTTGCCGGCGAATCGACGATTGGGCAAGCACCGCGGACGCGAAACGCATCGACGATGGCATGTTGCTGCGCTGGTTGCACTGTTGTTTCTCGGCGGCTGGGGTCTGACCGAAGCGACCGGCGTCACCGAGGTCGTGGCCACCTTGATCCGCGTCGTCCGCGGCGATGGGACGCTCGTGGTGGAAGTCGATGACCCTAACATTCAAGTTCTCATTGACGGTGAAGAGTTAGTCATTACCGGCGCCGGCCCCAAAGAAATCCGCCTCCGTCCCGGCAAACATGAAGTGCATGCCGTTGAAGACGGCAAACCGATCGAGACCAGGCTGGTCACGATTGCGCGCGGCGGACGGGAGGTCGTGAAGGTCAGTCGGGAGGAATCGGCGACCGTGCCGTCTGCCGCCGCTTTGGCGCAGCCGGTTCTTCGACAGGTCGACGTGACGCGAAGGGAATATCCAATCCATCTTTCGTCCGATGGCACGAAGCTGGCGTTCACCGACTCCAAGGGGCGAATCGCCGTTAAAGATCTGACAACGGGTCGCGAGCGAGCGTACGACGAGGCCAGAGGGTGGTACCCCGTTTTTTCTGCCGACGGGAAACGCGTCGCCTACCAATACATGAAGGATTATGCGGAGCAGGAGATCAAGATTCTCACGCTCGGGTCAGGCGAGGTCATAGATACGGGAGTCCAGGGGATCCCGAAGGACTGGTCCGCCGACGGTAAGTCGCTGCTGTTCGTGCCTGGCAAATTGCTGGATACCAAGGGGATTGAGCTTCTCAACATTGCAGACAAGCAAACGCGAACGATTTATTCCGCGTCTGGCGAATTCACACAGGGACGATCGCCGGACCTCTCGCCTGACGGCAAGTATGTGGTGCTTGCACAAAAGATTGGCGACAACATTGATGTGTATGCTGTCCCCTTGGAAGGGGGTGATCCGATCCGACTTACCGACGACCCTGCCATCGACAAGGAACCTATTTGGTCTCCTGATGGGCAAGTCGTGTTGTTCAAGACCAACCGCAGCCAGGGTCGGTGGGACCTGGCGGCAATTCGCATCACGAATGGCAAGGCGGTTGGAGAGACGTTCTTCGTCCGGCGCAATTTGGGGCCGACGGCGGTGGTTTATGCTTGGAGCTATTCTGGGCGTCTGTTGCTGGAAACTCGCAGCAGCATCATTCATCTTTATTCTGTGCCAACGAATCCGCTGACCGGTGTGCCTGAGGCGCCGCCAAAGCAGCTCTCGAGCGCTGTTTTCCAGCGAAATTGGGAACCGGCATGGTCGCCAGACGGTAAGCGGATCGCATTCCTGGCAAAACGAGATGAGGGCGACGCTCCAGCGCGGCTGACGGTGATGGCTGCGGATGGAACGAACCATAGGGAGATCACGAGAATAGGCATGTATATCGGCCCGTTTGCCTGGCTGCCCGACAATGAGCACATTGTCTGTGCCAGTCCTAGCGGCGGTCCCGGCAATCCACTCCGCAAGGATTCCAGTGATTCGAAGGGCAACTTGAGGGGTCTTTATTCGGTGTCAGTAACCACGGGAGAAATAAAGCCGATCTATCTCGATCCAGAGATCATGGGACACGTCGATTGCTCCCCCGACGGCAAGCGGATTGTGTTCCTTAGCGGTTGGAAGATCAAGCAGATATGCACTGTGGGCGTTGATGGGAAGGATCGAAAGCAGATCACGACGGGCGAAGCAAGTGTGCTGTATCCGCGGTTCTCGCCGGATGGCAAGGAAATCATTTACACGCGCGTCTCCGGCGATGCGAAGCAGCCTCGGCGCAGCGTGATGGCAGTACCTGTCGAGGGAGGCGAGCCGCGCGAAATCTATGGCACAGACAAGCCTGAAGGGAAATTCTACACAACCTCGTCTTGGCTTCCGGACGCGATGCTGACGTTCGAGAGCTCCGGTCGTGGCGACGGCGGAAAAGGGGGCGTGTGGGCGATTGCTGCCGACGGCAGCAAGGCCCCCGAAACAATCGCCGAGCTCGATGGCTTTAACTACCGTGTCTCACCCAAAGGGACATCCGCTGTGTTTCAAAAGGGAGATTTCAGTCATGACCTTTGGCTCATGGAAAACTTTCTGCCGCCGCTCAACGCGGACGCCACGGCGGTTCAGAGCACCACGCAGCCGAACGTGCCAAGCGGAACGATTACCCGCCAGGTGTGGCCCAATGCGGCAGACATTACCGGCGAAGTGTCACGAGATGGCCGCTACCTGGCCTTCGTCGATTGGGATACCGGCGACCTGGCAATCCGCAATCTGGCCACAGGTGAAAACCGGCGACTGACGAAGAAAGGGAGCTGGAACGATTCCTCTGAGTTCGCCCTCTCACCACGTTTCACGCCGGATGGCAAGCGAATCGCGTACACGTGGTTCAACGACGCGTATGACATCCGCGTAGTCAGTACGGAAGGCGGGGAGCCGAACGTGCTGTATAGCGACGCCGGCCGGAAGTGGTATCCGTATGTGTGTGACTGGACACCGGACGGTATGTCGATGGTCGCGGTGCTCGACGGCAACGAAGACTTGCAGATCGCGCAGATTTCCGTGGGGGATCGTTCGGTTCGCGTCATCAAAATGTTCGAGCGGCGCAAAAAGGTCGGTCAGGTCATGCTTTCTCCCGACGGCCGCTGGATTGCCTGCAGTCGAGCCGACGACGCGCGTTCGACTAACCGCGATCTCTTCCTACTCGACGTTGAAACCGGACAGGAGACCAAATTGACCGGCCATGCTTCGGATGAAAAAGTGCTGGCGTGGGCCCCGGACGGGCAGCGGCTCCTGGTTGCCATGGCGCGGCAGGGAGCCTGGGATGCCTGGATGGTCCGCATCAGCGACGGCAAGGCGGCAGGCGATCCGGTGTTGGTCAAGCCAGATATCGGCACCATTTCGGCCATGGGCATGACCAGCGACGGGACGCTTTATTATGGCCTGGATATTGGAGGGCCGGGCATATTTACAGCCGTGCTGGAAGTGGAGAAGCGAACGGCGAAGCCACGGCCGCTGCCGGAGGAACAACTCGCGATCACAGACCAGTCATCACATCCGACGTGGTCAGCCGACGGCAAGTATTTGGCCTACAAGTCGGTGACAGCCAACCGCAGCCAGCGGATCAAGATTGTCAACATGGAAACAGATGAAGCGCGGGTATTGCAACCCGACCTCAACTTCTTAGCCAGTTTTCGTTGGGCGCCTGACGGCCAGTCGTTTATTTCATCATCGCAGAAAGAGCCCGGTCGCTTGGGAATCTATCAGATTGACGCGGGCACCGGAGAGATCACGGCCGTCGTCGAGCAAGCGGGCGAAGAGTGGAAGGTAGCTGGTCAAGCGCGATGGTCGCCCGATGGCCGTGGAATCTATTATGTGAAGCATGACGGCATCGTCTACCGAGACCTCGAAAGTAAAGACGAGAGAGAAATCTTGGCTCCAGACAATGCGATCTTTGATGAAGAATTCGTTCTCCAGTTCGACGTGTCGCCGGACAGTCGCCAGCTCGCCGTCCTCGGTAGGGAACAAAACTCAGAGGCAATGATTATAAGGCTCGTGACGGTTGGCGATGGAGCGTCGCGCGAGCTGGTACGAATGGAGAAAAGCGGAGTAACGCGGGGCGGGGTGGTTTGGGAACCAGATGGCCGCTCGCTGTTGTTCCTCAAGAGCGGCGGTGATGAGAGCAAAAGAGGCCTGTGGCGCATTGCGGCTGACGGCGGTGAGCCGCAGAAGATCGATGTCCCAGGCATAAAGGTATTGCGCGATCTGACGTTGCACCCTGATGGGAAACAGATCGCGTTCAATGCGGTGGGCGTGCGTAAGTTCGAAGTCTGGGCAATGGAGGATTTCCTGCCGCCCGAGTAGACGAGCAGGTCGCGTTAGTGTGCCGGCCGGATTTTGCCCGATTGCCGATCGTGGCATCTGCAGGAAGCTCGGTGTTTCCACTACCAGAAGTTTAGAGAGTTCACGGATTTCGGTCAGTTCATGCCAAAGAGGGAAACATGCGAAATTGGATGTTAACTGCTGTGGGCCTGGCGTTCGCTTTCGTCGCGGCGCCCGTCGAGACGGCGCTTGCAGACCCGGAACTGAGGCTGGTCTTGCACATGAAGGACCACGTTAAAACAGGCGAAACGGTAAGAATTTGGGGGAAGGTGAAGCAGTCCCGTATCGAGGAGGGGCGTGTCCTGATCAGGGCTAGGGATCCGAGTTTTTTGCAAGTTTTCAACGCGATCGTAGATCTTGACGAGATCGAATTCCAATTCGACGCTCCGGACTACCAGACAGCGCTGCAAGTCACCACGCGGGTGACCGGTTCGGACCCCGTCAGCGGGAGATGGACTCTTGAGAACACCAGCTTCATAGAAGTGCGGTAGTCTCAACGGCGGGATTGACGACCCTTGTGGAGTTTGTCGCGCGCCGCTCATTAGTCACCCGTTAGCGGGGCATCATTCCTTTTTTGCCGATGCACCAGAGTGCCTCGCTGGTGCGGATGAACAGCTCGCCATCGGAGGGTACGATCGATGAATTGCTCGATTCGCCCAGCGAGTTGGTCGATACGAGCTGGAATTTCGGCGAAGCTTTGAAAACGAAGCAATCGCCCCCTTGGGTGATCGTGTAGCAGTTGCCGGCGGCGAGAATTACCGATGACCAGTTTGTGCCCGACGAGCCGGCGCCGGACAGCCGTTCCTTCCAGACGATCTCGCCCGTCTTTAGCTCGTAGCACTCGGCGATGCCCGGATCATTGTGGATATAGATGTGACCGTCGTGGATCACGCCCGAGCCGATGCGCTGCGGCTGCTTGTCGAGACGCCAAAGCCGGCGCGACTCGGTGATGTTCCCGCTGCCTCCGGTAGCACTGCCGCCCGCCCGCACGGCGATGGTCGTTCCGCCGTACCCGCCCATCGCCAAAACGATGCCCTCGTCGTAAATCGGCGACGTATAAACCAGCGGGTTGAGACCGGAACAGGTCCACAACTCGTCGCCGGACTGCGGGTCGTAGGCGACAAGCCGCCGCGGCCAGCTCATCAGCAGTTGATCGCGGCCTTCGACCTTCATCAGCGTGGGTGTCGTCCACGAGCCGATAAAGTCCGCGCGCTCCCGGTTTCCGCCGTTGACGTCCGGCGTGGCCGGCTTACCATAGCCCGTCTCCTCGTCCTTCTTCCAGACGGTATCGCCGGTTCTCTTGTCGACGGCGAGGAGATAGGTCGTCTCGCCGGGGCCGAAGTTGAGGAAACAGAGGTCGCCGTGAATCACCGGCGACGCGCCGCCGCCCCAGATGTGAATCTGCCGGCCAAGATCGGTCCGCCGCCACAGCTCCTTGCCGGCAAAGTCGTAACAAAACAGGCCGTCGGACGCAAACGAAGCAATCACGCGCTCGCCATCGGTTACCGGCGAAGCGCCACAGTAGGGGTTGGTTTCATGCGTCGGCTCCTTCTCCTTGGTAGTGACGCCCTTTTGCCAGAGGAGCTTGCCATCCTGGCGGTCGAAGCACATCAGCGTGCGGCGGTCGCCGACAGCCTGCGTGACGAACACACGCCCGCGCGAAACGATCGGCGTAGAATTGCCCGGCCCGGGCAGCGGAACTCTCCAGCGGACGTTTTCGGTGGCGCTCCACTTAATCGGCAAGTCCTTTTCATTGGAAACGCCGACGCCCTTCGGTCCTCGCCAGGCCGGCCAATCGCCGGCGAATAGGGAGCTGGCGCCGAACAGAACGAGCAGCAGCAGCGGAACAGGTTTGGCGATCATGAGCATGCTGGGATTCATGAGGCGCTGGAGCGATTTGGCCGAAGATCGTGCGGGGGCGCGATCTCTGTAAGCCGTCGCGGCGGGGGGTTGGTCGAGTCGCTGGCGAGGCTTGATTCTTTCCTATGGCCGCGCCACCCGCAAGAGTCTCGGCGGCAGGGACTCAAGAAAAGCGCGGGCGCTTGGCGTTCGGACATTACAAGGCAAGGGGGCGATCCGGATGCTCATCTGGCCGGGATGGAAGTACGGCAATGCGCCAGACAAATGACCAATGGAACAGTGCACCGATCAGAACCGCCAAATGGAATAGCTCGTGGGGATGCACAACGCCGGGGATAATATATGGCCAACGCATGAACTCAAGAACCGCCCCGGCCGAATAGGCGATCCCGCCCCAGAGTAGCGGCTTGACAAAAGCAAATCCGTAACGAAGCGCAACGGAAGCACCCGACAGCGCTCCTAGCCAACCGAGCAGGAGGTACAGGCTGATTCCGAGCCATTCGGCGAACGAGTCGAAATAGACATTCTTCAAGGTGATGCCGGCAATTGCCACCGCCCAAATCAGCGTCAGCGGCGCCCAGCGGGACCAACCCTGAAACAGGATCCCGTGAACCGGGGTAAACGTGCCGGCGATGAGCGCGAAAATGGCGCTATGGTCGAGGCGCGCCATGACACCCCGAGCGGGGCTGTCGGCGACCATCATATGGTAGACGCCGCTCATCACAAACAGAAAAACAGACGACCCGACATAGATGCCGAGCACAGTGCGACGCAGTGAATCGCCCCTCCCGCGCTTCAGTAGACGAGCGCCGAGAACCAAAAAGAGGACCGCGCCGGCAAGATGGCTCAAGACGCTGAACGGTTCGTAGAAGCCGGGCAGATTATAGATCGGCGGCGAGGATTGACTCGGCATATGCGTTTCTGGCAGTTAGGCTCCATCCCTCACGCCTCGACTTGCATATCCTGTACCGCACGCTACACGCGAGAATCGAGTGCCACGCATGACCTATGGCCCGACGAGAGAACGGGAATCTCGGCAGGGGGTGGCGCTCGGAGAGGTCGTGCGTCCGCGGCGGATCGACCTGCTTGCCGAGTCGGCAGATCGTGCCGATATCGATCGCGAAGGGCTGTTGGTCCCCCAGCCATCGGTCACTTCGGCCGCGAAATCAAGCTTTGCTGCTCCGGCGCCGCCACCACACTAAGCCGAAACATGCCAGTGCGGCCAGCACGAAACTTGATGGCTCAGGAATACTGACACTGATCACCGCAGCTTGCTGTATTTCCGGCACGGACAGCACTCGATCGTAGATGCGAATGCCGTCCAACAATCCGCTGGCCTGATCCGTGTCGTTGGCGCCAACCCGTCCGCCAATGACCAGCCGGCCGGCGGCCAAATCGTTTCCAAACAGACTGGTGTCGGAATCCAGGGCATTGCCATTGAGGAAATAGTTGATGGCGCCGTTGTTGTAGGTCGCGGCGATGTGCTGCCACTCGCCGAAATTGACGTTGAACGGAGAGGAATCGTTGTCGGCGATCCCATAGGTCGTCATGCGAATGGCGCTATTGGCGCCGGTGGTTCCGTTGAGCCGCAAGCCGATGCCCCAGCCGCGATCCGCGCCCGCGCCGCTGCCTGTGGAGAAGAACCGGTAGGTGGAGGCGGCCAAGGTTGGCGCGGCGGGATTGATCCATCCCATGACGGTAAATGCGCCCGTTCGATCCAAGTTCATCGCGGGATTGTTATTGTCCGTTCCAATGGTGAAAAACTCATCGGAAGTGGAAGGACCGTATTCAATCGAAGTCCCTAAGGCATTCATCACGGCCAGCGAACCATACGTCCCATTCGGCACACCGGGCTGACCGTAAGTCAGACTGCCTGTCGGCACACCCGGCGGATGTCCACCCGTGGAGTCAATCAGGTTGCCCGAAGTTTCATCCTGATTCCACACGCCAATCTGCGCTTGTACGGATGATGCAGCCAAAGCCAGCACGCACAGAAACGCCTGTGGCTTCAAGGCTCGTAAGAGCCATGTTTTCATGTTCATCCAGCGATCCCTTCAATTCAAACCCTGATGTTCATCGACGACGTCCTCTCGGCTGCCTCTTGCAACGCTGATTCTATTCGAGAAATTCCGCGCCCGAAAGGAATTTTTCTAAATTGTGCCGATTTTGTGCATAATGCCTGCCCCCCGGGCATTGATTGCGTCTTAGTTGGTGCTCCCAATGCAGTACAAATAGCGGTTCGAGCGGAGATAGACCCGGCGGTCCGCGATGGCCGGGCTCGCGTTAAACGTGCCGCGTTCCCCGAGAGAATTCACCGCGAGGACTTCGAATCGCGGTTCGGCCGGCAGGACATAGGTCTTGCCGTCTCGGGCGAAGTAATAGAGCTTGCCGTCGCCGAGCACGGGCGAGGCGTAGACCTGTCCACAGTTGGGAACTCGTACTTCGTAGACGATCTCGCCCGACGACGCCTTCGCGCAGTAGGCGATGCCCAGGTTCTCGTGCATCCAATAGACGTGGCCATCGTGATAGACCGGCGAGGTGACGTTGGACCCTTTGCGGCCGGTCCACAAGCGATGCGTCGCCGTCACGTCCCCGCGACCGCCGGCCCGCACCGCCAACGCGCCGCCGCTACGGCCGCCAACGCTGTAGACCACGCCCTCGTGGGCGACCATGCTGGGCGCCATATACCAGTTGATGTTCGTCTCGCACGACCAAAGCTCTTTCCCCGTGGCTGGATTGAAGCCCAGGATCTTGCGCATGATCGCGACGACGAGCTCGGTTTCCCCGTTGCCGGTCGCAACCAAAATCGGAGTGTTCCACGATTCGCGAATGCCGCCGGCGCGCCACACTTCATCGCCGGTCTTGCGATCGAGCGCGACCAGCGATTCGCTTTCTACGCCGGCGTTGATGATCACCAGGTCCTGGTACAGCACTGGAGACGTGCCCGAGCCCCAGCCATGGAGCTTGTCGCCGACGGTGGTGTGCCAAAGTTGCTTGCCGTCGTGGTCGAAGGCCAGCACGCCGGTCTTGCCGAAGGACGCGTAAACCGCTGCTTCATCCGCGGCCGGCGTGCTCGAGGCGTAGCCGTGTTCTTCGCGGATTCTTTCCTGTTCAGGGAGCTTGGGGACGATGTCGCGGGTCCAGCGGATGCCGCCGTCGCGCGCGAGCGAGATCAGGTGCAGTTTGAGATCTGCGGGATTGGCTGCTTCGCTCCCTGGATCATTGTAACCACTGTACGCGGTCAGATAGATTCGGTCGCCGAGAACGATTGGACTCGACGTGCCGGCGCCGGGTAATTCAGTTTTCCAAAGGATGTTCTCATCAGGACCCCAGGTAGTAGGCAGCCCCTGTTCGTCACTGACGGCGCGGCCGCCTGGACCGCGGAATTGGGGCCAGGTGGAAATGGGGCGATCGGCTCTCTGTTCCGCCGCGGTGACACTCAACGTTGCCAGTGCTCCGCAAACGATGCCAAGAACCGCTAATACAACCGGCGGACGGTAACCCGAAGCGTGAGCGAGGAACCGGCAGATTCGGCCTCGCTTACGCGTCGG
>JBBDYH010000157.1:0-12230 GCA_040901795.1 Pirellulales bacterium
CAGAAGTAGGATAAAACAACAACGCCTCAAACAACCGTTTTCGCGCAGCCCAGGCAGAGCCTGCCGTGCACCCCGTTCCCAGGCGGAGCCTGGGAACGAGTCATCAGACACCAGACACAAGACACCAGGCACCAGACACCCTCGTCAGAACGTCCAATCCACGCCGAAGTACGGCGTGATTCCAGGCGCCAGCGTTCGCGTGATGCCGCCGGGGAAGCCCTCCGGCCCGCGCAATCGCAGGTCAAGGTGTTCCTGGTAATTGCGGTCGAAGAGATTCTCCACGCCCGCCGTGAACGTCAGGTCTCGCGAGTAGTTATAGTAGCTACGCAAGTGCCAGACCGTGAATCCGGGCGTCTCTTCTTCAATCGTCTCCAGGCCGCGCCCGGTGCGGACCGTACCGAGCCGATCTTGGTTGTCGACGATCCGCGACGCGAATTCAACGCTCCACAACCGCGCCCGCGACGGCTCGTGCAAGCGAATACCCACCACCGAATCCAGCGGCGGGATCTGCGTCAAAGGCGCGTTGATCACCTGGTCGCGCCCCTCGACATACTTAATCGTTGCGAACGGGCTCAGGTAGTCGGACCAATCGTATTCACCGCTCGCCTCGAAGCCCGCCAGAGTGGCCTCATCGGTGTTGACGAAGCGGAACAAGCGTGCCGACAGGAACGGCGGCTGTTCGACGATGTCGCCGCTCAGCGTGACGTAGTCGTCGATCCAAGCGTGAAACACACCTGCCCTGGCGCGCCAGTAGTCATAGTCGGCCGCCAGGCCCACGTCGATTTGCGTATCGCGCTCTTCATCCAGACCTGGGTCGCCGATGACGCGCGTGAAGCCACTTTGGGCGACACCCAGGAATAGGCCGTCCGAGTAGCGCTCGATCAGGGTCGGAGCGCGCTGGCCATGGCCAAAGCCGCCGGTCAATGTCCAGTTGCAGTCGAGCTGCACTTCATTGGACCAGTAGCCGGCAAACAGCGTATCTTCCGCCTCCAAGTCGCCGGAGATAAACGTCCCGCCACGCAGTTCATCGGCCGAGGTCTGGGTCTGATAGAAGTCAACACGAGCGCCCACCTTGGTGGTCCAGAAGCTGCTCATCGGCAGCACGTGTTCGGCAAACAACCCGGGGTCCGTCGCCGACGCGCGGGGCAGGTTCGTAAAGATGACCGGTATCTCCGACCGTGGAACAAGCAGACCGCCCCGACGCGTGTTGATCTCAATGTCTTCGGTGATATTCTGTTCGATGTAACGAAAATCGCCGCCCACGTTGTAATGCTGGTCCTCAATGTCGCCAAACGTCGCCATCGCGCGTCCGCCGGTCGATTCAAGATCTCCGGCCGTCAGTGCGTCGACGCGAGTCGAGCCAGGATCAACATTCTGGTTGAAGATCTCAAACGCGGTTTCCGCCCGCTGCACTTCCGGGAATAGCGGATTGCGCTTGCCGAAGTTGTCGCCGTTGAATCGTGTGCGATTCCACCAGCCGTCGATAATGAACCGGCTCCAGGGACCTTGCGCCCCTTCGTCGATCAACCGCGCGTTGAAGCCGTCGGTGATCAGGTCATCAATGTTAAAGAACTGGCCGGGGTACTCTGTGTCGATTTGCTCATAGCGCAGGTATCCCAGTTCCAGCCGCTGGTCCGGGTTGATCGAGTACCCCCAATTGGCCCACACGTCGTTGGTGTCGTAGCTCGACGGAATCTGAATATCGTTGCCGGAAAGGTAGTCCGAACCTTTCTTGTCTCCATAGCTGATGCGATATCCCCAATCAGAATCGCCGCCGTAAGCCGTGGTGCGGCCGTAAGTCTGACCGCCGTTGGTGCGTACGCTGCCGAGAATCCGCGCATGGTGCTCCGGCCCGCATTCATAACGCGGCGTATCCGCGGTATCGATCGCGATGAAGCTCAGGCCCGGCCCATACTGCACTCCATACGGACCCGATAGTACCACCACGTTATCGATCATCGTCGGATCGATCTTGCTGAGCATCGTGTCGAGATCTTGTCGTGCGGCGAGCCAATAAGCGCCTTCGGACTGGGTGTAAATCTGGCCTTGCTTATAACCGCGAATGTTTGGATCCAGAGCCACCGGCGAGCGGCGCTGGACATCGATGGTGTCAACGCTCGAGGACTGTTGTAAGAGCTGACCCAGATCGGTGGCGCCCTGGACCGTCGCCTCGGCGCCCGTCGTGCCGCTCGACGCGGAACTCTGGATGCCTTGCTCTCGATCGACCAGAGCGCTGACTTGCTCGGGCGTGGGAATCTGGATTGTCTGCGCCTCACCGGCTTCCGTCGGTTGTGGCGCGTCGGTCAGCGGCTGGTCCGGTAACAGCGGCTGCTGTGGCTGCGGGATCAGTGGCTGCTGTGGGTCCGGCACCATCGGCGCCTGGTCCTCCTCCTGGAATGCGGCAAGTAAGAAGCCGCCGGACCAGCGCATCGTTCCCTCTCGGGGGAGCAACCGCACGTTGGACCGCTGCTGCTTGAGGGTGTCTTGCGCCGTGAGCTTCGCCGGCGGGGCGGCCGGCGCTTGGGGCAATAGTGCCGCCAGCATACTGGCCGAAAGCGAAAGGCCGCAGAACCGCCGCAGATTAACTATCATTGCGCGAACCTCCAACGCCGGAGAACCCCACCGCTCCGCGATGGGCCGTTCCCTGAAGAACCGCTGTGGCGGCCTTCGGCTTGAGCACCGACGATCGGCGCAAGCCCTTCAGGGGATACACCTCGTCAATTCGGCAGTTTCGGCAAGCGCGCTTAAGACGGTAGTAGCCCACTAGAAGGCATTCTCCAATTAGCGCCGCTTAACAAGGTTCCTTCAGCCACGCCGATGGTGCCCGATACCCGCCTTTCGTTTGCGGTCTTCCGCAGACTGTAACAAGGCGGAACTCCCTACGCTTCAAGTGAATAGGTATTGCGCAAACCCGTAAAAACGCTTGATGCCAGCCGCTGGAAAGGTTATCCTCGGCAGTAGGAGTTATTCTTCGATGCTGGTCCCAGTACGCGCTTGCGCGGTTCCCGAGGGGCGTTTCTCAACCGCCAAGCCGGCCTGCTGAGAGGGGCGAAATGGCTCAGACGTATCACCGTTACCGGGCCGGCGACAAGCCCGTCGGCGGCTACAGGCTCGTCCGCAAACTCGGCGAAGGCGGCTTCGGCGAAGTCTGGCAGGCCTGCGCTCCAGGTGGCGCTGAGGTGGCGCTGAAGTTTATCGACTTGACCGGCCAGCAGGGGTTCCGCGAGTTCAAGTCGCTTCGCCTGGTCAAGAAGATCACGCACAACAATCTCACGCCGCTCCATGGATTCTGGCTGAAGAACGAAGATGGAACTCTGATCGACGAATCGGACGTGACCTGGTCACAGATCAGCCCCGCCATGCCCTCGGACCTCGGTTCCCCCCCGACGGGTGCCCTGGCGACGGCGATTTATGCACATCCCGTCGAGCTGATCGTGGCCATGGGCCTCGGCAAAAAGAGCCTCTACGATCGGCTGCGCGAATGCCAGGACGAAGGCTTGGGCGGCATTCCGGCCGACGAACTGCTCGACTATATGGAGGACGCGGCCAAAGGCATTGACTACCTCAACCGGCCCATTCATGACATGGGGCAGGGACCGATGCCGATTGTCCATTCCGACATTAAGCCGCACAACATCCTTATTGTCGGCGACGGCGCTCAGGTTTGCGATTTTGGTCTGGCGCACGCGGTAGAGTCGTTGCGCAAGACATGCCAGGCGCCGTTGACGCTCGCCTATGCCGCCCCCGAATCGTTTCGTGGCAAGCCTTGTGACAAGAGCGATCAATACTCGCTGGCAATTAGTTTCGTCGAGCTGCGCACGGGATCGCTGCCATTCGACGAGGGCATGACGGGCTTTGAGGTCATGACAGCACACGTGCAGGGGCAGCTCGATTTTTCACGGCTGACCCCCGCCGAAGAGTCAGTGATTCGCAAGGCGACCTCGCCGCTGCCTCAGGACCGCTGGCGCACCTCGCGAGAGATGATCCTCGAAATACGGAGGGCGCTACGGCTGACTCCAGGCACCTCGGACTACCTTCCCGATGTGCGCGGCACTCCGCCGTTCCCAACCGGCCCCGATTACCGTGGCACGAGTGCGCCCCCCACGTTCCCCAAGGGGGATACGTCGCCGTTTTCGGGGCAGACCCCCTCCGAGCGCGATCCGGCGTTGCGTACCATGAAGCCCGCCTCCACCACGGCGACGGTGATGCCTGCGCTGACGGAGCGGCGGCCTCCCATACCGCGTCGGCCGATGTCCACCGCGGCCAAACTGTTTATTTCGCTGCTCTTTTTAGGCGCCATGGGCGGCGTTGGTGGGTATTTTTATCTCAATCCTCCGCAGGGCAGCGGTCCTGTTGTAAAGCAGGACGACGAGGACAAATCGCCGGAAGATACAGGGAACGGAAAAACGGAGCACGATCCTGCCGAGGAGGATCCTGAGGAGCAGCAACGCCGACTTGCCGCGAAGGACAAAGAGGACCAAAGAAGAGACGAGCTGGCGAAGAATGCGCCTAAGCAGGCATTTGCTGAGTTTCTCCAAGCCGAAGAATTCGACAAAGCGCTCAATGTTCTGACAACGTCAGGCGTATTCACCGAAGCGGAGAAAACCGATAACCGCCTCAAGCTTCAAACCGGCTGGCGGGCACACGCCGATCAAGCCTTTTTGGCCGGCGAATATGAAACAGCGGCCGACAACTACGCCGCGCTCGCCAAAGAGTTCTACGAGGTGCTCCCCGGCGCCGATTTGAACTTGATGCAGGCCCGGGCGCGGATCGGAGCAAACGATCTGAACACTGCGCAAAAGGTAATGACTGGAGTTTCGCAGCCGGCGCAGCGTCAGACTCCGCGTGATCGAATGTACTTCCTAATCCATCTCGTTCTCGCCGATCAAACGAAGAGTCCCACGGGGATCAACCAACTGCACAAGGTCTGGAACGAGCATCACGGCGACGTTGCCGCAAGTGCGACTGGAGCGAGCGGAGCGGATCTTTGGACAGCAAAGTCATTTGAGTTGGATGCGCTCAGTGAGTCGCGGTCAGAGATTGTTTCCAACTGGCTGCAGGCAGCGGTAACCCGCAGCCTTCCAAAGGACGAGGAGGAGCTGAAGAGAGGTCTCGATGAAGTGACCAAGATCGTCCAGATCGATGAAAAGAACGTTGATGCTTGGGTCATCAAAGGTGACCTCCACCTGGCGCTGAACCAATGGCCTCAGATGGGAGAGGCAATTAAGAAGCAAGTAGCGCTCGGCCGGCAACCTGTTCGGCAGGCGCTCAAAGACCGGGCGCGCGTGCTTGACGCCTGTTATGATCTGAATAACGCGCGTGATAAACAAACGCTGGATGCGGCGCTCGCCAGTGTTCCGCGGCTGATGCGATTTAAGAATGCTCAGCACATGTTGGCCGGCTCGGTCCATGCTTTGACAGATCGCTTACCAGAGTATCTTCCGGCGGCCGTGGAGGCGCTTCGCAATGCGGCCGAATCGTCGGAACCGGAGTCCGATCTGCGGCCTTTGTTTGCCCTCATGTTGGCGAAGGAGATCCGCCGGCAGCTCGGGTCGGAGCCGGAATTCGCGCTTAAGGCGGAGCAGTTCCAGAGAGACTGCGAGTTTGTCGCAAAACATGCTGGCAGTCCTGATGAATTCGTTCGCGCTTGCCACGCCGAGTCCTTGCTCGCGCTCAATGAGCCAGGCGCTTTGCAGATACTGGGCTCGCCTGGAAAGTCGCCGTACTACCAATACGTGAAAGCACGCGTGTTGAGCCGAACGGCTGACTCGGCGGCGGATTTGCGCAATACGCTGGCTGCGCTGTTTTCACAGCCGCCCACTCCGGAATTGCGGCAGGCGAACCGAATTAAACTGGCCTTCGATGCTCTGGAACAAGGGTTGAGTCTCAGTCTGCCATCGGGCGCGCTCAATATCGCCCGGGCGCTGGAACCGCCGAGCGACCCAAATTCATTAGACGTATCTTACGATCTGCTTCGCAACGCTTACGGCTGGAGCGATGCCAACACGTCGCTATCGGACGTCACGCGGGCTCATTTGGCGGCTGCCGCATGGTGGCATCCGAATCCGAACAAGAAGGACGAGGGGCTAGCGCGCAAGCTGACGGCTAGCCTCGTCGGCGAGTGGAAAAAGAACCTTCACGACGAAGTCCACAATCCCGGACTGGTCTATCATTTGTATTACACTTATCTGGAGGCTCACCGCACCGCCGGCGACAAGCCGACCCAAGAGGCCAATCTTGCCGTCGTTGATCGCCTCTTAGCGCTGACCAAAAAGAAGAAGCTCGATGACGAGCAGGTTCAAGCGTTCTATCGGAGAATTGTGGCGCCGTTCGAACCCACGGCAACCAACCGGAAGGACCATCGTTTCTTCGCCCGCACGGCGGAAGTGGTCGCAGATGCAGCCCACCTCGACTGGGGTTTCGCCGATTCTTCCGGGAGGAAGTTATCTGTTAACGACAAACTTGAGGGCCTCTTCAGCAGCGCAGTCAATCTGAGTGTGGCGAAGGAGCCGCAGTATTTTCTGGCCCGCGGGCGCGTCCGGCTGAATCGCAAGCCATTCGATCTGAATGCGGTCTTGGCTGACGCCGAGGCGCTACGGCGATTCAAGCAGTTCGAGGCGAGCGCTTACACATTGGCTGGTCAGGCGCATTTCTATCAGTCACGCCAAGAGCCGACACATGCAGGACGTCTGAAGGCGCTCGATGAATCGCTTGCGATACTGCGACAAGCAATCCCATCCGGCGGCCCCGATTCGCTCAGCGACGATCAGCAGGCGGAGCGGTTGCTGCTGCTGAGTTACGTCCATTTGGAACGCCGCAATTTCGCCGGTTGGGACACCAGCGCCGTAAACGATTTCGAAAAGGCGGCCGAATATGCATTGCAGGCCGAAAAGTTCCTCAAGGGCTCTGCACTTGAGCTCGCCTACTCCGCAGCCGGAAACGCCTTCGAGGACTTGGCCTGGTATACACGCTCCGATGTGGAAACAAACTATAAGAAAGCAGTCGACAATTTTGGTTTTGCAATTCGTGCAAATCCAGCTTCGGTTGCCGCCCGTCTGAACCTGGGCCGCTGCTACTATAAGATGGCGGCAGTCAGCGGCGTCAGTCCGCCCGGCGTGGGGACGCTCCGGGGAATCGTTGTCAAGGCCGAAGCGGAGCTCCGAGAGGCCATTACACGCGCTGAATCTCAGTCCCGTGAGAATCCCGAGGCGCATTACTGGCTGGGTAAGGTGCTGCAGGTGAAGCACCTTGATGAAGATACCCCCGTTGAGAAAGCGAAGCAACGGCTCAACGCCGCCGAATTTCGGGCCGCCGACGACGAGCTCATGAAAGCCCTGGACCTGGCGGTCAAGCAGAACATGGCCGACAACGCACTTCGTCTGTTCGCGGTCGAGCTGGCGGAAAACGTCCTGCTGCACCCCGACTTCTACTCGAGCAAATCCGCAAATACCGTGGCCTTGGCGAAGGTTGCGGCGCGCGCCGACGAACTGAAAAAGTTGAATCTGCCGCGAACCACCGGCGTCGATCTCGATCAGGAGGTCAAGGTTCTTAACGCACGTGCGAAACTGCTGACGGATTCCGGCATCGCCGCGCTCGGCGAGCTCGACGAGGCGGCCCGCGACCTCCTCCGGATGGATGCCGATAAAGCCAGCGCTTCAGATTCAAAGGTGATGGAGCTGCGGTTCGAAGTGTTCGCCGACCTCAAACCGCGCGAGCTGACCGACAAGCGTATCGAGGACTGGCTCAACGAAGCCATCTGGTATGCCAGGCTGCCGCGGACGATTATTCGCAAAGACCCGACCTCAATCCTCATCGCGGCCAGAAAAGAGGCGGAAAAGGCCAGCACCGACGTAGCCGGGAAAACGGTGTTTACGGCGTTCGAACCCGCCTGGTTGCAGGCCGCCATCGAATCGTCCCCACGGGATAATCGCGTGAACGAGTGGTACAAGGAATTGGTCTTACTCAACGAACGTCAGATCCGGGCCGCGGGCGCCAATGCCAAAGGCGCCGCCGAGAATGCGGCCAAGCGTATGGAAAATCTAATCGAATTCCTTGACAGGCGCGGTCGGAACGGCGAAGCCGATTTGCTTCGCGCGTACCCCGACGCCTATCGCAAACGACCCCAAACAACGGGCACGACCAAAGCTAAG
The DNA here is from genome assembly GCA_040901795.1 of Pirellulales bacterium. Lineage (GTDB taxonomy): Bacteria > Planctomycetota > Planctomycetia > Pirellulales > JALHPA01 > JBBDYH01. The sequence goes on from JBBDYH010000157.1 coordinate 8,151, forward strand.
ACCGTCTCTCGTCCGAGTCGCTGATCCGGGCACAATCGCCAACACGCGCGTCGGCGCGCCGCTGCCGGTTTCGATCTTGAGGGTGTTACCGCCCCAAACACTGCCGGATGAACTCTCCTTTGGCGATCGCGTAGTCGACTGAATCGCTGACGCCTTGGGCGAGCAGCTTCTTCTTGAATGCGACGTACGCGGCCCGCAGCTCGGGATCGGCCCTCAGACAATCGCGGAAATAGCGGAGATCTTCCACCTCGGGCGACTCGGCCGAAACTATGTGGACGTGAACGAGATACCGCTGTCCCTCATAATCGAACGCGCCTGTGCGCATCGGCCGATCCTCGGGAAATGGCTCGCGCGTCGTTTGTCGCTGAAACCCGAGCCCGTCGATCTGCTCACGAACTTCCGCAAGCTGTCCGCCTCCATACATGACCATTAGATCGATGATGCCTTTGCCGGCGCAGCCGGGAACGGCGGTGCTGCCGATGCGCTCAATGACTACGCCATCGAGCTGCCGGCGAAGGAACTGGACCAGAGCGGCGGCGGCCGCCGCGGCGCCGGCTTCGTGCGGCTCGCATCGCGCTGGACGGGTTTCGTACGGAAGGATCTTGATCTCCGGCTGTTCCATGGCGTCCTTGCAGCATCTTCGCATTTGAGTCGTGAGCACCGCTCGCGGCGAGCAGTGGCACATCACTTGCTAGCATATCGCGCGAGGTGTTGCGGTGCAAAAGGCTAAGCGGAGCGCGACGACGAAACGAACGCGGCGTTCATCGATTACGCGTGTGAAAGGCGCGCCGATCGAAGCGAAACTGGCGGCGGACGGACGCGCAAAACGACAACACCGACTACGCGGTCTGCCGCTGCAGTTCCCTTACGCGCCAATGGAGGCGCTGTCCGTTGACGAGATACCATCCGGCGAAATCTGGCTCTACGAGCCCAAATGGGATGGCTTCCGTTGCCTGGTTTTTCGGGCTGGCGACTCCGTTCTACTGCAATCGAAAGCCGGCCAACCGCTCGCGCGATACTTTCCCGAGCTTGTGGAAGCGGTGCAATCGCTCGCGGCGGATCGCTTCGTGCTCGACGCCGAAATCGTCGTGCCGGTTAAAGGACGGCTTTCCTTCGATCAGCTGTTGCTTCGCATCCATCCGGCCGAGAGCCGGATTCGCAAGCTCGCCGCCGAGCATCCCGCGATGCTGATTGTGTTCGACATGCTGGTCGCTGCCGGCGGCCAGTCGCTCGTCGCTCGTCCACTGGCAGAGCGCCGGGGGCGCTTGGAACAGTTTGCCGAAACCATCCTCCGCGGGAACAGCCAAATTCGGCTTTCGGCAGCGACTGACGACCGGAAGCAAGCGGCTCGCTGGCTCCGCGCGGCTGGCGCCAACGTCGATGGCGTGATCGCCAAACGGCTCGATCTACCGTATGCTTCGGGCGAGCGAACGGCGATGCAGAAGATCAAACGCATCCGCAGCGCCGATTGCGTCGTGGGCGGGTTTCGCTATGCGAGCAACGAGAAAATCGTTGGATCGCTGCTTTTGGGTCTGTACGACGATGACGGCCTGTTGAACCACGTCGGCTTCACCGCGAACCTGTCGCGGGCCGACCGGACCCGTCTTACGAGTAAGCTCAAGGCTCTCGTCGCGCCCCCCGGCTTCACCGGCCGGGCGCCCGGCGGTCCCAGCCGCTGGAGCACGAAGCGCTCCACCGAATGGCAGCCGCTATGGACACAACTCGTCGTCGAAGTCGAGTACGACCGCTTCAGCGGCGGCCGGTTCCGCCACGGCACGTCGTTTCTCCGCTGGCGACCCGACAAGGCGCCGCGGCAATGCACGCTGGATCAAGTCGCCCAGCGCGGGCAGAAATATGCCGGGCTGCTGAAAAAGTAGGGTGGGCTCTGCCCACCAGTTCCTGCACAGCCCACGGCACACAGATGGTGGGCACAGCCCACCCTCCGGCCACTCACGACACACCTCTACTCTTTACTTTACATCCGAGTCAAACACGCGGACCTTGGTCCACAGGTCTGGGCCCAGATCCACGAATTCCTTGTGCCGCGGATGTTCCTGATAGCGGTCGTGGGCAGCTCTGTTGCGAAAGACCAGGTGCAGAGCCACGTCGTAGTCGCGGTCGTTCACCGGCCGCTTCAAATCGTCATTGAGTGTCCCAACGCTGAAGTAGACCACTCCATCGTGCCCATCGAGATGCTTCTTGCAGGCGTCGACCAGCCGCTTGCGGTTGGCTTCGCTGGAGTCCTTGAGTGTGAAAAAGACCATATGAGCGAGCTGTGCCTCTTTCGCCTTCTTTTCGTCGGCCGCCATAGCGGAGTTCTCCTGCGAGTAACGAGCCACCATTGCGGCCACCGAAATCACGACGGTTACGATTGCCCCCAGCCACATCACGCGTTGAACCATGCGAACGACCTCCAAGAATTGCCGCGATTCACCAGAACTGGCAAGTTCCCCATTATCCAGATGCCGAACGGATGCTCAAGCACCCGAGCAGGTAGAATTGCCGTCGTATGGCGAAATATTTTGCTACAACAGCGGAAAAGCCGGAGATTCGTTACAACTTCGGCCGTGTGGTCGTTTTGAAACCATCACCGCCTAGGACCGATAATGGCAACCCGAAGCGTAAGCGAGGCGGAATCAGTCGGTTCCTCGCTGACGCTTCGGGTTACTATCTATGGCGCCGGCCGGAGCATTACGCTTTGGGTTGGCTCGGTGCAACCAGCCCGTCCACAGGCGTTCCGTCCACCGGTTCGCCGTTGAACTTGGGCTGGCGATATGCCGGTGGCCCGATGAGCTGCTCAAGTTCAAACTCGTCCAGCACTTCCTTCTGTTCGAGCGTCTGCGCCACTGTATTGAGCTGCTCCCGGTGCTCAGCCAACATCTTCGACGCTCGTTCTTGCGCGGCGCCCAGGATCCGTGCGATTTCTTCGTCGATCAGCCGCGCCGTGTAGTCGCTGAACTCGCGTTGCTCGACGATCTCGCGTCCCAGAAACGGGTGTTCCTCGGCATGGCGGTATGCCACCGGCCCAAGCCGATCGCTCATGCCCCAGTGGGCCACCATCCGCCGTGCGAGTTTGGTGCATTGCGTGAGATCGTTCTCCGCTCCGGCACTGTACTCGTTGTACATCAGCTTCTCGGCCGCCCGTCCGCCGAGCATAAACACCAGCCGGTTCTTGAGCTCCGTCTCGCCGATATTGAGCCGGTCTTCTTCAGGTAAAAGCTGCGTGACGCCCAACGCCCGCCCGCGCGGGATGATGGTCACCTTATGCAGCCGGTCGCTACCAGGCAGCAGCCAGGCCAAGAGCGCGTGCCCGGCCTCGTGATACGCGGTCATCGACTTCTCTTTCCCTTGGAGCACTTCGTCACGCTTGGGCCCCATCAGAACCTTGTCGCGGGCGTCCTCGAAGTCCTCCATATCGACCTTGTCCTTGCCGTTCCGCGTGGCCCACAGCGCCGCTTCATTCACCAGGTTGCGGATATCGGCGCCCGTCAGGCCGACAGTGCCCGCCGCGAGCTTATTGAGATCGACGTCTTTGGACAGCGGCACGTCGCGAACGTGGACCTTGAAAATGGCCACGCGCCCCTTGTGATTTGGCCGGTCCACTGTCACGTGCCGATCGAATCGGCCGGGGCGTAACAATGCCGGATCGAGCACGTCGGGGCGGTTTGTCGCGGCGAGCACAATTACGGATTCATTCGGGCTGAAGCCGTCCATTTCGCTCAGAATCTGGTTGAGCGTTTGTTCGCGCTCGTCGTGGCCGCCACCCAACCCGGCGCCTCGGTGCCGGCCGACGGCGTCGATCTCGTCGATGAACAGGATCGACGGCGAGGCGTCCTTGGCGGTCTTAAACATATCGCGCACGCGGCTGGCGCCCACGCCCACGAACATCTGGATAAACTCGGAGCCGCTGATCGAGAAGAACGGCACGCCCGCCTCCCCCGCCACGGCGCGCGCCAGCAACGTCTTGCCGGTCCCCGGAGGTCCCATCAAGAGCACGCCCTTGGGCACGCGGCCGCCCAGCCGCGTAAACTTCTCGGGGTTCTTGAGGAACTCGACGATCTCCTGCAGGTCGTTCTTCAC
>JBBDYH010000158.1:0-12101 GCA_040901795.1 Pirellulales bacterium
CCTTTTCGAGCTTCTCAGCGCCTTGATCGACCTGCTGTTGCAGCCGCTCGACCTCCGCCTCTTCCTTGGCGATCACGTGCATGTTCTTCTGAATCTCCGGCTGCAGGTTTTTGACCATGTTGCGGGCACGGTCGATCTCGAAGTTCAAGGGTACGCTGTCCTTGACGCTGTCGCGCACCCAGCCGGCGCCGGTCCCGACATAGCTGGCGGCGTGGCGGCCAAACAGGAACAGTCCCACAAGGACCAGACCGGCGGAAACGAATAGTAATTTGCGGATCATGGGGGCGAGCCCTCCTTTCATGAGGACGAGAGGCAATGGAAAACCACTGGATGGGTCACGAGCGAACGATCGCTCGGTAGTCGTCACAGAGGTTGTTCGCCGTGCCTGGCCCGATCTTGGAAAACTTTTCTCAAGATTCCGCCCCACCCCCACCCGCGTACAATTCCCATTGAAGTCCCCGCTCGCCTGGCCCCTGTCCCCTGCTGAACCCTGAACCCCGAACGGAGCCTGCCCGCCGTGGCGGGAACCCTCCCATGAAAACCTGCGCCATCGTCGGCGACGTCTTCAATCCCGCGAAATGGGCCAACAAATCGCTGCGGGCCCACCAGATGGCCGGCTTCCGCGTGTTTCCGGTGCATCCCGCCGGCGGCGAACTCAACGGCTCGCCCGTCTACGCGAGCCTCACCGACATCCCCGAGCGCCTCGACCGGATCAGCGTTTACTTGCGGCCGTCGCTGGTGATGGAAGCCCTCGACGCGATCGCCGAGAAGGGTTGCGACGAGCTCTGGCTGAACCCCGGCACCTATACGCCGGAGGTTGTCGAGCGTGCCGAGTCCCTCGGCCTCCACGCCATCCGCGGCTGCAGTATTATCGACGTCGGCGTCAGCCCCTCGTCGCTATAGCCATCGCGATTGTGGCGGCCTGCCCGAGCGCGCCAGAAATGGCAGGCGCGAATCAGCCGGCGGGCGCTGGCCCCCGCTTAAACCCGGGCCATCCACAGGCGCGGCCATCTCCCCTAGGGAGGCGCGGCGCTCGTTACCGATGTACAATAAATAAGGCATTCTCTTAAGCTCGTCCGTCCCGTCACCTAGGTGCGACTCTCGCCAAACGACAAACGATGCTCAACCATCTGCCAAGCCTTGCACGTCCGCCTGCCCCCCAGGCCCTCGAGTTTGAGGAGAATCAAGTTCGCTCTTGGGACGTTGCCATCCTGGAAATCGACGAGGCCATGGCGCTCGAGCAAAACTGGGACGGGATGGGCGCTGCTCCGTTGGACCGTGGTCTCGCCGCCATTTGGCCTGATGTCGTCGCAAAGCTCCGTACCCATGGCTGGCCGCCCCCTGCATGCATTAGGCCGACCCCAGACGGTTGTTTGTCACTGGAATGGGAGCTGTCCGACGGAGATCGCCTGGAAGCAGAGATTTCGCCACAGGAGATCCATTGGATTCTCACAACGCCAGCCCCGGACGGGGCGACATTCTGTAGCCGGGCGGCGCAAGCCCCCGGATAGCGCAACCTAAATAAGACCAAAGCCCCGGCAGGGGCGACATTGCGTTCTGATGCCAACGGCGTTGTACGAGCTCGTCGGCGATCGATGCCGCCCGCCCGGACGGGGGATAGTCATCAGCCAGCGGGCGCTAGCCCCCGGTTATCCAGCCTACAACGGCCGCAGCCGTGCATCGCGATTCAACTCTTCTTCGGCAGTCGTTCGAATTTCGGCGCGCCCAGATCCAGTGGCACATCGCTGGTGCCATCTTTCATCAGCGGCGCCGTGAAAATGCCGTTCTTAACCCACTCGCTCTGGCCAGGCGCATAACCGCGGAACCATACCTGCACCGGCTCATTCTGTCCCCGAATTGTTACGTGCAAGCGATACGTCCCCTCCGGCACGCCCTCGACGCGAAACCTGCCATGGGCGTCGAGCTCGCTTGCCAGCTCGCGATCCGGCGTCACCATTGCGTAGGCAACCGCCAAAGGCGTCGGCCTCGGTCGATCGAGGCGACCCCACATCGCGCGAGACGGCGGCTCGATCATCGTCAGCCTCACCGCCGCGTCTTGCGGCTTGATCCCCTCGGGCAGCTCGATCTTTCCGGTCACCGGCCGGCCGCGGCCAAAGAAGGCGACCTCGGTCGTCTTCCCCGCCCGCACGGTCGTGTGAAGCGTAAACGAGGCCCCAAGCGAAAACTTGTGCTCCGCCACAGCCGGTGTCTCGGAGACAGCGGGTGTCTCGGACCGCGCGACCACGAAATTCGGCTGAAGCCGCACGACACCAGCGGGCACGCTTTCGAACGAAAACCTCCCATCCTCGTCGATCTCGGCTTCCGCGATGGGGTCCTTTGCAGTCCACACCAGCAGGCTGATCGACTTCAACCGCACCTTGGGAATTTTTGTGCCAATTGTGCCAACCGCGGTCAGGGCGAAGTCGGGCAGCTTCACTTTCGGGCGCTCCGGCAGCTTGATTCGTCCTTCGATCCGCCCGGTCTGCTTGTTGTTCGTAAAAGCTGCGGGCGAGCCCCCGGCAGGCGGTTCCGCGGCCTGGCATGCCTTAAGCTCCATGGCAACGACGATTGCCGTCAGCATGGCCAGGGAACAGAACACACTACGTAAGTACTTTGGCACAGTACGCATGCTGAAACTCCTAATCGATGTTGCCAAGGCAAACGGAACGCGAACCCGCTGGTCATCTTTGACGCCTCAACCCGCGCCGGAATTCCCTGATCGATTAGCGACAAAGTCCCAAGGGGGACGCCGATCGTGTAGCCCGGCCACGCCAGTGCCGGGATCTCACCCAGCCCCGTACGGGGCGACATTCAGTAGCCGGGCGGCGCCAGCCCCCGGATAGCGCAACCCAAAGAAAACCTAAGCCCCGGTAGGGGCGACAATGTCACTCCTCCCCAGCCCGAACGGGGCGACATTCAATTAGCCGGCGGGCGCTAGCCCCCGGTTAACTGCGTCACCACCCTGGCTTGTCCAGGTGGGACGTTGTTTGCAAACCAGACCATGCGCGCGAGTCACCATCCCTCTGCATTCCGCGCTTCTCCGCCCCAGCCCCCGGACGGGGCGACCTTGCGCTTTCAAAAGACTCGCAACCGCGCATAAAAAAGAGCCGCCCCCGTGCGGTGACGGCTGGATGCTTTTGAGAACGTTGCCGTTGATCAGGCCGGCATCGATGCCGGCCACGGAAGCCGTAGGAGTGTAGGGTACAAGCCGTGGTGTCCGTTGATCAGGCCGGCATCGATGCCGGCCACCCGCCGTTCCTTGCGCCGACGCCCCCGCGTGCTGGTGTCCGTTGATCAGGCCGGCTTCGCCGGTCGCCTCGCAGATGCGAGGGTGTGTCCGTTGATCAGGCCGGCATCGATGCCGGCCACGCCGACTTCCGTGCCCAGGCTGTCGTTACTTGTGTGTGTCCGTTGATCAGGCCGGCATCGATGCCGGCCACGTGGGGAGGGGGAGACGGAGAACGAGGCCGAGCAGGTGTCCGTTGATCAGGCCGGCATCGATGCCGGCCACTTGGGTTGCCTCAATTCCTAGCTCTTGCAGTGTGGTGTCCGTTGATCAGGCCGGCATCGATGCCGGCCACCGGGAGACGGAGCGGATCCACGGCCTGCTGACGGGGTGTCCGTTGATCAGGCCGGCATCGATGCCGGCCACCGCCCGCGTCGTATTCTCCTGGCGGAACGGCAGATAAGGCTGCCGTTCCGAGCGTGAGGCAGAATCGATTGATTGCCCGATGCGTTTCATGACGAGCACTCCTGCAAGGCGAGACCTGCGAACGGTTTGACACCAGCGAGCGAAGCCGGCACCCCCGCGCGCCACGTTCACGCTCGCGGGTGTGGCCGCGGCAAAAAGCCGGCTCAAAGCCGACATTCGAGTTGCCAAACAGCAACCGGTCGATGCCGTACTGATCAACGCCGTCGTTGTCCGTGCCGCCGCAGGCAAGCAAGCTCACCATATTGTCGAGTCCCCATAGGCGCGAACGCCGTAGGGCCAGCACGTACTGACACTCAAGAACGACGACTAACGGCAACCGATCTGCCTGTAGCTGACCGGTGGGGCGGGCGCCACTCCGCCCTTTGCTCCAAGCGAATATGATACCGCGCTAGAATGGCGTTTCAACCAAATTGTGGCCAGCGAGGCCATGAAGCGCCCTGAGCGGCTCAAACAAAGCAGCATCTAATTCGGCCAAGTCTTGTTGCTTTTTCTTGGTGTCTCCCTGCTGCGTCCATCGGAAGAAAGCAGAGACAGCCACGTCTCCATGGAGAAACTTCCGATGAAGGTTCACCGACGCATTGTGGTCTGAATTAGCTCGGTAGCCGCACGAGGGGCAAGCAAACAACTTCTCGACCCATCCAAATCGAATATCAGCATTGCCATCGACGCTGCCACGCGCAATCGAGTAGCGCCGGCCGAGAGCGCCGCAACGACAGCAAACTTGGGATGTCCCTGCGGGATGAATCTCGAAGACACGCCCTTTGTAACCGGCGTCGATTGCCATTTCCTTGAGTCGATTGACGAGCTGGGCCCGGTTCCACGCTGCAAGAGCGCGATTGATGCCTCGTTCTTTCTCTGCGTCGGGGATGAAGCCTTCGAGCTTCTCTAGGATGATCACGTCCGCGCGAGGATACACCTCGCCAGTCCTCTTGCCGAATGCCTGATCGACGTTCCATGCGAAATTGATTATGCCACGAGCAGCCTTCTTAAATCGATCTTCTCCCATGTGCGTAATGTGCTCTTGAAGCTCGATGTGCGACTCTTCGCCCTTGACCGGCTTCCCCCTTAAGCGACGGAGGCGTCGGATCTCGCGCTTGTGCCGGCCGATATGCGCCAGATCGGGACCTTGATGTTTATCGTCCAGCCAAATATTTCGCGAGCGGAGGACACGTGGGTTGCCGTCCTCGTAAACAGACAAGGTCGCGAAACCGACATGGCGTAGGCCCAGATCTACAGCACAAGCGACCAGACCATCAGGTAGTTTGCGGGACTTGCGCGCTTTGCCCGACTTCGTCATTTGACCTGTCTCGGACCACTCAATCTTTCTTGCGCGATCTGTAAGCGGCAGATCATCGATTGTGCATGTGAAGACAAGATAAGGTGCGGCAGATACTAGCGAGTCATTGTCCTCCAGGCTGATATCGCGCAACATGAGCTTGATTCCACTGATTTCCGCCGATCGCCATTGCTGCAGATGGCGGTCGAAGAATTCGTAGGCAGCCCTAGTTTTTGTTTGCCCTTTTTCTTTGCCTCGCTTGATGGTGGTGGCCACCTCAACACGGCGGAATTGGCACATCCGTGGATCAGCTCGGAACGTAATTGGGATCCAACCGGTTGGATATTCCGACTCTCCGTTCTTGTCACCGGTTAGCACTAGCAGTTGGACACTACCTCTCGCGCCAACCTGGCGCGGCAATTCAAGGTCACGATATCCCGAAGGATTGGTCTGCGGCGCGTTGAAGACGAACCACCGCGGGTGGTTCACGGGATGTGGCTCAGTGAATGTGGGGCGATGATCGAAGCCGTCGGGATTGCGCTTCGTCTTCCTGCGGCGCACGAATTCTCGCTCGTAATGGCCGTGAACCTTGTCCAATGCCGCTAACTCTTCATTGATCTTCCAAAACTCCTCGGCTTCGACGGATCGCTGCTTCCAAGGTTTAGCCCGACGAATTCGCTCTTGTGCATCAAGCGAAAGCTCATTTACCGAAGCCGTACCGCCACGCCACGCCGCAAGGCTAGGGTTATCGCGGAGCCACTTGAGATAGAGATGCCACCGGCCACGGCGCTTGCCCACGCGCCCTCGCTGTTTTCCTGTCGAATCCAGGAGCTCGCTCTCAAATTCTTCAAAACGTGCGCGTATTGCGAGGTACTTTTTGTGGTCGTCTTTCGATTCCCATTCTGTCTTGGCCTTCAACCACTGTTCATGTTCTCGGTTCCAATTGGCGACGAGTTCATCGTGCCCGCTGATCATTGCGACAGAGTCACGATTCAACATTTGGCGCATGCAGCCCGGCAAGTCACCGCTGAGTTTTTCTTTGTCAAAGACCAACTCTCCACTTGCGGATAACATTGCGGCTTCGTCAGCCCATGCTGTTCCGCTGATTTCCTCGGAAGCTCCATCGCGTGTGTTGACGTTCGCTTTATAGTTCTTTGCGGTCGCAGGTTTCCATCCCCGCATGCTAATTGAGTTCATTAAGTAATCAGCGTTCTGCGACGAATACGCGGTGATGAACTGACCAATTTTCTGATACAGATTTCGCTTTTCCGTCGTGGTGCCGTATTCACCGCGACGCAGCTTGAAAAGGATTCGCAGAACGTGTGGCAGCCGCTCGTTGAACACACGATGCGTGCGCCAAAGATGTTCCAACGTCGTCCGATCAAACTCAATCTTGGCTTGAAGCGCACGTACACCCATTGGGCTTCTCCAAATAAACGACTCACCAAGAACAGCGGTGGCGGCGCGGGCCGGCTTCTTCGTCCGCGCCGAGTTGGATGATGATCGCCTGATCTTCGCGTAAGCGAGTGCGCGTTTCAAGCTTTTTGCCTGGAGCAACCGGGTAAATCGGCATGAGTAACCTGGCGGCATTGGCTCAAGCCGCTGAAGGGAAGACCGGTGGACCGGTCTGGAGGCAGCGCTGAGAGAAAAGGGTGTTGCGGTCGTGGCGCTCGGCATGAAATGCCGGGCCTGAAACCGAGGAAGCACGCCGAGGCAGGCTGCAGGAACATGGAAGTGCGGCGAAGGAGATGTACAATGGCCGCATGATTGTCATCCGATTTCCAGACCGAGACAACGAGCGGAGAGCGTTAGGCTTTCTTGCCGGACGGTGGTCGTTCAGGGTCATTGAGGATGGGGCGGTGATTGTGCGGGAGGCGGCGTTGGGGCCGTTGGCCGCGGAGGGGATTCGGTTCGCCGTGGAGGGGAAGGCCCGATATGAGCAGATGGGGCCGGGCGTGCGTCGCGATATTTCATCTCGCGGAGCGAGATGACTACACTCCCTCACCCTGCCCTCTCCCCGGAGGGAGAGGGGTTCCTATCAACGGCGTGAAGCAACCCCGGCCGAGCCGCGAAGCTGCTCATACAGAGCGTCTGGCGCCAAGTCGGCGCCGTTAGGCCAGGCGATGGCGCCAAACTCATCCACGAATACCTGCGCGAACAGACGCGGATCGCGCAGCGGCTCGAAGACCGGACCGAAAAGCCGGTCGCGAAGGGCAATCTCCCCTTCGGTCCCGTCGTCGAAGCGGACAGCCAATCGATAATCGTCCAAGGCGCGGACGGTTTGCACACGCGGCATAGCCTTTACTCCAAGGGCTCGATCGGGATCAATGGTTGGTGCGCTTCGGCGAGTCGCCAGTTTTCCAACAGCTCATCACGGTGGTCGCCGGCCCACTCGACGACGAGGGCCAGCGTTCGGCGTCGGAGCTTACCTTCCATTATATCGAGTGTATCGATATCGATTTTCGCCGCATCGCTGCCGTAGTAGGCGTGAAAATGCGGCGGAGGATGATCGTCGAAGTACATCCGTATGGCGATACCGTAGAATTGGCTGATCGTGGGCATAGAAGTATGATTTTAGCCCGTACGACGCGCTAAATCACCACCGTCCCCTCCAGCGGGTCGTTGAGGCTTTGGCCCAGGGTGATGGCCGCGGCGCGGGCGGCTGGTTCGTTTTCGCCGAGGTCGATGATCAGCACCTGATCTTCCTTCAAGTTCATCACCACTTCAAGCTCTGCTTGCAACCGCACGCGGTCGATCGGCTTGAGGACGCAAAAGAAAATCGAGAATTGCCACGGCTCGCCGTAGCCTTTGCACGTTTTGTGGACGCGGCGGAGGCGCTTCGGGTGGCGGATGTCGTAGCAGACGAGATAGCAGTGTCGCATGACGGCACGTGGTCGGTTGTCAGTGGCCAGTGGTCAGTTGCCATCACCCTGCCCGCTCCCCGCACCGTGGACCTCGTCCCGGCGCGCCGGGACGAGAGGAATCATCACGCGGAGCGTGATGACTACATTCAGCGCGTGGTGAGGAACGACAGCGAGGGTATCTCATCGTTGAGCCAGGCGGCGATCATGCGGGCGTGGAGGATCAGCATGCGGCGGTAGCTGAGCTTGTAGCCGAAGACGGGGTGCGTGACTTCTTCGGCCATGCGGCGGCCGTAGACCGCAAAAAACGCCTTGCGGCCGGAGTCGGTGAACATGCAGCCGGCGGCGGTGCGGAGGAAGTGGCCCTCTCTCAATTCGCCGCGGTTGAAGGCGGTGACGGCGATCGAATCGCCGATGAGCGGGCGGAACGGCTCCATCAGATCGAGCGGCAGCGCCGGCCGGCCGGGGCGCGAGACGTGAAACGCGCCGATCGAAGGCTCTAGCCGCGCGGTGCGGACCGCTGCGGTGCACTCGTGCGTCAGCATGGTGTAGGCCATCGACAGGCAGGAGTTCGTTGGGTCTGGCGGCGGACGGCGCTGACGCCCGTTGGCGTTGAACTCCGCCGCAACCTCGGCTTTGAGCATGCCCGCAAAGTGATCGAAGTAGAGCGCGGCGGCCTGTCCTTCGTGGCCGCGGACGGCATCGATAGAGGAAGCGCGTTCCGCCATTTCCGCCTGCTCCTGCAACCGGTGGGCGAGGAACGGCGGCAGCGCCGCATGGTTGCGCATCAGGAGCTTGCGCTGGTTCTGGATTTTGGCGACGACGAGAGCACGCGACAGCGCGAGGCACACGGCCGGATCGTCGAACTTGCGAACTTGCGCGCGGCGCGTCGCGGCGCTTACCGAATCGAGCGGATCGACCATCGCGACGAGCCGCCCGGCCGCGCTTAAGAATGCCACAGGGATGCCCCGATCGGAAAGCGTGTGCAAGGCCTGCGTCGAGAGCTGCACAGCGCCCAGTAAGGAAAGGCTTTCGACGTTGGCCAACGGGACTTCCTGCCGGTTTTCGCCGTTGTCGTCGACGATGTTCATGGTGGCCCCGCGCACACCCACGCGCGTGCCGCGGCGCTGGACAACCAGGTGGATGCCGTCGTCGCGCGGGGGCCAGAGCTTCCGCGGCGCGGCGGCTGCTTCGGCGCTGGCCCGCTCGTGATGAACCTCGTCGGGCAGACAGATCGGCTGGAGCGAACAGCGGGGACAGCGCGGATCGTTGACGAGCGGCAACGGCCGCGTCCCAGCGGCACAGTCCTTGGCTGATTGAAGGGTGGCCAGCGCCTCACTCCGCAAAGCGTCATCGACCGGGACCGTTACGCGGCGCTTTTCGGCTGCATAGTAGAGCACAGCCTCTGCAACCTCATAGCCTGCGTCTTGGAGGAGAATCGCTTGCAGGCCGACTTGCGCGCGATCCGTGGGCCAGGGTTCGACGGCGCTCGTATTGTCGACACCCACGTGCTTCGGCCGGCCCTTGCGATACTCGATCGGCGTAGCGCGCGTGCCATCGATTTCGGCCAAATCGAGTGTGGCCGTCAGGCCCAGCTTGTGGCTGGTGAGCGTGAGGCTGCGTACCGACCTTGGCCGATCGTTGTCGCCATCCTGACCAGCGGCTTCGGCGCTCGGCGCGTCCACGCGACGGTGAACGCGGTTCCCTTGCTCGGTGTCTTCGCTGGGAACGTGGATGCCATCCACCTCCATGTAATAAAACAGACGCGGACAGTAGGCGTATTCCGCCACATTGCGCGCAGGCCAAAGCGCTTCGTCCATCGCGGACGTACCTTATTCTGGGGCGTGCCTTCCGATGGACCACTACAATGGCACGATCTGGCCGTAGATGTGCCGACAAGGCGAGATGAGGCGAAGCGCGATGTGGATCCGTCGGCCGGCTTCGCGCTTTAGCTTAACTGGGCGGAGAGGCCAGTTCCAGTGCCAGCGGGCAGTGGCGGTGCGGCGGCGCGAGCCAACGCTGACGCCAGTCGCACATTTCTTTGGGCGCCATTGCTCGCCTCCGGCCAAAACCGCGGCGACCAGCGGCACGGGTTTCTTCACTCGCCAGCGCGCGAACGGCCTTTCTTTCGGCCGGGGGTTAGGTATGCGCCGGCGGTTTCAAACCCAACGTCTCAGCGTCAAACGAAACGACGCGCAAGTAAAACGAAAGCGGCGACGAGTCGCCGCACTCCAAAAACCAACGACAGCGACGCGGCGGCGAGCAGAGCCAGAATGACTCCAGAAGGTTCCGGAACCGTCGCAACAAACGCCTCAATCCGCCCATCATGCACGCCCGTGCCAACCACCGTCAGCCCGTCGGCCGAGACGCCCCGCACCTCAGAAAGTCGCCACCCCTCGAGGTTCGTAACGCCCTGCGAAACAAGCAGGTCGTATAAGTCCACCATGCCCCGCTCCTGCGTCCAGTAAAACGCGCCAAGCGTATCGCTGCCGTCAGCGCGGAGAGTATCGCCGGAGCCGACGATCACAGAGCCGTCCGCCGACACGTCGTACGCAATGCTGTAAACGCGCGAGCCGGGCAGATCGTCCAAGAGGACCAGTCCTTCGTTCGCCGTCCAGCGAAACGCCTGAGCGCGTGCCCGACGATCGAATCGGGAAGCGAAAACATTAACGCCGACCACCACCACGCCGTCGGCAGAAACCGCATGCGCTTCCGAGGATTCCGTCCCGTTCGGGCGCGGCAATGCAAGCATCCCCGTTTGAGCCGACCAGCGAACCGCGTGCGGAAGGGAATTGGCGCCGGTTGTATAGCCGACCGCGACCGTACCGTCGGCCGACACGCCGTGAGCGCGGCTGTCGATACCGCCTAGGCCAACCATCCCTGTCTCCGGCGTCCAGCGAAACGCCAACTCGCCGATCGCTGTGTCGCCGTGGCCTACGACAGTCCGCCCATCGGCGGAAACGTCGAACGCTCGGCCAATCGGGAATGGGTATCCACCCGCGAAATCCCCCAGCGGCGTAAAGCTTTCACCAATCACCCAGCGAAACGGCTCCAACGTGTTTTCGGGAGTCGAGTAGTTGCCAACAACCACCGAGCCGTCGGCCGAGAGCGCAGGACGACCCTGACGGGAAGGCCGCACAATGCTTATGTCCCGCGTCCAGCGAAAGATGTTCGGTTCGCTGAAGCCGACTACCACGCGGCCATCGGCCGAAACATCGGTGGCGCGGCTCTCGTACCCGCCGAAGAAGCCCAGTCCGGTGAACCTGGCCTGTGCCCACGTCGGCGACGGGGTCAATAGGCTGACGAGAGCAATCGCAATTGGGAGATACGTGCGTCGCGCGAGTCGTCCGACAACAGCGGCACATGCCACAAGAAAAGTGTCGCATCGGTATGGATCGATCGTCATAGAATTCCTCCTCAGTGTTTAGGTTCATGACGCCTGAAGGAATCAGTCCAAAGGGCATGATATAGCAGCCGCACTAGCGAAGTAGCGCGTCGCAAAAGGCGGCGCCATTAGCCGCTCTCGACCGGTTCGCCATTGTGCGCTTGGCACGAATCCGCCAGTCTCCCCCTCTCCCAGTCTCCTTGTCTCCCCCTGTCCCTTCCGTCCCTGTCACAAAAATATCCCCCCTTGACAACTGTGCCACTTCTAGTGTATAAGGGTTCACAGTTTCTCCAACCGACCAAGTGCAGGCTCCTCCTAAGAACCGCTAACGATAGTAACCCGACGCGTAAGCGAGGCCATCTGCCGCTCCTCGCTCACGCTTCGGGTTACTGGGTGCCGGTTGGGTTAGCGGTTCCTAAAGCTCGGGCGCGTGTTCGAAGGCTCGCCCGGAGACTGTCGAAGGGGTACTGCTTCTCGCTGCCCCTACGTCACCGCGCCGCCTTTGCGCGCGGTGTGCCGCTTTCATGCTTTACCCTCAATCAGTTTCCATCCCCCATCATTGCCGTGACCGCCGCGCGGCAGAGTGGCTTTCCTCCAACCCTGTTACGTTTTGCAATAATTCTGACCGCGTTTGCTCGCAACTGTCGCTGGCCCATAGATTTGCGCCAATCGCGCGCGGCAATTATTTCCGCTCAACCCCCGTTTTTCGGCAACAACTCCAAACCGTGAAAAATCGCGCTGGGTGTTGTTTCGCCTTAGCGACTGTCTCCTGCCCCCCGTATGCCTCTGTCCTCTGCCCCCTGTCCCCTCTCACTTAGAACCGCTAACACAACCGGCACACAGTAACCCGAAGCGTGAGCGAGGAAC
>JBBDYH010000159.1:0-64997 GCA_040901795.1 Pirellulales bacterium
CGGCCACGCTTCAATCGACCAATCGTCAAGCCCCTGTGCTAGCTACAAAGCCCTGCCCTGAACCCTGAACCCCGAACCCTTCCTTACCGTACCCGATGCGCCTGTTCTTAGGAATCTCGCTCGCCGTGCTGCTGTCGCTGGTCGTAATGGCCGGCGCGGTGATCGTGCGGTTCATGTGGCGGTACAGCTTGCCGTTCTCGAAAGCATTGCTCTATTTCCTCAATGTCACACTCACTCGGTTCTTGTGGCGGACGACGGTCGAAGGATCGATTGAGCTGACACCGGGAATGGGAGCGGTGATCATCTCGAACCATCGCAGCTCGATCGATACGCTGTTTTTGCAACAACTGATTCCGCGCGCGATCCACTACCTGATCGCACGCGAGTTTGTCGAGCGGCGGTTCATCGGCTGGCCGCTCCGCGTCGCCGGCGCGATCCCCGTCAACCGCGGCGGCATCGACACCGCAGCCACCAAGCAGGCCATTCGGCTGGCTCAAGCGGGCGAGATGATCGGCATCTTTCCCGAGGGGCGAATCAACACCACCCACGAGTTTATGCTCCCCGGCCGGCGGGGGGCGGCGCTGATCGCGCTGCGGGCCCGCGTGCCGGTCATTCCGTGTTACGTCGAGGGGAGTCCATACGGCGGACACATCCTGCGGCCATTCATCACACCGGCGCGAGTCACGGTGCGGATTGGCAAGCCGATCGACGTTACAGAATACATCGGCCGCGAGGATGAAGACGGCGTGCTCGAAGAGATGACGCTGCGGTTCCTGCGCGAGATCGCGCGGCTAGCCGGCCAGGAGAACTTCGAGCCGCGGACCGCGGGCCGGCGATGGAAGACGGAGGAAGGGGATGAGGTAGTGACGAATGGGGAGGAGTGAAGGCTTCAGGCTTCAGGCTTCAGGCGTCAGGCGTCAACTGAGCTTGCAGTGCACGGCGCATGGCCTGGAGGTCGCGCTGAAGTTCATCGCTGAAAGCGACGGGATAGGGCGTCTCGGCCGGCTCCAAGCGCCGCAAGGCCGCGGGCAGTCGCTCGGTCAGCTCGCGGCGGGCGTACTTGCGAGCGTCCTCCAGCGTGACACGACCGGCAGCCAGGCGCTCGCCCGCGCGCATCACCGGCTGTAAGAGCGGCTCGCCTTGCAATTCCTCATCGTGCCGGCCGATCACGTCGCGCAGCATCCGGCCGCCCTCGACAATGCGGAAGACTTGTTTGCGGCCTGGGTAGAGTACTTTGTGTGATGACAGTTTGAGCCGGGCGTGCCCGGCGTACTCGACCAGCTTGTAGGCCATGTCGAGACGTGGCGCGCCGTCGGCCACGGCCAGCTTCGTGCCAACTCCGAAGCCGTCGATCGGAGCGCCGTCGGCAAGCATTCGAGCGATCACGTACTCATCCAGCTCGCTGGAGGCAAAGATCGTGACGGTGTCCAGCCCGGCCGCGTCGAGCATCTGCCGCGTTTGCACGGCGAGCTGGCGCAAGTCGCCCGAGTCAAGCCGAACGGCGCGGACGTTGAACCGCTCGCCGAGCCGGCGGCTCAGGTCGATCACCTTTCGCACTCCCTCGAGCGTATCGTACGTGTCGACCAGCAGCGTCGTCTGGGGATACAAGCGCGCGAAAGACTCGAACGCTTCGGCTTCGTCGTCATGCGCCTGGATGTAGCTGTGCGCCATCGTGCCAAAGACCGGAACGCCGTATAGCTTGCCCGCAAGCACCAGCGACGTGCCCGCAGCGCCGGCGAGATAGCTGGTGCGAGCGACCTTCAGGGCGGCGTCGACGCCGTGGGCGCGGCGAGATCCAAAATCGACCACGGTTCGGCCCGCAGCCGCCGCCACGACACGGGCAGCTTTTGATGCGGCCACGGTCTGAAAGTGGATCTGATTGAGCACCAGCGTTTCGACAAGCTGTGCCTCGAGCACCGGCGCGACGATCTGAACCAGCGGCTCGTTGGCGAAGACCACCGTGCCTTCGGGGACCGCGTACACGTCGCCGGTGAAGCGCAGGCCGCGAAGCCGGTCGAGGAACTCGGGCGAGAACATGCCCAGGCCCCGCAAATAGCTCACGTCATCGTCGGTGAACCGCAGCCCTTCGAGGTAGGTCAGAACGTCATCGAGGCCGGCGGCGACGAGGTAGTTTCGCTCCTGCGGCATCCGGCGGAAGAACAGCTCGAACACCGCCGGCTGATCCAGGCGTTCGGCGTCGTACGCCTGGGCCATAGTCAGCTCGTAGAGATCCGTGAACAGTGCTGACCGGAGCGGGTTGTCGTGCGGCGTCTGGACCATCGTCGCCTCCCTCTTCGATCAGGCAGCCGGCCGTTTGCATCTCGCGGAGGGCGCGCTGTCCATCGCTTTCACCGACATTGACGGCGCGCGTCCCCGCCTTAATCAGATGCACTTCGAAGCCCGCTTTCAAGGCGTCGAGCACCGTGGCGCGAACGCAGACATCGAGCGCCAGGCCGCCAACCCAGACGCGATGTACGCCGCGCCGCTTCAAATTGCGGCCGAGTCTTGTGCCATCGAAGGCCGAGTAACTGTCGCGATCGGGATCGGTCCCCTTGCTGACCACGCTGGTTCGCGCGGGGAGTTTTAAATCGGGATGAAGCTCGGCGCCGGGAGTGTTTTGCACGCAATGGACCGGCCACGGGCCGCCGCGCGGACGAAAGCTGACGTGGTCGGGCGGATGCCAATCGCGCGAGGCGACGATCTTCGCTCGGGCTTTTTTGGCCGCCTCGATCCAGCGATTGAGCACCGGCACGATCTCGTCGCCTTCGTTCACCGGCAGTGCCCCGCCGGGACAAAAGTCGTTCTGCACATCGACGAGGATCAGCGCATCGCCCGGGCGAAGTTCCGGCGGATTCGCAGTTGATTCGCGGCTCGTCGCGCGTCCGTTCATCGGCCTTTACCGGTTAAGCGCTCCTGCGAACTGATCTCCGACGGGCCGGTTTCGTCATATCCAGGGTGACCCTCGGTTACGTAGGGGTCAACCCTGACTTCGCCTCGGATGACGCCAGTATGATCCGTGCGGCCTTGTCCACCGCCAGGGCGGCCGCTATCGGCCGCTGCGGTACCCTTGGAAACGGCTATCGGCTTCAGTGCCCGCGATGGCTTGCTCGCTTCTTTTGTTTCGGTTCGGGGCTGTTTGTGAGTCTTTCTTTGAGCCATGGCTCCACCTCCGAAATGAAGGAATTACCGTCGTTTCACTTCGACCAGCGGAGCAAAGCGCGCACCAGTGCAGGTGCGCTTGACGGAATACGACGATGTTTGGAGCGACTGCGCTCGCTTTAGCCCCGGTACGTCATGACGCGGCCCCACGTGCTCTGTGTTCCCCAGACTCCTGAGCGTAGACACTCCAACTGCACAATCTGACTGTGGTCCACGAACAGGTTTACGTCGGGCCCATAGTTTTTCACGTACCAGGTGAACACTTCGGGATCGGCTGCCTCGAACATTACGCGCTCCAGCCCCAGCGCATCGGCGAACTGAGCGACGGCATCGGTGCGCCAGGGCGAGACGTTTTCGGTGATCCCTTCCGACTCGATCATCACCATGAAAGCGCCCGCTTCCAGAAAACGGCGCGCCTGGGCAATGGCCCACCGCGGGTCGCGCGTGCCCTCGGCCTGTAACTCTGCTGCCGGACTTCCGCCGCCGGCGCCAAACTGAATGCCGACTTCCGGTTTCGCTTTCAATCCGGCTTTCAACACGCGCTCGACGAGCCGCAGTTGGTCGTCGAGGGGAATAATGATAAAGCCGCTTGAGACCTCGACGATGTCGAAGCCCAGCTCCTTGCACTCGTCGATGTACCGCTCGACCGCACCCGCGCCTTGCCGGATCGCGTATTCGATGAACCCGCCTGTAGAGACGAGAACGCTATGGGCATGACACAATTCGACGAGTTCCCGAACGGCGGCCTTCGGCATGAGACGAAACGAGCCGCCGGGGAACTTAAGCAGATCCACGTACGCGCCCATCGTCTCCAGAATGTCCTGTAGATAGCGCTTACCCATCGGCGTGTAGTAGGGTCCACGAATCTCCGTAAGTCCGCGCGTACGTGGCTTGGCGCAGCGTTTGTTTACCGTCAGAAAGGCAAAAGCGCGATCGTCGGTTGCTGAGTACGATTGATCAGCCACTTGAAGCGTCCTCATCTCATCTCCACGCGAGTGGACGCAAACGGTATGCCAATGGCGCTACCCGCAGAAAATGCAGTCAAAGCCGACGTGCCCGCGGACGACGACACAATCACGCTGTTTCTCTGCGGCGACATGATGACGGGCCGGGGCATCGACCAGATTCTTGCACACCCGTGCGATCCAACGCTGTACGAGCCGTGCGTCAAGGACGCGCGCTGCTACATGGATCTGGCGCAGGAAGCCCATGGACCAATTCCCTATCCGGTGGCTGACGACTACATCTGGGGAGACGCGCTCGATGAGTGGCGGCGCGCAGCGCCCGACGCGCGGATCGTCAACTTGGAGACTGCCGTCACCACCAGTGATCGCCACTGGAAAGGCAAGGACATCCACTACCGCATGTCGCCGCAGAATGCTGGCTGCCTGAAGGCCGCACAGATCGACTGCTGCGCGCTAGCAAACAATCATGTTCTCGACTGGGGATATGCCGGGCTTGTGGAAACGCTCGAATCCCTGCAGCAGGCCGGCCTGCAAACTCCCGGCGCGGGCCGGAATCAGGCCGAAGCGGAGGCGCCGGCGATTATGCGGGCCGGTGCGAAAGGCCGCGTATTGGTGTTTTCGTTCGGCTCGGAGACGAGCGGGATACCGCTGGCCTGGTCCGCCGGAGAAGATCGCCCCGGCGTCAATCTGCTGTCCGATTTTTCAACGGCCACGGTGGAGCAAATCGCCAAGACTATTGCTCACGACCGACGCGAACGCGACGTTGTCGTGGCGTCGATCCATTGGGGGGGCAACTGGGGGTACGCGGTGTCGTCCGAGCAGCAGCAGTTCGCGCACGACGTCATCGACAGCGCGGGCGTGGACCTGGTCCACGGCCATTCGTCGCATCACGTCAAAGGGATCGAGGTTTATCGTGAGCGGCTGATCCTGTATGGCTGCGGCGACTTCCTCACCGACTACGAAGGCATCCCCGGATACGAAATGTTTCGCGGCGACCTGGCGCTGATGTACTTTGCGAGCTTCGCCGCCTCGTCGGGGCGATTGGTTGCGCTCAACTTGGTTCCGGTCCAAATCCACAAGATGCGCCTCCGCCGCACTAGCGCGGCCGATGCCGTCGTTGTCTTGACCGTATTGAATCGCGAAGGGAAGCGCCTAGGCACGCGCGCCTCGATGCGGGAGGACGGCTTGCTGTCGCTCGAACCTCTGTAGGGAACGGCCTCTGTGCCATTCCGTTGAGCGAGTTGACGTAGCTACGTCGCTCAGCGCTTCCGGAACGCCACGCAGCGCGTTCCCTACATTACGGCGAGGCGGCGCCGGCCGGCGTCTCGCGCTCAAGTAATGCGCCGATCGCGGCGAACTCGTCGCACAACAGCATCAAGACATCGTCAAGCGTGACGATCCCCACCAATTCATCCGCCTCGTTCACCACGGGCATCCGTCGAAAGGCGCCTCCGCGCATCATCGACAAAGCCATCTCGATGGTCGTCTCCTCTCCGGCGGTCTTCGGACCGGGCGTCATCACTTCCTGGACTTTTGTCGCCAAGGGATCCCGTCCGACCGCCACGACGCGCGTCGTGACGTCCCGGTCGGTAATGATGCCGATCGGCTGCCGAGCGTCGTTCAGCACCACGAGTGCGCCAACCGTTCGGTCGCGCATCCGTTCGGCCGCACGAAACACGCTCTCCTCGGGCGCCGCAAAGTCGACTTCCCGCTGGCAAATTCTTCCGACGGACATCGCTGAGCTCCTTTCGCTGGTTCTGGGCACCGGTTCGTTTTAGATGTTGCGAACCGCATGCCAATGCTCCTCTGCGCCCTACTGTTTTGGCGAAGATAATCCGGATCTCCGCCGCGGGTAAGAGAGCGTCGTGGCACGAGGAATGCTCGCCTGTCCAACGACGTTTTCCACAACACCAACTAGGGGAGTGCGGTCTCACCGCTATGTTACGAGAACGGCCTATTGTGGTGATTGCCGGCAACTCGCAGCGGCCACTGGGCGAAAAAATCGCCGCGACTTTGAACCTCCCGTTCGAGCTGGCAAACATCGGCTCATTCGCCGATGGAGAAACGCGAGTTGGTGTCGGCGGCGAGATCAAGAACGCCACCGTGATCTTGATCCAGTCCACCGGACCTCCCGTGAATGACAATTTGCTCGTGCTCGCGCTGTTAGCCGATGCATCGCGGGCCGCAGGGGTGCGGCGCGTCATCGCAGTAACACCTTATCTGGGATATTGCCGTCAAGATCAGCGCAGCTCCCGCGGTGATCCGCGATCCGCCCAAGTCGTCGCCAAGCTGCTCGGGGCGGTGGGAGTGGACCATCTGGTTACCATCGACCTGCACAGTCCGCCGTTGGAGAGCGCCTTCCCGATGCCCGTCACGAACGTGCCGGCGGTCGACGTCTTTCGAACGCAGTTGGAACGTTCGTCGCAGAATCTCGTTGTCGTCTCGCCCGATGCCGGCGGCATCAAGCGTGCCCAACAGTTTGCCACGGCCTTACAAACTCGCCTGGCCGTGGTGACCAAACGTCGCATCGCGGTCGATCAGCCGGTCGCCGAAGAAGTGTTGGGCGACGTCCACGGCTCTGCATGTTTGATCGTTGATGATATGGCAAGCACCGGTCGAACGATGGTCGGCGCCGCGGACGCGCTGCTCAAGGCTGGCGGTCAAAGCATAGACGCCATATTTACGCACGCCGTAATGGCGCCCGGAACGATGCAGCGATTGTTGGAGTCGCCAATCCGGCGGCTTGTGACCTCGGATTCGCTTCCCGAAGTGACGCCGCATGAGCGCCTGCGCGTCGAACCGGTCGGCCCCGTCGTCGCGAAAGTTCTGCAGGAAATCGTCGAACGTTAAGCAGGTTGGCAAACTAAGTTATAGGGCGGATTGCTAATCCGCCCTGAACGGACGGATTGGCAATTCGTCCTACCGCCTAAGTTCTTCTTTGGAAGGCCATTCGGGGCGCGAACGGCCCGTCGTTTGCACAGTATTCCCCCCTTGGCTCCCGGCACGATAGCAGTCTGGAGCCATGCAAATCTGATGCGCCCCCTGCTTGCCGTTTTCTCTGTCTTGGCATTAGCTGTCGCACCTCATGCGGCGACCGGCGAGGAGGCTGCGGCAACAACTCGGCCCGTGGTGATGAGGGCCGTTCTTGAGGACCAGGCCATTAGCCCGGTTACTGCACGGTTCGTCGAGCGGGCGATTCGTCGCGCGGAGGAAGAGCGCGCCGAGTGCCTGATCCTGGTCTTGGATACGCCCGGCGGCCTCGTCGATTCTACGCGCGGCGTTGTTCGCGATATTCTCAGCAGCGAGGTGCCGGTTGTGGTGTATGTCGCTCCCTCGGGGGCGCGGGCGGCTTCGGCCGGCGTGTTCGTCACCCTGGCAGCTCACGTCTCTGCGATGGCCCCCGCCACGAACATTGGCGCGGCCCATCCAGTGCAAGTCGGCGGCTTGCCCGGCGCGCCTCGTCCGGCGGAAGATGAAAAGGAGAATGAAGAGGGGGATAAGAAAGACCGCTCCACGCCGATGGAGGTCAAATCGGTGGAGGACACGGTGGCCTGGGCACGGTCGCTGGCCGAGTTGCGTGGCCGAAACGCGGAGTGGGCCGCACGCGCTGTGCGAGAGAGTATTTCGGTTCCGGCTTCCGAAGCGGTGAAGGAAAAGGCCGTGGATCTCTTGGCGGAAGACTTCGACGACCTGCTGTCCAAGATCGATGGTCGCGAGGTGAAGCTGCTGACGGGCGACGTCCGCCTTCAGACGGCAAACGCGGAGGTGCAGACGCTCGAGATGTGGTGGGGAGAGCAGGCGCTGGCACTGCTCACGAACCCCAACGTGGCGTTCCTCCTATTGATCTTCGGCTTCTATGGCGTCCTGTTCGAGCTGTATAGCCCTGGTTGGGGCGTGGCCGGAACGCTGGGCATCGTCTGCCTGCTGCTGGCGTTTTTGGCCCTGGCGGTGCTGCCGATCAACTACGTGGGACTGGCGCTCTTGGCCGTGGCGCTGGGCATGTTCGTGGCCGAGGCGTTTGTGACGAGCTTTGGCGCCTTGACCATCGCCGGCGTCGTCTGTCTGGTGCTGGGCGGAACGATGCTGGTCGATTCGCCGGCCGGCTTCGAGCGAGTTTCGCTGGCGGTGGTCGCTCCGGTGGCGTTGGCCACCGCGCTGGTCACCGTCTTCCTGGTGGGCAGTATCGTGAGGGCGCACCGGCGCGGAGTACAGACCGGTAGCGATGCGCTGGCCGGAGCTGCGGCGGCTGCGGCGGAGGACTTTGTCGCCGAAGATGGACGCTTTGCGGGCCTGGCGCAGGTCCACGGCGAGCTATGGAGGGCGGTCAGCCCGACGCCGGTAACCGCGGGGCAGACGCTCGAGATCGAGGGCCGCCAAGGTCTGACGCTCATGGTGCAGCCGGTCGAACCAGCGGTCGGCCATGTACTTTCGCCCGTCGGCGCTGAAGGTCCCGAATCACAAGAATCAGCATAAAAGGAGATGACCCATGTTTCCGTTCGATTTAGCCAACCTGAACGCGATGCAGATTGTCGGCATCGTGGTGGCACTGGTGGCGTTGTACTTCCTGAGCTGCGTCCGCATTCTCTTTGAATATGAGCGGGGCGTGGTGTTTCGCCTCGGCCGCGCGCTCGGCCAGCCCAAGGGACCGGGGATCATCCTCGTGTTCTGGCCGATTGACCGAATGGTGCGAGTCAGCCTGCGGACCATCGTCAAGGACGTGCCTTCGCAGGACGTCATCACGCGCGACAACGTGTCGGTCAGCGTCAACGCGGTCGTTTACTTCCGGGTAGTCGATCCCTTGCGCGCGGTCTTGCAGGTCGAGGATTACCTGTTCGCGACCAGCCAGTTGTCGCAGACGACGCTGCGCAGTGTGCTGGGCCAGGCGGAAATGGATGAGCTGCTGGCAGAGCGCGAGCGCATCAACCGCCGCTTGCAGGAGGTCATCGATCAGCAGACCGATCCCTGGGGCATCAAGGTCTCGCTAGTCGAAGTGAAGCACGTGGACCTGCCGGAGAACATGAAGCGGATGATGGCGCGGCAGGCCGAGAGCGAGCGCGAGCGGCGGGCCAAGGTGATCCACGCCGAGGGGGAGTTTCAGGCGGCGGCGAAGCTGCGCGACGCGGCCGAGACGATCAAGAACCACCCCATGGCCTTGCAGCTCCGCTACCTGCAGACGCTTTCGGAAGTGGGGGGTGGTACGAACAACACGACTATCGCCTTCCCGCTGCCGATCGACCTCTTAAGCTCGGTCTTCCAGTACGCGTCTACCAACGGGAACGGGGCGCCGCGGCCGGAGGAGCGGGAGGAGGCGCCTTTCCGGCCGGCGAAGAGGGGGTGAGTACAACGTTGGTATCCAGGCATCTCAGCGTTTCGCTCGTACGCTCGTCACGGTTTGTCGCGTCCCGGCAGTTTGTCGAGATCGTAGACGACTACCGACGTGTCGCCGTTCGAGACGGCCAGCAGCTTCGCGGAGTGCGAGAACTCAAACGCTCGCGGCGGAGCGCGGAATTCTTCAATCCGCGCGATCTCGGTCATCCTAGGGACCTCGACAATCACGACGCGCGGCTCGGCTCTGCCGATCGGGATGGCGAGACGTCGACTGTCCGGAGAAAACGCAGCCCGCGCCCAACCGCCATCGTCGCGGTCCAGTGCGCCAACGAGCTTGCCCTCGGCCAGGTTTCGCAGCTCCGCTCGATGAATGGCTGGGCGTGTTGTTTTGCCATCGGCCAGTATAATCTCGTCCCCCTCTTGCTGGCCGATCAGGAGCACGTATTGATTGTCCGGCGAAATCTCCATGCCTGAAACGCGGCTTCGCGCTGCACGCTCGAAGTGGACGACTTCACGACCGCTTTCGACATCGAAAACATGCGTGGTCCAGCGCGGCTCATTCGCCAACGCGTCTCTTGCCACGAGCGCAACTGCCAGCCGCGAAGCGTCGGGGGAGAGGATCCCGCACTCCAGATTTAGCCGGCCGCCGCCGCGAAATGGGTCGCCTCGTCCACCACCAAAGGGGTCGGCCGCACCCTCGTCGACTTTGACGCCGGTCGGCTTCAACAAGTGATTCGCGACGGGCTTACCAGTCGTCACGTCATAGACCGCCAGACGCATGTCGTCCCCCCAAGAGGCGAGCCGCCGGCTGTCGGGTGAGAATCGCACCGAGCGTTGACCGCCACTTGGGGCGCCCGGAAACCGAAACAACTCGCGCCCGGTGGCGATCTCCCATAGCCGGACGGTATCGTCCAGGCTCGACGAGACGACGTACCTGCCATCGGGCGAAACATCCATCGCGCGAATCCACCGCACCTGATCGCTCGCGCCCCGTTCGTGTTTGAGCACGCGCTCCGGCTGACTCTTCTTCAAGTTCCACAAATGCACGGTGCCGTCGTCGCCCGCGCTGGCCAGCCGCTCATCACCAGGCAAAAATCGAACGGTGTTCGGCGGCGATCGATGACCGGCCAAGTCTCGACCCAACAGCTCCCCTGTTTCGACGTTCCAGACGCACAAGAGCGACTCCCACCAATTGCTGCCGGCCAAGAGACGGCTGTCGGACGAGAAGGCGATATGTGTCACGCCTTCGTGCGGCATTTCCAGCCGCTTAGTGAGCTTACCGGACGCCACCTCCCACACGGCGACACCGCCGCCATCGTACTTAGAAATTGGCGCTGCCAACAGTTTTCCGTTTGGTGAAAAGATCGGATGTTTCGACTGCCAAGACTCAACGCCTTTCATCGAGAGACGGTGTGTCTCTTCGCCGCTGCGCAAATCGATGAGCGAGACTCCGTACTCGCGATCGCTGGCGGCCAGGAGTGACGCATCGGGCGAGAACGTCAATCCCGTGACTCCCGGTTTGTTGCGTGGATCCTTGCCAGGAATTACGAAATAGCGCGGCTCTTGTCGGGCTCGCCAGTTCCACAGCCGAACCAGGCCGGACGAACCTGCGGCCAACAGAGTCCCGTCCGGGGACAAAGCCAAAGACTGCGCGCGCACTGGCTCAGTTTGCAAGTCGTGCACGTCGCCAGTGTTCGAGTCGATAATCTTCACATCCTTGTACGCCGTGGCAAAGACGCTGCCATTCGCAGCGATTGCCAACGGGCCGTCGTACCACTTATCGAGCTCCAATCGCGTCAGCTCGCGGCCCACCACGACGTCGAACAGCGCCGTCCACTGCACGTGTCTGCGCTGCTCGTCATCCATGCCCCGCCCGTAGGCCGCAACAAATCGCCCGTTCGGCGTCGGCTCCGCGTGCGGAATCCAGCGTGGCGCCACCTGCACGCCGCGCAAGAATCGCCCTGTTTCGGCATCCCAGTGCTCCAAAACGCCGTCGCGCGTCATGAGCGCCAACGTCTTGTTGCCCGGCAAAAAATTTACCGTTTCACCCCCGTCCGGCGGCCGAAACCGCGTTGTCCCCAGCCGCGCGATCGCACCCGCGGGAAGTGAGTCGTCCTTGGCCGCCGGGTTGTCGATCCGCGGTTGATCGACGGGTGCAGGGACGCGATCGTCCGAAGGCTCCTGCCGCGGTCGCTCAGGTTCGTCGTCGTTTTCGGCTTGGTCACTCGTCGAAATATTCACCAAGACCGTCTCCGCGCTGCTCTGTGAGCTGATGAATCCACCGAGCACAGCGGTCACAACGCCTGCGCAGATCAGGACGCAAAATGCCGTCTGCCCGATCCTCAACGACCGCGAGCCGTGATCCTCCAATATCCGCCGCACGCGGTGGGCCAACAGCGACCGCAACGTAACCAGCGGCACCCCGATGCTCGCCAGCGGGAAGTTGGATTGCTCGGCCAGCGCTACGAGACCATCGGCATACCGTGTCCGATCGGCGCCGAAATGCACGACATGGTCGTCGCAAACCTCTTCCGCGGCGATCTCCAGCCGCCGCACCAGCCGCCACAGCAACGGCTGAAAGAAGGCCACGGCCAGCGACAGGCGCGCTGCAAGGTTCCAGAAGTGATCCCCGCGCCGCAGATGCGCCAATTCGTGGATCAGCACCGCTTCGAGCGGCACTCGCAGCGGTTCTTCGGGGAGCAGGATCACCGGGCGAAGTAAACCGGCGAGGCAGGGGCTATCGAGAAATGGCGTGCGTTCGACGAGCGGCGGATCAACTCCGATCGCGGCGGCGTGCTCATTACAGAGTCGCTGCTCGTGCGGCTCGACCGGCGTTCCGCTCCGACAGAGTTGCCTCATTCGCCGCAGGCCGATCACGATCCGGACGAGCAAAACCAGCGAGGTTAATAGCCAAGCCAGCGAAATCGCGATGGCAAACAGCGCCGTTCCCGTTCGGACTTGCCATGCCGCGCCAGCGCGACCATCGCTTCCCGGCGGGGCGACATCGGCAACCGACGCCGGGTCGCTTGGCGGTGCGGCGGTGTGGATGGGCGCCTCGATCGCCCGATCAGTGTTCGGCGACCCACCCTCGAACGGCGCATTTCCCAGTTCCGCATCCCCGAAGTCATGGCCGACTGGGGCGTCGAACGACGTGCCAACCGCCGAGCGCGGTGTAAACGTTGAGTCGTCTCCCGCCACGTTCGACAGGCTCGTCGCATTGTCCTGGCTCGCGCCCACCGGTTGATCAGGACGCATCACTCCCACCTCGATCGCCGGTAAAAACCCCTGAGGCGCCGCCCAACGCGAAAGCGACAGCGCCGAGAGCGGGCAGCAGACAACCGCCACCAGCGTCGTGCGATAGAGCGCCGACTGTAACGCCGGCCCCCGCCGCGCCAGGAGCCGGCTGGCCGCCAGGCCCACCAGTAGGATGACCGTCGATTGCACGAGCCAGACGACGGCCACTTCCGTAAAGTCCGCGGCAAGCTGCAACAGCCAAAGCGAGAGCGGCAGCGTAGGCATGATTCGGCCCTCATTTCCGCGATCGTTCGTTGATTATTCGGCGGATCTCGCGCAGCTCTTCCGTCGAGACATTTTCGTGCTTCAAGAGATATGCGACCAGCTCGCTGACGCTGCCGCCGAACACACGGTCCAGCAGTTCGCGCGTGACGCTCCGCACTACCTGCCCCTCGCGCACGAGCGGAAAGAACACAAAGGTCCGCCCTTCCACCGCGTGGTCGATCGC
Organism: Pirellulales bacterium; assembly: GCA_040901795.1. Classification (GTDB taxonomy): domain Bacteria; phylum Planctomycetota; class Planctomycetia; order Pirellulales; family JALHPA01; genus JBBDYH01. The sequence continues at coordinate 13,195 of JBBDYH010000159.1, forward strand.
CCGCTTCGCCTCCAGCCCCCGGAGCAGCGTCTGCACGGTACTATGTGCGATCGGCTCGTCGGCGTTCAGCGCTTCGGTGATCTCGCGAGCCGTAGCGCGGCGCAGCGCCCAGAGCACCTGCATGATGCGGAGCTGCACGCGGCCCAATCGAACAGCGGTGCTCATGCTGACGTTCTCCTGACAAGGTTCGAGCCGCGCCGGAGTGAGGATCATCTAGTGGACTAAATCTATCGGACACGACGACTCGAGTCAAGCCCACAGAATGGCAAAGGTCGGATACAGCGGCGGAACGCCATGCCACGAACGGTGACGGGACCCGGCAGGTAGCGTAACCTTGTTTTCCCACGTACAATCGTGCGCGCTGGCCAGCGACCGCCGGCATGGCACAATTGCACGCGTTCGAACTAGCGTCGTTGCCAAGACAGCGAGCACAAATCGAAGGGTGATAAGCCATGAACACCAAACATACCATCGCCCGCAGAGATTTCTTGCTGGGTAGCGCCGCCGTTGCCGCAGCCACCGTTGTTCCCGCCCACGTACTGGGACATCAAGCCGCCACTCCGCCGAGCGAAAAAATCACGCTCGGCGTGATCGGAATCGGTCCCCGCTGCACTTACGATCTGACTGCGATGCTGAAGTTTCCCGACATCCGCTGCGTCGCCATTGCGGAGGTGCAGGCCAAACGTCGCGAGGCGGGCAAGACGCTCGTCGACCAGCACTACGGCAACAGCGATTGCACGGTCTACCGCGACTTTCGCGAATTGCTCGACCAACAGGGAATTGACGCGGTGTTGATCGCGACCGGCGATCGCTGGCACGCCGCGGCGTCCATCCTGGCCGCCAAGGCGGGCAAGGATATCTACAGTGAAAAACCCTGCGGCATCACGATCAATAACTGCCAGGAGCTTGCCGACACGATGCACCGCGAGCGGCGGGTGTTTCAAGCGGGTACGCAGCGCCGCAGCGTCCCCAATTTTCAAAAGGCGGTCGAGCTGGCTCACAGCGGCAAGCTTGGCAAACTGAAAACGCTGCACGCCTCGGTGTATGTTCCGCTGCTCGACAACACGTGGCTCCCCGCGCAGCCGCTTCCCGCGCCTGAAGTGGTGGACTGGAACCTTTGGCTCGGGCCGGCGGCATGGCGTCCCTTCAACCAGAAATATGTCGACGGCGGCTGGCGCGGCCAGTGGGATTTTGATTCCGGCGCGCGGCTGCTCGACTGGGGAGCGCACACGGTCGACCTCTGCCAATGGGCCAACCAGGCCGACGACACGATGCCGCTGGAGTACGAGCCGTCCGAAAAAGGCATCACCTGCCGCTATGCCAACGGCGTGACGTTGCTGTTGGATTTTTTGCCGGAGCCGTTCGGCAACCGGGCGCCGCACTACATCTCGCGCTTGGGCACATGTCCCGTGCGTTTCGTCGGCGAAGACGGTTGGGTGGAGACCGGCGACGAAGGGGAAATCGTGGTTCAGCTCGAGAAACTGCAAAAGGAGTTGGGCGAATCCACTAAGCGCGTGCGCGGCCTTGATGTCTCGGCGCACGCCCGCGACTTCTTCGACTGCGTCCGCTCGCGCGCGAAGACGGCCGCCAATCCCGACGTCATGCGCCGCTCGCACATCGCCTGCCACGCGGCCGCAATCGCCTGGGTGCTCGGCCGCAAGCTGAAGCTCGACCCCACCAAGGAGGAGTTCATCGGCGACGACGAGGCCAACCGCCTCCGGTCGCGCCCCACCCGCGATTGGACGGCATAGCGAAACGATGAACGATGAACGATGAAGCGGCAGGATAAATGACGAAGCCCAAGGTCCTGATCATTGTCGGCGACGCCACGGAAACCGTGGATACGCTATATCCCTATTACCGCCTGATTGAGGCCGGCTTCGAGCCCGTCGTCGCCGCGCCCGAAAAGCGGCGCTACCAGATGGTGTTGCACGAGGTGAAACCGGGTTGGACGATCACCAAGGAATGGGAGGGCTACACCATCGAGGCGCAAATCGCCTTCAAGGACATTAAGCCCGCGGAGTATGCCGGCATCTTTTTCAGTGGCGGGCGGGCGCCTGAGTACCTCCGCGAGGATGAAGATCTGCTGCGCATTACGCGTTGGTTCTGGGAGAACAAGCGACCGATGGCCAGCGTGTGCCATGGCGTCGAGATTCCGGCGCGGGCGGGCATCGTGCGCGGTCTACGCATGGCCACGGTGGCGAAGTGCAAGTTCGACCTTGAAGTTTGCGGCGGGATCTACGTCAACGAACCGTGCGTGATCGACCGTCACATGGTGAGCGGCCGCACCTACCACGACCACGGTTATTACGTCGCGCCTTGGATCAAAATGCTGGAAGCATCAGCCGCCGGGCGCTAGCCCAGGGATCCCGCCAGCAATTGGAATAGAAAGTTAAGGGTGATCCCCGGCGGCGACGGGTGACAGGTGCAAGCTAGCGCGTGGAACGACTTTGAGTGGAGCTTCCCAACCCGTGTCGTCACGCGCCCTAAAGCGAGCCCAGTCACACGGGCACAGAACTATAGAGCAGGAAGTTTGCGACGCGTTGCCACCACGCTTGCTCATCGACGGCGGCTAATTCTGCCAGGTTCTGTTGTCGATGCAACGGATCTTGCAGCGTTAATCTGAGCTCGGCTGAACCAAACAGGATGTCGATCGGCGGCTTTTCATACTCGTATTCATAAGGCGGCCCAAGCCAGTCGAACCGGGTCGTGTACAGCCTGGAAACCGCCGCCAAGAGTTCGATGGTAAATCGCACCGGTTTCACTTTCGTGGAATCGACGATGTGTAATGCGATCCCCCCGCAACTCATGCCTCGCCATTTTTCATACATCGGGACGAAGCGTACCGGCCGAACACTCAGACCGGCGTGTTCCTGCGATGCAATCTCACGCGCGAGGACGTCCGGATCGACGAACGGCGCTCCAACCACTTCAAAAGGCAGTGTGGTTCCGCGTCCTTCCGAGACGTTGGTTCCCTCCAGCAGCACCTGACCGGGATAGAGCAGTGCCGTCTCGAGCCGCGGCATGTTCGGCGAGGGCGGAATCCAAGGCAGGCCCGTATCGTGAAACAGCATTTCCCGCCGCCAGCCATCCATCGTCACGACTTGAAGCCGTGCGCCGATGCGCTCCTCGGCGTTCAACAGCATTGCCAGCTCGCCCAGTGTCAAGCCATGGCGGAGTGGAAGGGCCGCTCCTCCCACGAAACTCCTGAATTCCGGCAAAAGCGTCGGTCCTTCGATGACGTTTCCGCCGATTGGGTTGGGCCGATCGAGAACAACCACCGAAATACCGAACTCCGCGCACGCCTTCAGGCATTCGAGCATCGTCCACGTGAAGGTGTAGACGCGCGTCCCTACGTCCTGCAAGTCGATTACTAAACATTCGAGACCGTCAAGCATTTCGCGAGTCGGCCGCCGGCTATTGCTGTACAGGCTGAACACTGGAATGCCGAGTGCACCATACCAGCCGTGCCGCGATTCGATCATGTTCGCCTGCTGTTCACCCCATAAACCATGCTGAGGCGAGAAGATCGCCCTGAGTTGACCGGGGAATCTCTCTGCCAGCGCATCGCAGGCATACCGGAAGCGACTGTCAACGGACGCCTGATTCATCAACAGGCCGAACCGCGCGCCGCGAAGTATCTCCGGCGGATCTTCCAGACAGCATTCTAAGCCAGTTCGCACCCGCCGGTTCATCTCAGTGCATGATGGTTCACGGTGTGAACGCTAAAGCATTTAGCCGTGCTTGAACGGCCTGCCAATCCGGTTGTGGTGTCCTTGGTCCGAACGGATTGTACATCCGCGGACCGCGAAAGGCATCGACATTACTGGCAGGGCGCCGTACCCGCGAGCTTACATAGCTCGCTTGGTTCGATCAGCCGGCCGTGGTAAACTACTGTCATGGCGTACGAAATCCCCACCGATATCCGAGAGCGGCTCAAGGCTCGTTTGGATGAGGGCGCGTACCAAAGCGAAGACGACGTGCTCCGCGACGCCATGGATGCGCTCGACCAGATCGAACACGACAAGCTCGTTCGCTGGAATGCGCGCAATCAGCTCGCCGCGCAGCAAAGCGAGCAGGGGCTTTCCAAGCCGCTCGATGACCAAAAAGTACTGGACCGATTGCGCGAGCGACTGGCTCAAGAAGGAATTCTCGGTTAGATGCCGCGTCAGGCGGCTGAAAGCCGCCAACTCGAAAGCCCAGGCTGAAGGCCTGGGTTACCGGCCAATTCAAAATACGTCGGAAGGCCCAACGGGCCGTGACTGGATCAATCCCAAATGTACCGTTCGTCGTACGAGATTCCATGCCGCTCCAGTAACAACCGAAACTCTTCCTGGAACGAGCGCAAACGGTGATGTTCTTCTTGATTTGCGATGTACTCCTTGACTTGCGCCGCATTGGATTGGCTCACTGAGAACGCGCCGTATCCATTTTGCCAATGAAAATCCGCGAGCTGCGGCCCCTCTTCCTTGATTCGCGCCGATGAGCTGGTCTTCAGCTCTTCCACCAGTTTGGCAACCGATAGCGTGCGGTGCAGGTTGCACAGAATGTGGGCATGATCTTCCACGACCCCGACGATCAACGGCGAACATTTGAGGTTTTGCAAAGTCCCGATCAGATAACCGGTCATCGCGCTTCGGACCTCGGGAGTTCGTAACCACGGACGCCGATGTTTGGTGCTGAACACAATGTGAACCAAAACGTTGGACAAAGATTGTGGCATGACGATCTCCTTGTTGAATGACGAGTCGCGGCCCGTTGGGCCTTGGAATGAATCGTGAGGACATCGTAACCCAGGCCTTCAGCCTGGGCTATCGGGTGCGCGGCCTTCAGCCGCGATGGGTCGTAACCCAGGCCGACTTGGCAGCCGGGTGCGCGCCTGGGCTATCGGGTGCGCGGCCTCAGCCGCAAGTCGCAGGTTACCGATACAACAACGCGCGGCTGCGCCGTTCGAGAAACTCTTGCACGCCTTCGTCCGCGACGGCCTTCATTTCATCAGCCGACTTTCGCGAGAGCAGCGCCTCGAGCGTCCGCCGGTTGCCCAAGAGACGCAGATAACCTTCCGCTTCCCAGGCATCCGGATAGAGCCGTCGCAACGCCGCCGCGATTTCAAAACCGGTGCGAAGCGGTTCAAATTGCCGCCAATCGGTGATAATGATGTTCACGCCGCCGCACTTCTGGCCGGCAAATCTGCTCGAAGCTGGAGTAAATTCAATCGCTACAAAACTGGCGCCCCTGATCGATCGGCGGCGCAAGTCTGCGGCCAGGCGTCGGCCATCCAGCCACGGTGCGCCGATCACCTCAAACGGCGTGTCGGTTCCGCGGCCGACTGAAACGTTCGTCGTCTCCAGCAATCCAACGCCAGGGTAGAGCCAGGCCTGCGTGAGGCTGCGCATGTTTGGAGACGGATTGACCCATACCAGGCCGGTTGCGTCCCACGCATCTTTTCGCTCCCATCCTTCACAGGCAATTACCTCCAGATCCAGATTGAGCTTCAGCTCCTGTTTGAAATAGCGGGCCAGCTCTCCCGTCGTCATTCCGTGCCGCACCGGCAGGCGGTGGAATGCGACGAACGATTCACGGCCCTTATCGAGCATCGGACCGGCGACGTCAACGCCGTTGATCGGGTTTGGGCGATCGAGCACCACGAAGCGTTTGCGGTGCTCCGCCGCCGCCTGCATGGCTTCCCCCATGGTGGAAATGTACGTATAGAATCGCACCCCGATGTCTTGGATATCGAACACCAACGTGTCGATTTCCTTAAGCATCGAGGCAGTAGGTCGGCGCGTGTCGCCATAGAGACTGTACACGTTCAAGCCGGTCTGCAGGTCCTGCATGTCGGTAATCTTGGCGGAGTCCAGTTTTCCCTCGAAGCCGTGTTCAGGGCTAAACAGGGCGACCAGCTCCACATTGGGTGCCTCTTGGAGAAGTTGCGCCGTGCTCTTTCCGTTGCGGTTCCGGCCCGTATGGTTGGTAATCAAGCCGACCCGCTGGCCGGCGAGCGGTTTGAAATGCCCTTTCTCCAGAACGTCAATCCCGGTCAAGACAACGGCCGCGGGCGAATCAGCCGCACTCGCCACGCTGCTCGGCAAATCGGGCGAACACAGATGAACACAGACGAAGACGGATAAATACAGATGATGCAGCATGGATCCGCAGCCGCGGCATAAAGCGCTCATCTGTGTGCATCTATTCATATCCGTGTTCATCTGTGTTCCTTGCTGTTGCGGGGCAGCAGAGCTTGTGCAACCCAGGCGGCGATCCACGTCACTACCGCTCCGACGAACGAGTACCAGGTCCAGGCGATCGGCGTCGCGAAACGCAGATAGAGCATTCCCGCGAGCCCAACCGCCATGCCCACCAGTGCAGCCCGCTGGCCCACGCGCCGCGTAAGTGCGCCAAGCAAAAAAATCCCGAGCACCGTGCCGGTCGTCAAGGCGGCGATGGATAAAACCGCTTCCACCACCGTGCTCTGCAGGTATTGCCCTGCAATCGCGACGGCGATTTGAATCACACCGAAGACCACGGTCAAACTCCGAGTGACGCGGAGCTGGTGCTGTGGCGAAGCATTCGGGGCGACCAACGGCACATAGAAGTCATTCATCGCGGCGCCGGCCAGCGAGTTCAACGAACCCGATAACGTGGACATGGCAGCCGCTAATACGGCGGCGAGCGTCAAACCCACGACACCAATCGGTAACTCCTCTACAATAAACGTCGCAAATACTTCGTCGGCCCGGGCAAATTCCCGGCCCTGATAGAATACCGCCAGTCCGAGACCCAACAGCAGAAAACCGGAGAACTGTGCCAGCACCACCCAGCCGCTCCACTTTAGCGCGCGGGCGGCCTCCGGCAGGCTGCGGGCGGAAAGATACCGCTGCACCATCAGTTGATCGGCGCCGTGGGATGCCAAGGCAATAAAAGCGCCGCCCAGTATTCCGGCCCACAGCGTGTACGGCTGCGTGACGCTCAGCGACAGATCAAACACCCGCAATTTGGCAGGATCGACGGCGACATCCGACCAGTCCGATCCCGGCGCGCCGAGACCAATGGAGACGGCAATCACGATCCCGCTGGCAGTCGCGCCGGCGAGATAGATAAAGAACTGGATGAAATCAGTCCATACGACCGCTTTGATTCCGCCGAGGCTGGTGTAGAGGATGGTCGCCGTACCGGTGAACACGACCGCCCAGGCGAGTTCTTGATCGAAGGCCAGTTCAGCACTGGGCGGGGATTCGGGGTCACTACCAAACAGTACCAGCCGCAGCACGATGGCTGTCAGATAGAGTCGCAAGCCGTCGGCCAGCGAGCGCGTGACGAGAAACAACAGCGAAGCCAGCCGTTTCGTCGCCACGCCGAAGCGGCGATCGAGCGCCTGATACGCGGTCAGCAGCCGGCCCTCAAAATATTGGGGCAACAACAGCGCCACGACGGCATAACGGCCCACGACAAAGCCGATCGCCAACTGCAAGAACGTCAAGTCGCCGCGATACGCAGTCCCTGGCACACTGAGAAACGTGACCGAACTGGTCTCGGTCGCTACGATGGAGATCAATAGCAGCCACCATGGCAACTGCCGATCGCCGAGTAAATAATCGTTGACGCCTCGTTGTCGACGTCCGACCCAAGCCCCAAACAGCACCACGGCCAGCAGATATGCGGCGATGATCGCCACGTCGATATTGCTGATGGCCAGTTGCATGTCGTGTACTACATTTTGAACAAAAGGACGCGAAGGTTTCCGCAGGCGACTCGCCGTGGCGAGAAACGAAGAGAAGCGCCGTGATCAATAGCTGGTACTTGTCTTCTTTCTTCGTTTTCTTCGTTAACTTCTGTTCGTCAAATTGATCGTCGAAGAGAATGGGTTTCTAAAGAATCCACGAGAGCAGGAGAAAAGTGTCGCAGGTCCACACCCTTCTGGATTCCTGGCTTCCTTAGAGACTTCTCCGTGACCTCCGTGCCTCCATGGTTAAGTACAATGGAGGCTATGCCCGTTGCCAGCGGCCTCTTAGCATAGTCACTGCGCCGCGCGATGAACACCAACCTCACCACTGAAGCCTGCAACTCCGCCTCGCAAAACATCGATAGCCTACAGGCGCTCGAGATTGTTCGCCTCATGAACGCCGAGGATTCCCGAGTGGCCGAGGCGGTGGGTCGAGAGTTAGTTTCGATCGCCTCCGGCGTCGAAGTCATTGCCGACCGGCTGCATTCCGGTGGACGCCTGGTCTATCTTGGCGCCGGCACTTCCGGCCGACTCGGGGTGCTCGATGCGGCCGAGTGTCCGCCCACCTTCAGCACTCCCCCAGACATGGTGCTGGGACTGATCGCGGGCGGAGACGCTGCCATCCGCCGCGCAGTCGAAGGCGCTGAGGACCATCCCGAGTTCGCCGTCAACGATCTGAAGCAAATCGGGCTCTCGTCAAAGGATATTGTCGTTGGTATCGCCACGAGTGGCCGAACCCCCTACGTGTTCGGCGGCCTGAAACATGCCCGGGAAGTCGGAGCTTATGCCATCGGTCTGACATGCAACGACGGCTCGGCGCTGGTCGACGTCGCCGACTTGATGATCACGCCCATCGTCGGTCCAGAAATCATTGCCGGATCCACGCGCCTCAAGGCCGGTACCGCCACTAAGATGGTTCTGAACATGCTCTCCACGGGGGCCATGGTGCGCCTCGGCAAGACCTATGGGAATCTGATGGTCGACCTCAAGGCAACCAATGAGAAGCTGAAAGTCCGCAGCCGCCGGCTTGTCGCTGCGCTAACCGGCCTAACCGAAGCAGAGGCCGAGCAGCAACTAGCCGCTTGTGGCGGCGAACTAAAAACCGCCGTGGTGGCCTATCAACGAAACCTATCCCCCGAGTCCGCCCGTCGCCTACTCCATCAGGCCGGGGGCCACTTACGCACGGCGCTCGAAGCCCCAGTAACCGCCGAGACGTGAGCGATGCAATGCTAATACAAACCTGTAAAAACTTGTTTTCCCGACAAGAGATTTTGGAACAGAAGGACGCGAAGGAAACGAAGAAAGCATTTCGCCCAATTGCCGGTCTTTGTTTCCTTCGTTTGCTTCTGTCGATCAAACGGTTGTGGATCAGATTCCGTATTCGCGTCCATTCGCGTGGATTTGCGGCTAATCTCCTTTGGTTGCTACCATAGGCCGCGCTGCGTATGCCACAAACGGCCTCAAAGAATTCTGAGCTTGTCTTAGGTGTAGACGGCGGAGGCACGAAGACCATCGCCGGGCTTGCCGCCAAGGACGATGCGGATGAGTTGCTCGGCCGCGGTACTGCTGGTCCGAGCAACCCGCGCGCAGTCGGGTTCGAAAAAGCTCAGGCCAACATCGATGCCGCCATCGATGCGGCCTTTGCAGCCGCACAATTGCCGCGAACGGCAGTCGCGGCCGCTTGTCTGGCGTTGGCCGGAGCCGGCCGGCCCGCCGAGCAGGAAAAGATGGTCTCCTGGGCGTCGAATCGGCGGATCGCTGAAAAAGTTCGAGTTACGACGGATGCCGAACCGATTCTGGCCGCCGCCTCTGCAGAGAACTCCGGAGTCGCTCTCATCTGCGGCACGGGTTCACTCGCATGGGGCCGGAACAAGGCTGGTGCGGTCGCCCGCGCCGGCGGCTGGGGGTATTTGTTGGGCGACGAAGGCGGCGCCTATTGGCTCTCCCTCTCCGGGCTGCGGGCGGCTCTTCGAGCGCACGATGGGCGCGATCGCACGACCGCGTTATTGCCAGGCTTCCTCGAACGGCTCCACCTGGCCGAGCCGCGCGATCTGGTCGATTGGGTCCATGACGCTGCCACAACGCCCTCGCAAATCGCATCGTTGGCCCCCACCGTCTTCGATCTGGCGGCGACCGACGAAGTTGCCGCCAACATCATCGACACAGGCGCCATGTCGCTCGCGGACATAATCGCCGCGGTAGCGCAGCGGCTTGGCTTTTCGCCCGTTTCATACCCGCTCGCCCTTGCCGGCAGCGTGCTCCTCAATCAGCCAACCTATCGCGATCAGGCGCTCGCTTATCTTGCCGATCGCAACCTCCACCCCGCGACGGTCACGATCATCGAAGAACCGGTGCGAGGCGCCGTCGCGATTGCCCGGAAAATGTGCCTGAATTGATGCCGATTCGGTGTGCACGCAGCTCTGGCAGCTCAATTTGTCTCACTCGAGCTTAATCACGCACCGCCGAAGTCCTTCACGCCACAGCGGCAGGGTTTCGATTTCGGAGGCCCAAACCCGCATAAGCGGCCCATACAGCCAATGGGGCCAGTGCTTGCAGCAGTTGCGATGCACCAGCCGCAAATCCGAACCCCATTGTCAGCGATCCGCTGCCAGGGCCGTTCGTGGGAAGCGTCAAATGAACAGCGAACGAACCGGCCGACAGCGCGATGAGCGCGCAAGCAACGAATGACCAACCAGGCCGGTGCAAAGCACGCTTCGCTAGGTGGCAGAATAGCACCGCCCCAAACATGAAGGGCACATAGCGCATCGCCCACACAATGGACTGCATGACGGCTGCGGCCCAATCCGGGACGTAATTGTCTCTCGACGATCCCTCCGGTAGGACGCTTAGAACAAGCACCATTGACAAACAAATGCCGACCAAGATTAGCGCCGCCGTCGGCAAAGGCGCCGCCACAAACGTGACGAAGGGGTGACGACCCGCGTAAGTCCGTAGTCGCAACTCGTTCGCGGCCCGACGGGCAAGCTCATGCGGCGAGCCCATGCGTTCGGAAAGCCGATCTGCATCCATGCTTCTTGACTCCTCGAATAGATCCTCGAAATGATCGGCAAGTTCTTCCGTGAACCGCCTTATATACGGCGCCGACAGCCCTTGGACCCGCATCGCATCTGCAACTTGATTAAGCCACTTGGACTTGGCCATGCTTGGCCCCCATGAGAACGCTGGAGATTGCTTCAGTTATGCCTTTCCACAACGAGATCGACTCGGCAAGCCGTTTCTCACCACGCACCGTAACGCTGTACACCAACCGGCTACGACCGCCCACAATATCCCGGTGAGACTTAAGAAGCCGGTTGGCTTCCAGGCGGTGTAGGATCGGATAGACGCAGCCCTCACCGAAATCGAGCACTTCGCCGCTGGCCTGACGCAATGCTTGCACCAGCTCATAGCCGTGCATTGGGCGTTGTGAAAGCAACCTCAACATCAGCAACTCTGGTACGCCGTTGAGGAAATCCGGGTTGGTTCGCTTGGTTCTCATCGTGGACACCTTGTGGCACTGAATCGGCTGCTGAAAGGGAACGCCCGCAGGCTACCTCAAACCATGAGGTAGCACAAGGTCAATCGGCGATGAGCGTCTGAAAGAATGCGTGTTCTAGATGCTTGTCTCAGTGCAGCGGCACTGTCGCTTTGTACATCGACGACGCGGCTCGAAGTCCGAACTTGGTCACGCGCGTTAACCTCACCTTCTCGCGGTTTCACCGCACAACTGGTCTCGGCTATGCCGTAAGACAAGGTGACGGCTGGGTCACCCGAGCCGCAATCGCCAACCCGTACACACATAGTCGACGCTTCGCTAACCTATGGCGCAGCGGAATTCCACGGGCGTCAGCTTCTGCTCGTAGAGCTGCGTGATTAGCTCTTCGTACCCATTGACCATCGCATCGAGCGAGCGGTGCTCCACGACGAATTCGCGGGCGGCGGCGCCGAGCGATCGGGCCAGCGAGGAAGAGCCAAGGATGCGCGTGATGGCAGCCGCAACACCATCAACATCCTCCGACGAGACGAGTAAGCCGGTCTCACCGTCAATCACCGACTCGGGAATGGAGCCGACGCGCGTCGCCACGACCGGCACGCCGCAGGCCTGGGCTTCGAGGATCGAGACCGGGCTGGCCTCGATCTTCGAGGTTAACGCGAACACGTCGAACAGCGGCAGAAGCTCCGGAACATCGCCGCGCGGGCCGAGAAAATGCACTGCACGGCCGAGACCTAGTTCAGCGGTCAGTCGTTCGATCGCCGCTCGCTGTGGCCCGTCGCCGACGAGTACGAAATGCGTCTCGGGAACTTGTTTTCGGACAAGCGCCGCGGCGCGGAGGAATAGTTCGTGATTCTTCTCCGGCCGCAGAACCGCAACCAGGCCGACGATCTTTGCCTCGCGAGGAATGCCGAGCTGCTCGAGTCGAGCGGGATCGCGCGAGCGAGGAATGAATCGATCGGTGTCCACGCCGTTGGGAATCACGAACACGCGTTTCGCCGGAAAACGCTCGTTTTCGATTAAGTATTTGCCATGTGAAGTCGCTACTCCCACATAGGCGTCGGTCAACGGGGCCAACATGCGGTTCAATCGGCCGACGCGATCGGGCCACCCCGTCGAGTGCAGCGCCGAAATCACAATCGGTACGCCGGCACGCCATGCTGCCAGCCTACCCCAGAACATTCGGTCGCCTGCGCCCACGGTCACCACGGCGTCAATTTGCCGCCGCCGAAATAGGCGCACAAGCCGCGATAGCACGGGGATATCAAACTTGTGCTTGAGCACGTGCGAGAAGACCGGCGCCACATCACGTAGCTTTTGGCCCAATTCCCCCAGCCCGCGCATGCAGCACGCCTCGGGCGCGAAGCGCGTTCGGTCCAGCCGACGGATGAGCTGGTCCAAGAGCATCTCAGCGCCGCCGATGGACATGTCGTTGATCAGGAACATTACCCGCAATGGGCCGCGCTCATCGAGCGGTTGCAGGAATTTAGCATGGCGAAACATGGTAGTGGTCGGTGGATTGGTGATGGGGGCGCGCGTCAACGTACGTGGTGCGGCCGAAACTTTGCACGGTAATCTTGCCAAACGGAGACGATCCGTTGTTTTTCTTGTTCGGTGAGCAGACGGTGACTTGTCAACAGACCCAGCACGGTCAGAGCGAGCACGGCCAGCGCAACCCACGACCCGAGCAAGAGCGCCAGCGGCAGCAGACCCACTAAGGCCGTCGCATGCTGCACGCGCATTCCCAGTCCGCGATTGAGAGCCAGTACGATGCCCAACACCGCGAAATTGCTCGTCGCCGTGGCGATGACGGCGCCCGGCAGTCCATAGGCTGGGATCAATGCCAGGTTGAGTAGTATGTTGGTCACCAGCCCGATCGCCAGCGAAACACAGCCCAGCGTCGCCCGCTCCGCGCACCACAAATACATCTGCGCTACAGTCGAAAGCGCCAACCAGCCGCAGCTCGCCAGCGCCAAAGGCAACAGAGTCAGCCCCTCGGCATATTTACCCTGCCAGGCCAGGTCGAACAACAAGGGCGCCGCAAGCAGTACCAGTAGGGAGCCGGCGAACGTGGCCAGGCCAAGCAGCTTGAGTGTCAGGTTTAGTGTGTCGCTCACGCGGCCGCGGTCGCCCCATTCCCAATCGCGGCTGAGGTGCGGCAGAATCATGCCCGCCAACAGGCTCGCTACCGACACGATCAATACGGGAATCACCTGAGCGCTGTGATACTGGCCGACGAGCGCTTGGGCATTTGGCAAATTGCCGACGTGCAAGAGCATATACCGGCCGATGACCTCGAACAGGTTGTACAGCAAATTGGTAACCCAAACCCAGACCGCGAACGGCATGAGTTTCCGCCACATCTCCCCGCGCGGCACGTGAGCGCCATCGCGCGGCAACTGCGACCAATGCATCGCCAGCCAGACGATCGCCGCCAGCACCAACAGCAGACACGAACCCGCGTAGGCCAGCACGATGGCCAGCGCATCTAGTCGCCACAGTGCGAGGAACACGACGCTCAGCGCGGCAAATGCCAGGGTGTTTAGAAACTGTACCATTGAGCTGATCCGCACCAGGCGCAGCGCCGTCAGCATCTCGGTGAGGTAGTTGTAAGCAATCACCGCCACGAGCCCGATTGCCAGGAGGGCGACGCTCGACGCGCGATCGGCGCGGCCAAATACCTGCTCGGCAATGAACTCTGGCGCCGCGAGCATCGCGACGACTGCGAAGACCGCCAATGCGGCACAAACGCCAATCGTGCGCAACAACACATAGTGCAAGACCCCGCGCTGCCGGTAGTGTTCCAGATACCGACCGAATGATCCGGGGAGTCCCAACACCACCAACGGCGCGGCGAAAATAAAGAAACGGTTCGCCAGATCCCATTCGCCAAGCTGATCCGGCGGCAACCAGCCACAGACCAATACGCTGCGGCCAAATCCGATGATGCGTTGAGCAACCCCTAGCACCAACAGCGCCACCAGGCTCTGCGCTAAGGTGTCCCCGCCCAACAGCGTGGGCCGTAGCACGGGCGCATCGTCCACAACCTGGTCGCTGACCGACAACACCGCTCCGGCCTTCATGCCAGTACCGCTTCCATTTCCGCCGGATTGATCAGGCTTGATCGGTAATCGTACTGTGGCCGCCACCACTGCTTGCGCGGATCGATGGTGCCCCAGTTGCGAAGCCGCACCATGTCGTCAGGATGAAACCGACGAATGTGAAAGGCGTCGTCGCCGGGAAAATTGTAATCGCCATACGCCGAACAAACCGCCTCGTAACCTTGTTCCCGCGCCAAGTGAAACACCAACGGCGTCATGTTGCACGGCATTCCAAACGGAAACGCGAAGTAGCGCACCCGCCGGCCCACCATGTCTTCCAGCTCCTGGCCGGCGACGACAAACTCTTCGCGGATTCGCTGCGGGTCGTGGACGCTACCCATGTCCGGATGTGTGCGCGTGTGCGCGGCGATCTCGATCCCGGCGTCGGCCATCATGCGGATTTGTTCGACCGTGTTGGGCGAGGAGTGGAAACCGAGCCTCACATCGTGAGGGAAAGGCTGTTGTTCGAGCACGTAATACGTGGAAACGAAATACGTGCAGGGGATCTGCTCTTCAAGGAGAAACGGAATGGCCTGGTCGCAGTTCTCGGCATAGCCGTCGTCGAACGTGACACATGCGGTGAGCCGATCATTGCGAGCACTGCGAATGCGCCGCTGCGCCTCTTCGAGCGACACCATATCGCAGCGGTGCTTCAGCCAATTCATCTGACGCTTGAACTCGGCGTTGGTATGGCTCCATGGCACTGCTCCATGGTCGGCGATTCGGTGGTAGAACAAGACGAGTACCGGAGCTTGCCCGGCTGCAATCAGCCGCGCATTGCGCAGCACGCGCAGCGGCAGCGTCGCCTGGTAGTACAACGCGACGAGCGGCTTTTTGAGTTGGCTTTTGACTGTCATGGGTCGTCGAAGTCGCCGTGGCACTGCTCGCTGCGAGCAGTGGCACACGATGTTGTTCCTTTTTAGCTTCGGTCACGTCGCCAGCGCGCCTTGGCCCATCGCCGCACCTGCCGCTCGGCGAGCCAGGCGGTGTGGCGAAGTTGCGCAGCCGGCCGGCGGGCCACAATGCGCGTTTCAATCGTCGGTCGCGGCTGCGCCTTCCACGACGACTTGTACGCTTCGTCGCCGCGCATGAAGTCGAATGTGCGGTAGCCTTGCTCGATCGCCGAGCGCAGCGAGCCGATCGTCCCCATCCAACCTGGGCGCTGATCGAGTACGTCGGGCTCGATCCCGCTCTGATAAAAATAGATCGTGTTTCCACCCGTCAGGTCGTATTCGATCGCCACGGGGCGGTTATCCAGCAGGACATATTGCAGCCTCAGCCGTCCTAACGCGAAAAACCGCTCCATCACTTCGCGGTGATACGCCGTGAAGATGGCGTCGCCGAAACAGCCCGCTTCGCCCATCGATCGCCGCCGCTTCTGATGCAGCTCGACGAGCAGATCGAAGTACCGCGGCAGATCGTCGCGATCCAGCACCTGACGGCTCACGGCGCGGCCAGTTTGAAACGAGTCCCGTACGATCTGCCGAGTCCGCTCACGCCGCGTCTTGGAGAGCGTTTTAACGTACGACTCCCAATCTGGAGGAAGTTCCAGCCGCCAGCAACTCTCGCCGGGTTGTTGGTGAACGACATAGTCGCGCTCCGCCAGCCGCTCAATCAGTGCCAACGTGGCTTCGTCGTCCGCCGCGATACCGGCCAGCTCGATCATGTCCCACTCGCCGGCGGCTTCGCCGGTCAAGTAATCGACGATCTCATCGACCACCAGCGACCGCGCCTCCGGCCGGGCGAAGATCGTCAGATAGTCGGAACAAACGTCCCCCGAACCGAGAAACCGCACCACGCGGCCATGCCGCAGCGAACGGCTGAGGTACCAAGGCGCAACGCCTAGCAGCTCTCCTAGTGAGTCGCGCACAAGGAGCACAAACAATTCATCATTCGAAGTCGCGTAATGCCGCCACCACGGTTCCAGCCACTCCCAGCGCCGGCACGGAACATCACCGGCCAACCGATTCCAATCATCGGCCAGCGCGCTCGGTAGCGTCCGCGTGTCAACTCGAGTTATATGGATCGTGCTGATCATTGACATGGCGCCGTCTCATCCTGAACCCTGAACCCCGAACCCTCTCACCGCAACCCCGCCAGCTCCAACCCGCTCTTGATCCAACTCTTCACTCTATCGGTCGCCGACGAAACTCCCTGCCGCAGCCGCGCGCCAGCGCGCGGCGGGACGACGCGAATCTCCCACATCGGCCTCGGCTCCGCGCGCCAGTGGGCCTTGTAGGGCTCGTCGCCGCGGAGGAAATCGTAGCTCCGGAAGCCGCGCTCGATGCCGCGTTGAATCGTCGCGGTCACCGCCAGCCGGCCCGGCTCGTGTTCTAGCCGATCGGGATCGATCCCCGATTGATAGGCGTACACGACGTCGCTTCCCAACAAGTGGTACTCGGCCGCCAACGGCCGTCCATCGAGCTCCAGCCATAACAAATCGACACAACCGTCGAGAAACAGCCGTTCGCTTGTTGCACGATGAAACGGCGCGAAGCCCGGCCGCGCAAAGCAGCCGCGATCGCCCAGGCTTTCCCAACGACGTTGGTGCAGGTCTACGAGGATGTCGAAGCCTTGCCGCAACTCGTCCAGCGTTGTCGCCTGATGGACAATTGCCCGCCGGTCTGCCAGCTTTCGCGCCGCGCGGCGGACTTGCTTGCGGTGTGACTTGGAAAGTCGCGAGACGAATTCGTTCCAGCGTTCTGGCAGCTCGATCCGCCAACAGCTCTGGCCGGCGCGCGGATAGACGTCGTTGCCAAGCTCCGCCAGGTGATCCAGCAACCGGCTGACATTACGATCGCCGGCAACGACACCGCTCAGCTCCAGCAGCTCCCAATCCAGTTTCTCGTCGCGCCGTCCGCAGGCATTCTCCGTCAGCCAATTGGCCAGTGCCGCCCCCACGCGATCCTCGCAACCCAGATCACAGAGGATGGTCACGTACTCCGAGCAGACTTCGCCGGCGCCAAGCGCTCGCAGCGTCCGCCCCTCGCCCCATCCGCGGCTGAGATACCAGGGGGCGACCGCAATCAGTTGTTGATCGTCCCAAACGGCAAGCAGCACAAGCCGCTTAGCCGGAGTCGGCTGACCGGACTCCAAGCCGTAGTGCGTCCACCACGGCTCCAGCCACTCCCAACGCCGAAACGGCAGTCCGCGCGCGAGCTGGTTCCATCGCTCCCGCCAGGGCGCTAATTGGTCGAAGCAGTCGTGGAGCGTAATTCGCATGGCCAATTCAACTTTTGCTCGGCAACTGCGACGTGCAAGGGGAATTGCGAAGCGGCGCTACGCCGGCGCCCGCCGGTTCAGCAATCGTGCCAACCGGTCCAGTTGTAGCCATTACGACACGCAGTACGGTGACTTTTCGCCACATCGCACGGCGGCTGGTCGCCCGCCGGTCGGTATTCGCAATCTACGTTTTCTAAACGGGTTGTAATGCCGCATGGACTTTTTGCTTACTATCGCCGTGATCGCTGCCGCCATCTGGGCGGTTGCGCTGGCAATTCGCGTCTCGCCGATGGCGGGTTGCCTGGTATTCCTCGTACTGACTACTTGCTTCGGCTACGAGTTCTTGCACTTCGATCTCGGTTCACTTCCGCTCACGTTGGATCGGCTTTGGATCGGCGTGCTCGTGGTGTGGTTCGTCGTGCAGTACAAGCTCGGCGGCGTCGATCCCAAGCGGC
The DNA here is from genome assembly GCA_040901795.1 of Pirellulales bacterium. Classification (GTDB taxonomy): domain Bacteria; phylum Planctomycetota; class Planctomycetia; order Pirellulales; family JALHPA01; genus JBBDYH01. The sequence goes on from JBBDYH010000159.1 coordinate 31,189, forward strand.
TGGCCCGAGTTGATATCGTGCTGCTAGGGTTCCTGGCGCTCATCACGATAAGCACGTTCGTCGCTGGCGCAACGGCGCAGAACGCCGGCGGGTCGCCGCTGTGGCACCTGGTCGTCGGCTATTTGATTCCGGCAGTGTTGTACTTCGTCGCCCGGCAGTCGGCGCTTACCGAGCCGCGCGTGGTGATGGTCCACGGGTTCCTGGCGCTGTTTGGTATTTATCTCGGCTTGACCGGTGTGGCCGAAATGACGAGCCAATGGTCGCTGGTGTTTCCCCGCTACATCGCGGATCCGAAGATCGGTCTGCACTTTGGCCGCGCTCGTGGGCCAATGGTGCAGTCGGTGAGCTTCGGGCTGTATTTGGGGATCTGCTCTGCGGCCGCGCTACTTTGGATGCCACGAATGAGCCGCGCCGGCAAGCTGGCTATGCTGCTCGCCCTGCCTCTGCCCCTCGCGGCCGCGGCACTCACGCTCACGCGCAGCGTCTGGATGGGAACGGCACTCGCGCTACTACTGTTGGCCGCAGTCGTGCTGAAAGACTGGTTGCGAAAGCTGGTGCTCTTTGGCGCGATCGGCGCCGCCGCGCTGGTCGTCGCGGCAAATGTCGACAATCTGACAAGTTTTCAGCGCGAAGGAACCTCGGAAGACACACGCAGCTCGGCTGCCAGCCGAGCCAGCTTCGCCTATGTGTCGTGGCTAATGTTTCAAGACCGGCCACTGCTCGGTTTCGGCTTCGGACAATTCCCCGAGGCCAAGCTTCCCTACCTCGACGACCGTAGCACGTCGCTCAACCTTGAGATCATCCGGCCCTGGGCCCACCACAACACCTACCTGAGCTTGCTGGTCGAGCTGGGGCTGGTTGGATTCTTGCTCTACATGACGCTGCTTGCGTTATGGGCCCATTACGGCTGGCGATTGGCACAAGGGCCGCGGCGTCCGGCATGGGTAAAGGTCCACGGCGTGCTGGTGCTCTGTGCTCTTGCGACGTATTCGGTGCAGATGCTTTTCCACGAGGTGAGTTTCACCAGCGTGGACAACTCGATCATTTTCCTGCTGGCGGGTATGTCTGTTGGACTCTCCTACCCTGGCCAGGAATCGCGCCGCTTGGATGTCGGCCGCAGCGTCAATCGACAGCCACGTCACACCGAAAGTGGCCAGCCGGTCTGCTCAGAACAAGCTAAAGCTTGAACTCCAACCGGCGCTCACTTTCCGCATCATTTGATGCGATTTCTTGTGCGGCGTTGCAAAACCGCAACTCGGTGGCGGCGGCGACGCCGCTTCGCAGTTCGCCTCTAAATGCCGGATGGGCCACGAGTTGGGTGATCTTGCCTGGCTGCGATTCGCAGCGCGGCCCTGGCTTTGCCATGTCTCTACTCGCCCAACGTATCACCTTCCCCTTGCGAGGCCGCATGATGCCGGACTGCCGCGACGCTCAACACCCGCGAACCGCAGATTTGCACACCCTGGCCCCCAATTGGTCGGTCAAAGTCCGCGTCAAAAACTGGGCCCGTGCCAAAGGGATCGCTCCCAATCGCCGAAAAGTCCGTCGAGCGCACATTGGTGGCCGCAGGCTCAACGACATACGCGACGATAGCGCTCGCGCTCGTGACGTTTCTAACGGCTTAAATGATCTCTCCGGCTTCGCCGCCGCCGAGAACTACTCGCTGGCGCTGACTCGGCTGCAAGCGGGTGAGCCAATCGTCGAACCCGCCGGCTGCCCGTCGACGACATACCGCGTCCTGAAGCGGCTCTTGGACATCGCCGGTGCACTCCTGGCGTTCGTGCTGTTTTTGCCGATCTTGGTTCCCGTGTTCGTCGCGCTGTTGATCACCACGCGCGGGCGGCCGTTCTACACTCAAGAGCGCGTCGGTTACTGCGGACGGCGGTTCAAGATGATCAAGTTTCGAACGATGCGATTAGACGCCGAGAAACTGCGGCATTTGGTGCCGAACGAAAAGGACGGTCCCATCTTCAAGGCCAAAAGAGACCCCCGCATCACGCGCATCGGCAGGTGGCTGCGGAAGACGAGCATCGATGAATTGCCGCAATTGTTCAACGTGCTGATGGGCAACATGTCGCTTGTCGGGCCGCGGCCGGCCCTGGCGAAAGAAGTCGCCCAGTATGCCCCGTGGCAGCGCCGCCGGTTCTGCGTGATGCCCGGGTTAACATGCCTATGGCAGGTCAGCGGACGCTCCGATGTGGACTTTGACCAATGGGTGCGGATGGACCTCTGGTACGTGCGACATCAGAGTCTGTGGACCGATATCAAGCTCTTGCTGCGGACGCCGTGGACCGTGATCTCGATGCGGGGGGCATACTGACCGGGCACAGAATGACGAATGACGAACCGCGTCAATGGGCTATTCTTGAGTAGCGCCTCCCGCGATCAGCCGCCGGGCGCTAGCCCCCGGTTTTTCTCGCGTCTCCGACATCAATTCAGTCGCGCTCGACGTATGCCCTTTGGAACATTCATCGATGAGGCGTCCGCACCCGCACTGGAAGCGCAAGGGAGAGCGGACGGACTGGTCGCTCGTCAGACGCTCCGAGCGCTGCATGTGATCAATGGCGAGCACTATGCCGGCGCGGAGCGCGTGCAGGATCTGCTGGCGGCGCGCTTGCCCGAGTTTGGCGTCGAGACGGGCTTCGCGTGCTTGAAATCGGGCTGCTTTGCCGCGATGCGACAATCGCGCCAGACGCCGCTCGTCGAACTACCGATGCGCACGCGCTTCGACCTTCGCCCCGCCCTCCGCCTGGCGCGGCTCGTGCGGCGCGAACGATACCATCTACTGCACACGCATTCGCCCCGCGCTCTGCTGATCGCGCGGTTTGCCTCGGCACTGTGTGGCGTGCCGATCGTCCATCACGTCCACGGAAACACCTCCTCCGAAGTTGCGAGCCGTCGGTTCACTCGGCTCAACGCTTGGGCCGAGCGCAAGTCACTCCCGGCCGCCGCCGCCGTCATCGCCGTTTCGGCCAGCGTGGCATACTACTTGAGCGGGCTGGGCGTACCTGCGGAACGGCTGCACGTAGTTCCCAACGGCGTCCCGACTCGTTCGCGGTTGGCCGATCGAAGCGGTTGGCCGGCTGATGGAACTCTCGGCTTCGTCGCGCTGCTGCGGCCGCGAAAGGGGCTGGAAACATTGCTCGACGCCGCAGCTCTGCTCCGCTCGCGCGACCTTACGGCACGCCTGCGGATCGTCGGCCGGTTCGAAACCAGCGACTACGAGCGCGAGATCCGCCGCCATGCGGAACAGCTCGGCCTTGCGGGCGTTATCGAGTGGCGCGGCTTTCAACAACGCGTCGACGCCGAGCTCGATCGGATGGACGTGTTGGTCTTCCCCAGTATCCTGCCCGAGGGGATGCCCATGGTGCTGCTCGAAGGCATGGCGGCCGGCGTGCCGATCGTCGCCAGCCGCGTCAATGGGATCACTGATGTGGTGCATGATCGTGAAGACGCGCTGCTCTTCCCGCCGGGCGACGCCGCCGCATTGGCCGACACGGTGAGTGAACTGATCGGCAATCGCGCGCTGCAAGAGCGCTTGCGACGGACGGCGTTTGATCGCCAGCGCGAACACTTCTCGGACTCCAGCATGGCGGTAGCGGTTGCGGACATTTATCGAGGCGTGTTAGCCCAGAAAGGAAGTCGAACATGAGCTCAGTGCAAGTGCGCGAGCCGGACCTGCTTGTTCAGGATAAAACGATCGACTTTCCGCTCGAAATCTCGAGCCGGTTTGCCGCGGATGATAATTCGCTCGTTTCGGTGTTCGGCGTGCGGATTGCAAACCTGGATGAGGTTAGTGCCATCCGCTCGTTGGAGCAAATAATCGACGACTTCGACGGTCACGCGCGAGCCGTCTACTTCGTCAACGCGCACACGCTCAACTTCGCGGCCCGGCAGCCGGAATTTCGCGATGTGTTGAACCGTGCCGCCTGCGTCTTCGGCGACGGGACCGGCGTGCGCTGGGCGGCACGTTGCCGCGGCGTGCGGATGAAGGCCAACTTGAACGGCACGGACCTCGTGCCGCGGCTGTTCCACGACACCGCGGGTCGCGGCCTGCGATACTATCTGCTCGGCGCCGCGGCCGACATGGTTGCCCGCGCCGCGGCCAAGGCCGAGGAGCTTTTTCCGGGTTGGACACTGGCCGGCTACCATCACGGCTATATCGACAAGCACCGTTGTCCCGACGTAATCGAACAGATCAACGCCGCCGAGCCGCATCTGCTTCTGGTCTGCATGGGCAACCCGCTGCAGGAGCAGTGGATCGACCGGCATCTCGGCTCGCTGCGCGTGCCGATCTGCATGGGGACGGGCGCCCTCATCGACCGTTGGGCCGGCAATCTGCCCCGCGCCCCGCGCTGGATCCGCCGGCTCGGGCACGAATGGGCGCATGTTCTGCTCCAACAGCCCCACAAGTGGCGGCGGTATCTGTTGGGCAATCCGCTGTTCTTATGGCGGATGCTGGCCTGGCGCGGGCGGGATCGGTAGCCGCACGTGGCCGAGCACGTAGGGTGGGCCGAGTCCGCGAGGCCCACGCGCTTGGCGCACTGGTTCGAGTTCTCCACTTACGCCGAGCGTCACTGCTTCAATCCTCGCTCATCACCATCCCGGTCAGGCCCGCCACGCTGGACGGCCGGTAACGTGACGCCGTCTATGTTGCTGATGTCTTCGCCTGATCTCTGCCTCGTCGCTTCGTCTAGCCCCATCTCCATCTCGAGGAATTTGAGGAACTCGTCCAACGGCGTCTGATCCGGATTCTCAGGCACAGGATCGCCCCTGCCATTGCCAAATTGCGGCTTCACGGCCAGGATTTCCTGAACCGTTACACTGCCGTCGCCATCCGCGTCGAGCGTGTCAAAGGCGGCCTCCCTGGCCGAATGCGAATCTACCAGGCAGCGAACTTCTCGGGCCGCCGCGCGCTCATCGTTGTTCCCCAACAACTCCGCGACGGTGGCGACACCTTCACGGGCGATGTTGCGAAACATCTGATTGGTCACTGCGTTAGCGCCGGGGGTCGGCGTTCGACGGATGTCACCGACTTCGTGCATTACGAAGTTAATCGAACCGGTCTTGCCCTTCAGGTAGGGCACTGCGTGAACGACGCATCCGCCGCGCCGCGCCGGCTCCACTGTGAAGACATAGCCGTCCATGATTTCCTGGATGTCATCTCTCCCTAGCGCCCCGACGTTTGGGGGGCAACGACCCTGATTCTCTTTCATGTAGAGTTGGAGCGCTGGCTGGATATTCTCGAGATGTCTTTCCGCCGCGGCGGCAGCCGCTGCCTCGCGCACCTTCTGCACCGCAGGAAGCAGCAGGCCGATCAAAATCGCGATGATCGCGATGACCACCAGCAGTTCGATCAGCGTGAATCCAACCCTCCGCTCCAGACGGGTCGACCGTTTGCTCGACAAACTCATTGCAGTAAACATGGTGACGCCTCCTTACGACGAGATTGTGTGAGACCGACGATGCGCCAGTCGAAACGCTCCGGCTAGCCGAGCATCGCCAACCAGGACATGGAGCATACACCATCGAAAAGCCAATAACATCAAGAATTCCCATGGCCACTCCTGAGAAACTCCGAGCACAGCCAGGGAGGAACGCGGATGAAATCAGATTGGATTGTAGTCATGGCGCGGCTCACTAACGTTGGCGTTCGTTCAGTTCGGCCGCGAAAATCGCGGTGACGCGAACTTTCGAAGCCGAGTTTGTTCGGAGGCGCGCGCCTAGGGAACGAGAGGGGGAGACTGGGAGAGAGGAAACGAGGAGAGGTGGCGAGACGCTATATCCGGCATTTCTAACCGGCCGAGGCAATTGCACTCAGAATCTGGTTGATCAGGTCTTCACCTTCATCATCATCGAGAATGCCGGCGTTGATGAATGCCTCGAGCTGATTGATCAATGCTTCAAGTTGATTAATCCCGGGGTTCGTCTGTCCTTGGTCGAACTTCTTAGCGGCATTGTCGAGCTTGGAAGTCAAGGAATTGCCTTGCCCATTATTCAGAATGCCCGCCGCCACGAGAGCGTCTACGTCACTGATGGCGTTGTCGATTTGCTGCTGCGTGGACAGTACGTTGATCGTCACAGTCGCAATTGCGAGCCCACCTTTGCCATCGCTGACCTCGTAGGTGAAGGTGTCGATTCCATCAAAGTCGGCGAACGGCGTGTAGGTAAACGAACCGTTGGCAATCAGTGTTAGCGCTCCGTTATCTGGGCCGCTGAGAACCTGGTTGACCGTCAGCGTGTCGCCGTCCGCGTCGCTGTCGTTGGCAAGCACGCCACTGGCGGCATCGACGACCAACGTGGCGTCTTCGTTGACCTCGTAGACGTCATCGTTGGCCACGGGCGGCTGGTTGGGGGGCGTCGAAGTATTCAACAGCACGCTCACGTTGTTCGAATTGACATTGGCGGTGGCGACGTCGGCCTTGCCGTCCCCGTTGAAGTCCCCCACCGTCATGGAACGGAGATTAGCACCTACATCGAAGTTGGCCGCCGCCGCGAAGCCCCCCTCGCCGTCGCCCAACAGCACGCTCACGTTGTTCGAACCGTAATTGGCGGCGGCGAGATCGGCCTTGCCGTCCCCGTTGAAGTCCGCCACCCTCACGGAATAGGGAGACGAACCTACGTCGAAGTTGGCCGCCGCCGCGAAGCCCCCCAGGCCGTTGCCCAACAGCACGCTCACGTTGTTCGAACCGTAATTGGCGGCGGCGAGATCGTCCTTGCCGTCCCCGTTGAAGTCCCCCACCGTCACGGTAAAGGGATTAGTACCTGCGCCGAAGTTGGCCGCCGCCGCGAAACCCCCCAGTCCGTTGCCCAACAGCACGCTCACGTTGCTCGAAACGTAATTGGCGGTGGCGAGATCGGCCTTGCCGTCCCCGTTGAAGTCCCCCACCGTGACGGAATAGGGATCAGAACCTACCTCGAAGTTGGCCGCCGCCGCGAAGCCCCCCTCGCCGTCGCCCAACAGCACGCTCACGCTGCTCGAATTGACATTGGCGGCGGCGAGATCGGCCTTGCCGTCCCCGTTGAAGTCCCCGACCGTCACGGAACTGGGATAAGAACCTACAACGAAGTTGGCCGCCGCCGCGAAGCCCCCCAGGCCGTTGCCCAACAGGACGCTCACGTTGTTCGAATCGGCATTGGCGGTGGCGAGATCGGCCTTGCCGTCCCCGTTGAAGTCCCCCATCGTCACGGAAAAGGGAGTAGTACCTACGCCGAAGTTGGCCGCCGCCGCGAAGCCCCCCAGGCCGTTGCCCAACAGCACGCTCACGTTGTTCGAAAGTGAATTGGCGGCTGCGAGATCGGCCTTGCCGTCCCCGTTGAAGTCCCCCACCGTTACGGAAGTGGGAGCAAGACCTACGCCGAAGTTGACGGCGGGGCTGAAGGAGACAGCGAGAAGCGCGCGGTCTTCCAAACGTTCGAAATGCAGTGCCCGGTTAAGACGGCCGTAGCCGGACCGCGAGCGGGACGTACTGCGTCCTGCAGATCGTGGGCGAATCACTCTTCGTAGCTCGAAAAAAGACATCGGATGAACATCCTCGGCGGTGAAACACGTTGTTGTGGCCTACTTCGGCGGGTCGCGACCGTCGGTGTTCGTGTACACGCGCACGGCCCCCCCTAGAAAAGACGCCGCCAAGGAGCCGTTCGCGCCGCAGAATCAGCGCCGGCGATCATTTTTATGCCGGTCAGAGCGACTTTTTGTTTTTGTTCCGGGCATTTCATTCGCGCGCATTACGTGCACTTTGGCTGCAAAAGTCGGGCGATGTGACGGCGGATGGCCACAGACGGCGGCAGCATGGGAGCGTAGGAACAGGAATCGGAACAGAAGGCGCGAAGGAAACGAAGGAGCGGCAGCGGTTACCTTGGTTTCGTCTATTCGCTTCGGTAAATCGCGTCGCGGACTGTTTGCCGTGTCGGAAACGACTAAAATCCCCCGTCGGTGTTCATCTGTATTTATCCTGTGACCATCTGTGTTCCTTGCCGGAGTCAAACGTATTGGAAGCTCGCAGCGCAATTTGTTTGGTGATTGACCGTCTGTCGGCGTCGTATGTGGGCGCCCTGGGAAATACCTGGATCCACACTCCGGCGTTCGATCGGCTGGCGGGCCAGTCGCTCGTTTTTGACCGGGCGATGATCGATTCGCCGGTGCTCGACGCGGTATATGAGAGTTTTTGGACCGGAACGGCGGCGTGGTATGCTGATTCTGCGGCGGCAGTGGCGGAAGCGGTCGGTGAGCGATCGCTGCCGAGCTGGTGCCGAAAGCACGGCGTACCGACGCTGTTGGTCACCGACGACGGCGATGTTGCCGCGCACCGGTTAGCGGGTGTGTTCGACGAAGTGGTGCACCTGTCACAACCAGAATCGCGCGAGCAAATCCGCGACGGCACACGGAGTGTGCCTACTACCGCCAGCGATTGGCAGGAAACGCAGCTTGCGGCGTTCTTTGCCGCGGCGGTCGAGGTGTTGGAGACGCGGCGGCCCCCCGCACTCGTCTGGCTGCACACAGGCGCGCTGGGACGAGTCTGGGACAGTCCGCAAACGCTCCGCGATCAATACGCGGCGGAGGACGATCCGCCCGCGCCGTCGCTCGCCCAGCCGCCGTCCCTAGTGCTCGACGAGCAAACAGATCCCGACATGTTGCTGGGCTTGCGGCACGCCTATGCCGGCGAAATCTCAGTGCTCGACCATTGCCTCGCCATGCTGCTCGACACGATCGACGGCGGCGATTGGCGCAACGCGTTGCTGGGGGTGACATCGTGCCGCGGCTACCCGCTCGGCGAACATGGCATTGTCGGCGACGCGCGCGAGGCGCTTTACGGCGAGCTGGTGCGCGTGCCATTGTTCATACGCGTTCCCGGTGGTCCGAAATACGGGGCCCATAATCAGGCGCTTGTCCAGCCGGCGGACCTGCACGCGACGTTATTGGATTGGTTGTCGGCGGGTGGCTCGGCGGAAGAAACTGAGGTGGCAGGCTCGCACGGCGGTCGCTCGTTGCTTCAAGTCGATCGTGAACCAAGCAAACCCCGGGCGCTGGCAATCGCTCGCTCGAAGACCGGCGAGATTGCGCTGGCCACACCCGCCTGGTTTGTGCGCATGCCGGCTCGTGGCCAAGACCACGGGCCTGCCGACGAATCGCAAAGCGCCAGTGGCCAGATCGTCGAGCGGCGAATCGAACTGTTTGCTCAGCCAGACGATTACTTTCAGGTGAACGAGGTCTCGGATCGCTGCCGCGATATCGTCGAAGAGTTTCGCGAGGTCGTGCAAGCGGTCGAACGCGCGAGTGTGCAAGGCGGCCAGGTGGAGTTCACGCTGTCGGCGGCGGCACTTGGAGTGCGATGACTCGTCATCGCTTTGGATTTCAGTATGGTCGGATGGCCAGATCGATATGAAGTTCGAAACGGCTTTGAACTAGAGAGTGGCTTGAAAAAGAAAGCGGCGACGAGTCGCCGCACTCTAAAGAAACTACCCAGCTTGCCTAGTTCGGTTGCTCGACACTCACTATAATCCGCCCCTCGCGGGCGGCAGAGCGAGCATCGCCGCAGCCCGTCTCCTCAGACCCTTCCGGTGTATGTTCGGACACGGACGTCCGATCACTGTACGTCGTTTTGTCGCTACGTGCCTGGCATTGCTTGCGCGCGCGGGGATGCTTTGCGCCTTGGCCGCGGCACTCGTGGAGGAAACGGCGCAGGCGGAAACGAACTTGCAACTCCGGATCGCCTGGGGCGGCGGCGCCCGACGTCCCTGGACCGGGACCATCTCGTTGACCGAAGGCCGACTCTCGTTACATCGGCCTCTGGGGATCGAAGCCGACGAGCCCGGTTCGATCTGGGTCGAGCAGAACCGCTTGGAGATTCGCCAACGAAGTCCGCGAGAGTACGACGGCGTCGATGTATTTCTCGATGCGCCGCTCGACGCCAAGTTGCTGGTCAGCATATCGGCCGATCCGCGCGCCGCCCCGGTGTATCAAGAGATCAAGCTCGGAGATCTCATCCAGAAGCCGTACTCACGCCCGCTCGACGATCGGCACAACCGACTGCTGGTGCGGCGGGCGCCCGGCGATCTGTTGCGCGTGCGGTTGCCGGGAGACTCGCTGGTGTTTTCCACCGACGAGCGCATTAACGTCGACTTAAAACCGCATCTCTTGCCAGTGGCCGATGGCGCCAACGTGCGAATTAAAGCCAGGCTGATAGCTAAGGGAACCGGCGAAGAGCACTGGTCGCAAGACTCCAGCGTTACGAAGCCGGCCGGCGATGACACGTCCCCGCCGGTTGTTTCGCTCGATGTCGCCCTGCCGAGTGTGGAAGGCGTGTACGACTTGGTGATCGAAGCCAGCGAGCGGCACCCGCTGCGATGGATCAAGCCGATGGCCACGCGGCAGATTCAGTTGATGGTGGTCAGTGAAAACCGTCCAACACCGGCGACGCCACCGCACGAGCCGTGGACCAAGGTATTGGAGATTGATCCCGCGAATCCCGGTTGGACCGACCGCCTGAAAAACCTGCCGCTCATGCCCGGCTGGCGACAAGGCCCGCTCGGCAACGGCCATATGCGCATCCGGCAACACCCGCTCGGCCCGGTCGTGCAGCTCGATGCCGGATCGTCCGCCGCCGACATACCGTGGGAGGCTTATCCGCTGTCGATCAGCAAGCCGGGGATGCCGCATCTGCTCGAGGTCGAATTCCCCAGCGATATTGTCCAAACACTCGGCATCAGCATCGTCGAACCGAATCCAGCCGGTGTGGTGACGCCAATTGGTCTGGACTCGGGCGTTTATGTGTCCGAACCAAGCGCGGAATCGCCGCCACAGTGGCAGAAACACCGGCTCGTGTTCTGGCCTCGAACGAAGTCGCCGTTGCTGTTGATCACCAATCGCCGCACCGGCGAGATTGCGGCGTATGGAAAAATTCGCGTGTTGAGCGGACCCAACCATCTGCCGCCCGCCTTCCACCCGGCATTCGACCGCAGCGAACGATTGTTCGCCGCGTATCTCGATCGCCCGTTATTCAACGAGAACTTTGGCGCGACCGAATCGCTCGATGCGTGGAGCGGCCGCAGCCTGGACGACTGGCAGACGTTCTATGAGGGCGCCACGCGTCTGGGCGAGTATCTCAACCATGCCGGCTACAACGGGTTAATGCTCTCCGTATTATCCGACGGCAGCACGATCTATCCCAGCGAGCTCTTGGAGCCGACGCCGTGCTACGATACGGGACCGTTTTTCGACTCCGGCCAGGATCCCTTTCGCAAGGACGTGCTCGAGCTGTTGATGCGGTTATTCGATCGGGAAGGCAACCGGCTGATTCCGGTGCTGCAGTTCTCGGCGCCGCTGCCGGCGCTCGAAGCGCAGTTACGGGAGAATGACCCTCAAACCAGCGGCATGGCACTGATCGGCGCTGATGGCCGATCCTTCACCGCCGGCCAAGCGCCGCGGCGCGGGCTCGCGCCCTACTACAATCCACTCAACCCACAGGTCCAAGCGGCGATGTTGGCCGTGGTCCGCGAACTGGTCCAGCGGTATGGGCATCATTCGGCCTTTGCCGGGTTGGCAGTGGAACTGTCGGCCGACGGGTACGTGCAGCTTCCCGGCGAGGCTTGGGGGTTCGACGACGTCACCATCGCGGCGTTCGAGCGCGACAAGCAAGTCCGCGTGCCCGGCGAGGGCCCCGAACGGTTTGCCGAGCGCGCGCGATACTTGTTGGGTGAAGAGCGGAAGACCTGGCTCGAATGGCGCGCAGCAAAGCTGGCCGATTTTCATTTGCGGATGCAGCGCGAGCTGACTGCGGTTCGACCCGATGCGGTCTTTTACTTGTCGCCGACCAACATGCTGGACACGGCTGAAGCGCGCCGCGATCTCCGGCCCAGTCTGCTCAGCCGCGGCCGAGTGGACGACGTGCTGTTGTCGCTAGGCATCCAGCCGGCGCTCTATCGCGACCAGGAGGGGTTTATCTTTCTGCGGCCCAAGCGCGTGGCGCCGCCGGGGCCCGTCGCCGCCGAAGCGCTCGACATCGAGTTGGCGCGATCGCCGGAGCTGGACCGCCTGGCCAGCGGCTCGGCGCTGCCGGCAAGCCTCTTCTGGCACGAGCCGCAGACGTTACGGCTCGCTTCGTTCGAGGCGAAAAGCCCGTTTGGCAAGGATAAGACCTATGCCTGGCTGGTCTCGCAGTTTTCGCCGGCCGGGTCAGAGAACCGCAAGCGGTTTGTGCAGACACTTGCTGGTAGAGATATGGATTGCGCCGCGATCTTTGATGGCGGTTGGCTGTTACCTTTAGGTCAGGAAGAGTCGCTCCTGCCGTTGATTGCCAGCTATCGACGCCTGCCGGCCGCGCAGTTTGAGACGCTGCCGTGCGACGAACCGATCACCGTGCGTACGCTGGTGCGCGACGGTCAGAGCTACGTTTACTTGATCAACGATTCGCCGTGGCCCGTGTCGGTGTCCATGCAGGTGCAAATGCCGTCCGGAGTGCGCGCCGATGAGCTGAGCGGCCAGCGGCGCTTACCGCCCATTGTCGGGAATAACTGGAAGCTGGAGCTCGAGCCATACGATCTGGTGGGCGTGCGGTTCGCGTCGCCAGCCGTTCGGCTATCCGGTTTCAGGGTAACGCCGCCAGACATCGTGCGGGCAGAGCTCCAGCGGCGGATCGACGATTTGCGGCATCGCCGTGCGATACTCGAAACTCCGCCTCCGTTGGCCGGTTTGCAGAATCCCGGCTTCGAAATGGCCACGCGCGGCCAGCCAAACCACTGGGCCTTGTCGGCGACACCGCCCCTCAGCGCTACTGCGCAGGTCGAGCGTCGGGGCGGACATCAAGCTAGCGGCGCGGTCCGCCTGACCAGCCGGGGAACCTCCGCGTCGTTCTATAGCGAGCCATTCCCCGCGCCGCAGACCGGCCGCTTGTCGCTCTCAGTGCGGCTGCGCGTGGAGGATCCCGACGAGCAGCCGGCACTGCGCTTGGCGGTCGAAGGCTCGCTCGACGAGGGCGCCTACAGCCCGTTTGCGATGGTGGGACGCGGCGCCGCTGTGCCGATTCCCGGCGATTGGACGGCGCCGGAGTTCATTTTGAAGATCGACGACGTGCCGGCCAGCGGATTATCCGATCTGCGTGTGCGGTTCGACGTCATCGGCTCTGGCACGGTATGGATCGACGACGTGCAACTGTTCCATCTCGAGTTCACGTCGCTTGAGCGCTCTCAACTGGCCAGAGTCTTGGACCTCCCTGCCTTTCAACTGAGAGAAGGCAAATGGGGCGATTGCCAGCGCGAGCTCAACGGCTATTGGCCGCGCTTCCTGACCGACAACGTCCCGCTCGCGCGGCCAGCCGTAGCCGAAATCGGCGAACCATCGCCGAACGCCTCCGCCGACCAAAAGCAGGCCGCCAGACCTGGGCCGATCGATCGCGTCCGCGAGTGGTGGAAGCGGTAGCGCTCGTCGACCACGTGGCGAGCGGGGCGGCGTTAGCCCCCCGATGAGCGTCGAGGTTTCTCGTGCGTCCGTCGCTCCGCGCGACGCGATCTCGGCGGATGGCGGCGCACGCCAAAAAATCGTTGCTTTTCCTAAGCCGCGACGCTACAACGCCTTATCACTTCCCCGGCGCGGATTTTTCTCTGCCGAGTGTGACCTTGCGCCCGTTTTGGGAGGGCTTACGGTAGGGAAAACCACATGCAACGCGAGCCCTCAGCCCCGACCGAAGCATTGCTCAAGCAGGCGGCCGGCGGCAATTCGACGGCGGTCTCTGAGCTGTTTCAACTCCATAGGCCGCGGCTCCGCCGGATGGTGGTTGTGCACCTGGACGAACGTTTGCGGGCACGCGTGGATCCCTCCGACGTGGTGCAGGAAGTCCTGATCGAGGCCCACCGCCGCCTGCCGGAATACCTGCAGGCGCGGCCCATCATGTTCTATCCGTGGCTCCGACAACTGGCGTGGGACCGACTGCTGAAGGTTCATCGCCACCACTTGATCGCCAAGCGACGCAACGTGCGGCGCGAGGCGTCGCGCGACTGGGAGGTGTCCGACGAGTCTGTCAACCAACTGGCGCAATGCCTGTTGACTGACGAAACAACTCAGCTTCAACGCATCATCAACGATGAAATGCACCGCCGCATTCGCCAGGCACTGGACCAACTTCCAAGCGAAGACCGCAAAGTCCTGGTGCTGCGGTTTCTCGAACAGTTGTCGACGGCCGAGACGGCGACCGTGCTGGGTGTGTCGGAGTCCGCCGTGAAGATGCGCCAGCTTCGGGCCCTGCAGCGTGTGCAGGCCTTGCTGCGAGTTGAAGAGAGTGAACAGGCATGACGGGCTTAAGGGGTGGCACTGACTTAAGGGGTGGCCCTGACAAGCGGTCGCCGCGACGGCTTGTCAGTGGCGCCAGACATTAGATTAGAGTTCGGAGTTCCAAATGACCGCTACCACGACATCCCAGGCCAATATTTCGCTGGCTGAGCTGGTCGATCGGCTGACCAGGCTGGTCGCGGAAGAGTCGGACGAGCAAATTGCGGCGTTTATCGCAGATCATGCCGGCCATGCCGAGGAGCTGCACAAGCTGCTGCCGATGGTCCGCTCGTTGGTTCAAATCGGAGAGCGTGCGGCGTCCGCGGAGGGCGGATGGGAAATGGGTGAGGACGCGAAGATTCTCGGCGACTATCGCATCGTTCGCGAGATTGGCCGCGGCGGCATGGGCATTGTCTACGAAGCGGAGCAGCTCTCGCTGCGGCGTCGTGTGGCGTTGAAGGTCTTGCCGTTCGCCGCCGTGCTCGACCCGCGGCACTTGCAGCGGTTCAAGAACGAGGCGTTCGCCGCGGCGAGCCTCGATCATCCCAACATCGTCGAGGTCCACGCCGTCGGCTGCGAGCGGGGCGTGCATTTTTATGCCATGCGCTACGTCGAGGGGCAGACGCTTGCGGCCGTCATTGACGGCCTGAAGTGCGGAATGCGGAGTGCGGAGTGCGGAGTGGCAGAGAACTCGCCAAATGACGGTCCTGCCGACACTCCGAACTCCGAACTCCAAACTCCGAACTCGGCCGACACGGTCGCCGCCGCTCTCTCAACGCTCACCGACAAACCCCTCAATCCTCGCTCCTCAATCCTCGATCCTTCCTCACGTGACTTCTTCCGCATCGTCGCCGAGCTCGGCATCCAAGCCGCCGAAGCCCTCGACCACGCGCACCAGATGGGCATCGTCCACCGCGACATCAAGCCCTCGAATCTGATGGTTGAAGTAGGGAGAGGAGCGCGGATCGCGGATCGAGGGCCGCGAGCCGCTCCGCCCTCCCCTTCGATCCTCGCTCCTCAATCCTCGCCTCCCCATCTTTTCATCACCGACTTCGGTCTGGCGCGCATCGAATCCGACGCCGCGGCCGGCCTCACCATGACCGGCGACCTCCTCGGCACGCTGCGCTACATGTCCCCTGAGCAAGCGGAAGGCAAATCGGCCGTCCTCGACCACCGTACTGACATCTACTCCCTGGGCATCACGCTCTACGAGCTACTTACCGGTCGCCCCGCCTTCCCGGCAAACGACCGTCAAACGCTGCTTCGGCAAATCACCGACGATGAACCGATCTCTCCCCGCAAGATCAACACCGCCATTTCGCACGACCTGGAAACGATCGTCCTGAAGGCCATCGCCAAAAGCCCCGACGAGCGATACGCCACGGCGCGCGAGCTTGCGGATGACCTCGACCACTTGCTGCGCAGCGAACCGATCCGCGCGCGCCGGGCGACGCCTTTGCAAAGAATCGCCCGCTGGTCGCGGCGGCACCGTGGTCTGGTCGCGGCGGCGGCGATTCTGCTTGCCGTGACCGCGGGGCTGGCCATTGCCGCGGCCGTTCTGTTCGCGATGGAGCGCGATCGGACCATTGCGGCGTTGACGGACTCGGATCACCAGCGAACACGAGCGGAGGCCAGTTTAAGTGTCGCTCGCAGGGCCGTGGACGACATGTACACCAAAGTGGGCACGCTCTGGTTGGCGGAAGAGACGGCGCCCTCGATCATCCAAAGGGATTTGATCAGCCGGGCGCTTGAGGTCTATGAAGAGCTGGCCAAAGATCCGCCAACCGATGCCGCCTCGCGCCGCAACGCCGCCGCGGCGTTCGAGCGAATCGGCGAGATACAGCACTTTCTCGGCCAAAAGAGAGCTGCGGCCGAGGCACTACAAAGGTCGATCGACCTCGATCGTGATCTGGCTACAGGGGGCGATACGTCCGATGACTTGCTGGCTGCGCTGGCCGCGCGTCATCGCAAGCTGGCACAGGTCGAGCACGCGCTGGCGGAGTGGAGCGAGGCCCAAGAATCGTACACCGCGGGGTTGAATTTCGCCGATTCGCTCGTGGATCGCGCCGGCGGCGTATCCGAGCACCGCTTTGAAGTGGCACTTTATCGGCTGCTGGGCGCTGACTTCGCCGCTCGGGCGGGTCGGCTGGAGGAGGCCGCAAAGCTCGGGCGACGTGTCGCCAAAGACCTCACGGCGCTCATTACCGAGGACCGTGAGCGGCTCGATTGGCAGGTGGCGCAGTGTAAGGCACAGCTACTGATCGTGGACGTAGTTCGCCGCCTTGGCCGCCTCGATGAGGCTCAAAAGCAGGGCACGCAAACGCTCGATCGCATTCAAGCCATCATGCGACATCTATTCCATGACGCCCGCGAGTTGGTCCAGCTCGAGGCCGAAGCGCATGAGCAGCTTGCCTCGGTCACCATCGATCTCGGCCGGCCCGAGGTTGCGGCAGGGCACTTGCGAGAGGCGCTGCTGCTTAAGCAACAGAACCTGCGCGGCAAGCAGCGGCCGTTTCTCTTCGAGCTCGAAATCTTCTCACAAAAGCGCAATATGGACGAAGGCCGTGAGCCAGTCTCGTTTTGCAGTTATGCCGAGACGCAATTGCGGCTGGCCCAAGTCTTGCTGTCGCTCGACCGGCCCTACGAGGCGGAACGACTGCTCGGCGAGTCGGTGTGTACGGGGTATTTCCTCTGCTCTATGGAGCCCGGCCCCGACCTCCGCTACATGTTGCACTATGGCAACGCCTGGTCGGCCGTCGCAGATTTCGTCACCGCGGACCGACCGCAGGAAGCGGAGCACTTGCAGAATGCCGCGGATACCGTTTGGCGCGCCGTGGTGGCATATTTTCCGCAGGCGATAGACCACGCCGATCTGCCGCGCGAGGTGCGCAACCGCCTCGATTGGCACCGCCGACATGGTGCAGCGCGCATACCGGCCGCCGAACTGGAACAGTCCTACAGGCGGCCCCCAGCTCTGGCGTGGAAGACCGCTTTCATGGAGCGCGCGTTGTTCTTCCCGTTTAATCACAGCGAGCCCACCGCGTGGGAAACGGCCGACGGCGCTCGGATGCGCGCTACCGGCCGCGTAGACGATTGGTTCTACATCGCCATGGCTCACGAGCGCCTGGGCAAGCACGAAGAGGCGCAGCAATGGCTACAGCACGCGATCGAATCGCTGGGCGACAAGCCGCATATCGAGCTGGTCGAGCTGCGTGCTGAAGCCGAAGAGTTGTTGAGCAAAACCGGCGATGCGAAGGAGAACGGCGACGCAGTCGGCAAACTGCGATTGATGAGACATCTGCGAACGTTGACTCCGCGGTTCTCCGCAACGGCGCTTTGCACGGACAACTTTTTGCCGAGTTCGCAAGCACCTGGACGCGCAAATTAAGGACCAAATTGCATATGTAATTGACGGCCCTGCTCGGCGCCACGGTAAGCCGTGCTCAATTACCTTGCTCTTACGGTGTCTCGCTTTTTTAACCTGCGTAGTTTTTGTGATCTCGCACAAATCGCGACCGATATGGCAAAAGCATTTCCAACGTGCCCCGGCTCAAATCATACTCATTCACTAATCGCGATTCTTTGCATCGTGATCGTGCCAACTGCCATTGGCCCAGCCAGTCTCGGGGCAGAGTTCTTTGGCCTTCCCGGAGCTGCACGCATTGGCCAACTCTCTGGCGACGGTTCGGCGGTCGTGGGAATGACCGACGAGGGAGGTCTCTTCCGCTGGACTCGGGACAGCGGTGTTGTGGACCTTGCGCTGCCTAATTCAGTGTTGTCCGACCTCACTGTTCCGGTTTATTACATGCCAATTTCGCGAAAAGGCGACGCCATCGCGGTTCCGGCATCTGGCGGCATCGCCTTTTGGCGGCAGGATGCCGGCTGGGACCATATTCCGGTTCCGACGGGGAATTACGCTTTCCCGAGATATGCATCGCCAGATCTGCGATTGATTGCCACACAGAATTCAGTCGTTGATTCGCAAGACAAAGCGATCACGCTGATCGAGGGTCATCCTTACGGCCTATCGGATGATGGCAAAACGGTACTCACCGGCCAGGAATTCGGTATCTGGACGGAAGAAACTGGCCTAGTGCGTGTTCCAAATGCACGCGTCTTTTTTACCTACCATAAGGAGCGACAGCTATCAGTGGATGGTCGCGTAGCGGTTGGATTTACAGCGGGTGTTATGCAAGAGGCGATCCGTTGGACCCGCGACCGCGGCGTGCAAAGGCTTGGGTTTCTTCCTGGTCGCAACCAGAGTCAATCGGTACATGTCACCGCCGATGGAAAGTCGCTCTTTGGATATAGTTGGCATTTCAACGGATCAACCTACACGAACTTCGAGATGTTCCGTTGGACCGAGGAGGAAGGCATGATCGGTCTTGGCTATGCGCCTGGTGATACGAGTGTGCAACTCCCCATCGACACTGGAGGCATTTCTGCGGATGGCATGTTCGCCGAAACCGTGGCATTCACGCAATCTGGCTATCGCATCTTCCTATGGCGCGATGGTATCGGCATGCGCACGTTGGAAAGCGTGCTGCGCGACGGATTCGGGCTCGGCGATGCAATCCAAGGTTGGCAGCTTAGCGCTGGCCCTCAGGGGATTGCCAACTTCTCCGATGACGGCTTTGTCATGGCTGGCCGCGGTTTGAACCCCAGCGGCGTCTCGCAAGTATGGGTCGCCGACCTTCGTACACTGGCCGAGTGGTCGCAACCAGGCGGCGCTATGTGGCATACGCCGGGCAACTGGGCCGGAAACGTCGTTCCCCACAACAACGTCGGCATGGCGCGGCTGTGGACCGCGCTTTCCGCCGACGGAACTGTGGACATCGGCGCGACGGACACCGTCGTGCGGTCGATCAGCTTCAAGAATGACGATGCATCGTACAACGTCGTTGCAAGCGCCGGCGGGCGGTTGGTCCTTGAGTCAAAACCGGGAACAGCTTCGATCGTCTACGAGCACGGCAATCTGAAAGACCACTCAATCTCGGCCCCCATTACGCTCGCCAGCAACACGGTCATTGATATTCCACTTCCTCACCGAAGCCTCACGATTTCCGGTCCGCTGAGTGGCAGCGGCGTGACGCTGACTAAGACAGGCGCAGGACTCGTGTCAGTACGCAACCTTCGCGCACGAGCACTTTCGCTCGATGGCGGCGCCGTTTCGATTTTGCCCAATGGCGTTGCCAACGATACGTCTGTCATCGCCGCCCTGTCGATTGCCGGCACACCAAGCGCGCCCACTGCCGTGCTCGACCTCACCAACAACGCATTGATCATCGACTACACCGGTACAAGCCCGTCGGCTACGGTGCGCCAGCAAATCGTTGCCGGCCGCGGCGGCCCAGGCCTCGGCAAAACATGGAACGGCACCGGAATCACTAGCAGCGCAGCCGCTGCCGCCAATGCCATCGAGCCAGAGTCGCGCTCGATCGGCTATGCCGAGAACGCGACGTTGCCCTTAGGTCCCTATACAAACTTCCGCGGACAACCGGTCGATGATACCTCGGTGCTAATGGCCTTCACGCGCACCGGCGATGTCAACCTGGATGGCATCGTCGATGACAACGATGTGACGATCATTGGGGCCACTTATGCGCCCGGCGTACCGCAACCGTCGTGGGCCTTGGGCGACATCGACTACAACGGCTTTGTGGACGACGACGACGTCACGCTGTTGGGTGTGTTTTACGACCCATCGGCCCCGCCGCTCACTGCCGCCGTCGAAGGCATTAGCGGCGTCGCCGAACCGGGTGCGTGGGCACTGGCGGTCTGCGCGCTGGCCGCCTTGGCGCTAGGCGCTGTTGCCCGGCGGCGCGCCGCGGAGTCGGTTCGCCTATGCCTCCTCTCGCGGAGCGAGAGGGCTACGTAGTCATCTCGCTCCGCGAGATGAAACATCGGACCCGCCGTAAACAGAAGCCGGGGCCGCAATCGAACAGCCAATCATGCTTCCTCTCACGGAGCGAGTGGGCTACGGTTACCGCGGAACTATTCGGGGAAGATGTCGGCCGGCGCCTGGGCGAGCGGGCTTGGCCGCTCTGCGGGACAGGTCATCCGACAAACTAGCGGTCGTCTCTGCAACGCTGCGGGCGATGATTTCGACCGGATCGTCCTCGTCGTCGGTGTGGTTGTTTTCGACGTTTGTCACCAACGGCAATGTACGCGATTCAACGTCCGTTGGCGCATCGGCGAAGCGGAGCTTCGCGGCAGTGCGTTCCCAAGCGGAGCTTCGGAACGAGGGCAAAGCGGAGCTTGGGAACGATGGTACGGCCGCAGCCCCGGCCGGAAGGCCGGGGTACACGCCCAACAATGTGGCGTCGTCGTCATCGACAAAGCCGTTGTACTCGAAGTCGCCGAGCGCCCAGACGGCATTGGCTGTAGTCGGCGCGTACGAAGCGCCGAGCACCGTGGCGTCATCGTCGTTGACGAAGCCGTCAAGGTTGGCATCTCCGGTGCGCGTGTAGGCGATCAGGACCGCCGTGCCGTCGAGGGTCACCCCGCGGAAGTTGTTGTAAGCGCCCAACGGCAGCGCAGCGTTCTCGGCATAGCCGATCGAGCGCGACTCCGGCTCGGCCAGGTTGGCTTGCGCTACGGCGCTGCTGGTGATGCCTGCGCCGTTCCAGCTTGCGCCCAGGCCAGGTCCACCGCGGCCGGCAAGGATCTTCTCGCGAACCGTAGTCACCGGACTGGTCCCGGTATAATCGAGCACTAACGCGTTGTTGCCGATGTCGAGCGTGGCCCCGGCGCCTAATGCCAGGCTGGTGATGACGCTTGTCTGACCGTCGGGCAGGAGCGTGACGCGGGTCGCCGCGGCGAGCGTCAAGCCGTTTTGCGATAGTCGGTTTGTCGAGAGCTGTGCGCCGGCCTGGACCGTGGTATTGAGCGTACCGCCTGTGGCCGTGCTGTCGATCCGCGCGCTGCCGCTGCTGAGAGTCAGCGAGTTGGCGCCGGCGCCCGCGTGATAGATCAATTGCCCCAGGCCCAAAGCTCCCTGTCCGCCGCTGTCGACAAACATCGAGTCGTCGCCGCCAAGCGTGTTGATCGTCAAGCTCGGGCCGAGTGCCGAGAGCTCGCTCGAATATGTCGGCTGGCCAATCGGCGGCGTGTTTTCGTATACATGCAACTGCGCGCCGGAGCGGACGACGTAGTAGGTGTCGTTCCCCTCGGTGCCGGTGATCGTGGTCAGAGGCTGCGACAGGTCGGCGATGCCCGGCGAGCCAGTTTCACCGGTCCAATTCGTCGGCTCTTTGCCGTAGATCGTCTGGCTGGCGCGCGTCAGCGCTGCTCCGGCGCCATCGGGCGATGTGGGCCAAGGGGCATTGTCGTTGTAATCGACCTCATCGATCAGGGTGTACGGGATCAGGCCACCCGGCTGCGGCGTGTCCGGCCGCACCAGCCGTACCGTCTCGCCGCCGTTGTCCAAGACGCCCCCGTCGAGCACTCCGGCATAGCCGCCCACCAGTTGCGCGTTTTGCGGCAGACCGGGATATGCGGCGCGGAACGCGTTCAGCTTCGCGGCGTTGCCGGCGTTGGCGGGATCGAACCGCAAGACCACGAGCGTTCCGCGCGCCGGCAACATTGTCGCGCCGAACGTGAAATCAAAGCCGGCGTCGAACTTCCAATCGGTGAGGTCGATCGGCGCATCCGTGATGTTCGTCAGTTCGACGTATTCCAAGTCGTCATTGCCCGACTGCGGGTTGTACATCAGCTCGCTGATGATCACGGGGCCGATGCGCGGGCCACTATTGGCAGCGCCTAACGTCCGTGATTGCATCGGGTAAAGGCTTCCCTCGCCGTTGGGCCAGCGGCCAAACGATTCGCCATTGGCAGCGGCGGCGAACTCGACATGCTCGATGAAGTTCAGTAGCTTGCCGGTGGTCGGGTCCGCCTGGAGTAGATAGACATCGTCTCCTTCGGCGCTGTTCAAGCCGAAGCCGAGCGAGCCTTGGCCAAATTGCGACTCGTCGAAAACGACGTAGGCGCCTGGCTGGAGGATGGTGCCATTGGGGATGCGGAATCTCTGGTACTGCGTCAAGCCGTCGCTGACGCCGGCCGGCTGGTTGCCGTCGCTCAAGTACCAGCCACCGATGTCAATGGGCGCATTAGTGGGATTATGAAGCTCGATCGCATCGGCAAGCGGCGGATCGGTGTGAGTGAGAACTTCGTTGACGAGGATAGAGTTGACCGAACCAGCGCCGGCGGCGGCGGGTGTGCCACCCAACTCGACGCTCGACCGCCAGGTCGCCTCGTCATTGGGATCGCCCGAGACGGTGCGCCGCTCGAGCGTCGAACCGCCGCCGTCCGCGCGTCCCGGCCACGCGCCTCCGTCGTCGTAGGTGAAATCATCAATCACCGAGCCGTCGGCGGCCGTCAGGACGATCCGCTCGCCGCTGTTATCGAGCGAGCCGACATAAACGCCGGCAATGCGGTCGGTCGTGTAGCGCGACTGGAAGGCGCTTGAGTTTTTGACCACAACGACATGCTCGCCCGGGCCCAATACCGTCGCATTGCTGCCGGTGAAGTTGAACGAAATGCCCGTCGTGAATCGCACTCCGCCAAGATCGATCGTCGCGCTCGTCGTGTTCTGCAACTCGATGTACTCGAACTCGTTGTTGCTGACGTTTGGTTCGCCATTGGCCGGCACCGCGTCGTACGGGTTGTAATTCAGCTCGCTGATCTTTAGATTCGCAGCGCTGGCTGGGGCATGGATGGTGAAGTCCGCCTCGTTCAGCGCCGACCAGTTAGGAGCATCGCGAGTGCGGGCCCTCACGGTCGTCGGACCGTTAATCACGATCGGCGGCGCGCCGGTGCTGGTGTAGGCCACCAGTTCCAGGTCAAAGCTCAGGTCCGTGCTCGTGGGCCCCGATTGATGCAGTTCCACGGCAATCACATTTGTCCCGGCCGCCAGTAGCGCGGGATCGATGTTGAGCTCGTAGAACGTAGACTCATCGGCGCCGCCGACAACCCCTGCCGCCGGCGTGCTCGAGCTGATTGTCCCGGACGGCATATTGCTGCGCCCGACTTCCTGGCCATTGATGTAAACCACCGCGCCGTCATCGCGAACGACGCGCACTTTGAGCGTGGTGATCTCCGCCGGATTCGTGACTTGGAACGTCCGACGGAAATACGTCGTCATGAAGCGGTTGCCGGATGGACCGCCGTTGATGATTCTCGCTTCATCGCCATCTCCGAACCCCAACGGCGCCGGACCGCTCGCCCATGACGCATCGCTGAACGTTGTGGCGCGCCAGGCCGTACCCTGATTTGATCCATTGTCGAGGTACTTCCACGTCGAGCCGCGCGGGATCAGCGTGTTCGTAATGTTGACCGCCGGGTACTCGATCGCATCGAGGTTAATGGCCCCGTTTTCGAGCCGCGGATCGCTGCCGTCGAGCGTGTAATAAATCGTCCCGGCCGACGCGTTCATCCGCAGATCGAACCCTACCGGCACTTGCCCCCCGTGCTGATTGAACGTGGGGGCATCGACGTTGGGATACAGCCCGGCGGCGCGCAGTTGGCTCAACACAATCGCCGAGCGCTGCGGAAAGTAGCTCGTCAGGATGCGGTTCCGCTCGACTTCCCAGTCGGCGTTGCGTGTATGCGGCACGGCATGATGCTGATCGCCCCACCGCGCGGATTCGCCCACAATCGCGTCGGTGATTTCACTGCTCAGCTCGACAAACCGCGCCGCCGGCCGGTTGCGCTCCGGATGTGCGGGGTCCCAATTCGGGTTGTTGGGATCGACGTACAGGACTCCGCCGTTAAAGAAATGCTTCTGCACGCGATCAGCGAACTGGATCTGAAACTCGGGCACGCTCTTCAACAGGTCGTACGGCTGCGCCACGTTGATGTTCACACCGGTGCGGTTCGCGTTGAGGTCGGAGTTCAAGCCCAGGATCCACTCAGCGTCCCACGAGAAAAACTTAAAGCCCGTGCTCTCCGGGCCACGACGGCGGCCGACGTAGTAGTTGTGCGATGGCCAGTCGTTGTTGCCGGCGTAGATGTTGACGATCATGTAGTCGATCAGGCTATCGACATCCAGATAATCCTCGAACGCCGGGTTATCGCTGCCGTCGGGGTTGTTCCCTTGCAGCCGCTGCCAGGCGGCCACGCGCGTCGCGTCGTCGGGCGCGTTCCGCACGGCCGTGGCGAGTGAGATCATCGTGTTCCAGGCCGCGGTACTGCCGGCCACCGCTTCGCCGGAGTTGATCGCGTCCCACTCCTCCTTCTCGCCCCCCATGTAAGCGGCCGCGAACGCGTCGTCGGGACGCTCCACCAGGTTGTACATGCCCCAATACACGCCGTTGATGTAGACGTGTACGTGGTGACCGTGGACGGCCGGTTGTCCCATTTCCAACTGCGTGCGCGCCGCCCACTCGTCGCGCGAGTAGAGCGGCCGGCTGCCGGCGCTTGACCATTGCCAGCCATCGTTGTTCTCAGCCCGCAAAATGAAGTTATCGAACTCGTCGGTCGCGTTTTCGCCGAAGAGCGGGTACTCGAGCTTCGCGGCGCCGTACTGCTCCTTGAAGTTGACGCGAAACGACTTCTTCTTGGTGAGGTCGTGCCTACGAAATGCGCCGCCTTGAATCTGGATTCCCGCGTCGATCTGAAACGCGTCGCTGCCGTCGGGAAGGATGTATTCGATCGATGTGGCGCGCTCCCAGGCCGCTCCGCTTTGAGTGGGGTTGCTGTAGATGCCGCTCGGGCCAAACATGTCGTTGACATTCATGACGATCGACACGGTCGGAATCGCTCGCAAGTCGTCGCGGATCGAGGCCGCATAGATTCCGCCGAACAGATCGTTGGGACCGAGGACGTCCGGATCCATGCCGTAATCCGGCGCCGTACTTCCCCAAGTGCTGGGAAAGCCCGCCGCGATCGTCGATTGAAAGCTCTGGGCCACCACGTCATTGAGGAAGATATACGTCTGCGTATCGACGTTCGATGGGATGGCGCCCGGCTTATAGGCGATCGCGCGAACGGTCGTCGTTCGATTGATCGTGATCGGACCGGTGTAAAGCGTTCCGCTGGACGTCGAAGGAACTGTGCCATTGGTCGTAAAGCGAATCTCGGCGCCCGGCGTATTGGTCGAGATGACCAACTGAAACGGCGCATCGTAAAACCCTCGGTCTACGCTGAACCGTGTATCGCCCACCAATTCGCTGAAGCCGCCGCCGTTGTTCGATCCCGGCGTCGGCAGCATGTACAGCGTGCTCGTCCCGTTCAGCCCGTAGCTGATGTTCGGCCGCTGAGGCGGGTAGTCCCCGCCGTTGGCGCCAAACTCGGACAGCACGACGTTGGTGGGGCTAACGAGCGCCACATACTCGGCATCGATGTCGAGCGAGAAATTCGTGTGCCGGCGACCCTGTGCATCGGTCGTGTCACGGCCCGATGCAAACACCACCAAATACCCGCTGGCGGGAACGATGGTATTCGCCGGAAACGTCCATTTGTCGAGATCGCCGGCCGAATCCGTGAGGTGGTGGCCGGCAAGATCACCCGGGGCATCGCCCACGTTGCGGATTTCGATCCAGTCGGAGCGCTCGCCAAACCCGTCCACTAAGTTATTGCCGTTGGCGGCGAGAAACTCATTGATCACGAACTGCGCCGCCAGCAGGCAGCGGGGCTCGAGCGCTTCGAACGGCGGCGAAGCACGCCGCGCCGAACGGGCAGAGCGGTGCATGGCGGACGGGCGGGTGCGGCGACGAAAACAGCGGGCCAACAAATTGCGGCGACGTGACATCTGGCAGGTCCTTCTCGATCCGTAAACGATGGCGGGGAATCACTTGTTCCGGCCCGAAGGAACGCGGCGCGCAGCGATAGCCGCCAGTGCCGCGTGAAGTCAGAACAGCGCCAGCCGCTCTGGCCGAGCCCTCCGCCGACGCCGATTCCCCACTCAACCCCTTGTCTCTCTAGAGTGGCACAGATGGCGATAAATCGCAAGCGGTAGTGGAGTTTGGCCGTGTCGTGGGGCAGACATTCCTGTCTGCCCGGACGATTTTTGGCAGACGAGAATGTCTGCTCCAGATTGCTGAGTATTGCAATTCACCTTGCCGGGGGAATAGATTACCGCCAGGCGCAATTCCATGTTGGGAGACTTCCATGCCGCTTCACAATCCGCGATCGATCGTCCTCGTAGTCTGCCTCGCACTCGTGGGCCTGGTTGCCGCGGCCGCCGACTGGCCCCAATGGCGCGGGCCACAGCGTGACGGCATCTCGCGAGAGACCGGTCTGCTAAAGCAGTGGCCCAAAGAAGGGCCCAAACTGCTGTGGCAAATCGAAAATTTGGGAGACGGCTACTCCACGCCTGCGGTCGTCGGCGACCGGTTATATGTCATGTGCAATCCAACGGAAAAGGACGAGCTCGTGCACGCGCTTTCGATCAAGGACGGCTCGCAAATTTGGGCGACGCGCGTCGGCGGCGTTGGGGAGAATCCCGCGGGACAGAATTACCCCGGCACTCGCGCAACTCCCACGGTCGACGGAGCGTTGCTCTATGTTCTCGGATCAGACGGCGACCTGGCCTGCGTGGAGCGCTCCTCGGGCAACATTCAGTGGCAGAAGAACCTGCGCTCCGATTTCGGCGGGCAACCAGGTCGTTGGGCCTATGCCGAGTCGCCGCTCATTGATGGCGACGTGCTCGTTTGCACACCCGGCGGCGCCGACGCGACGATCGTGGCCCTGGATAAAAAATCGGGCGAAGCCATCTGGAAGTCGGCCGTGCCGGGTGGCGATGAGGCGGCCTACGCTTCGGTGATCATCGTCGAGACCGATGGCATCAAGCACTACGTCCAGTTCCTGCAGAAGGGGCTGGTCGGGGTCGATGCGAGAACCGGTGAGTTCCGTTGGCGGTACGAGAAGACCGCTCAAGGCAGCCCCGCCAACATTCCGACGCCCGTCGCACAAGGTGGGATGGTCTATAGCGCCAGCAACCGTGGGGGAGGTGGATCGGTCAGATTAAACGTCACCGCCGATGGGGTGGTCGCGGAGGAGGTTTACTTTTCGAAGTCGCTGCCGACGTCGATCGGGGGCGCCGTATTACTCGACGGGTACTTGTACGGCACGACCGGTCAAAGCACTCTCTGTGTCGATTTCAAGAGCGGCGACGTGAAATGGCAGGAGCGAGGCATCGGGGCCGGCGCTATGCTGTACGCCGATGGCCGTCTGTATGTGCATGGCGAGAACGGCGATGTGGCTCTGATCGAGGCCACGCCGGAGGAATACCACGAGCGCGGTAAGTTCAAGCCGTCCGGTCAGCCCAAGCGCGGTTCCAGGGAGCAGGCCTGGACTTATCCGGTCGTTGCGAACGGCCGGCTGTATATTCGTGATAAGAACGTGCTGTGGTGCTACGACGTGCGGCAAGCAACCAATTAGGTCTGTCGCGGACCTCTTTGTGCAAACACAGGAGAAGAACCATGCCACGCCAACAAAAACGGATCACGCGCCGCTCATTTGTGAAGACGGCCGCAGCGGCGCCCGCGCTGTTCTCCATCGTGCCGCGGCATGTCCTCGGCGGCGCGGGCTACGTCGCGCCAAGCGACACGTTCGGCGGCGCGCTGATTGGCTGCGGCGGCCAGGGGCCCGGTACATATCGGAGGCTCAGCGACGGGCTGACCGTCAAGCAGTTGGCCCAGTGCGACGTGAAGTTCGTCGACCGCGCGGACAACAAGTCGATCTACACCGACTTCCGCCGCGTGCTGGAGCGGAAGGACATCGACCTCGTCGCTATCGCCACGCCGCCGCATTGGCACGCGCTGATCTCGATCGCCGCGGCCGAGGCGGGCAAGGACGTGCTCTGCGAAAAGCCGATGACGCGGTTCATCGCCGAGGGTCGCGCGGTCGTCGACGCGTTCAAGCGCTACAACCGCGTCTTTCAAATCGGCACCTTCGGGCGTTTTGGCGCGAGCCGGGACAACAACAACCTGGCGACGCATCAGATCATGCGCAGCGGACTGCTGAAGGAATGTCCGGCCGTGGTGATTCGACGCGGCGGATTCAAAGTGAAGGAATGGAGCGGCAGACCGACGCTCCCGCCCCAGCCTGTGCCGTCAAACCTTGATTGGAATATGTATTGCGGCCCCTCGCCCCTCAAACCGTATGTCCGAGCGCGCACCGGCGGCACGCACCGTGGCTATTGGGATTATGAGGGGGGCGGGCTGGCCGACATGGGCCAGCATCAATTGGACCCGGTGCAATGGACGTATGCGAAAGACGACACGAGTCCCGTCGAGATTGAAGCTCATGCTCCGCCGGCCGATCCCGAGGTGTGCGGAATGTGGGGTTGGGTGGAGATGCGATACGCGGACGGCATGATCTTGGTGCTCGACAGTGGGGAGTGGGGCGAGCCGTACAATCGCAAAACCGAGCGCAGGCTCAGCGTCGCGGACTTGAGCGAGGCCGACCGCGAGAAAGTGAAGGCGATGGACAAACCCGAGCCGCTCATGACCTTTGCCGAGGCGGTGAAGAGCCGCCAGCAGGCCGGTGGCAGTGCCGAGGCGGCGCACCGTGCCGCCACGCTGTTGCACCTCGCGAATATTGCCATCCGCACCGGCCGCAAGATCCAATACGATCCTGTGAAGGAACAAGTCGTTGGCGACGAGGAAGCCAACCGCCTGGTCAACCAAACTATGCGTGCGCCGTGGCATTTGTAATGGCGAGCGGGGCGACGTAAGTCCCCCGATTACGTTGCGTTTCGACAGAAGTCCGCCCCCAGAACATTCGCAATTGAGGACCATGTCATGTCCGCTGAACAAGTGAAAAAACTCGTCGCCGCCATGCCGGCGCCCGAGCCAAACGAACGCGGCATTCTTAGCAAAATCGACCGCAATGCCACGCTCAAGGCAATTGCTGAACTGCACGCCGGCGGTGAAGAACACGTTCGCACGCTGGTCGAGATGCTCGTCGAGCCAGGCACAGGAAACGACCACCAGGCGCGCTATGCACTTCACGGATTGGCGCTCTACGTCTGTGGTCTGGGCGGGCGGCTGCGGAACGAGGAGGACCGGAAGTCGTTTTCGGCCGCGCTTGCCAAGACGTTGGACGGCGACCGCCCCGCCGCGGTGAAGGAGTTTGTGCTGCGCGAATTGCAGGTTTGCGGCGGCGGGGAGGTCGTTGCGGCGATCGGCAAGTGTCTCGGCGAGGCTGCGCTTGTCGAGGCCGCTGCCGCGGCGCTCGTGACGATTGGCGGCGATGAGGCCGCGACGCAGTTCCGTCGCCTGCAACAGAGCGCCAACCGAGGACAGCGCCTGATTGCCGTCCAGAGCATGGGAGTATTGCGTGACAAGCAGTCGGTCAGTGCGCTCGCTAAGGCGACCGACGACGACGACGGCGAGATTCGCACGGTCGCCTGCTGGGCGCTGGCCAACATTGGCGATCCGGCGGGAATTGACGCCTGTCTCACGGCCGCCGAAAAGGCACAGGGGTACGAGCGAATCCAAGCAGGCAAAAGCCGTTTATTGTTTGCCGAGCGCTTGAAAGATTCGAGACAGGCCGATGCCAAGCGCCTCTACGAGCACCTGCGCCGAACCAGCGGCGACGAGTCGGAACTGTACCTCCGCGAAATCGCCGAGCGTGAACTGGCCGGTTTGGGATAAAAAACTGCTCACGAACGCGAGATCGGCTTTGAGCTGAAAGACGTCAGCCCACGTTGGCACTACGTCTGAAAAGTGCGATCCTTACCCGCTGGATCGCACTTTTCATACTCGCTCTTGACTCGAGCGGCCCGTTTCTGTTATTCCCAGGCCGCTTATCTTTATCAGGGGCCATTCGGCTCACGCCGCGTTAACTCATGCGACCATTCGTTGTCGGGGCTGCCGTCGTGCTTGTCGTGCTTGCTGCGCCACTGGTGCGCGCGCAGCGGGTGCAATTGCCCAACCGCTTGCCCGCATCGCCCGGCACGGTCAGCAATACCCAGTTCACACCCAATACGTCGTCGACGCCCGGCTCGGGATATCTTCCCGGCGGGACCACGATTGCCCCGTCTGCCCCCTCCGGCGCTGTTGGCGCCTCAGCGCCGGGCGCGACGTTCAGCGGTGGAATCCAGACCTTCGATCCCTACGCAACGCAAAGCGCGCCGACCACGGTATTTCAGCCTGGGGCGGTTACCACGCAACCGGTGTTGCCGCCGACAGGCGCGATGCCTGTGATCCCAAACGGCGTGAACCCGCCGGTCGTGACCACCACGCCAGGTCCCTACTACAACCCGGGGCCCGCTGCCGCGCCCTATACAACGTCACCGCCGGCGATCTACCCCAACGGCCTGCCTCCGATGGTTCCGCCGAGCTTTCCGGGCGGCATGTCGAACATCCGCCAGGTTACGCGCTTCCTGCAAGAGATCCGCTTGATGCACGAGTGGATTTTCGAGGACGAGGATCTCGACGCGCTCGAGATCAATTCCACGGAAGCGACGGCCACCTTCGCTATCCCCGCATTTGGCCTGCAAACGCCGTTTCTGATTACACCCGGGTTCGCATTGCACATGTTCGATGGGCCGACGCGCGTGGCGCCCGCATTAGCCGACCTGCCGCCGCAGACCTATGACGGCTTTCTCGACGTCGGCTGGAACCCGCAGGTTAACAATTGGTTCAGCGCGGAGCTCGGCGTTCGCCCGAGCGTTTCCACCGATTTCGATCACTTTGCCACCGATAGTCTCCGCATTATGGGGCGCGGCATTGGCGTTTTGCGAATCACGCCGGCGCTGGCGGCCAAGGCGGGCGTGGTCTACATCGACCGCAACGACATCAAGCTGTTGCCGGTGGCCGGCGTGGTGTGGGACCCGTCGCCGGACGCTCATTATGAGATCGTGTTTCCCCGGCCCAAGCTGGCGCGGCGCTGGATCGCGCTGGCCAACCATCAACTGTGGTACTACGTCGCCGGCGAATACGGCGGCGGCTCGTGGACGGTTGTCCGCGACGGCCCGCCCCAGTTCGTGGATTCGATGGATTACAACGACATTCGCGTGCTGTTGGGCCTGGAGTGGCTGCCCGAGACGCAGTCAGGCCTGCGCGGGTTTTTGGAGGTGGGCTACGTGTTTGAGCGCGAGCTGTTTTACGTGAGTCAATCGCCGGGAGTGTTTGAACTGGATGACACGTTTATGTTCCGCGGCGGGTTGGCGTTCTAGTTGGAGTTCAGCCTTCAGGCTGTGCGATGCGCGATCAACGATTAACATGTGAACAAGCTAAACCGCACACTTCGTGTGCGGAGTCGACGGCACACGGAGTGTGCCTACTACATTGCCGGGTACTGCTCATCGCCTGCTGCCTGTTGCCGACTACATACTGCTCCGCACAAACCGGCATACTGCCCGGTCCGATGCGCGCAGCCGAGGCTTACCCACTGCCGCACTCGAACGTCGCGGCCTTCCAGCCCAACGGCTTCATTACGCCGCTGCCGGCGTCACAACCGGCCTCCGATAAGAATCGCACAACAACAAACAACCGTGTTGGTGCACGCGAATCTCTGGCGTTAGCACCATTCGGCTATCCCAGCGGCTATCCCGATAGCATTTCCGAAAGCGCCGATGCGGCACGGTCGCTGGGACTTCAAGGGCAACTCTTTAGCGCCCCCTCCATGATCGTCGAACCTCCCTCGATGGCGGTTCCGATGCTCGTGCCGGGGCAAGCGCCTGCGATTGCGCCGCCCATCATCGTCGGTCCTGGTGTTGCCGAGCCGATCGTGCAAGGGGATCAAGTCATCATCCCAGGCGATCTGCCGCTTCAATTCTCGGACCAGCCGCCGCCGGTCGTCGTGGCGCCCGCGACGCCGCGCGGCCAGAAGAACGGCGTATTGCAGCGCGTCAGCTTTCTCACCACGTACCTGCCGAAGTTTGACGATGACGGCCTGGGTATGGTCGATTTCGAGAACAGCGTGATGCTGGGCTTCCCCTTCCCCACGCGCGACATGCCGCTCGTACTGACGCCGGGATTCGACTTTCATCTCGTCGACGGACCCGATTCGGCGGCCGCCGGGGGCGCGGACCTGCCGCCGCGGCTGTACGACATCTACCTACAAATCCGCTGGATGACGAAGGTCAGCGATCGCTGGTCGCTCACGCTGGCCACGACGCCCGGCTACTACACCGATTTCGAGGGAGACAACAGCGACGC
Source organism: Pirellulales bacterium (assembly GCA_040901795.1). Taxonomy (GTDB): domain Bacteria; phylum Planctomycetota; class Planctomycetia; order Pirellulales; family JALHPA01; genus JBBDYH01. The sequence goes on from JBBDYH010000159.1 coordinate 63,562, forward strand.
GCTGCGTGTGACCGGACAGGCACTGGCGATCTGGGAGTGGCGGCCGCAGAGTCAGCTTATCTTCGGCGTGGTGTATCTCGACCGCGAGGACATCGGGTTTTTGCCGGCCGGCGGCTTGATCTGGAACCCGAACGAGGCGAACCGCCTGGAGCTGATCTTCCCGCGGCCGCGGTTTTTACACCGCTTCCGGCAGACCGCTATCTTCGAAGATTGGTGGTCGGTCGGCGCCGAATTCGGGGGCGGGGAATGGGCGATCCAACGCGCCGGCGGCACAGACGACGTGGTCGATATCACCGACTACCGCATTATCGCGGGCGTCGAGCGCAAGAGCATCGATTACCTGGTCGGCATGCGCGCCGAAATCGGTTACGTATTTGGCCGCGAGATCGAGTACCGCAGCGGTACGCCGAGCTTCGAGCCGAGTGATACGGTACTCGTGCGGGCGGGATTCTTTTATTGACTTCGCCTTGAAGGGTCCCGACTTCAAGATTGAGCCGAAGTGATTCTGGCGACGTTCTTTGCGCTCGCAAGCCCCAATTGTCCCCATCCGTCAAGATTGCTATATTGCTAGTTTCCCTCAATCGCCCTGGGAGATTTCCTGCGCTGGAAATCGGGCGATTGAGTCATCTCTATCGTGTTTGGCAGGCAAGGGTTGTTGATCGTCGATCCGTCGGCTGATTCCCACCCGTACGTCCGCGCGCTGGCACATCCAAAACCCTACTTATGGTGAACCGTAATCTGATCCGTGGGCTGGAGCTTGACGACGAGATCCTCGATCGCGAAATCGAAATGGCGATGGGGGGCGAGTCGACCGAGGAGCATTATTGGGGCGGCGAAGACCTGGCCGTCAACTCGCTGGTCGATGGCAAGATCCTCCGCGTGGACGACGAGTTCGTGCTCGTCGACGTCGGTTATAAGAGCGAAGGGCTCATTCCGCGGAACGAATGGGACGAGCACGAGCCCCCCGAGCCGGGTCAGAAGATTCGCGTGCTGATCGAAGATGTCGAGGATGCGCTTGGCCTGGGTGAAGAGACCCGCGGCATGATCAACCTCAGCAAGCGGAAGGCGCGGAAGATCGAAGACTGGGAAAACGTGATGAAGAGTGTCCACGAGAACGACGTGGTCACCGGAAACGTCACGCGCAAGATCAAAGGCGGTTTGCTGGTCGATATCAGCGGCGTCAATGTGTTCCTGCCGGCCAGCCAGGTGGATATTCGCCGGCCCGCCGACATCGGCGACTACGTCGGCCGCGAGATCAAGTGCATCGTGCTCAAGATCGACGAGGCGCGGCGAAACATCGTCGTCAGCCGCCGTGCGCTCATCGAGCAAGAGCGGGCGCTCAAGAAGAAAGAGCTGCTGGAAACGCTCGAAGTCGGCCAGCTTCGCAAGGGCGTGGTCAAGAACATCGCCGACTTCGGCGCGTTCGTCGATCTGGG
>JBBDYH010000160.1:0-25871 GCA_040901795.1 Pirellulales bacterium
AACCCTGAACCCTGAACCCTGAACCCTGAACCCTGAACCCTATTCCACGGCCAAACTTGCACAAACCAGCTCTTCATCGTTCCGCGCGAACACGTGCTTGTTCGCGTACGCCGGATGCGACCAGCACACGCCACCACGCTCGGGGAGCTGTACGCTCGTGGGCTCAATTAGCTTCGCCCGGCTGATCTCTTCGTATCCTTGGGGCGACAGCCTGGCGAAGATCAGCTCGCCACGCTCATTGAACATCACGTATTTCTCGCCGTGGCGGACGAGGTGGATGTTGCTCCAACGCTCCTTTGGCACCGCCTGTTGGCTCTCCCAAATCCGCTCGCCGGTGTTGGCGTCGAGGCATCGCAACTGCCCGTAGCTGTCGACGCCGTAGAGGTAATCGCCGTCGAGCACCGGCGTGCTGATCATACAGTGCAGCGCTTTGGTCTGCCGTTCGTTAAGACCCCTTGCCCGCCAGATTTGTTCCGCTGCTGGCCGATCCCCGCCCGTTAGCCGCAACATCAGCGAGCCGTCGTAGAATGACGATACGAAGAGCCGCTTGCCGTCGGTCACCGGCGTAGCGGCGCCGATCGGCATCTGAACCCGCTTCATCGCCTGCTTCCAATACACTTCGCCGGTCCGGGGGTTCAAGCCGACGACGTTGTCACCTGTCCAACAGACGAGCACGCGCTTGCCAGCCTGGTCGATGACGATGGGCGACGAGTATTGTGCCGGGTCGTCGAGGGCCTTCCATCGCTCTTCGCCGGTGTTCTTATCGAACGCCACAAGGCAGGCGTTCTCCCCGGCCGCGACGACGATCAGCAAATCGCGCTCAACCAGCGGCGAGCAGGCAATGCCCCACCCGGGCATATCGACATCGTATGCCGTGACGAGATCTTTCTTCCAGAGCACGCTTCCCCGGGCGGCATCGAAGCAGAATAGGCGCCCCATCGTGCCCAGCGAATATGCCTTGCCGCTGTCGATTGTGACGGAGGCCCGCGGGCCGGCGGGGTACCCCACGTTGCGATACAGTGCGTCGTACTCGCGCGACCAGATCTTCTCGCCTGTCGATTCGTCAAAGCAGTGGACGCGCTCCAGTTGAACCGGCTCGGTGACACGATCCATAACATAGACGCGGCCGTTGGCCACGGTCGGACCGCTGTACCCGCTGCCAAGCGGAGCGCGCCACTTGATTTGCAGCTCGGGAGAATTGAACCGCTCGACGATTTCCGTCTCGCGCCATACGCCGTCCCGCTTTGGCCCCCGCCATTGCGGCCAATCGTCGGCCAGCGCAGCTCCGAAGGCGAGAACCACCGAGCAAGCAACGACGAAGTGAAAGGACCACACCCGCCGCGCTTGCGGGCTCACCAGAATCGACATGCAGGCCTCCTAGCAGGAAATTCAGTACGTTCCGAATTGCTAGGAGTATACGTCTTGTCCCGGACGCGGAAAAGCGGCTGTGGCTGTGGGCTTCCTCGCAGTTCTCGGCCGTGATAGCAGAGTTTGCTTGACATACCGCCGTGGGTCTCGCAAATGAAGCGAACGTCGAAATGCGGCATGCGCCCGACGCCAAAAGGAACGGAATGAGAAATTCGCGGCTCGAAAGACCTTTCGATGACCGTGCCAGACCACGACGCATGCGGCAGCAAAGAGCACCTTCTCGAAGAGCGTTTTGAGCATGGACAGAATCCGCGATTCCCCCCGCCTCAGCAACCGCAGCCGTTCCGATTGAAAGCGCACGTGAGCCACCTCGTCAGCGAGGATTTGCTCACAAAGTCGCACCAACACGGTCGAACGCGTCGCGCGACGCAGCGCTGCATAATAGACCTGCGCCATGACTTCGCCGGTGAGGAGCACGATAATCATCAACTCCAAGCCGGCGCGGTGCCGCAACCAGCGGAAAACGTGATCCGTCCATTCCTTTTCCAGTCGGGATTCACCGGTAAGATCAAGTACGCGGCCCAACTCATCGGCATGGCGATGCTCTTCTGCCAGAAACATCTTAAGCGCCTCGAGGTAATCTTGGTCGCCGACGCGTTGGGCATACCGTTCCGCCACCCGGAGCAAGTGCTTTCCTTCGCCACTTTCGCCAAGCTGGAAGACTTGGATTGAACGGATTACGGCGACCCGCTCGGTCGAGGTGAAGGCAACGCCCTCGTCCCAGGGGATGGGCCGCAAACGCGCGCGGTTTTGTCGAAAGTAGTTGACCCATTGAGCCGAGCTACGGCAACCGACGCATTGATTGGGCAATCGTGGTAACGAGTTCGACATCGCGGTACTCCCTCATAACTGTTCGAGCGCTCGCTGAACTTCGTTGATCGTTTCATCCAAGGTTGAAGTGCCGGCGGTCAATCCGACGACGTGCACATCCACGAACCAATCGGCCTTAATGTCGTCGGCTCGTTCGACATGGAATACCGCCGCGCCATGATCTCGCGCCAGAGCTACCAGCTCGCGCGTATTGTTCGAATTGCGGCCGCCAACGACCACGATTGCCCCCACTTGGGCCAGCAGCTTCATCACGGCCGACTGTCGATCCCGCGTCGGCTGGCAGATGGTGTCGACAAAGCGAACTTCGGCGTCCGGGTTGTGGCGGACAATCGCGCGCCGAATCAGCTCTGCGGTGCGAGGCGGAGTCGTCGATTGACACACGACGCCGATTCGATCACTGGCAAAGCATCTCGCGTCGCTTACGCCTTGAACGATGGCGAATTGTTTCAAATCTTCGACGATGCCTTGCACCTCGACATGACCGGGGCGGCCGATTACGACAACGAACCACCCCCCGGCAGCCAGGTCTTGCGCCGCCCGATGAACGCGCCGCACGAGCGGGCAGGTCACATCGATGAGCTGCTTGCCGGCTGCTTCGAGCCACGTCCGGCGGCGGTCGCTGATGCCATGGGCGGTAATTAGAACCTGATCGTCGGCGGGCAGCGTCTGCCGCTCGGCTTCTTGCACAACTTTGAAACCCCGTGTGTCGAGCTGTTGCTGCACGGCAGGGTTGTGGACCAGCTCGCCATAGACGGTCACTTGGCCGGGATCCGCAAGCCGCTCGGTGAGGGCCAACGCATCTCGGACGCCGAAACATAATCCGAGTGACTCAGCTCGCAATACGCGCATCGTGATAGTCTCCATGCAAAGCACTTTGCAATACAAAGTAACGGATGAAAAAAATTAGTCCGCCAGTTTCACCACTTTGCTGCGCAACAGTGAAGTTTCCTCTTGACCCTCGCGCGCCTTAGCCGCAGCGACCACCTCCTCCAGTAGGTCCAAATACTCAAGGAAGCGTTTTCTCCCTCGCAGCGTGATCCGGCAGAGCGTTTGCGGATAGTTATCCTTGAACCTTTTCGAGACTTCGACCATGCCTGCTTCCTGTAACGTCTTCAGATGGCGGTTCAGGTTGCCGTCGGTGAGCGAGCAGAGCTCCTTCAGGTCATTAAACAATAGACCCTCCGAGTGTGTGACCAGCGACGTCAGGATGCCCAGACGCGCCTTCTCGTGCATTACTCGGTCCAGCCCCTCATAGGCGAACTGGCCAGGCCGGTTGACTTCGCGAGCAGATTTCTTAGCCATCTTGCCGCTCCCATTCTGCATACAAGACTGCCGCGGCAAACAACTGACCGACGCCGAACGTTCCGACCATCGCCCATGCGGAAAAAGCCGCCTCGCCGCGGGCAAATAGCAAGCACAGGACGCCGGCGGCAAGATAATAAAGCCCGACGAGCACGGTCGCGCGAGGAAACAAACGGTGCGACGCAAACACGCACAGGGCGAACAGCACCGACCACAGTCCCGGCAACAACCACAGGCTTTCCGGGGCCGTCCGGTAGAGCGTGTACGTCAACAGAGCGCCCGCGACGAGCGGGGGTGCGATTTGCTCGAACGCCAACCGCGTCACGCTCCTCAAGAGCTCCGACTCACTGCGATAGTAACGCAGGACCAGTCGGCCGGCCGGTACGGCGAACCCCAACACTGCTGTCAGTGTCCACAACCCGAGATAGCGTTCGATCTGGTCTTGCGGCACTGGAATCCAGAGCACTTGAATGGCGGCCGCAATGAAGGCCAACACGCCGGAGAATCCAACACTCGCCGACCGCAGCGCCCGGCATTGTTCGGTGCGCGCGATCTGATTGCGGATTTCGGCTATATCCAGAAGGGCTTGGTGAAGGTGCATTGTGGGCCTCGAGCGCAGGCTACAACTTTGTGATGCAAAGTATAGTCCCTGTTCAAAAGCGCGTCAATGGTTTTGTGACCACTGCAAAAAGGCAGGCTGAGATGCTTACTCGGCTTCGGTCTGCGGAGGTCGAATTCGCAGCCGGCCGGGCTCGACGGTAATAATAGCGCCACGAAGTCGCCATGTAACGCCAGCACGTCAAAGCACCTTGCCGCTTGCTGATGCGCCGAAACATCAACCAAGCGGATGATGCCGCAGTGAGGCGATCCGTGCAAAACAGCGAGCTCTCCAAAGTCCTTGTCCAATGTTACCAGGATGCACCCTTCGCGATGCGCGATCGTCAGAATCTCGTTGTCGCCTGGATCCTTCGGCCAATTGCCACACCAATCCACTTCATGTCCGGCGTCGCGGAGCGTCTGAACCGCCCCGCCCCAAACGCACGAATCAAGCAGCAATTTCATGCGCCAGATTCCTGCGGCAGCAGTTCGATCCGTTCATGCCCGACTACCCGGCGTGCATAGGCCAAGCAGGCCTGTACGTCTAACGGTTCAAGCCAAGCGTATCCGGCGAGAATGGTCTCGGGTGAATCCCCAGCGGCCAGCATGCCAAGAACATGCTCCACGGCCAGGCGCCGGCCACGGATGATCGGCTTTCCACCAAAGATCTGCGGGTCGAAAGTAATCCGGCTCAAAAGTTCTTGCTCGCTCATGGCGGCGCGATCCGAGAAAAGTCGTTATGCAAGATTAGGTACGATTAACAAATACCAGTTTTATGCCGACGTTACCCTCTCGTCAGCCGCCGAAACCGCTCGATCAAATCCTTTGTCACCGGCCCCGGCACACCGGTCCCGATCTTGCGGCGGTCCACTTTCACCACGGGGATCACTTCGGCTGCGGAGCCCGTCAAAAAACACTCGTCGGCAATGTAGACGTCGTGCCGCGTGAGTGAGACCTCCCTAACTTCGTAGTTAGCCTTCCGCGCCAACTCGATCAACGCGTCGCGCGTGATGCCTTCGAGAATCCCGGCGTCGGTCGGCGGCGTGAGCAGCACGTTGTTTCGCACCAAAAAGATATTGTCCCCCGTGCACTCGGCCACTTCTCCCTTGTGGTTCAGCATTAACGCCTCGACGCAACCCGCTTGCAATCCCTCGATCTTCGCCAGGATATTGTTGAGATAATTCAGCGACTTGATTCGTGGGCTGAGCGCCGCCGGATGGTTCCGCATCGTGCTGGCGGTAACGATCTCCAATCCGTTCTGGTAGAAGTCGTCTGGATACAGGGCAATGTGGTCGGTGATGATGATTACCTGCGGGTGGCTTGTGCGGTTCGGGTCGAGTCCCAGGCTGCCCGCCCCGCGCGTGACGACGAGCCGGATATACCCGTCGGCGATGTTGTTGGCCGCCAGCGTATCGTTGACCGCCTTGGCCATCGCCGGGCGGCTCAGCGGAATCTCCAGCGCGATCGCCTTGGCGGAATTCCAGAGGCGCTCCAGGTGCTGCTCGAGGCGAAACACCTTGCCGCCGTAGCTGCGCATCCCCTCGAAAACGCCGTCGCCGTAGAGCAACCCATGATCATAGACGCTGATCTTAGCGTCGTCTTTGTCGTAGAGCTTTCCCGAAATGAAAATCTTCAATGATTGTCCTTTGCCCGCCATAACGAAGTCTCGCGACAAGCGCGAGCGAAAAGTTTTTAGATGGTCGCCGCCGTTCGTCGCACTGCTGAAATGCGCGCTTTACGGCTGCATTTCACCCGTCAAAGCATAGCTTTTGCCGACTGGTGCGTTTGCTGCACCTAGGGAGATGCCTGTTCGACGCGCCCGGCGGCGAGGCGCACGACCCGGTCCGCCTGACCCGCAATCGTAAGATCGTGCGTCACCATGATAATAGAGAGGTTCTCCTGCCGGTTCAAGGTTCGCAGGATGGCGAGGATTTCCGCGCCGGTCGTCTGATCGAGGTTTCCGGTGGGTTCATCGGCCAAGAGGATTTGCGGTCGATTCACCAAGGCACGCGCAATTGCGGCCCGCTGCATTTCGCCCCCCGACAGCTCGCGCGGGCGGTGCTTCAACCGGTGCGACAGACCGACCTTGTCGAGCAGCTCCTTGGCGGCGGCCACGTGCCGGCGGCGGTGTGCGAAATACGACCAGGGCCCATGTTGAATCATTAGCGGCATCAGCACGTTCTCCAGCGTGCTCAGTTCCGGCAGCAGATGATAAAACTGAAAGATCATGCCGAACTCTTCGTTCCGCAAGCGATCGCGGTGTGTAGCGGCGAGGTGGTCGATGCGATAGCCAAGGAAATGCACTTCGCCGGCCGTCGGTGCATCGAGCGTCCCCAGGCAGTGCAACAACGTGCTCTTGCCCGAGCCGCTTTGTCCCACGATCGCCAAGAACTCACCGCAGCGCAACTCCAAATCGACCCCCTTCAAGACGGGGATATCCACCGCCGCCTTGCGGTAGTTTTTCCGCAACCCGACGGCCGCCATGTGCATCTCGGCATCGTCGAAATCCCGCGCCGCACTTGGCCGCGGATCGATGCGCTTCTTTGCCGCGCTCGGTGCGTAATGAACTTCGGCCTGCATCAGCATAATCTCCTTATCATCTCCTCATCTCCCTCCGCATCCCCCCCATCTCCTTACTCGTACCGCAGCGCCTCGACCGGGTGCAGCCGCGCCGCGCGCCGCGCCGGCAGCACGCTAGCCAGCACCGCAATCGCAATCGATCCCATGACCACCCACCCGACTGTCAACGGCTCGACAATCGTCGGTATGCGGAAGAAGTAATAGATCGACGGATCAAACACCTTGGTGCCTGTAATCGACTCGAGCACGTCGCGCACTTCGTTGATGTAGTGCACAAACAGTAGGCCCAGTCCCAGCCCTGCGCCAGCTCCGACCGTGCCCAGCGAAAGCCCGTAGCTCAGAAAGATTCCCATCACACCGCTACGCGAGGCGCCCAGCGACTTCAACACGCCGATGTCGCGGGTCTTTTCGACGACAATCATGTAAAAGATAGCCAGGATGCCAAAACCGGCCACGGCGATAATCAGGAACAACAAGATGTTGAGGATCGATTTTTCCAGCGCCACAGCCGTAAGCAGCGAGCTTTGCTTGTCCTGCCACGTAAAGATGCCGTACAGCTCGGCCCGAAACGCGGCACGCAGCTTGTCGCGGACGAGTTCGCCGTCCGCCTCGTTCTTCAGCTTAATCTGGATCGACGTGATGTTGGCGACGTCCGTCGACGGGTCAATCATCCCTCGAAAGTCTTGCAGCTCGCGGAGCGGCACAAACACGAATTGCGAGTCGTACTCGCTCATCTTGCTCTCGTAGACATCCACGACCGTAAACACTCGCGATTCGCCGGTGGGCTTTGGATTCATCGAACTCGGCATCGTCGGCACGGTAAGCTGCACGTCGTCGCCGGGAATCGCCAGAAACCGGTCGGCTTGCTCGCTAGGCAGATACTGCGAGATCAAACCCTTGCCAATGATCACGCCGACATGCTGATGCGTGGTTTCGTCGAAAACGTTGTCGCGCTGTTGAGCGTCCCGCCCGGCCCCGCCGCCCGCAAAAGGATCCTGCGGAGTCTGACTCGGCCCTTGTTGTCGCCGGCGCGCCGCTTCAAGCTGCAACAGTTCCTTCTTGCGCTGGCCCCACATCTTTCGGTGCCTCCAACCCGCCCGCTCCAGGTCGGGGCGCGGCACTGCATTCTGCGGGCTCTGATGATCGACGACGTCATAGCCGCGCTCATGCAGCGAGAAGCTGAGCTTGCGGCGGTTGTCGGGGTGCTGCAAGTACTTGGCAAAGTCGCTCACGCTGGCATGCGTCGCTTCGTCGATGCCGATCAAGAGAATTTGCCGGTTGAACTGATGCCCGCGGAACTCGTACGTCAGCATCGCCGGCACGGTGACAACCGGCGTCATGCCTTCGATGTAATCGCCGGCCACGCGGCGGATCTCCTCCATGTGACGTTCGGCGTCCGGGAAGCCATTCAACCCCGGCCCCTCAAAGATGACATCGGCCAGAATGCCGTGCATCCGCTCCATCATCTCGTGCGTAAAGCCGGCCATCACGCTGTTGACCACGATCAGCGTGGCAACTCCGAGCGTAACGCTGATGATCGACGCCAACGCGATCCATCGCGTCCGCAGATACCGCCAGCCGAGAAGGAATTTGTACATGGCGTCCTTGCCGTCCGTGGGGTTCACTCGTTCCCAGGCTCTGCCTGGGAACGCACTGTCCGCCAGGCTCCGCCTGGCTGGTTACCGGTGGTCGTTCGTTTACTCTGCTTCACGAGGCAGAGCCTCGCAGGCATTGGGTTTCCCAGGCGGAGCCTGGGAACCAGGGGCTATGCCTCGTGTCTTAGGAGCGGAAACAAAATCACGTCCCGAATCGTCTGCGAATTAGTCAGCAGCATCACCAGCCGATCGATGCCCACGCCCAACCCCCCGGCCGGTGGCATCCCGTGCCGCAGCGCTCGGATAAAGTCGTGGTCCATCTTGGCCATCGAGTCTTCTTCCTTCTGCCCGGAGAGCTGCGTGCGGAAAAGCTGCTCCTGCAAGTCAGGATCGTTCAACTCCGTATACGCATTGGCAATCTCCATTCGCTGAATAAACAGCTCAAACCGCTCCGCCACCGCCGGGTTCGATCGCTTTCGCTTCGTCAGCGGGCAGATGCTGGCCGGGTAATCGAGCACGAAGATCGGGCCGACGAGCTGGTCCTCGACCTTGTCCTCGAACACCTCGCTTTTGATCACATCCGGGTGCTTGCCGGCGGTCTCAAAGCCAATCGCATCCGCCAGATTCTTCACCGCCACTTCGTCGTGCGGCGACACCCCGGTGTGCTCCTCAAACAGCTCGTCGTACGTCTTGCGAGCAAACGGCGGCGTAAAGTCGATGGTCTCTTCCCCCCACGGCAGCTTCCGCTCCCCTGGCGCTACTGCCTCGACGGCATTCACAATGAGCTGCTCGGTCAGGACCATCATCGTGTGGTAGTCGCCGTACGCCTCGTACAGCTCCAGCATCGTGAACTCAGGGTTGTGCCGCGGGCTGATCCCTTCGTTGCGGTAAACGCGGCCCAACTCATACACCTTCTCGATGCCGCCGACCATCAGCCGCTTCAGGTGCAATTCCAGCGCAATCCGCAGGTAAAGCTTCATATCCAAGGCGTTATGGTGCGTGACGAACGGCTTCGCTGCCGCTCCGCCCGCGATCGTGTGCAGCGTTGGCCCCTCGATCTCCACAAAGCCGCGGTCGGCCAGCGTTCGCCGGATCGACTGGACCACCCTGGTTCGGTTCAAAAACCGGGGCAGCACCCCTTCGCCGTGGATCAGTTCGACGTACCGCATTCGCTGCCGCAGCTCAGGATCGGCCAGCCCGTGGTACTTATCCGGGGGCGGCTCGATCGACTTGGTAAGGAAGTGCAGCGTCTCGGCGAAGATCGTCAGCTCGCCGGTCTTGGTTCGCTTCAGCTCGCCATCCACGCCAATGATGTCGCCCAGGTCAAAACACTGCGCCAGCGCCCAGTTCTGTTCCCCGACCTGTTTCTTGCCGATGAATAACTGGATGTCGCCCGTCCAGTCGCGGAGGTTGAGGAAGATCAGCTTGCCGGTGTCGCGCAATAGCACGATCCGCCCGGCGGCGCGAACCTTCGGCCCGTGCTGCTCTCCTGCTACGGCGGGCAGGCCGGACTGATCGGGCGGGCCAGACGATGAGGCCTCGACCCGGATTTCGTCGGCCCGAGCGCGGATGTCGGCGATCTTGGCGTGCCCCTCGAACCGCCCACCCCAGGGGTCCACGCCCAGCTCTTCGAGCTTCCGCAGCTTCTCGCGGCGTGCTGCCTCGAGCTGCTCGCGAGTGCTTTTGGGTTCAGGTTGACCGGGCTTGGACATCGCGGCGGGCGGACTGGCGGGCGGCATAGGAGCGTGACGAACGGTAGATGGTCGGACACTAATTGCAGGGAAGGCGTTCGCCGGACGTCCCAACTATAAGAATCGCAACATTTTAGTGAAAGAACCCGAGGGGTCAATGTCAGCCGCCACGCCTGAAAGCCGCCGCGTGAACCGCGGCTCGGAAAATGCCGTAAGTCGTTATAGCGGGACGCCGTTGGGACAGAGAGGAAGGCTCTATATGCCGTTCAAGCGCGAATCGCGCCCCAGTCTCTATACCGTCGAGCTCCGCACCACGCGCTGGGCCGAGATGGTCGAGTGGTACCGGTCGGTGCTGGGTTTGCGCGTGCTGGTACGCGTGGTCGACGACGGGTATGCCCTGATCGAAGCGGGCGAAACACGGCTGGCGCTTATCGCCCGCGACAGCGTCGGCGATCCGAGCGGCCGCTGGAGCCTGGGCTTCGAGGTCTTCGACCTGGAGCAGGCCGCCGCACGCCTGGAAGCCGCCGGCAGCCGCTACAGCCAGCCCCGCCGGCACGCCGAGGGTTTTCAGGAGATCGTCACCGGCGACCCAGACGGCAATTCGATCCGGATTTTCGCGTGGCCGGACATGGAGTAGGCGACAGTTCTGGCAAGCTTAGACAACGCGTCCGTCATCCATTATTCTCGTTGCTCGACGGGACTCCACAAGTAAGAATGAGAGAAACCACTCTACTGGCGAGATCGCAATGTCCACTGATTACTCGCATCTATTCCACCTTCCGACAGCGGAAAAGCTGCAACTCGTTGAGGATTTGTGGGACGATATTGCGGCTAGCGACGAACCCTTGCCGCCGCCTCAATGGCAAATCGATGAGCTACGTCGGCGTAAAGCGCTGCGGCTCGCCGATCCCAATGCTGGATCCACTTGGAAGGAGGTTCAGCAGCGAATCTGGGACGGGAGTTGAATGGCTGAACTGTTCATCGTATCTCCGCTCGCAGAACGGGACATTGCCGAAGCGTATGATTGGTACGAGGCGCGATCAATTCGTCATTCGTCATTCGTGATTGTTTCGTCATTCGTACTTCGTCATTCGTCCTTCTCTTCGTGAATGTCCTACGACCAAACCCAGATCCAAGACACCGAAGAACAGCGCAAGGCGCAAGAGCTGAGCCTGCAGCGCTGGCGGCCGCCGATCGACGTACCGGGCTATGAACCGCGGCGTTTTCTGGGCGCGGGAGCGTATGGCGAAGTCTGGGTGGCGATCGACCGTAACACCGGTCGCCAGGTGGCGATCAAGTTCTACGCCCATCGCGGCGGGCTCGACTGGTCGATTCTCTCCCGCGAAGTTGAAAAGCTGGCGTTCCTTTCGGCCGACCGTTATGTCGTGCAGCTTCTCGACGTCGGCTGGGACTCCACGCCGCCGTACTACGTGATGGAGTACGTCGAGCAGGGGTCGCTCGAAGATCGCCTGCGGAGCGGAGGGCCGCTGGGCGTGGAACAGGCTGTCGCGTTGTTTCGCGATGTGGCCGTCGGCCTGGTGCACGCCCACGATAAGGGTGTGTTGCACTGCGACCTCAAGCCGGCGAACATCCTGCTCGATCACGAGGGCCGTCCGCGGATTGCGGACTTCGGGCAGTCCCGGCTGTCCCACGAGCAGCAGCCTGCGCTGGGCACCTTGTTCTACATGGCGCCCGAGCAGGCCGACTTGAAGGCCGTTCCGGATGCGCAGTGGGACGTTTATGCGCTCGGCGCCCTGTTCTACTCGATGGTGACGGGCGCCCCGCCGCATCGCTATGAGAAGAGCTCAACCAAGACCATTAGCGAGCTGGAGCAGGCGCACGACCTGGAGGAGCGGCTCGACCGATATCGTCGATTGATCATGGATTCGCCGGCGCCCGCAGAGCATCGGCGCGTCCCGGGCATGGATCGCGGGTTGGCCGAGATTATCGATCGCTGCCTGGCCGCCGATCCGAAACGGCGGTTCGCCAACGTGCAGTCGGTGCTCCACGCGCTCGACGAGCGCGCTCGCCGCCGCGCCCGCCGGCCGTTGGTGGCGCTTGGCGCCCTTGGTCCTGCTGCGCTGTTGGCAATCGTGGCCCTCATGGCCGGCCGCTGGCTTTCGCTTTCGCTCGATCAATCCGAACGTGCGCTTAGCGATCGTGCCGTCGAGAGCTTGGGCTTCGCTGCCGACAGCGTGGCTGCGGTCGCGGCAAACGAATTGGAAAAACGATTCGCAGCGGTCGAGGAATTGGCCAACGATGCAGCCCTTATCAAACTTATGGAGGAGGTCGCTGGCGAGGATGAAATACAGCGCGTTTTAGCGGCGCTCAGTGATCCAACCGTTGATGTCGAGGTGGAACGGCCATCGGAGCTCCGTAGGATTCGTCGACCACTGGAACCGCCGCGCGATCCAGAGCCGGATGACCGCCCTGAACCGAGCGCAGAAGTTACCGACGCCAGATTTCCAGAAGTCACCGAACTAGAGAATCGGCTTCGTCAATTGGCTCAGTCCATGCAAGTGCCAAGAAAGAGTTGGTTTATCACTAGCGCCAACGGCGTGCAACTTGTGCGTGAGCCAGCTAGCACCACTACGGGTAAGAACTTCAGTTGGCGCACCTACTTCCACGGCGGCGTTGCAGACTATGCAGAGAGCTGGAGGCCGGCGCCCGATCAACACATACAACGCACTCACCTGTCGGCTGCATACAAAAGTCAGTCCACTGAAGACTGGAGCGTTGCTGTATCGGCGCCAGTTTTCGGAGGCGCGTCGCAACGCGAGTTTCTTGGAGTTGTGGCCTTATCGTTCGAAGTAGGCCGCGCGTTCTTCGATCTCAAAGAGGCTGAAAACCGCTTTGCTGTGTTAGCCGACATGCGCCCCGGCGGCCATCAGGGACTGCTGGTCCAACATCCACTGTATTTTGAAGTACCGCTCAACGAGCGCGATCGCCTGCAGCAGTATCGCCTTTCGCCCGACGATGCCCATCCTGAGGTGAAGGAGACCAAGTACTACCAAGATCCAATGGGCGGCGACGCCGCGGGAAGGCGTTTTGACCAGCGCTGGTTGGCAGCTCAGCGACCAGTTATCGTTCGCGGAAACGAGACTGGATGGGTCGTTATCGTCCAGGAGGCGTATGACGAGACCATTGGTGGATCGCTTGACGAACTGCGCTCCAGTTTTGTTTCCACAGGTCTCATCGCTCTGGCCAGCATCGCTGTCGTCATAGGCCTATTGTGGGCATTCGTGGTCCGGTCGCTGTCGATCATGCGTCCCCGCACGGCACATTATCGAAACGGCGCCCCAACGCCCACTCCCCCGCGCGGCGACAGCATGTGACCCCCGCTGGAGTTCAAGCTTCAAAACCGCTAACAGTAGTAAGCCACGCGTGAGTGAGGCGGCAGCGGACTCGCCCTCGCTTACGCGTCGGGTTACTGTATGTCAGCAACCTGGAACCTTAAACCCTGGCATCCGTGGCCGATCTCATCGCCCAAGGTCCCGAGCTATCGCACCGCTGGCGGCGTACGCTGTCGCGCGACAAGCCGGTGCTAGTTGGTCGCCAGAGCGTCTGGTCGGTCCCCTGGGACGATCGTATCTCGCGCGAGCATGTTCAACTGCTCTGGAACGGCGAGACCCTCGCGGTCGAGGCGCGTGCTGATGCCCGCAATCCAATCTTCATCCATGGCAAGGAGTGCCCATCCTTCAACCTTCGGCCCGGCGAGCACTTCGTCATCGGCAGCACCACGTTCAGCCTTTCCGACGACCATGTGAACGTCTCGCTCGACGCGCCGCAGCCAATGCAAGAACAGGCCTATAGCGCGCAGTATCTCAAGCGGATGCGCTTTCGCAACGCCGACCAGCGGATCGAGAACCTTAGCCGGCTACCCGAAATCATTTCCGGCGCCTCCACCGACGCCGAGCTATTCACCCGCGTGGTCAACGTGTTGCTATCCGGCGTGCCCAGCGCCGATGCGGCCGCGATCGTGGCGGTCGATCAGAACACACTCGAGCGTCGCACGCAGATTCTCCACTGGGACCAGCGCCGGCTGGCCTCGGGAAAGTTCCAGCCCAGCGAGCGCTTGATCCACGAGGCCGTTCGCCGCAGCGAAAGCGTGCTCCACGTTTGGAACGTCCGCGGCGGCAACCAGGCTTTCACCGAATCCGAGAACTACGACTGGGCATTCTGCACTCCCGTCCCCGGCGAAGCTTGCCGCGGCTTTGGCATTTATCTGGCCGGTCGCTTCATGGGCGACCCGCCGCTCAGCCCCGCCCCTTCCGACCCAACCGACCTTCGCGACGATCTCAAGTTTACCGAGATCGCCGCCTCGACGCTCGCCTCGCTTACTGACCTCCGCGCTCTGGGAAAACGTCACGCCGGCCTGAGCCAGTTCTTTTCGCCGGTCGTGCTCGAGGCGCTTGCGGTCGAGGATCCGCAAATCGCGCTGGCGCCGCGCGAAGCGCAAGTCTCGGTCCTGTTCTGCGACCTGCGCGGGTTCTCGCTGACCAGCGAACATGCCGCCGGCGATCTGCTCGGGCTCCTGGAGCGTGTGAGCAAAGCGCTCGGCGTGATGACCCACGAGATTCTCGATCACGGCGGCGTCGTCGGAGACTTTCACGGCGATGCCGCGATGGGGTTCTGGGGTTGGCCGGTCTCCGCATCCCAAGATGCGCGACAAAGCTGTCTGGCCGCGCTGCGGATCCGTGCGGAATTCGCCACGGCGGCACGCCAGGCCGATCCGACGTTGGCCGATTTTCAGGTGGGCATCGGCCTGGCGACCGGCCGGGCGGTGGCGGGCCGCATCGGCTCGGCGGACCAGGCGAAGGTGACTGTGTTCGGGCCGGTGGTCAACCTGGCGTCGCGGCTCGAGGGGATGACCAAAATGTTCCGCGCGTCGATTCTCCTCGACGCCCAAACTGCTGCCGCCATCCGCGACTCATTGCCTCCCGACGTCGTCCGCGTGCGGCGCGTGGCGCGCGTGCGGCCATTCGGCATGGACACGTCAGTCGACGTAAGCGAGCTCGTGCAACCGGCCGCCGATTTTCCGGAGCTGACCGACGAGGCGATTGCCGACTACGAACGCGCGCTCACTGCCTTCGAGGCCGGCCGCTGGTCACAGTCCTTCGAGCTCTTGCACCGCGTGCCGGCCGCCGATCGCCTGAAGGACTTTCTCACCGTCTACATCGCACAGCATAACCGCACCCCGCCTCCCGGCTGGGATGGGGTAATCACGCTGACCAACAAATAAGCGGCTTCGCACGTACGGAATGGCCCCTTTGCCGTTCCTTCCCGTGTAGGGAACGGCCTCTGTGCCGTTCCGTTGGGCTAGTTCGCCGGGCTACACCGACCGTCACATTCGAACGCCATCGAAGGCCTTCCTTACCGTATCCCAAAGCGCCTCGCACAAGTGCAAACCGAGCTTGCCACATTTCGGCAAGCTCGCTACCCTCTCGCCCGTCTCATCAAATAGCGGCGTCGGCGTCGAGCGCGTAGCCTCTCTTCTCACTTGCAACCGCTCTTGCCGAAGCGACTTCGTTCGCGCTGCCCGCTCCGATATCTCGCGAAAAACATGACCGCCTTCATCACAAGGGACTGAGATGAACCACCATTGCCGCGCACCCAACAGTAAACGCCTCCAGTTCGAGCGCCTCGAATCCCGCCATCTGATGGCCGGCAATGTCACCGTCGAGCTCATCGATGGCAGCCTCTACCTCACGGGCGACGACGCGGCGAACGGCATCGCGATTGTCGGGACCGAGACGCCCGGCGAAGTCCGCGTCACCGGCACGCCCGCCTTTGCCGGGGACGCCACCGAACTGAATCAACAAGACGACCCGTTAACGTTCGTCATTACCAAGGATATTGTCATTCGCACCGGCGCGGGCAACGACGGGGTCGAGATGAACAACGTCGGCGTCCCACGCAACCTGACGATCGAAACCGGCGATGGGCTGGATCGCGTGGCAATCGGATATTGCACCGTGAACGCTGCCGTGAACGTCGTTTGGCCGCCGGCGACCGAGAACGTACCGGGTGGAGTGATTTACGATCCGCAGTCTTTCTCATCTGGTAACGACCGTATTGCGGTAATCATTGAGCCGATTTACAAACCCCTCAACTGGACTGTCGGCACCGTCGGCGTCGGCCGCGATCTCTCCATCAGCACCGGGGACTCCGCCGACTACGTTTTCCTCGGACATACGCACGTCGGCCGCAACCTCGCGCTGCGAACGGAGGACGGCCAAGACAACTTCATCGTCCACACCGTCTCGGCGCATAACTTCGACGCCGGCACCGGCCGCGACGCCGACCTGGCCAACATCACCGGCTTGTCCACGCGCGGTCAGATGACGCTCGAAACCGGCTTTGGCAATGATTTCGTCAGCTTCGCCGCCTCGCACGCCCACGGCGCCGCTACGTTCCTGGGCGGACACGGCGACAACCAGTTCTTCGTCGGCACCAGCATCTTCTCCAGCTCGCTCTACGGCGAATTTGGCGTCGACCACGACCGGCTGGTGATCAAGAGCAGCATGCTCTTAGGCAACTCCACATTTTTCACAGGCCAGGGCGGCGACCGCATCGACATCAACTACACCTTCGGCCGCTTCGTTAGCGCCAACACAGGCGAGCAAGCCGACTCCCTCAATATCGTGGGCAGCGCGCTGGATAACATCTACGCGGCCCTCGGCGACGGCGACGACCAACTCTCGGTCGTCGTCTCGCGCATCCTCTATCCCTTCATCGCCGACGGCGGCTTGGGCGCGGGCGACGTCATGCATGAGTACGGCAGCTCGGCCTACTACATCGCGCTGCCCGGCTTTGAACAGAATATCCACGCCTGGCCTTGGTGGCTGATGTAGCCTACTCCCCCACCCCCGTATCCAGCACCGCCAGAAACGCCTTCTGCGGAATATCCACCGAGCCGATCGACTTCATCCGCTTCTTTCCCTCGCGCTGTTTGGCCCATAGCTTCCGCTTCCGCGTGATGTCGCCGCCGTAGCACTTGGCGGTCACATTCTTCCGCAAGGCCGAGATCGTCTCGCGGGCGATAATCCGGCTGCCGACCGCCGCCTGCAAGGCCACCTCAAACATGTGCCGGTCGATCTCGCCGCGCAGCTTCTTGACGATCGCCCGCCCACGGCGATCGGCGTCGCGCTTGTCGCAGATGATCGACAGCGCATCCACCCGCTTGCCCCCCACCAGAATATCCAACCGCACGAGATCCGCCGGGAAATACCCTAACAGCTCGTAGTCCATCGTCCCGTACCCGCGTGTTACACTCTTGAGCTTGTCGTGCAGGTCGTAAATCACGTCCGCCAGTGGCAAGTCGAACACCAGCATGGCCCGCGTTGGCGACAGGTACTCGGTCTTCTGATACACCCCCCGTCGATCGGTGCAAAGCTGCATCACCGGACCGATCGCCTCGACGGGCAGGATGAAGCTCACGCGCACCAGCGGCTGGCGAAATTCCTCGATCTGCCCGGTATCCGGCACGTCCTGCGGGTTGTGAATCTCGAGCGTTTCTCCCGTTGTCGTGAGCACCTGATAGGTGACGTTGGGCGCGGTCTGTACCAGGTCGAGATCGGCCTCCTGCTCCAGCCGCTGTTGGATGATCTCCATGTGCAACAGGCCCAAAAACCCGCAGCGAAAGCCAAAGCCCAAGGCATCGCTCGTCTCCGGTGCGAACTCAAAGCTCGGGTCGTTGATCGACAGCTTCGTCAACGCGTCGCGCAGCTCCTCGAAGTTTTCTCCGTCGCTGGGGTACAACCCGCAATACACCATCCGCTGCGGCGGCCGATAGCCGGCCAGTGCAGGCCCCCCCTTCTCCCCCGGCACGGTCACTGTGTCGCCAATATGCACATCGGACACGCTCTTGATGTTGCAAATCAGGTAGCCGACCTGTCCCGCCTGCAACCGTTCGCACGCCCGCCGCTGCGGCGCGAACTGACCCAGCTCGAGCACCTCGTGCGTAGTCCCCTTCTTCAACAGCCGGATTTTCTGCCCGCGCTCGACCGCGCCTTGCATCAGCCGCACGTAGATGATTGCCCCCCGGTAGTCGTCGTAGTGGCTGTCAAACACCATCGCCTGCAACGCGGCGTCGGGGTCTCCCTTCGGCGGCGGTACGCGCTCGACGATCGCGTCGAGCAAGGCCTCGGTCCCCTCGCCAGTCTTGCCGCTGCAATGCAGCACCTCCTCCGGCTCGATCCCTAAGCTCTGCTGCATCTCTTCCTTGACCTCATCGGGCCGCGCGTGCTTCAGATCGACCTTGTTGAGCACCGGCACAATCGCCAGGTCGTGCTCCATCGCGGCGTAGGCGTTGGCCACGGTCTGCGCCTCGACCCCCTGAAACGCATCGACCAACAGCACCGCCCCTTCGCAACACGCCAGGCTTCGCGACACTTCATAATGAAAATCGACGTGCCCCGGCGTATCCACCAGGTTCAGCTCGTACTCCTCGCCCTGGTACGTGTGCCGCATGCAGACCGCGCGGGCCTTGATCGTGATCCCGCGCTGCCGCTCCAGATCCATGTCGTCGAGCAACTGCTCGCGCAGCTCGCGCTTTTCGACGGTGCCGGTCTTCTCGATCAGCCGGTCGGCCAGCGTGCTCTTCCCGTGGTCAATGTGCGCCACGATCGAGAAGTTTCGAATATGTTTGGTATCTATCGCCATAGGTTATATACTCTCGTTCCCAGGCTCCGCCTGGGAACGCAAAGCCTGGCAGGCTCTGCCTGCCGATTGCTATCTGTGCCGGTTGATTCCTGAATTAGCGAGGCGGAGCCTCGCGAACATCATGTTCCCAGGCGGAGCCTGGGAACAAGTAACGTCCTTCCTCCTTGACGCTTCGTCCTTCGTCCTTCACTTCCGCCTGTACTCCAACCGCGCCATCCCCGCCGCCCCTATATACCCCGCGTCCGCACCGAGCGACGCGAATTCGATCACCGTCTCCGCCGCCGGCACCGGCAGCGCCCGCTGACGCACTTCTTCTTGCACGCGGGCCAGAAACCGCCGCCCCAACTCGCTCTGGTGCCCGCCAAACGTCATCGCGCCTCCCAACAACACGCCGCTAGGATCAATGGTATGCATCAGGCTCACAATTCCAACGCCCAAGTAGCGGGCGGTGTCCATCACAATTTCGAGCGCAAAGTTGTCTCCCCGCTCGGCCTCCTCGGCCACCAATAGCGGCGTCAACGCGGCCCCCTGTTCGATCCGCTTGGCGAGCGAACTGTTGCGGCCCGCCGCAAGACCTTCCGCCGTCCGCTTAACCACGGCGGTGGCGCTGGCATACGACTCCAAATGTCCCCGGCCCCCGCAGCCACACGGCCGCGCATCTTCGCGGCAGTCGATGATCATGTGTCCCGACTCAGCGCCGTGGGAGTGTTCACCCACAATCGTCAGATCTCCGATGATAATGCCGCAGCCGACGCCCGTGCCCAGCGTCAACAGCACCAGACTGTGAAAGTCGCGCCCGGAGCCGACCCAAAACTCGCCGTAGGCCGCCGCGTTCGCATCGTTGGCATACGTCACCGGCAGGCCGGCGTGTCGATTCAGTTTGTCGCGAATCGGAAAATCATGCCATCCCGGCAGATTGTGAGGGTTGATCAACAGGCCAGTGCCGACGTTCATCGAGCCCGGCGTCCCCAGTCCTACGCGCGCGATATAAGGCAGCGTCAACCCGGCCTCGGCGACCATCTCGCGCACATTCTGCCCTATCCGCCGCGTGGCCTCCTCGGCGCCATCGCCGGATTGCGTCGGGATCTTGCGATAGACCAGCGTCCGCCCCAGGTCGTCCACCAGTCCCAGCTTGATGTTCGTCCCCCCTACGTCCACGCCGACAAAGAAAGGCGCCTGCGCCTCAGCCAGAGTGACAATCGTTCGCTGCATGGACATTCGTACTTCCAGTCGGCCGTCGGCGAAACTACGAGTATAAGTCCGCGGCCGATTAGCCGATAGGCCGACGCCACTTAGGTCCGCAGGACCGACATGCAGTAGCCCCGGCCGGAAGGCCGGGGTTTCGAGTTCGTAATGCTTACGAACTCCAGGGGCGGACACATCTCCGTATGCCGCATGAAACGTTGCCATCTTGCGCTTGAACCGTCATACTAATCGGCAATGAACTGGCGTACATGGAGGTACGCTGCCGCGAGGCCCGGAGGGCCGATATTCTCTAGCCGTGGGCGCGAGCCCACGGAGTCTGCGACGCCGTTTACGACAGAGCCCCAGCGGGGCGACATTGCTCAACCCGGGAGGATCACGATGGCCACCGATCTCGACCTTTTCACGGACGACCTGACCGCAACCGACGGCGACGACACACGCGCGCATGCCTCCAACGGCGCGCAAACGCTCCCCGGCAGCCTCCTTCTCGCTCTCAACGTCACCGACCGCGACACCATCGCCGAGCTCTACCACCGCCCCGAGGGCGAGCTCCGTGACGAATACGCCCTGCAAGCATTGCGAATCGGCGTCCTCGCCCTTCGCCAGGCCCGCGGCCAGGTCGATGGCGAAGTCATCCAGCGCGAAAGCCAGCGGATGCTCGCCAATCTCGAGCACCAGTTGCAGTCGCACGCCGCCCAGATGCAGCAGCAGCTCGCCGGCTCGCTGAAGGAATACTTCGACCCGCAGAGCGGCCGCTTCCACGAGCGCGTCGAGCGGCTCATCAAGCAGGATGGCGAACTAGAACAGGTGCTTCGGCGGCAAATCGGCGGCACCGATTCGGAGCTGTGCAAAACGCTCCTCAACCACGTGGGCAGCGGCAGCCCGCTCTTGAAGCTCCTCACACCTGACGAGTCGCAGGGTTTGCTGGGAGCGCTGCGGGCGATGGTCGATCAGCAGCTCAGCCAGCAGCGCGAACGGGTCTTGAAGGAGTTCTCGCTCGACAATAAGGAAGGAGCGCTGGCGCGGCTGGTTTCCGAAATCATCGCCGGCAACGGTCAACTGACCTGCGACCTGCAAACCAAGATCGATTTGATCGCCCGCGAATTCTCCTTCGACAACGAGGCCTCAGCAATCAAGCGCTTCGACAAGCTGTTGGCCGACACCAGGCACGCAGTGAACGCAAATCTGACGCTCGACGACGACGCTTCAGCACTCTCGCGACTGAAAAAGGAAGTGCTCGGCATTCTGGAATCTCATCACCGCTTGAATCGCGACTTCCAGGAGGAGGTTAAGGTCACGCTGGCGACGATGGTCGCCCGCCGCGAAGAGTCCGAGCGCTCGACGCGCCACGGCGTCGCCTTCGAGGAGGCCGTCTGCGAGTTCCTCCACCGCCGCGCGCAGCACAAAGGCGACATCTTCGCCAGCACAGGTATGGAAACCGGCCAAATCAAGAACTGCAAAATCGGCGATTTCCTCATCGAGCTAGGCGCCGATTGTTCCGCCGCCGGCGCCAAGGTGGTTGTCGAAGCCAAGGAAAAGGCCGACTACACCTTCGCCGACGCCCGCAAGGAGATCGAAAAAGCCCGCGAGAACCGTGATGCCCAGATCGGGCTTTTCATCTTCTCGCAGCGCACGGCCCCGCCCGGCCTTGACCCCTTCTCCCGCGTCGGCAACGACGTCTTCGTCACCTGGAACGCCGAAGACTCCACCACCGATCTCTACCTCACCGCCGGACTCGAAATGGCCCGCGCCCTTTGCGTCCGCGCCGGCCGTCAAAGCGAAGCCCAAGCCGCCGATTTTACGGCGATCGACGCCGCCATCCTCGAAATCGAAAAGCGTTCCAACTCGCTCGAAGAAATCACCAAGTGGTCCGAGACGATCCGCAACAACTCCGACAAAATCCTCGACCACATCCGCAAGGCCCGCAACTCCCTCGAACGCCAAATCGAAATTCTGCAGGAACGCCTGCATGACCTGAGGCAGTCGGTGCAGGCGCGGATATCGTAGCGTTGAAATAGTTCCCCTCTTGACGATTCGCCAAAATGTCCAGTCACCTCTCGCCTTGAGCGAACCCGTTCAGGCCGCCATCCGCAGTTTCCAGCGATCGTAAGTCGTTGGTGGAAACTCGGCTGGTTGCCCATCCTCACTATTCGCGAGCTACCATATTTATTGCAGCAAGACTCCGCAAAATAATTCAGCAACGTACGATTCATGGAAATCGCGAATCACGATTGATCCCGGCAAGCGTGGCGGCCGGCCGTGCATCCGCGGCATGCGTATCACCGTTTATGACGTCCTGTCGTATCTTGCCGCCGGGATGACTGTGGACGAGGTCCTCAGCGACTTTCCCTATCTGACGCGTGAGGACATCCAAGCCTGCTTCGCCTTCGCCGCCGAACGCGGCATGCAGTTAGCGGTCGCATGAAGCTCCGCTTGGAATCTCATCGCCTCAGGTCCGGAGGACCGCCATGAAATAGCCCCGGCCGTGAGGCCGGGGAACTGCAAAAAGGAAAAGCATGTAAAGGCCCGGAGGGCCGGCACCTGCAACAATCGTGTCGGTCCTCCGGACCTTAGGGACTCATCGGTTGCGAAAACCCGGCCCTGACGGACCGGGCTATTCCATGTCGGCTCCTCCGGGCCTAGGATCAGAGGCCACGCATGAACCGCCAGATCGTCATCTCGGCTACATTGCTCCTCGCATTGCTCTCAGATCCCTGCGGAGCACAAGACACCGCAAAGGCAAAGGCTTCTTCGCAGATTCCGCTCGCACACAAAAGGCGCGAGGAGCTCAAGCTCAAGCACGACTCCTTCACCTTCGTGCGGATCAAGTATTCGGGAGTCAACGGCAGGAGTAGCACATGGGCGACCGATTACCCGGACAGCGACCGCGCTTTCTCGGCGCGCTTGCAAAAGGAGATCGGTCTGAAGGCCGATCCAAAGGGAATTGTCCTAGCGCTAAGCGACCCGAAGCTCAAAGAGTATCCGTTCGCGTATCTCGCCGAAGGCGGGAGCCTACATTTAGCGCAAGCCGAAGCCGATGCGCTGCGAGCTTACTTGGAAGGGGGCGGCTTCCTGATGGTCGATGACTTTTGGGGCGAAGCCGAATGGACGAACCTCGCATTACAAATCAAGAAGGCCTTTCCCCAGCATAAATTCATCGAACTACCACTCGAGCACCCTGTGTTTCACTCGTTCTACGACATCCGCGCGAAGCCCCAAGTGCCCAGCATCCACTTTGCCCTAACCCGCCGGAACAGTGGCGTTACGTGGGAGCGCGACGATGCCAAGGTGCCGCACTATCGAGGCCTGTTTGACGGCAAGGGCCGCCTGATGGCGATCTTCTGCCACAATACCGACCTGGGAGATGGCTGGGAGCGCCAAGGAATCGACGAGCACTATACCCAGGAGTTCTCCCTCAAGAGGGCCTTCCCGATGGGCATCAACATCGTCGTCTTTGCCTTGAGTCAGTAAACGGTTTATTATCGTCGGCCTGAGTGCAGGTTGCCGACACTCCCCGACCGCAATAGCGCTGGACGTCACCATGCCAAAACCCACTCTGCAAGCCATGGTCCTTGCCGACCACGTCTATCGCGATGCCAGCACCGGCAAGTTCATCATCGCCGGCACTTTCAGCGCGCTGTGCCAAGGACAGCAAAAACCGCTTCCTCAGGATCCGGCGCGGCAGAGCGAGATCACCGGCCAGCGTCAGACGTTCGCCAACCCGATCGGCAAAGCCGGCTCACCGTACCTCTATCTGGCGTTGACCGGCGTGCACGGGCGTGTATCGCTCGGAATGCGCTACATCAATTTGGCCGATTCCAGCGTGTTGATCGAGGGACAAATCGACGTGACTGCGGCCGACCCTGTCTCCATTACGGAACACAGCTTCCCGCTCCCGATGCTGCCGCTGAGCCCCGGTCAGTTTTCGCTCGACTTGCTTTACGAAGGCGAAATCCTCGGCTCTTGGCGAATCGAGGTGAAGCAGCAATCGACGCCAGACGATACACGACGTTAATCGCTTTGGGTCCTGTCCCTGAGGCGCATGCGCCGAATAGTGCGCCGGTCTGCGTTGCCCGACACGCGCCACCCTGCATTCGCTAAGGGATCGTCGTATCGATATTGCAATCCCCGTACGCGTGACCCTTCTTCCGCCCATGGTCCGACTCCCCGGGCGAGTCCAGGTCGTTCTGGAGCGTCTGCATTCTCGTGTTGGCTGAGGTGACCTTGTCGGCGAGCGACGGTGTCGAGCCGATCTCGTGCCCAACTAGGA
The DNA here is from genome assembly GCA_040901795.1 of Pirellulales bacterium. Taxonomy (GTDB): domain Bacteria; phylum Planctomycetota; class Planctomycetia; order Pirellulales; family JALHPA01; genus JBBDYH01. Next base: position 24,165 of record JBBDYH010000160.1, read on the forward strand.
GCGCGGCCAGCTCGTTGCCGACGTCGATGGCGATCTCCAGGTGACGCTGCTCGTGCCGCTTGAGGTTCGTTAAGACCGTGTCCCAATGTGCTTTTGCCGCGGCCGAGGCCGAGTCGTAGCCCACCCAGTCGACGACTTTATTCACCAGGTTGCCGTGCAGCTTCACGGACACCGCCCCGCTGGATTCCGTCTTTGGGGCGTCGGCCCGCAGCCTGCCCCCTCCTTTGCCCGCTTCCGGACGTTTTTGGATCGCCGTGGCCAACTCGGCGAGATTGGCGGCCGTCACTGGGATCGGAGCGGTATCGGGATTCGGCGTCGGCACCCAGTCGCAATCGACCCGGCTGACTTTGCTGCCCGACAACGGTATCGGGTCGAAGTCGAACCCCAGCGGTCGCGGCTCGGTGAACGCTCCGGGGACCGGTCCCGGTGGAGCGTTACCAACGGCGAAACCGGTCCCACGCCCGAGCGGCGCCGGATGTTGTTCGTCACCCATCGTTTTCCCTCCAAGCCACGGTAGGTCAAGTTCAAGCAAACGCCCGCGAGACCGCTTCGCGCGTCTTTTGCAAACCGGTGCGCGCGACCTGCAACGCATCCTGCCGCCAATAGTCGGGGTTGAATAACTCCAGCGACAAATAGCCCCGGAAGCCGTTGTCGCGGATCGTGCGGAAGATCTGCGTGAGCGGGGCGATACCGTCGCCGGGATAGACGCGGTGCGCGTCCTGCATCGTTTCGCGCTTCGGCTCGGCGGGGTAGTCGTTCACATGGAAGACGTGCACCGCATTGCCGCTCAACAGGCCCAGGCCGGCAAAGTCGGAGCCCCCCTTAAAGATGTGGTACACGTCGGGCAAGATGCAGGCCTTCGTCCGGCCGCTCTCGATCGCCACGAACATTGTCTCGCCCAGGCGGCTGAGGCACTTCGAAAAACCCCAGACCTCAACCTGTGGGATGACGTCCATCTTTTCGCCCAGATCGACGAGCGCCCCATAGCGCTCGGCGGCGCGGAACAGATCGAGATCAGCACGGTCGGTCGCGCCTGCCGGGGGAGCGGCGATCCGCTTGCCGCCGATTTCGCGGAGTGTGGCCATATCGCGCTTGGCTTGTTCCATCCCTCGGGCGCGGCGGGTATCGTCATCAACGATCCATTCGGCAAAACCGATCGCGCTCTCGACGGTCAGACCGAGGTCGGCGATCCTTTTGCCCAGGTCGCCCAGCGAGCCCCCTTCCTTGACGTACCCGTCGATCTTGTTCATCCACGGCTCAATTGCCTGATAGCCGGCCTTCGCGGCGATCTCGATCTCTTCGACCAGCGACAGCTTCTGGCCGCGGATCGTGCTCAGGTTCAGGCAGTAGCCGAACGGCTCCTTTTCCGACCGCGATGACTTCGGCTCGGCGGCCGCGGCCGTAGCGGCGATCGATTTGCTTTCTGTACCCGCCATAACAACGACTCCAATGACGGCGGCCCCGGTTTGGGCCAAGAGTTTCCGACGCGACAGCGAATGACTCATGGTAGCGATTCCCAGCGTGTGGAAGCAAAGGAAAAAAGCAGCTGCAGTCGACTCCGAGCGTCATTCTGAGCGCAGTAAGCGTCATTCTGAGCGCAGCGAAGAATCTGGCGCCACTGGAGATCCTTCGCTACGCTCAGGATGACAGGACGCTACGCTCAGGATGACAGGACGCTACGCTCAGGATGACAGGACGCTACGCTCA
>JBBDYH010000160.1:25971-64986 GCA_040901795.1 Pirellulales bacterium
GGATGACAAGTGCTCTGCTTAAGCTGACAGACTACGAACTGGTGCACCGAAGTAGCAGCCGAGGCACAGTGCCGGCAGCGTGCAAGCGATGTACGTCGCGGTTGCTACGGGCGCGAGCGGCGAACCGAGCACGCCGACGACCGCCATGTGTCCGGCCACTGTGAGCATGCATGCCGTCCCTACGTTGCGCGACGATACGCCCCCCTCGTTGCGGGCCGTAATATAGCCTGCCAAAAGCGCCGTGAACACTCCCGCGGCGGCGCAGAACCACGGAAACGCCACGTCGGACGTGAGCAGTGTCGGCACTCGCTGGGCCGGCACACCGGCCACCGCGGCAGCCAACATGGCCACCGCCGCCAACACAACGGTCATCGCCAGCGCCCCACCGACACCGATGGCGGCCGCGCGAAGGGCTGGCCGCCAACAAACGCTCTGCAAAGAAGTTCTGGAGATCGCGGACATCTTACCGTATGCTCAAGCGCGACAGGCGAGTGGGAAACGATCGTTCGAGTATGATTGCGCACGGCAAACTCGTCAAAGCAGCGATTTCCTGGCAAAAAGGCGAAAAACATGCACGCCGCAACCCTTAATCGCCGCGACTTTTGTCGTCTGAGCGTCTCGGCTTCACTCGCTGCATCGCCGGTCATGGCCTGGGCGCGGTCGCAAGCCGGTCGCGACGGTCGGCTGCCGATCATCGACACCCATCAGCACCTGTGGGACCTCAAGAAGTTCGAACTCCCTTGGCTGGCCGATTATGAGAAGCTGCGCCGCAGCTATTTGCTCGCGGATTATTGGAACGCCGCACGGGGAACCAAGATCGTCAAAACAATCTACATGGAAGTGGACGTGACGCCTAAGCAGCGGCAGGCCGAGGTGGACTACGTCGTCGCGCTGGCCCGGCAGCCCGAGAATCGCATGGCCGCCGCGGTCGTCGGCGGGCAGCCGGAATCGCCCCAGTTCGGAGACTATCTCCGTGGGCTGAAGTCCAGCGGCGTGGTGAAAGGCGTGCGAGCAGCCGTCTCCAGTCGTGGCGGACGAGACACCTTCGAGCTGAACCGCGACTTTGTGGCCGGAGTGCGGCTGCTCGGGAAGAACGGTCTAAGCTTCGACATCAACGTGTCACCCGATCAACTACCGCAGGCCGCCGCGCTCATCGACCAGGCGCCCGATACGGGGTTTGTGCTCGATCATTGCGGAAATATCGCGCCGGTCGCGCCGGCCAAGGCCGAAGTCGAGCGCTGGAAGCGCGGCATAGCCGAAGTGGCGAAGCGCAAACCCGTGATCTGCAAAGTCTCTGGCTTCATCACCAACTCCAAAGGCAAAACGCCAAGCGTTGAAGAGATCGCGATGGTCGTCGATCACGTTTACGAGTGCTTCGGTCCGGATCGCGTGATGTTCGCGGGAGATTGGCCGGTCTGCACGCTGGCGATGTCGCTGGCCGAGTGGGTGGCGACGTTGCAACAGGTCGTCGCGAGCCGCCCGGTCGCGGAACAGAAACAGCTCTTCCATGACAACGCCGCCAGGTTCTACGGCGTGTAATGTTGCCGTGTGACGAGTCACACCCAACGCGAGCAAATTGATCCAACGTCTAACGCTGTTTCGTCAACAGGTAGACGACGCTGGCGAAGAGAGCGCAAGCGCCGATCAATAGCCAATCATTCAAGGTGTAACGCTCCGTCTTTTCCAGTAAATAATTTGCGAACTGCCACATGGTTGTCTCTCACAGTAGCCGGCAAATTCAAGCACACTCTACCCATTACAAGGATAACACAGAAAGATCGAGGTGAGGGCCGCTCTGACGTCGCCGAAGTCGCCAGATGTCGGGATGTCGCTCGCGGCGTCGGAATTCTGGTGGAATTTCGCTACCGAGCCGGAACTCTGGTGAATTCCGCTACCGCACGTGTCAAAAATACGCCGCTGTTGATATTAATCAACGCGGCGGCCCAGCCCGGTTGCTGGTTTGAGCCAGCGGTTCCGTCGAGCGCGGCGTGCGGAGTGCGTGGGAGATCTTGGCGCGGAGCTCGGCATCGCCACCCTTCGCTGCACGCTGGAAATAGTACTTCGCCATGCCAGTGCGACCCTGGGTCAATAGCACTCGGGCCCGCTCGAAATCCTGTCGGGCTTCGCCTAGCTCCGCTCGTTGACGAGCGGCGTCTTGCCGGCGAAGCTCCACGATGCTGGTTCGGCCGGCCACGTCTGGCGAGTTAGTCGCGGGCAGTGAACGACGTGCCACCGGACTGGCTTGTCGCAGCAGGTCCTCGTCCATTGCCTCGAAATCATGGATATACGCGCCGACGCTCACGCCGCTGGTTCGCGTATGGCCGGCGATAGTGCGATTGCCGAACGGGCGCCCCGCAAAGGGCACGTGGCTCAGTCCGGGCAGACCGCGCTCTCTCCGGCCCGTCGACGAGCTGGAGATTCCCCCAAGATAAGCGCTGCCGCGGTCCGGCACGGAGACGGTGGTGCTCAGGCTGAAGACGCGAAACGAGGGGAGTTGAACCACTTGCGCAGATGCGCCTTTGGTCACGCTGAAGAGGAGGAGCGTGATCGGAATCACAATTGAACCGGCATGAATCCGTCGCATAGCCGTGGCTCCGTGTGGCGCCCTCGCGGAAGGGTGCGAGTCGCTCGATTCATTGTAGCGTATTTACCCTGGATCCCAAGCTCCCGCTTGGGAACTCAGTATCCCCGAAGCTCCGTTTCGTGAACTAACACTGGCGTAGCCGCGCCGTTTTGCGCTTCAGCGAGGCGGAGCCTCGCGGTCGGTGCGTTCCCAGGCGGAGCCTGGGAACGAGGGGCGACAAACTAAAGCTTGAACTCCAGCAGTCAGCGAGAGCTTGTCCAGAAGGATTCGCTGGTCTCGCCACCGCCGGCCAGCGTTTCGCGCCCCGGCTCAAGCGCCGTCGCTAAGGCTTCCAGGTCGCGCCGGATCAGTCGATTCAAGTACAAGGCGCCCATCGAGCAGGCGAAGCCGACGCCCGCGATGGTGCCCACTTGCGGCCAGTAATCGCTGTCGGTCGCCAACATGAGCAAGGCGACAAATGGCGTGGAAATCGCCACGGCAAAGTACCAGCCGCTCCGCTGCTGCAGCGCCAGCAATCGCGAAACGTCGTCGCCGGCATTGCGACCCAGATCGAGCAATGCCGGCAGAAACGCCCGCAACGCTAAAACATTAGTCAGAAAAAACACCTGCAGCGACGTGATCAAGCCCCAGAAGACCTGCGACGGGATGAAGTGTGCGTACAAGTTGCGGGGCACTTGCTTACCAAGCGCCTGCACCTCAATCGAGATCCACCAGGCAAAAATAACTCCGGACACCGACCAGAGGCCGATGGTCATCCAGCTCAGGTAATCGGCAATCCAAAGACTGCGCACACGCGCGGCAGCAAGAGCTTCGCCATTGGCTGCGGCGGCCGACCGCAGGCCGTTCGCGCGTTGTCTGACGGCGCGGACCACCGGCCAGCAAAGGAACAAGCCCAGTGCAATGCCCACTGGATAAGCGCTGCCGTTGACGACCGGCATCATGCGATTCCAGAACATCTCATAGATGTTGTCGCGCAGTATCTGCTCCTTTTCGAACACTGCTTGGACGTTGAAGTAAATGTTCAACAAGCTGAAGACTCCGTTGGCCAGCACGCCCACCGCGACAATCGCCATCAGCGGCCAGCGGCGCGCCCAGCTTTCGAGCGTCGCTCGTGATGGTCGCATCAACCGCTGCGCGCGCGGTTGCAAACAGAGGTCCAACTGCCGGGCCAGTTCAGCCGCCGTCGCCGGCCGATCGTTCGGATCGGCTGCCAGACAGCTCAACAGCACTTCGCGCATTCCCAAAGGCATGTCGCGCGGAAGCTTGGTTAGCATCTCGGCCGGTAGGCCTTCCCGCCGTCGCTGGATCAGTGCGTCGAGCGTGGCGTTCCAGCTCCCGGTAAAGTGCTCGTCGCCGAACGGCCGCTCGCCGGTCAGAAGCTCCCAGAGCATCACGCCCAAAGAGAAAATATCGCTCCGCCCATCGAGCTCCTTCGGCTCGCGCGGATGAGTTGGATTGGCCGCCTCCAATTGTTCGGGCGACATGTAGGCCAGGCTGCCGCCGAAATACGCGGCGGGGGTCGCCCCGTCGAGCTTGCTGGAAAAGCTGACGTTGAAGTCGGCCAGCTTGGGCGAACCTTCGGCGGTGAGAAGCACGTTGGCCGGCTTGACGTCGCGGTGCAGTATGCCTCGTTGATGCGCATAGTCGAGCGCCGCAGCCACACGGCCGCCCAGCCAGCACACCGCTCCCGGCCACTTCGTCCGTGCGAGCCGCCGCCGCAGTGCCGACTCCGAGGGCGGCGATTCGCCGCGGTCCTCAAGCGCGGAATCGACGCAATCCAAAAGCATTTTGCCCGTGCGCAGGGCTGGGGCCGTGAGCCGGACGAGGTCGGCGACCCCGTGCAGCGTGCCACCCGCCACAAGCTGCATGTAGAGCAGCCGCAGCCGCCGTTCGGGCAACAGTCGCTGGTCGTACACGCGGACAATGTGCGGGTGGTCGAGCTGGGCGAGCGTCTGCGGCTCGTCGCCGCGGTCGGTCGAGACCTTTAGCGCCACCAGGCGCTGCATCGACCGTTGCCGCGCCAGGTAGACCGACGCAAAAGCCCCCTTGCCCAGCCGCGTGAGCAGATCGAAATCATCGATCTGTTGTCCTACTTCGATTTCCGGCCCGCGTCGCCCGCTGATGGCCGTCGAGGTGGTCTTGTTGGTCTGCATGTCGAGCAGACGCTTAAGCTGCTCGGAGTACGTGGGGAAGCGCTCAAAGAACTCGTCGACCGACGGCGGCTCGTCGGTCTGCGAGCGAATATGAAATTCCTCGTAGATGAGATCGCAGGGCACGCCGCCATCGGCCCCCAACTCAGGGAATTCGTCGATGTATTCTTCGAGCCGCTTGGGCAGGCCGTGGTGCAGCCAGCGCTGTTCGAGATCCACTTTGACTAGCTCAACGAGCATCAGCCGCCGCAGAGCCTCCTTCGCAGGCGGCACGAACGACTGGAGGTCAGGCGGCAGGTCGTGCCCCTCCCAGGCGCGGCTGAGCGCATCGACCTGGGTGCTGAGCCGCTCCCAGGCGACTGTACCAGGCTCGGCCTCGTATTTGTGCGTCGATTCGAGCGGAGAGGGCATGAGTGGCAGCCTGTGCCGCTGTTTCCGGTCGCGTAACAGGCGCGCGATCGGCTCCCCCGACGTATCATACGACTTTCGAGCGGTCCTTGTCAGTGGCGCCCGTTCCGCGCACCAGCCCAGAAGTGCGCCTCGTCGATTAGAATAACGGCATGGACGAGGACTCACACGACGCACCGCAAACCAAACGAGACGGGCGTGAAGTTCCACCGCTCATCGGTGCACCGCTGCTCACGGCATTGATGGTGTTTATCGTGTTGCCGTTGCTGACCTGGGTGGTTCTTTTTTTGATGTGGCTGTTTGGCTAAGGACGGCTAACAATAGTAACCCGACGCGTAAGCGAGGGCGAATCTGCTGCTTCCTCGTTCACGCTTCGGGTTACTGGATATTGGTTGTGTCAGCCGTTCTAAGGACGGCGGACAAGCTAAAGCTTGAACTCCAGCCTGCCTACTTCAGCACGCGCCCGAGGCCGAATTGGTCGCCGTTCCGTACCAGCTTGCCGTCGGCAAAGTGGATCTCTACCATTTTCTCGCTCATCACCGCGGCGCCGGTTTCGTCTTTGAGTTCGAGTAGGATCTTCCTTGTTTTGGTGTCGATCACATCGCCCGTCGAAGGGTAAGCATACTTGCCGTCGAGGCTGAATGTGACCCAGCCGGGCTCGTCCTTGAGCTTGATGCTCTCGACCTGCTTGGGGGGCATCACGCTGGCGTCGAACACGTGCAGCCGCTCGTTCGTGGCGTCGGCTACCCAGATTTCGCGTTCGTCCGGCGTGAGGCCGATGCCGTGGCTCGGGCAGCCGTGCCGCTTGACCGGACCTTGCTTGAAGCCGGCGACTTCGATCCGGTGCAGCTTTTTGCCGGTTTCAATGTCGCCGATTTCAAAGCCCAAAAGGCCGTTGATGTTTACCAAGGCGAGCGTTGACGTGCCATTGACGGTGAACGGACGGATGGCGGCCGCGAACGGTCCGACGGTCTTTACTACTTCGTTGGTCGAGGTGTCGACGACGGTCAACAGCGGCGACCGCAGGCCGGCCAGGTAGGCCTGCTTGCCGTCGACGCCCACGACGGTGTTGTGCGCGCCGGAGTTCGGCACGATTTTCTTAATGACCTCGCCGTCGGCGGCGTTGACGACGTGCCAATGCGCCGACTCCAGCGACGGCAGATAAATCGTTTTGCCGTCGGGCGTGATTGACATCCGGTCGCAGCCCCCCTCGTCCTTGTAGGTCTTTTCCCAAACAAGTTGCTCGGTGACCAGATCCAGGCAAAGCAATTGCTGGGTGGTGCTGATGTAGATGCGGCCGGTTTTGGCACAGGCGCAGACGCCCTTGACGTTCAGCGGCTGGCCCTTGGCGTCGAGCCCGCCGGTGGGGATCCGCTTGACGAACTTGTGACCGTTGTCGATATCGAACACCAACAGGCCATGGCCGCCATATTCGAGGTAGTTCCGCACGCCCGGCGCGGCGACGTAGAGATAGCGATGTTCGTCGTTCGCGGCCGAAGGATTGTCGGCGGCAGTTGCGGCTAACGAGCCGCTGAGCAACGCCAGCAGTGAAAAAAATCGCGTTAACATGGCAATCTCCTGTTCAAAGCGGTGGCCCCGATTGTAACCTGTGACGTGGGCTAACGCATGATACTGGTTGTTTCCAACTCAGGTTCCGCGTCTGATGATTCTCTTGGGCGACCTTGTTCTACCCGACCGCGTTGTCAAAGCCGGCGCCGTACTGGTGCGCGCCGAACGAATCGAGGCCGTCGGGCATCGTGACGAGGTGATTTCCCAAGCGGCGGCCGGCGCTGACCGCATCGAACACGCGGGCTACATCGCGCCCGGTTACATCGACCTGCACGTCCATGGCGGCGGCGGGGCGGATTTCATGGACGGCACGGAGGAGGCCTTCGCGACGGCGCTGGCAGCGCACTTGCGGCATGGCACCACAAGCATCGTGCCGACCACGACGGTGGCGCGGCACGAGCAGACGGTGGCGATGCTCGGCCTGTGTCGAGCGTTTCGCAATGATTCTGTCAGTGATGCCCGCCGCCATTCTGTAGGGAACGCCCTCCGTGGCGTTCCGGAACCGCCAACGAGGGCCGCAACCCCAACGCGCCCAACGGAACGGCACAGAGGCCGTTCCCTACAGGCGCTGTCCCGCGTGCTGGGCGCTCATCTTTACGGCCCGCACTTTCGCTATGAGGCCCGCGGCTGCCATCCGGCAGCGCTGTATCATGAGCCGCTGGCCGACGAGGAAGCCGAACTGTTGGAATACGCCGACGTGATCGCGACGGCGACGATCGCGCCCGAGTTGCCGCAGGCCGAGCGGTTTGCACACGCCTGCCGAGAGCGCGGCATCCGGCTGAACGCGGGCCACTCGCTGGCGACGTTTGCGCAAATGCAGGCCGCCGTGGAGTGGGGTGTGCAACATGTCGATCATCTGTTTTGCGCCATGAGCGATAAGACGAAGCTCCGTGCGGTTCGGCCGTATCCGATGCAAGGGGGAGTGCAAGAGGCCACGCTGTTCTTCGATGAGCTGACGACCGAAGTCATCGCCGACGGCAAGCACCTCTCGGCCGATCTGCTCAAGCTCGCTTACAAGATCAAGGGACCGGACCGGTTGGCGCTCGTAACCGATTGCAGCCGAGCGCTCGACATGCCGGAGGGAGAGTACTTGTTCGGCCCCATCGACGGCGGCGAGCCGTTCATCAATCGAGATGGCGTGGGTATCATGCCTGATGGAAAAGCGTTGGCCAGCAGTGTGCAAGGAATGGACCACATGGTTCGCACGTTTCACGCGCTAACCGGCGTGCCGCTGCACGAGGTCGTCCGCATGGCGACGCTGACGCCGGCGCGAATCCTTGGCGTCGATCAGGATCTCGGCAGCTTCGAAGTCGGCAAGCGCGCCGATATGCTGCTCTTGGATCGAGATTTGCGCGTCGAACGAGTGATCCTCGACGGCGAATTTGTATAAGCGGTCTGTTTCTGTTGCCTCAGAAAGGCGGGATCTCCAATGTGGTTTGAACCGCTGCGAATACGATCGGTCATTCGCGGAGCACTCCTTGTGATCGGGATTCTCGCGATTGCTAAACCGACGTTCGGCGCCGACGCGTATCCACGCCAGACCTGGCAGACTTGCACGCCGGGGCACGTGGGACTGAATCGCGCCAAGCTCGACGAGTTGGCGAAGCATGTCGGCGGACGCGGGTGCGTCGTACGGGGCGGCTATCTGGTTTATCAATGGGGCGACGTGACCAAGAGCGGCGATGTGGCGTCGGCGGTCAAGCCGATGATCAGCACGCTGCTCTTAATGGCGGTGCAGGAAGGCAAGCTCAAGAGCGTTGACGACCTGGTCGCCGAACACGAGCCGCGATTGAAGTCGCTCAACGACGGCAAGGACGCCGCGATCACGTGGCGGCATCTCGCCCATCAAACGAGCGGCTATGGGCTGGTCGAGCGGCCCGGCGAGGCGTACTCGTACAACGACTTTGCCCTGGCCCTCTACTACGACACACTGATTGGAAAAGTCTTCCAGGCGGATGGAACGAGCGTCCTCAAAGAGCATCTGGCGGAGCCGCTGGGCTTTGAAGACAGTTACACGTTCGAGGCGTTCGGATCAAAAAACCGGCCGGGCAGGCTCGCCGTCTCCGTTCGCGACTTCGCACGGTTTGGATTACTGTATCTGCGCGGCGGCAAGTGGGGGAAAAAGCAACTTCTCAAGCCCGAGCTGGTCCGGCTGGCGATCGACAGCCCACTCTCACCGGACATGCCGCTCACCAGCGGTAAAGAAGCGGCGATGCTCCCGGATCAGCGCTCACTGGGCGGCACGCGGAACATCACACCCGTCGGCCCAGGCTATTACAGCTTCAACTGGTGGCTGAACCGCACCGACAAAGCGGGGAATCGACTCTACGTCGACGCCCCGCCCGACACCTACCTCGCCAGCGGCCATGGCGGCAAGCGAACGCTCTGGATCATCCCCTCGCTCGACCTCATCGTCTCTTGGAACGACTCGGCAATCGATGATCACGACAAAACGCCGGGGAATGCAAACAGCAAGACCAACCGCGCGGCCAAGCTGATCGTCGAAGCCATAAATAGGCAGCGGGCGCGAGTCGCAAATCCTTAGACAGCTCGCCGAAGCGGGCGTGCTTGAAACGGCGGGGGCACTTCAAAGCCGACAAAATGAGCCTGACCAAACAAATTGCCCTCGTTGACCAGCACGTCAAACCCTCCGCCGGCCGCGACGCTGCAAATCCCGTTGATTGCCGACGAACGAACGACAAACAGATCGCTGCCGTTCCCGAGCGCGGCATAAACTTCGTCGATGACTGCTGACTCGATAGCGACGACATTACCACTCGACGGCAGGCCTATTTCAACTCGTCGCGCTTGCAGCCCATAAAGACCGATTTGTTGTGGCCCTTGTCCAATGAACGCCATGGAGTCTCCCTGACAATAGCGCAAGTCGGTGTAACCAAAATCGGCGCCTTGGTCGCAAAGAAAGCCGCCATTGAATTGAGAGGCGAAGAAATTGAGGACGTCCGCACCGTCGCCTCCCTGGAATGTGGCGTATTGCCCGTATGTCGCTTGTCCGCCGAGTGAATCTGGGCCCGCGTCTCCGTTCACGACGGCAAATGCGTGAACCAAACCGTGCGTAAGGTTCACCAGGTCGCCGCCGGCTCCACCGCGAACGACCAGGTCCCGTACAATTGTGTACAAGGCCAACCGGCCAAGATCGTCGCCGTCTCCAAGGTCCACAATCGCGCTGGTGCCAATGACGGTAGCCAGACTAATATAGGCGTCGTTTCCGGCTCCTAAATTGATTAACATTTCGGTTCCGACGCTCGCCCCTCCAATGGCTCGACCGAGTACGAGGTCGTTCCCGTCGCCGGCATCAACGACCAGCGCCTTGGGTACCGTCATTCTTTGATTGAAACCGATCTCGACGTTGTCGTTACCTCCGCGCAACCGAACCACGATGTTTCCCGTAACTCCGGTGAACGGGATGCCGCCTACGACGGAGGTGTCTTGTCCATTGACTGTGGTATCTCTCGTCCCGTTACCAGCGCCGCCGATGAGCTCATACTGGTTGGCGGAGGTGTTTTCAATGGTGAGGTTATTGTCCAGATTATCGCCCTCGATGATCAGGTCACCGCCGACCTGCGCGGCCGTGATGTTTCCGGCCATCATCGCGCGGGTTTCGAGGTGTTCGATCTTGAATGGCCGGAGGTGTCGATGTTTCATGGTAGGCAAGCTCTTTAGGTAGCAGGGTCAGCTTAGATTTAAGTCGTTCGATCGTCGCCAAAAGATGTTGCAAAACTCGCCGAGGCTCAGCGGACTTTACTGGCTGTAGGGCCTGCAACGAGAGCCTTGTCCGCGGCTCGACAATCAGCGATCCGCAGAGACCGCACAGTAGAGGCGTTTCCCGATTTCACAGGAGTCGTGCGACGAGAGCGTATTGCAAGAGCGTTTCACGGGTGCCTCACAATGGTGCGAAATAGTTGCGTATCGAGTGATGTTCGGCTAAGTTTCCGGGACGCAACTGGTTTTTTAGTATAAACAGAGGATCAACTATGAATGTGCTCAAAACGGCTGCGACTTTGCTCTTTTTTGTTGGTTTCGAGGTCCAGAACGTTGCGGCCGTCGATCTGCCGCAAGCGGATCAAATCAAAACAATCGAAGTGCTGACGGTGCCCGCGTATTGCGAAGGCGTCGTGTTCGACCACGACGGCAACGGGTACACCTCCTGGGGCAAAACGATCACTAAGTTCTCACGCGACGGCCAGCATAAGCCATGGGCGGTGACCGGCGCGCCCAATGGCCACAAGATTCTGGCCGATGGTACGCACCTGGTCTGCGACGCCAGCCAGCACGCCGTGCTGCGGTTGAGCGCCGAAGGCAAGATGCTCGAGCCGGCGTCGAAGGAGTGCGACGGCCAGCCGCTCCGCGGACCGAACGATTTGACGCTCGATACACCCAATGGCGGGTTTTACTTCACCGACCCGGGCGGCAGCAGCGACGTCAAGCCGATCGGCACGATGCACTACGTCGACAAGAGCGGCAAGACGCACCTGCTCGATGAGGGGCTGGCGTTTCCCAACGGCATTGCGCTGCGGCCTGACGGTAAGACGCTGCTCATGGCGGAGAGCAAGAAGAACCGCATTCTCTCCTACGACGTGAAAGCGCCCGGCGAGGTCGGCGAGCGGAAAGTGTTCTGCGAGCTGCCGACGAAGGACGTTGCAAAGGGTCAGATCGACAACCAGCCCGACGGCATCTGCCTCGACGCGGCGGGCAACCTTTACGTGGCCCATTACGGGATGAAGCAGGTGCAGGTCGTGGACACGAACGGCAAAGTGATTCGCCGCTACGATGGCGGCAACCTGACGACGAGCAACGTGGCCTTCGGCGGTCTTAAGCACGAGCAGCTCTTCATCACCGGCGGGTTAAAAGCGGAAAACTACCCCGGCGGGGGCGTGTTTCGCATCGACTTGGGCGTGCAGGGGTTGAGGATTCTGCCGGAGAAAAATCCCTAATGTAGTAGGCACACTCCGTGTGCCGTAGTGTAGTCCTCTCGCTCCGCGAGAGGATGCATCACGCGGAGCGTGATGACTACACCTCACGGAGTGTGCGGCCTACATTACACGCGGCGGGCGAGGATTGCGGTGGTTTTGCCGCGGATGCGGCAGAGCAAGAGCGTGGCCTCGTTGTCGCCGCTTACTTGTAGTGCGGCTTGAACGCGCTGAGGATCGAACTCCACGCCCCGTTTCTTGACTTCCAAGCGGCCGATGCAGCGCGAGCGCAGCCAGCTCTTCAGCGCCTTGGGTTGATACGGCATCACCTCCAATACTTCAAACGCGGCGAGCAGCCGCGAGATATGCGGCTTGTCGGCGGTGAGGTAGGCGACATCGGCGGCGACCGCTTGCAAGCCATGACTCGCGGCCAGTGCGCCGGTTAAGTCGGCCGCGAGTACCGCCGGGTCCGGCTCTAAGACATAGCGTCCGATCTGCGGGGCCACCCGCGGCGCAGTTCCCGGCAAGCCCACAAACGATGCGGGGACGAGACCCTCATCGGAAGTCGAAAGGTCGCTCGCCAGCAGCGTGGCGCGATGTTGGCGAGGTGTTTTCCTTAATGACCCGAACCAGGCGACGAGCTGACGGCACTGGCGCTTGCGGCTGATCCATTCCAGCTCCGCTTCGTGCCAGGGAATGCGGAACCGCGAGTCATGCGAGTTATCGAAACACGAATCGTTGAGCACCGCCGCCGGGGCAAGTTTGAGAGCCGCATTCGGGCAATCGCCCAGCAACCGCGCAATAACTTCGGGTCCGGGTTCATGCAACTCGACGCGCGTGGTCCGGCGACCGGCCGGGCGACGATCGGGGTCGAGGTGCCAGGCGGCGAATCCGGCCAACGAGAAGCTGGCCACATCGGCAATCGCAACGCGGTTCGCCTCATCCCGGCCGTCTTTCCAAGACAGCGCGAGTCCGGCGGTTGCGGTGCGGAGGTTGGCCTCGGCTACCCTAGCCACGACACCATCGCGCTCCACGCCCGTCACAGGCCCGCGACGTGCGAGCGCAATTAAGTCCCCACCAATCCCGCAGCAGAGATCCGCCACCGGCTTGGCTTTCGGAAACCGCGCCGCCTTATAGCGGGCGACCACATCATCGGTCGCCTGCTCCAACGCCCGCGGCGTAAAGAACATCCGCCCGGGAAAGCTGAACTTTTCTGCAGCTCGTTGGCGGAGATTGGCTTGTTCCACCACCAGGCGCGCTCGCGCGGGTGACAAGTCCTTGCGCAGCCGCGTAGCCAATGCCAGCGGGCCGCCGGTCTCGTGGATTGCCATCTCCAGCCACGGCGCCGCCGCGGGGCTCGTCAGCCAGTCGATATCCGAATCGCTTGCCATAGTTGGAGTTCAAGCTTTAGCTTGTCTGTGAACCTCCAAACAGCCTAAGAACCGCTAACAATAGTAACCCGACGCGTAAGCGAGGCCGAATCTGCCGGTTCCTCGCTCACGCTTCGGGTTACTGTGTGCCGGTTGTGTTAGCGGTTCTAAAGGCTGAACTCCAACCCTCCAACCACCCTAACGGCTTAATTCGTTGACACTTGCCGCCATGCCGAATAAAGTAGGAGAGGTCACCCAGGCCGGGTAATCTGCGTCTTTTCAAGGCGGTTTTCGCCATGCCTTTTCTGTGCAACCGCGCGCCGGCCAGGCGGTGACTTTCACCTGTAAGGAGCATCCATGGCGGCCCGCGAGAATCAAGGTTTACAGATCGCACTCATCGTCTTCGTCATGCTGACGATCATCCTCAGCGTGACGACGTTTATTTTTTACGGAAACTCTAAAGGCTACCGCGAGGCAGCAGACAACGCAAAAAAGGACGCCGGCAAGGAAATTGAAACGTCCCGTAAGTTGCAGCAAGAGCGCAATGACCTTGCGATAGCCCTCGGTTTTCTGGGGACCGAGCCGACGGAGACCATCCAAACCAAAACGCAAGCGGAGTTCAAAAAATACGCTGACCTGTTCGAGGCGCAATTACCGCCCGATCAGCAGAATTACGCCAAGCTGGTCGAGGAGCTGGCCAAGACGATCGAAGCGAAGAACAAGTCGCTCGCCGCCTCATCGGATGAGAATCAGAAAACGCGGGACGAGCTCATCGCGGCCAAGGACAACTTCGATAAAACATTGGCCACGCATGAGAGTGACAAAAATAAAGCGCTCGAGGCGGAAAAAGCCAACCAGGCCGCGTACATCAAGCAGATTGCCGCGCACGCCAACACCACCACAATGGCGCAGGGCCAGCTCGTACAGAAAGACCAGGCCTACCAGACGTTGCAGGCCAAAGCCGAAGCCCAGGTGAAAAAGCTGAGCGACGCGCTCAAGCAGGCGCAAGAAACCGTCCAGAGCAAGCAAGGCGTCATCGAGGGTCTGACGCAGGCGGCGCCCACCGTGCCGGACGGCCGCGTCTCGTGGATCAACCAGCGCGACAACACCGTGTTCATCAATGTCGGCTCGGACGACGGACTGCAGCGTCGCATCTCCTTCAGCGTTTACGATCGCAATGCCACCGACGCCGCCACCGCGGTCAAGAAGGGGAGCATCGAAGTCCTCAACGTGCGCGGCCCCCACCTTGCCGAGGCGCGAATCATGGAGAGCACGAACTCCGACCCGATCGTCCCCGGCGATATCATTTACACGCCGATCTGGCACCCCGGCCAGATTCAACACTTCGCGATTGCTGGCTTCATCGATTTTGACAACGACGGATCCAGCGACCTCGCCAAGCTGCGCGACCTGATCACGCACAACGGCGGCGTGATCGACGCAGCCATGGACGAGAAAGGCGAGTTGACTGGCCGGATGACCTATCAGACAAGCTCCTTGATTCTCGGCAAAGCGCCCACCGAGAAAGATCTGCCCAAGGTGCGCGATAGTTACACCGCGCTGAGCCGCGAGGCCGAGGCGTACGGGGTGTCGAGGATCCAGGTGGATGCGTTCTTGACCCAGGTCGGCTATAGCGTCCGCTCCGCGGGCGCAAGCGCCAACACTAGCGGCGCGCGCAGCCTGAGGGCGCCGTCCGAAACGCCCGACCGCAGCAAGACCTCTGGCCAGGGATTCCGCGAGCGGCGGCCGCCGGCCGCCAACGGCAACGGCAACGGCGCCAATTGAGGCGGCTGTCAATACCCTGTGCCACTGCTCGCCGCGAGGTCGCCGCGGCGACCCACGACAAGCTAAAGCTTGAACTCCAGCAGATTCACAACAGCGCAAGCGCCACATTCATGTAGATCACGATGCCCAGAATGTCGATGATCCCCGAGACGAACGGGTTGCTCATCATGGCGGGATCCAGGCCCACGCGACGAAAGATGAGCGGCAAGGACGACCCTACGATCGTGCCGCAGATGACCACCAACAGCACGGTGGCGGGCACGACAAGCGCGTTAGGCCAGCCGACATAGACCAGCGCGATCAACAACCCCAGCACGCCCAGGCCGGCGCCCAGCAAGAGGCCCATCAACAGCTCGCGGCGGACGACCACGTACCAGTCGCGCAGCGACACGTCGCCGGTCGAAAGCGCGGCGATGATCAGCGTGGCCGACTGGGTGCCGGAGTTGCCGCCGCAGGACATAATCAGCGGGAGAAAAATCATTAGCCATTGGTACTCCTGCTGCGCGTGTTCGTAGCGATGTAGCGCAGTGGTCGTGAACAGCGCCGTCAGGAAGAGAATCCCCAACCACATTCCTCGCTTCCAGGTCAGCGTAAAGATGCGCGTTTGCAGATAGCCGACTGTGAGCGGATCGAGGCCGCCCAGCCGTTGCACGTCTTCGACCGCCTCTTCGCGGACCACGTCGATCACGTCGTCGTGCGTGACAATGCCCACCAGCTTGCCCGTGCCATCGACAATCGGCAGTGCCAGAAAGTCATACCGGGCGATCTTTTTGGCAACTTCCTCCTGGTCCTCATCGACGCGCGCCGAGAGCACGTCGCGCTCCATCAGGTCGCTCACCAGTGCGCCGGGCCGGGCCAGGATCAGGTCGCGCAGCGAGATAAAGCCCGTGAGATGCCGCTCCGGCCCGATGACGTAGATGTAATAGATCATCTCGTTGTCCGGGGCGACCAAGCGCAGCCGCGACAGCGCCTCGTTGGCCGTAATGTCGGCAGGAAGCGAGGCGTACTCGGTCGTCATCACCGAGCCGGCGCTGTGTTCCGGATACGAGAGGAGCGTAACGATGTCGTGCCGCTCGGCTTTGGCAATCAGCGGCAACAGCTCCTGTACGACGTTCTCGTCGAGCCGCTTTAGCAGATCCACTCGGTTGTCCGAGGCCATCTCCTCCAACAACGAGCTCATTCGCTGGCGGCCGGCCCCCAGCACCATCTCCTCTTGCTTGGCGTTGGAGTAGTACGAGAAGATGTCGGCCTGCGTGCCCAAAGGCGCATGGGAGAGCACTTCCCAGGTTTCATCGACGGAGAGACCCTCGGTGAAGTCGGCCACCGTCGCGGGGTGCAGCTCGGTGGTCACCTCGAACAGGCCCTGAGCGTCCTTTTCCGCCAGCATTAGCCGCAGTTCGGGGAGTAGAATCGGGTTGACCATGGAATGCTCCGGAGCGAACCGCGACGCGATGTGTCACAATGTCTAGAATAACGGATGCTTCGCCAAGGGGTGTTTATCTCGAAAATGGACGTTTGGATGAAACGGTACTGCGTACTTGCTCTGATGGGCGCAGTGGCGATCGCCTGGTCAGGCGATGAATCTGCTCCCGGCGCCGACAACGTGGGCAAGACATCGTCGGAACGGCGGGCCGACAGCTCGACAGTGCGATCTTCGCTGACGCAGGAATTGACATTCAAGGTGCCTGCGCCCGCAGGCGCTAAACACAGCTCCGCCGTACGGCGTGGCTACAATCTGCTCTTGAACAAGTCATACCTTCCGCCCGACTTCGACCAGGAGACATTCAATGAGCTGTGGAAGACCTGGGACGAGCCGCTCCGCAGCCAGGCCGAGGCAGCCAGCGCCGAGGAGCGCCGGCGAATGGCGTTTGCACGCTACGGCCTCCTAGAGAGGCCGAACGACCCTGCGAGCCGGCCGCTGCAGTACGTCGTGGACGAGCGCGGTAACTGGTCGATGAATTGCTTCGCCTGTCACCAGGGCAAGGTCGCCGGCCGGATCGTTCCGGGCGTACCCAACTCGCTCTATGCGATGGAGACCTTATGCGACGATGTGCGCACAACGAAGCTGCGCCTCGGTAAAAAACTCTCGCACATGGACCTCGGCGGGATGTTCATGCCGCTCGGCGGAACGACCGGCACGACAAACGCCGTGATGTTTGGCGTGGCGCTGTTAGCCCACCGCGATCCGGACTTGAACCTCGTGCCAAAGCTTCAGCTCACGCCGATGACACACCATGATCACGACGCGCCCCCCTGGTGGCATTTCCGGCGCAAGCGGATGCTCTATATCGACGGCTTTGCGCCCAAGGCGCCGCGGCCGCTGATGCAGTTTCTCCTCGTTAAAGAGAACGGTCCGGAGAAGTTTCGACAGTGGGAGACTGACTTCGCGGACATCTACACGTACCTCGAGTCCTTGCGGCCGCCGAAATACCCTTGGGCCGTAGATGCGCCGCTGGCCGCCGCCGGTGAGGGCGTCTTCCGCAGGAATTGTTCTACGTGCCACGGGACGTACGGTGAGCATGGCCGCTATCCGGAGAAGCTGGTGCCGATCGATGTTGTGCAGACCGACCGGGTACGGCTCGATGCGCTAACGCCCGAACATCGCCGCCGCTACGGAAAGAGTTGGTTTGCCAGCTACAGCAAGCCGCCGGTAGTCGAAGACCCGCAGGGGTACGTCGCGCCACCGCTGGACGGCATCTGGGCCAGCGCGCCGTATTTCCACAACGGCTCGGTGCCGACTTTGTGGCATGTTCTCAACAGCGGCGAGCGGCCTCGCGTTTGGCGAAGAGCGAGGGACGATGGGTATGCTCGCACAAAAGTGGGCCTAGAGGTCGAAACGTTCGATCGCCTGCCCGCAGGAATCGCATCGAACTCCGACCGCCGCGGCTATTTCGACACCACGAAGAAGGGCAAGAGCGCGGTGGGACATAGATTCCCTGATAAGCTCAGCCCGCAGGAAAAGCTCTCGGTCTTAGAGTACCTGAAGACTCTGTAATTACGCGGTCCGTTGCCGGTTACTCGAACAACTCGCGCACCATCACGCGGAATCCCGGCAGCACTTCGGGCAACACCAATTCCTCGTCCCGTTGAACGATGCGCATCGGCTTGTCGGGATAGTGGACCTGAACCGAATCGATATCGGGATCGACGACACATACAACCAGCACGCCCGCCTTGAGATACTCGGCAATTTTCTCGTTGATTTCGCTCCAGCGATCGAATTCCGATTTGACCTCGATGGCCAGCTCGGGGACGACATCCAAATAACCCCGTTTGGGGAATCGCCCCGGTCGAACGCGCTGGAAGCTGTAGTAGGCGATATCGGGTCCGCGGACCGTGTCCGGTTGCCGTTCTGTGCGCACACCGCCATCGTTGCCTACGACAACACCCAGCGTTCGATCCTTTACAAAATTGCCAAGTAGCCGAGCTATTTCGGCGCAAATCCGGCCATGCTCAGGATAGGGCTGATTCATAACTTTGATTTGCCCGCGCACCAGCTCCGTCGGATAGCCCAGATCCGGCAATCGGCCGTACTGTTCGGCGGTCATTGGCCCCGGCGGCAAAACGACCTGACCACTGGCCTGCACAGTAGCGGTTGAGGCAGTCTCGAGTGAATCGCTCATGCTAACAGTATAGCCAAGAGCTGAATCACGGTAAATCTTGCAACGAAGGTTCACACTGTGCCGGTGCTCGTGCGAATCCGTCGAATTGACAGCCCCCCGCTAACCAGTACGATGAACGGCTGACTCACGGTACAAACACATCCCTCTCGTCTTCTCCAAGGTTTTCCAGGCGGTCGCATGACTCAGCTCGAACAAGCCAGCGCCGGTACGATCACGCCCGAAATGGAATTCGTCGCGCACCGCGAAGGGCTTGAACCCCAGCTCGTCCGCGACGAAGTCGCCCGCGGGCGGATGGTCATTCCCGCCAATCGCGTCCACCGGCAAAAGCGACTCGAGCCAATGGCGATTGGCGTGGCGGCTAAGTGCAAGATCAACGCCAATATCGGCAACTCCGCCGTCACCAGCAACGTGGACGAGGAGCTGGAAAAGCTCCACACCGCGGTCCACTTCGGCGCCGACACCGTGATGGACCTCTCCACCGGCAAGGACATCGACCGCATTCGCCAGGCGATCATCGACGCCTCGCCCGTGCCCATCGGCACCGTCCCGATCTACCAGATGCTCGAAGAGCTGGGCGGCGACATCGAAGCCATGCGGCCGCAGCACTTCCTCGACATGGTTGAGCACCAGGCGCAGCAGGGCGTCGATTACATGACGATCCACTGCGGCGTGATGCTCGAACACTTGCACCTGACCATGAACCGCGTGACGGGCATCGTCAGCCGCGGCGGTTCACTGATTGCAAAATGGATGATGGCCCATCGCCGGCCCAACCCGCTCTACGAGCACTTCGATGACCTCTGCGACATCATGCGCGAGTTCGACGTCACCTGGTCGTTGGGCGACGGTTTGCGGCCGGGCAGTATCGCCGACGCCAGCGACGCGGCCCAGTTCGCCGAGCTCGACGTGCTGGGCGAGCTCACGCGCCGCGGACGCGCGAATGGCACGCAGGTGATGGTCGAAGGCCCCGGCCACATCCCCATGCACCAGATCGAAATGAACATGCGCCGCGAGCAGGAGGTCTGCGACGAAGCGCCATTCTACGTGCTCGGGCCATTGGTGACCGACATTGCGCCGGGCTACGACCATATCACGAGCGCCATTGGCGCCGCCTTGGCCGGCTGGTATGGCGCGGCGATGCTCTGCTACGTCACGCCCAAGGAGCATCTCGGCCTCCCCGACACCGAAGACGTGAAGCAAGGAGTGATCGCCTACAAGATCGCGGCCCACGCGGCCGACCTCGCGCGCGGCCGCAAGGGCGTTCAGGACCGCGACGACGCCTTGTCGCGGGCGCGGTTCGGCTTCGACTGGAACGAGCAGTTCCGCCTGTCGCTCGATCCCGAGACCGCGCGGCGGATGCACGACGAGACACTCCCCCAAGACACGTTCAAAAGCGCCCACTTCTGCAGCATGTGCGGGCCGAAATACTGCTCGATGAAGATCACCGAAGAAATCCGGGCGATGGCGCAGTCCGGCACAACCACAGCCGCAGAATTGACTGCTGGTTAGCAAACAGTAGTTCTCGTCTCTTATCCGGAGTCTCAGCCGATGCCCGACGCACAACCTTCCAGTGCCGCTCCTCCGCCCAAGTCTAAGTCACGGCCGGGCCCCGTCCGCTGGGGAATTGCCGTCGTGCTGCTGGTGTTGGCCGCCTGGGCCGGTTGGCATACCTATCAAGTGTTTCAGCAGCGAAGCGTCGTGGAGCATATTGACGACTTGGGCGGCGTCGTGACCTATGACTTTGACTACATTGATCCCGACAACCGAGCAAACCGACCTGACGCCCCGAACCCCATCGCCAACCTGCTCGGCAACGATTACACGCAGGACGTTGTCGAGGTCAATCTGCGGACCAGCGCAGGCGACGCGCTCGACGACGAAGATTTGGAAAGGATTTCGTCGCTGTCGGAAGTGCGGGCGCTCACAATCGCCAACGGCGGCCAGATCACCAATGCAGGCCTGGAGAATCTCGCTCGGATGCCGAAGCTGGAGCGACTCACCCTCGGCAGGTTCACCAACGTAACCGACGACGGGATGGTCGTCTTGGCGAGCCTGCCTGAGCTGCGCGCGCTGGAGCTGGTCGCCGTGCCAAAAATCAGCGACCAAGGCCTCCAGCACCTCGCCAAACTGGAGAACCTCAGCGAGCTGAAGATAACGAATTGTAAGATCGATGGCTCGGGTTGGCAGTATGTCAAGCCGTCTGGCTTAAAGTTGATCGAAGCTCCGCTCTGCCAGGTGAACGACGAAGCGCTCAAGCACGTGGCCGACGCAAGTGCGCTCACAGAATTGAACGTCATGCAGAACCAGATCAAAGGCCCCGGGCTATCGCATCTAAAAGGCATGTCGAAGCTGGTTACGCTTCGTCTGGCAGAGAACCCGCTTGACGCTTCCGCTGCTGTGCCACACCTGAAGGAACTGACGAGCCTGGAGCTGCTCAACCTGCGGGGCACCGGCATCGACCGCGAGGCCGGCAAGGAATTGGCACAGGCGCTGCCCAAGTGCGACATTACGATCGACGACGGTTCTTCGTATGATCCCGAGGAGGGGAAGTGGGACTACGAGGCCGCAAAGGAAGAGTAACCCCGTATCAGCCGCTCCTCAACCAGCGCCAAGAGCCGCTCGGCGACGACCTCCTTCGCGCCCTGATAGGCCGCCACGAGCGCACCAGAACGATCGAGGATTTCAACGGCGTTGTCCGAGGCGGCGATCGCCTGAGGACCATTCAGTACCATCAGATCGCAGCTTTTCTTTTCCATTTTGACTAGCGCGCGAAACCGCTCGTCCTCCGTTTCAAGCGCAAATCCAACCAGCCACTGTTCGGGCCTTTTGCCGGCCGCCAGTGTCGCGACGACGTCGGGCGTCTCCACCAGGTGCAGCACCAGCGGTTCCCCGCTTTTATGGATCTTTTGCGCCGCAACTTTGACGGGTCGGTAATCGCAGGGCGCCGCAACTCCGATCAATCCGTCGCACGTGGGAAACACGCGCTGGCATTCCGCGAGCATCTCTTCCGTCGAGACAACCGGGACGACGGTCGCCTGCTCGGGGTAAGCCGTTTCGACCGGTCCACTGACCACGATCACGTCGTGGCCTGCCGCGACGGCCGCCTGCACGAGCGCCGCACCCATCCGACCGCTCGAGGCATTGGTCAGATACCGCACCGGGTCCAGGTGCTGCCGCGTCGGCCCGGCGGTGATCAGGATGCGCGCCATATGCGGATGCAAACGCGTTAAACGTGTTGACCAAGAACAAGGAGATAACTAAGACAAGGAGACAAGGAGAGGGGGAGACAAGGAGATTCAGTTGGACGATCAACTCCCAGTCTCCCAGTCTCCTCGTCTACGTCGCCACTGAGTCGACTTTTAGCAGCTCCTGAATCGCCGCGAAAACCTTCTCTGGCGCCGCCATCCTGCCGACCCCGAGCTTGCGGCAGCTCAGCCAGCCTTCCTCTGGATCGACAAAGTGAACGCCGTCGGCGCGCAGTTGCTGGACGTTTCGCTGCACGGCGGGCTTTTCCCACATCTCGCAGTTCATCGCCGGCGCCACAAGCACCAGACGCGTGAACGACAAGTACAGTGTGCTCAACAGGTCGTCGGCCAGGCCGTGCGCCGCCTTGGCGATGAAGTTGGCGGTCGCCGGAGCGACAACCAGCAACTGCGCCTTATCGGCCAGTTCAATATGCGCGCCAAGCGGGTGACCCGGTTCGTCGAACACTTGCGACAATACGCGGCGACCGGTGAGCGCCTCGAACGTCGCCCGTCCTACGAACTTTTCGGCCGCGGCGGTGAGTACAGCCGTGACGCCTGCACCGGCTTGCACAAGCTGGCTAGCGAGCGCCGCTGACTTATACGCGGCAATCCCGCCGGTGACGCCGAGCACTATTTCATGACCGTGCATCGCTCAGGAGATAAGGGATACTAACGGAGATGGGGGGATACAGAGAGAGATGGGGAGATGTTGAATTCAAGAACATCCGTTCGGCTGACGTCGTTTACAAAGCTATCTCCTTATCGCCTCCTAAAATCCCCCTATCTCCTTTCACAAGCCGTCACCACGCGGCGGTCTATCGCCTTAGAGGTTCGCCAGATCGAGCTGCGGCGGTCCACCGGCCGCCTCGGTTGGCTCACCGGTGATCCGCAGATTCGCGGACGCGTCAAGATAGATCTTGTCCTGCATAATTTCATGAATGACGATCTGCAGCTTGTTGTCCGAATTGAGACTGACCAGGGGGCGGGCGCCGGCATTCAGCGCCACGAGCCGCTTCTGGATCAAGGTAGAGAGCTTAAACCGCCCCCCGACCTTGTTGACGATCTCTTCCTCCCGCAGTTCATCGATCATGCACAATCCTCCAGACGCTTAAGTATCTGCAAAATGTCGTCAACCGCCCGGTCCACCGACCGGTTGATCACCACGTACTGATAGCGGTCGACAAACCCCAGCTCACGCCGCGCGACTTCCAACCTGCGCTGAATGGCGGTCTCCGATTCGGTGCCCCGCCGGCGCAACCGGCGCTCCAAATCCTCAATCGAATCAGGGCGCACAAAGAGTGTCACCGTGTCTGGATACCGTTCCAGCACGGCCAGCGTGCCGTCGACGTCAATCTCTAAGACTACCCACTTCCCCGCCGCAAGTCGAGGGGCAACTTCGCTCTCCAGCGTGCCGTACCAGTGGCCGCTGCCAAAAACCTCGAAGCATTCGAGGAAATCCCCCCGCTGGCGCCGTGCGGCAAACTCGGCGGACGACAGAAAGTAATAGTCCACCCCATTGATTTCGCCCGGCCTGGGTGGCCGAGTTGTCGCCGAAACGCTCGGCGTCAACCGCGGGCAACGAGCGAATACCTCTTTGAGAACCGTGGTCTTTCCGGCCCCCGACGGACCAGAGACCACAATCAGACGGCCTGGAGAAGCTTTTGCCATACCATAGTCAAGCGAATTCAAATGACCAATGACCAATGTCCAATTACGAGCGGCCCGCCAGCAGCTTTGGTCATTGGGGCTTGGTCATTGGTCATTTCATTCCACGTTCTGGATCATCTCTCGCAGCCGCTCGATCGCCGTCTTCATCTCGATCACGCCGCGTGCGATCTCCACGTCGCTCGATTTCGAGCCGATCGTGTTAACTTCGCGGAACATTTCCTGGATAAGAAACTCTAGCTTGCGGCCGGCGCTCTCCTCGGCCGCCATAATCGTGGTGAACTGTTCCAGGTGGCTCCGCAACCGCACAATTTCTTCGGAAATATCGCTCCGCTCGGCAAAAATGCTGACCTCGCGGATCAGATCCGCTGGCTGCAGCGTGACCTGATATTCCTCCAGCAGCGACGCGACTCGCTCAAGCAGTCGATTGCGATAGCTTTCCACCAGCATCGGCGCCCGTGCCGTCACCTTATCGAGCTCCGATCCAATGAGTTCGCAATTGGCCGCCATATCTGTGGCCATGGCTCGACCCTCTTCGGCGCGGAACTCCGCCAGCCGCGCAAGCGCCTCCTCAAGCGTCGCCTGCACGATCGGCCGGGCCGACTCGGCATAGTCGCTGGCCGCATCCGCTTCGCGGATCACCCCGGGCAGACCCAATAGATGCTCGACCGCCACCCCGCGCGGAAGTTGCCGTTCCGCCTGATAGAGCTCGAGCTGCTTGCGATAACTATGGAGCACGTCCAGATTGAGCGCGTTCTCATCGGGCGATGCACGCCGGTCGATTCGGACCGACACATTCACGGTGCCGCGCTTTACCTGCTGGCGCACCGCCGCTTCGATCTGCGGCTCCAGACTGTTGTAGCCTTCGCTCGCGCGCAAGGAGAACTTGAAGTAGCGATTGTTGACCGTACGCAACTCGATGGCGACGGCGATCTCGTCTGCTTGGCGGCGCGCCTCGCCAAAACCGGTCATGCTCAGAAGCACGGCGAAACTACTCCCAAAGGTTCCGGCGGCCCCACTCGCATACGTTTCGGCGTTCAATCCAGGCGATTGCCAAAGCGCCGTCGCTATTTCTCGTCGCCGCCCTTTTCGGCCGGTGTCTTCGAGCCGCTTCCCTCTGCGGCTGCGGGCTGAGAAGCGGGCGGCGTTTTTTCAGACGTTGTGCCTTCCGTTTCTCCAGAACTCACCGTCTGCGCGGGATTCGTGCCGAGCCCCGACCCAAAGGGACTGCTCTCCTGCGTGGACCACTTGACCGCGGCCACACAGAGCAAAATCCAGACTGCGGCGACGCCGATTGTGATCTTTGTGAACAGATCGCCGGCTTTAGTACCAAAGGCGCTCTGGCCGCCCATGCCGCCAAACGCTCCGGCCAAACCACCGCCGCGACCCTGTTGGATCAACACCAGCAAGATCAAGAAAAAGGAGGACAGAACCAGCAAGATGCCGAGCAAATAAGCCATTGTTTGGACGACGTCGTTTGCGACGCAACTCCGTTTCACAAGGATAATCATCTGCCGCGGCAGGCAAAGCGGCAGTCCGCGGCGGCTGCACACAATGGTTAGCAAGCGCCTGCCGCGATCGCCATGAAGTCGTCAACCTTCAGGCTGGCGCCGCCCACCAGCGCTCCGTCAATGTTTGGCCGCGCCAGCAAGTCCCGGGCGTTGTCCGGTTTGACGCTGCCGCCGTATTGGATGCGAACCTTCGCCGCAACCTCGGTATTGTACCGGTTTTCGACCAGCTTGCGAAGGTCGGCATGCACCTGCTCCGCCTGGTCGGGCGTGGCGACTTTGCCCGTGCCAATCGCCCAGACGGGCTCGTAAGCCAGGACGGTTTGCTCCATTTGCTGGTCAGAAAGCCCCGCCAACGACCCGTCGAACTGCTTGCCAACGACGTCGAGCGTCCGGCCAGCCTCGCGCTCGTTAAGCTGCTCGCCGACACAGACGACCGGAATTAACCCGGCGGCGAACGCGGCATGCACCTTCTTGTTGATCTCGTCGTTGGTTTCGCGAAAGATCGCACGCCGCTCGCTATGGCCCAGGATGACGTACTTGCAGCCCACGCCCGTGAGCATCGCCGGGCTGATTTCGCCGGTGAAAGCCCCCTGCGGCGCATGGTACATGTTCTGGGCGCCCAGCGCGATCGGTGAGCCAGCAATCGCGCCAGCCACAGCTTCCAGAAAGACGAAGGCAGGGCAGACGGCAAGATCGACCTGCGGAAACTCGCGCGCGCGACGCGCCAGGCCCTCGGCCAGCGCCACAGCGCCGGCGCGATCCAAATGCATCTTCCAATTCCCGGCAATAAACGGCCGTCGCATTCAATCCCTCCCCAACTTAAGCTAACAGCGAGTCAAGACAGTTATCAGCCACAGATAAACACGGATGAACACAGATATTCAACAAGAGACGCGCTACTCGTTACCGTGTCTGGACAAGGTCGAGTGACAGGGATTGCTCCGCATCATCTGTGTTCATCTGCGTTCATCTGTGGCTAATTCTCTTTGCTGAGTTTTTGGACGCCTAAAGGCTTCGCCAGCGGCGAGATGGTCTTGCCCATCACCTCCGCGATGCGGCGGATCTGCGCGGCGACTTCTGCATACTGGGCCGGCAAGAGCGCCTGTGGCCCGTCGGAGAGCGCTTCTTCCGGGCAATTGTGGACCTCGATGTGTACGCCGTCCGCGCCGGCCGCCACACCGGCGTAGGCGCAGGCGGGAATCAAATCGGGCCGGCCGGTGGCGTGGCTCGGATCGACGATGATCGGCAGGTGCGACAACCCCTTCACCAGCGGCACACTGGCGACGTCGAACAGGTTCCGCGTCGCCTTGTCAAAGCTCTTGATCCCCCGCTCGCATAGCACCACATCGTGATTGCCCTGCGACAGGATGTACTCGGCGCTCATCAACAGATCCTCGATTGTCGCGCTCATGCCACGTTTCAGCAGCACCGGCTTGCGCGACTGGCCCACTTCGGTGAGCAATACAAAATTCTGCATGTTGCGGGCGCCGATCTGGATCATGTCGGCATACCTCGCCACCAACTCCACGCGCCGCGGGTCCATCACTTCAGTGACAATCGGAATGCCGTGTCGATCTCCGGTCGCGCGAAGCACCTTGAGACCTTCTTCGCCCATCCCCTGGTACGCATACGGGCTGGTGCGCGGCTTGAACGCTCCGCCCCGAAGAATGTTGGCCCCTGCTGCGACAACCGCCTTGGCAATGGCGTCCATTCGCTCGGGCGACTCGATCGCGCACGGCCCGGCGATCATCGCCAGGTTGCCCCCACCGATCTTCACACCCGCCACATCGACGACCGTCGGCTCCTTTTGGCTCTCTTTGCTCGCGAGCTTATACGGCGGCAGAACCGGAATCACCTCGGCCACGCCTGGAATGGCGCTGATCGGCGTAGCGTACGCCTTCGCTTCGTCCCCGATCACGCCGATGATCGTGCGATATTGCCCCCGACTCACATGTGTGCGCAACCCCAGCGCCTCGACGCGCTCAACGACATGCGCGACTTGATCATCCGTGGCGTTCGACTTCAAAATAATGATCACAAACTAAGCTTTCCCCGAGCGGCAATTCGTCGCCATAGCACCATTCCCCATTCCGCATTCCCCCAGTCCCCATTCGCATCGTCCCTACTCAACCACCGCACTTTTCGCATACGACCCCAACACCACCATCCGCACCGCCTTCCGCGCCAGCGCCTCGCTGGCCCGTCGCACTCGGGCGTCCTGCTGGTGTCCTTCCAGCTCGACGAAGAAGAAGTACCCCCCTTCCGGCCGCGAAATCGGAAACGACTCGATCCACGTCAGGTTCAGGCGCAGCCGCTTGAAGATGCTCATGGCATCGGCCAGCGCGCCCGGCTTGTGCGGGATCTCGAACATGATTGCAGTCTTGTCGTTGCCGGTTCGATTGCCAGAGTGATCCCCGATCACCGCAAACCGCGTCAGATTCCCTTGCACGTCTTCAATCGACTCGGCCAGCACATTCAACCCGTAGTGGATGCCCGCCTGGATGCTGGCGATCGCCGCGGCGCCGGGCTTGTCCTGGGCGAGCTGCGCCGCCGTCGCCGTGCTGGTCACTTCGACCGTCCGTGCGGTCGGCAGATGCCTCGCTAACCAGTTGCGGCACTGCGAAAGCGCCTGAGGGCGACTATAGACCTCCTGGACCTCCGAGCGAGGGCAGCGGCCGAGCAAATGATGGTGGATCCGAAGTTGTACTTCCCCGCAGATCCGGACCGGCAGCCGCGTAAACATGTCGAGCGTGTCGGCAATGCGCCCGTCGGTCGAGTTTTCCAGCGGCACGATTCCGAACTGCACCTGCCCGCGATTCACCTCCTCGAACACCGCCGGGATGCTGCCGACCGGCACCAGATCGACGCTCTGACCAAACCGATGAATCGCCGCTAGATGACTGTACGTGTAAGCCGGCCCGAGATATGCCACGCGCAGCGCCCGCTCCAACGCCCGCGAGCCGCTGATCAGCTCCCGAAACACGTTCCGCAGCGCCTGGCTCGACAGCGGCCCGCGGCTCAGTTCCGCGACACGCGCCAGCACCTCCTCTTCGCGAGCCGGGTCATAACAGCGTTGCCCGTTGGCATCTTTGATCTGGCCAATCTGATGCGCCAGCCTGGCCCGCTCGTTCATCAGCCCGACCAGGTCGCGGTCAACGCGGTCGATCTTGGCACGCAGGATGGGAATGGTCGGCGCGCGGGGGGGCGATTTCGACGCTTTTTCAGTGCTTTTCCCCTTTGACATCGTGGCCACCCGAACGCGCCGCCGGACGCCTTAGAAAGGCCCTCCGACTTGCTGTAAACGCCTGAAATGCGCCGTCGCAGAGCCTCCCTGCCTGCGGCGTTATCTGATTTCCCCCCTTGTACTTGTGTGGAATCGGAGTGTCAAGCAACCGGATCCTTGCGCATTTGGAGTGCGGCGTCTGGTCGCCGCTTTATTTTTTCGATCCGGACGTTATCGCTCGAAAGCCAACGCACTGCCAAAACGACAGCCACGGCTCGGGAACTGGCCTGTCCTTGCACCGAACACAAACGCTTTACAGAAAACGCCTTATCTCACGTGGCCGCCGGACGACCACCCTGGCACAGCCTTTGCTTTTGGGCCTTCTCAGCATTTCGAAGCGACAATTCCTGCCCGCAGTTTAAACATCGAACACCGATTTGGCCGGCCAAAGTAACCTAACCGCCGGTCCCTGACAAAAGGAGCGATCATGGCCCAGGGTGAAAAGATCATCGGCATCGATCTCGGCACTACCAACTCCGTCGTCGCCGTGATGGAGGGGAAAGATGCCAAGGTGATTCCCAACCAGGAGGGCAACCGGCTGACGCCCAGTGTCGTCGCGTTCACCGACAAGGGAGACGTTCTCGTCGGCGAGCTGGCCCGTCGGCAGGCCGTCACCAATCCGACGAAAACCGTCTACTCGATCAAGCGCTTCATGGGCCGGCGACACAACGAAGTGGCCTCGGAAGAGAAGATTGTGCCCTACCAGGTCGTCGGCGGACCGCAGGACTATGTGAAAGTCCGCGTGGGTGACAAGGAGTTTACACCCCCCGAGGTCTCGGCCCGCATCCTCCGCAAGCTCAAAGAGACCGCCGAAGCCTACCTGGGCCATAAGGTCAACAAGGCCGTGATCACCGTGCCCGCCTACTTCAACGATGCCCAGCGCCAGGCCACCAAAGATGCCGGCCAGATCGCTGGACTGGAAGTCGCGCGGATCATTAATGAACCGACCGCGGCGGCGCTGGCCTACGGGCTGGACCGCAAAGAGCACGAAAAGATCGTCGTGTTCGATCTGGGCGGCGGCACATTCGACGTTTCGTGCCTGGAAGTGGCCGAGGGTGTGTTCCGCGTGATTAGCACCAACGGCGACACGCACCTCGGCGGCGACGATTTCGACCAGGTGTTGATCAACCACGTCGCCGATGAGTTCAAGAAAGAGAACGGCATTGATCTTCGCAAGGACACGATGGCGCTCCAGCGCCTGCAGGAAGCTTGCGAAAAAGCCAAAAAGGAGCTCAGCTCGGCCAGCTCGACCGACATCAACCTGCCGTTCATCACCGCCGATGCCAGCGGTCCCAAGCACCTGATGATGAACATCACGCGTAGCAAGATCGAGCAGTTGGTCGATCACCTGATCGAGCGCTGCCGCGGGCCGGTCGAACAAGCGCTCAAGGACGCCAAGCTGCAGCCGAACCAGATTGACGAGGTGGTGCTCGTCGGCGGCTCGACGCGCATCCCCAAGGTGCAAGAGCTCGTCAAGAAGATGTTCAACAAGGAGCCGCACAAGGGCGTCAACCCCGACGAAGTCGTGGCCATCGGCGCCGCGATCCAAGGCGGCGTGCTGGCCGGCGACGTGCAGGACGTGTTGTTGCTCGATGTGACGCCGCTGTCGATGGGCATCGAGACCGAAGGCGGCATCTTCACCAAGCTCGTCGAGAAGAACACTACGATTCCGACCGAGCGAAAGCAGGTGTTTAGCACGGCCGCGGACAATCAGTCCGCGGTCACCGTCAGCGTGTTTCAGGGCGAGCGCCCCATGGCCCGTGACAATCGCCTGCTCAGCCAGTTCAACCTTGACGGCATTCCGCCGGCCCCGCGGGGCATGCCTCAGGTCGAAGTCAAGTTCGACATCGACGCCAACGGCATCGTCAGCGTTTCGGCCAAGGATCTTGGCACGGGCAAGGAGCAAACGGTGCGGATCGAGAACGCCAGCAGCTTGCCCAAAGACGAAGTCGAAAAGCTTCGCCGCGAAGCCGAAGAACACGCCGCCGAGGACAAGAAGCGGCGCGAGCTCGCTGAATTGCAGAATCAGGCGGATTCGATGTGCTTCAGCCTGGAGAAGTTGATGAAGGAGCACAAGGACAAGCTCTCCGGCGCCGACTCGGCGGCCCTCGAAGCGGCGATTACGAAGACGCGCGACGTCGCCAAGAGCAGCGATGCCGATGCGATCAAGTCAGCTCTGGCCGAACTGGAGCAGGCGTCCCACGCCGTCAGCAAGGCGATGTACGAAGCCAGCTCTCGCGCCGGCGCCGGTGCGGCAGCCGGCGCAGGCGCCGCGCCCGAAGTGGCCGGTGCAGCCGCCGGGGCCAAGAAAGACGATGACGCGATCGACGCGGAGTTTGAAGTCAAGGAGTAGTTTGCGTCAGCCCCGGTCGCCACGGCGACTCGCTGCGGCGAGCCGGAAGGCCGGGGTTGGACGACGTACGCGGTTAGAAAACCGCGGAGACTCAAAGTCGCAGAGAAAACGGTTCTCGGCCGCGGATTGAACGCGATCGGACGCACACGTCAGATTTGCGTCCATTCGCGATCGATTCGCGGCTCTTTTTGTACTGCTCCGCGCCTCTGCGTCTCCGCGGTTCAATAAGGAATGACCCGATGGCCTTTCGACTCGACAAATTCACCCTGAAAGCTCAAGAAGCCGTCCAGCGCGCGCAGGAACTCGCCGCAGACGCCGGCAACCCGCAAATCGATCCGCTGCACCTGCTCGCTGCCCTGCTGTCCGAAGAAGACGGCGTCGTCAAACCGATTCTCGACAAGATCGGCGTCAATCGTGCCCAACTCGAGAGCATCGTTCAAGGTGAGCTGAGCCACTTTCCGAAGGGCTCAGGCGGCGGGCCCCCGCAGCCCAGCCAGGCCCTCCTCCAAGTGTTCGAGGCCGCCCAACGCGAAGCCGGCACGATGAAGGACGACTTCGTCTCCACCGAGCATCTGTTGCTCGCGCTTGCGAAGTCGGATTCGAAGGCCAGGCAAACGCTCAAGCTCAACGCCATCACTGAGCGCGAGCTGCTCGAAGCGATGCGCACGGTCCGGGGCAACCAACGCGTGACCGATCAGAACCCGGAAGCGAAGTTCCAGGCGCTTGAGAAGTACGGCATCGATCTCGTCCAGCGCGCTCAGCAGGGCAAGCTCGATCCGGTCATCGGCCGCGACCAGGAAATCCGCCGCGTGATCCAAGTTCTTTCACGCCGTACCAAGAACAACCCGGTGCTGATCGGCGAACCGGGCGTAGGCAAGACCGCCATCGCCGAAGGCCTCGCGCTGCGGATCGTGCAAGGCGACGTCCCGCAGAGCCTCAAGAACAAGCGCGTAATCGCCCTCGACCTGGGCGCGCTTATCGCCGGCACCAAGTACCGCGGCGAGTTCGAAGATCGCCTCAAGGCCATCATCCGCGAAGTCGAAAGTGCGGCGGGCAACGTGATCCTCTTCATCGACGAGCTGCACACCGTCATTGGCGCCGGGGCCGCCGAAGGCGCCGCCGACGCGGCGAACCTGCTTAAGCCGGCATTGGCCCGCGGTGAGCTGCGCTGCATTGGCGCTACTACGCTCGACGAGTACCGCAAGCACATCGAGAAAGACGCCGCATTGGAGCGCCGCTTCCAGCCAATTCACGTCGGCGAGCCGAATGTCGAAGACACCATCGCCATCCTCCGCGGTCTCAAGCCGCGCTACGAGGCGCATCACAAGGGCGTCAAAATCAAGGACTCGGCGCTCGTCGCGGCCGCGCAGCTCTCGCACCGCTACATCAGCGACCGCTTTTTACCGGACAAGGCGATCGATCTGGTCGATGAGGCAATGAGCCGCCTGGCGATGGAGCTCGAAAGCGTCCCTAGCGAGATCGACGAAGTGCAACGCCGCATCACGCAGCTTGAGTTGGCAGACCGCCAGCTCGCCGAGGAGACCGAGGAGCACGCGCGCCAGCGGCGTCAGGAAATCCAGGACGAGCTGCACGAGCTGCGTCAGAAACTGGCCAGCCTTCGCGAGCAGTGGGAAGGCGAAAAGATGGGTCTCGGCGGCGTGGAGAATATCCGCAAGCGTATCGAAGAGGTCGAGCTGGAATATCAACAGTTCGACCCAAAAATCCGCGATGCTTACTTCACCGCACAAGCGGTCGAGCCGCTGTATCAGCGCAAATTTGAGTTGGAGAAAGAGCTCCGCGGCCTGCGCGAACGCCTCGACCAGGCCGAGAAAGTGGCCGGTGGTGATGGTTCGACCAAGCGCCCGCGGCTGCTTCGCCGCGAAGTCGGCCCCGATGAAATCGCTCAAGTCGTCAGCGCCTGGACCGGCATCCCGGTGACGCGGATGCTGGAAACAGAGCGCGCCAAGCTCCTGGTGCTCGAAGAGCGGCTGCATCAGCGCGTCGTCGGCCAGGACGAAGCCGTCGAAGCGGTCGCCAACGCCGTCCGCCGCAGCCGCAGCGGTCTGCAAGATCCCCATCGGCCGATCGGCTCGTTCACTTTCCTTGGCCCGACCGGCGTCGGGAAAACGGAGCTTTGCAAGGCGCTCGCCCAGGTGCTCTTCGATGACGACAATGCCATGGTCCGCCTCGACATGAGCGAGTTCATGGAGCGGCACACGGTCAGCCGCCTGATCGGCGCGCCGCCGGGTTACGTCGGCTACGACGAGGGTGGCCGCCTCACCGAAGCCGTCCGCCGCCGTCCGTACTCCGTCGTGCTCCTCGATGAGATCGAAAAGGCCCATCGCGATGTATTTAACGTGCTTCTGCAAGTGCTCGACGACGGCCGGCTGTCCGATAATCAAGGGCACACCGTTGACTTCACGAACACGATCATCGTGATGACTTCAAATATCGGTAGTCAAATGATTCAGGAGATTGCCCGCGAAGGAGGCAGCGAAGAGGAGATGCGTACGGCGGTGAAAGAATCGCTCGAAAGCCGCTTTCTCCCCGAGTTCCTGAATCGCATCGATGAGGTAATCATATTCCATCCGCTCGATCGCACGCAGATCCGCAAGATCGTCGATCTACAGATCGAGCGCGTGCAGCGTCAACTGGAGCAAGTCAACCTGCAGCTTGAAGTCACCGACGAAGCTCGGGACGCAATCGCCGCGCGCGGCTATGATCCGACCTACGGCGCGCGGCCCCTGAAACGCGTGATTCAACAGCAGATTCAAAACCCGCTGGCCGCAGAGATCCTCAAAGGCGAGTTCCCCGAAGGGAGCGTCGTCCGCGTCGATTTCCGCGATGGCGCGTTTACCTTTGAGCTGGGCGCAGAAAGCCTTGAGCCCGCGCGTACCCATTAAAGTATACTTCAATGGGTCGTGAGGCCTTTTACGGGATTACAGACCAGACGAAAGCCGCCCGACACCGGCTTGACGATGCTCGCGCTTTATTTCAATTAAGCCGATGGCGTGGATGCATGTATCTTGCCGGATACTCCATCGAGTGCGTGCTAAAAGCCAAACTAATGCGTAAGTTCAGTTGCCGCCATTTATCGGCATTGGAAGTAGAATTGCAGCGGAAAGGCCTGTTGTCCTCCCACCAGACAGTCTTTAGCCACCAATTGGAACGGCTGCTCCGTTTGACCGGTCGGATGAATGCATTGCGGCAGGAGGCCGATCTTTGGAGATCTTTCAATATTGCGAACCGATGGGTGCCGGCTTGGCGATACAATACCAATTTGTCGTCTGAGGAAGACGCCTTCGACTATCTGGAGGCGGTAACGTCGGTAAACCAATGGATCGAGAATAACGTGTAGTGACCAATATGTCAGATGAACTGAAACGCCGAATCGAGCAAGCCCTACGGTCATCGTTTACCGAGTCAGAGGACTTCGTCTATGCCAGAAGCGGCGACGATCCTGACAACATTCATGTCGTCGTCATAAGTCCGAAGTTTGCCGGTCTGCGGCTTAAGGAAAAGCAGGCCCTAGTCTGGGACCAGCTCACGGCGAGCCTGAGACCCGACGACTGGCAGCACATCACCCTTGCGCTGACCGTAACGCCCGAAGAACTATCCGACGTGCTTCATGCGATGTAGGTTTAAGAACTCCTAACAAACGGGGACTGGCTCCGAGCAATATGCGGGTAAACCGCTCATTTTTCGGCCGGCCGCGAGGTGCCCGTCTCCTTTTGTTAGGGTCTTTAAGACAGATTACTTCCGCTCATCCAGCGCCAGATCGGTGATGATGAACTCGGCGCCGGGCGTCATCCGGCGGATTTTCTCGGCCATCATCAGCTTTTCGGAGGTCGTCGCCTTTTTCAGCTTCCGCTTGAACTGCTCCAGCTTCTGGCGACGATGGCGGCGGCGTTTGATCTCCTGTTTGCGGTCGCTGATTCCACTCACGGCGTACGGTCTCCTCGGAATCGGTTGGTAGGATCGAGCGCGGTCGGCGTGGGTGAATCACGGCCGGCAAGCGACGGTCATCTAGGGTGAAGCGCCCATCGTAGCGGTCGGCCGATGTCACGTCAACTTTCGTTCACGATTGCGCGTGGTGTTTAAAGCCATGGCCTTCGCGAGCTTATGGCGGCCAGGCGCTAGGTGTGATAATCGGCATTCAGGCGCACGTATTCGGCGGTTAGATCGGCCGTATAGAACGTAATTCGCTCGGCGCCTTCGCCCAAATTGAGCTGGATATGCGTGTCGCGCTGATCCCTGATCGATGCCGAGACTTTGTCGGCATCGAACTCCACCGGCGCCCCGCCGCGGTACAGCAGGAAACCGTTGAGCGTGAGCGATACTTTGGCCGGATCAAACGGCACGCCTGCATAGCCCGCGGCCGAAACGATCCGTCCCCAATTCGGATCGGCGCCGTGAATGGCGCACTTCACCAAGGGACTGTCAGCCACACTTTTCGCGATCTGACGAGCCGCGGTCCTCGTTGCGCACCCGGCGACCTCGATTGTGATTAAGTGCGTTGCGCCCTCGCCGTCAGCGGGAATCGCCCGCGACAGCTCCGTGCAGACGGAAGAGAGCGTCTCATGAAACTTCTCGAGTTCAGCACCGTCGAGCGCTGGCCCACCGGCCGCTCCATTGGCCAACAGCAACACCGTGTCATTGGTGCTCATATGCCCGTCAACGCTAATGCAGTTGAATGTCTCGTCGACCACCGCAGAAAGAGTTTGCTGAGCCGCCGCCGGAGTCAGTGCCGCATCGGTCAGCACCAGGCCGAGCATGGTCCCCATATTGGGTGCGATCATGGCGGCGCCTTTGCACATGCCGGCGACGGTTATTGCCCGACCGTCCAACGACAGCGTGCGTCCGGCGACCTTATGCACGGTGTCGGTGGTCATCATCCCGCGTGCGGCGCTAACAAATGATTCCTCGCTGCCGCCAAGCTGCTCGCCGCATTGCGCCAATCCGGTTGCGACTTTTTCCAGCGGCAGGTACTCGCCAATCATGCCGGTGGAAAGGACAAGCCCGGCCTGGGGCGGCGCCCCGCATAGAGCGGCGGCAATCTCGGCCATCCGGGCCGCATCGCGCAAGCCACGCTCGCCGGTGCAGGCGTTGGCGTTGCCCGAGTTGATTGCCACCGCGCGGAATCCGGTCCCGGGCGTCCGCGAACGATCGAGCGCCACCGGCGCAGCGAACACCAGGTTCTTGGTGTAAACACCGGCGGCCACGGCCGGTACATCCGTAACTACCAGGGCGCAGTCCTGCCGCGTCGCATTTCGCTTGACGCCGCAGTGAACGCCCGCCATGCGGAAGGCTTGAGGGACGAGAAGGGACATTTGAAGTGCGGAATGCGGATTGCGGAATGGGGAATCGGGAATGGGGAGCACCTGGAACCTTGAACCTTGAACTTTGAACCTGAAACTCACAGCAATCCCGCCGTCTCTTCAAACCCAAACATCAGGTTGAAATTCTGAGCCGCCGCGCCGGAGGCGCCCTTGATCAGGTTATCGAGCGAGCTGAACAACAGGATGCGGCCGCGAACGAAGCGGGCGGTGATGTGGCAAAAGTTTGTCCCGCTCGTGTCCTTGGAACTCGGCAGTTGATCCACCACGTGGACGAATGGCTCCTCGCGGTAGAACGCGCGCAGCGTATCCATGACCGCGGCTTCAGTCGCGTCCGCGGCCGGCCGCGCGTAGACCGTGCTGAGAATCCCCCGGTCCATCGGCACCAGGTGTGGCGTGAAAATGACCCTCGGCGTGCGGCCCGTCGCGCGGCCGACGATCTGTTCGATCTCCGGCGTGTGCCGGTGCTTGCCCACGCCATACGCCGAGATGCTCTCATTGCACTCGGGAAACAGCGTATTGAGCTTCGGCGTCCTGCCTGCGCCCGAGACGCCGCTCTTGGCGTCGATGATAATGTCGTCCAGCTCGATCAAGCCGGCCTTTACCAAAGGCGCAATCGCCAGGATCGCCGAGGTCGTGTAGCAGCCTGGGTTGGCCACCAGATCCGCCTGCGGAATCTGTGCGCGAAACAGCTCCGGCAGTCCATACACGGTATGGCCGAGCCGGCTCGGATCGGGATGCTCGTGCTCGTACCATTCAGCATACGTAGCGGCATCGTCCAAGCGGTAATCGGCGCTGAAATCGACGATCCGCGTTCCGGCCGCCAGCAACTCCGGCACGATGCCGGCCGTCACGCCGTGCGGCAGACAACTAAAAACGCACTCGGCCCGCTTCGCGATCTCCGTCGGCGCGAGCTCCTCCAGCCGCAAATCGAGCCGCCCGGCTAGCGCCGGGTGTACCGCTGAAATATGTTTGCTCCCCTCCTGCCGGCTGGTCAGCGCAGTGATCCGCGCCTGCGGATGCCGCAGCAGGATCTTAATCAGCTCTAGGGCTGTATAGCCCGTTCCTCCCAGGATAGCGACGCGTACCATGATGAACCAACGCAGCAGTGCAGGTGAAAAGTAATCTAAATATACTGCCGCCGCAGCAATTCGACTATCCGACGAAGGCTCTCTAAAGAGAGGTTTTCGCGCTAATTAGGTTCGTTTGTGGCGTCGTCGTCGTTGGAAGCATTTGATCCACCGAAGCACTCCGCGCTTTGTGCCGCGGTGGTACAATGAGGGCCAGCCTGCGAGATCTTGTGGTAGAGGAATTGAAGAATGAAGCTCTTAAGTCTCAAAGCATTGCGCTACCGCAGCCTGCGCCAAGAAACTATCCCCCTGACCGATCTAAACCTGTTCATTGGAACAAACGCCTCGGGAAAAAGCACGATTCTCGACGCGCTTCGCTTCCTTCACGAAGGAGTGCAAGAACGTGACTTCAGGGCGCCGGTTTTCTCGCGGGGTGGTATTGTCCATCTCGCTTGGAAAGGAGAGGACGCGCAAAAGATCGAGCTCGTCGTGCAACTGGAAGACGCTGGCAAGAAATACGAATGGTCGGTCCGGCTTACCAAGGATCGATACGATTTTTTTGTTGAAGAGGACATCCATGAGTTGTGTCCGCCCGGACCACCGCCGCACTTGCTTACGGCTCACAGAGGGGAGGGCTCGTGGTGGTCCGGCCAAAAAGGGGAGCGCGTCAAGTTGCAACAGGAGCCGACGGCGTGCGCACTCGCCGCGGCGGCGGCCGATGCGTCGTTTCCGGCGCGCGGCATTGCCGAATTCGTAAGCCGTTGGGGGTTCTTCGATCCCAACCCTTTCTTACTTCGGCGCGGTTGGAGCGGTTTCGACCCATCAAGGTTCGACCCGTATGGACGAAACCTCGCTGAGAGATTGTTTTCGCTCAGCAAGTCTTCGCCAGAGATTTTTGAACAGATCGTGTCCGCAACGCAGTCCGTCTTGGGATTGCCCTCGAAGATCGAGCCGCGCGAGGAC
Organism: Pirellulales bacterium; assembly: GCA_040901795.1. Lineage (GTDB taxonomy): Bacteria > Planctomycetota > Planctomycetia > Pirellulales > JALHPA01 > JBBDYH01. The sequence goes on from JBBDYH010000160.1 coordinate 63,815, forward strand.
GAGGGTCGCTTTAACTTTGTGCAGTGGGAGTCGGGGCTGCAGTACCCAGTACACCAAATGGGAGTCTCCAGCGGCACGCTGCGCATGTTGGCGCTCATGACCGCGCTTTATAGCGAGTCTGGCAGCAACTTGATCGGGATTGAGGAGCCTGAGAATAACGTCCATCCAACAGCCTTGACTTCGTTTGCCGAGTATCTTCTCAAGGTGCGTGATCGCGTGCAGATCCTTGTAACGACACACTCCCCGCTCCTGCTGGACTTCGTGAATGACCCGGAGGCCGTGTTTGTCGTCCGGCATACCGATACAGAGGGCACGCGCGTGACTCGTGAAGACGATGCGACGGCCGTTCGGCAGGCGCTGGATGAGTCGGGCTTCGCCCTCGGGGAGTTTTACGAGACAAAGGGGTTTGGAGGATAGGCGGTATGAGCAAACGGGTAATTGTCATCGCCTCGGGTGAAACGGAACGGCGTTCACTTCCCCATCTCGTAGCGCACCTTCGGGCGGAAGACATCTATGTCGTCGAGGTACGAAGACCGGATGGAAACAAGGCTTTAAATGTCGAGATGGCTGAAAAGCTGGTGAAGGCCGCGTGGTATGCGCCCACAGACAGCTTGACTCCAGATAAGTTTGTTATCCTTGTGGACACGGATGCGAAAGACCCGGATCAAGTGCTGCGTCCTTTTCGGGAACAGCTTCCTGGGCGTCTCGGTGCGCGGATCAAGGCGACAGTTCAGTTCGCGTACGCGCAGCGGCACCTCGAAGCCTGGTATTTTGCAGATTTTGACAACCTGAGGAAATGCCTTGGCGGGCGAGACCTAGGAAGTGTTGACGCCTCGCAACCCGACAAAATCCAGGACCCGAAGCGACACCTCAAGAACTTGCTAGAAGATCGCGCCTACACAGCCGTAGTGTCGGAACAGATCGCAAGCAAGTTGAAGGCAGAGGCAATCGCGGATCGCAGTGCCAGCTTTCGACGGTTTCTGGAGGCCGTTCGCAATGGAAGTGTCGGAACGGGAGTGAGCGGGACGGCATGAGGGCACACTACTCACTCTGCTGTTAGAGCGCTCCGGATGCCGCATCCTGTCGAAGTGGCGCCTTACAAGCCCTTATCGTCAGTGCTAAGGGCTCGCGAATAAATAACTTGAACAATTGATATTGGCTCAATTTGGTAG
>JBBDYH010000161.1:0-64605 GCA_040901795.1 Pirellulales bacterium
GCGATCACATAGACATAGCATCTGACAAGCGGCGGCCGCTTGTCAGTGCCACCCTAAACACTAACGGCCGCCGGCTGGTCCTTGTTTCTTGCGGATGATCTTTTGCAGCCGCTCCAGCGCGCGAAGCTGCCTCATTCGCACCGCCGCCTCGGAGATGCCGAGCACCGCGGCCGTCTCGCCGGTCGTCAGGTCTTCGAGCACTCGCATCACGAGCACCTGCCGATCGTCAAAGTTGAGCTGGTCCAGGGCTTCGCGAACCTGGCGGCGGATCTCGTCTCTCAATAGCCGTTGCATAGCGCCGGTCTCGTCGCTGACCAGGCGGTCGGCCAGTTGTACGACCGACTCGTCAGGCATCTCCCAGTTCTCCACTTCGCGAGCAACCGCACGACCCTTTACGCCTAAGTGCCGCTTGTGCGCTTTGTTGAGTCGCTCCAGGGCAAGTTGCCGCAGCCAGGGGTAAAACGGAAGGGGCCTTTGGTGCACGTAGTCGGGCAGGCGCCGTTGCGCCTCGATGAATGTTTCTTGAATGAGGTCCGACGGATCGACGCGCCGCCGCACGCGCGGGTCGAGCCGTATCTGGATGACCTGCCGCAGGCGAGCCCGGTGGAGCTGCCAAAGTTGGTCAAGCGCCTGCCGATCGCCGCCCGCGGCGCTCAGGATCAGCTCATCGTTCGGCAAATCGGTCATGTAACTGGCGGCGATGTGCGTTACCACAGAGCCGTGTTCTACCCACTACCGGCCCAGACGAGTCGAAAACGAACCGGTTTTCCGGCGCGACGAGCTGAAGAATGGCGCAAACCGTTGTATCCCTTGCGCTTAGAAGTTGCAAAATAGTTTTGCGCATATTTGGAGTGCGGCAACTCGTTGCCGCTTTGGATTTCAATCGGCGTGAATTACCAGCGGCCTCTTGGACGTGCGACGTTCTCAGAAAAAGAAAGCGACGACAAGTCATCGCACTCCAAGATCACGCCCGGCGGCTAACCTGTCCGCCGCGGCAGAGGGGAATCCATTTCGTAGCGGCGGATTTTGCGGTCGAGCGTCGAGCGCTCGATCTGCAGAATGCTGGCCGTTTGGCTCTTGTTCCAGTTGGTGGCCCGCAGCGTCGCCAGGATGTGCCGCCGCTCGACTTCATCCAGCGACAATGGCTCAAAGGCGGCAGACGCCGGCATAATATCGGCGGTGTCTCCGGCGGTCGAGAGCTTCGTCAGTGCAAGATCTTCGGCTTCAATCCGGTCGCTGCGCGCGAGCACCACCGCCCGCTCGACGACGTTCTTCAGCTCACGGACGTTGCCCGGCCAGCGATACTGCATCATCCGCTCGATGGCCTCGGACGAGTAGCCGGTGATCTTGCGCCCTGTCTCGGCGTTGAAGCGCAGCAGGAAGTGATGCGCCAGCTCCGGCAAGTCCTCAAGGCGCTTGCGCAGCCCGGGCACGGTCATTTCCAAGACCCGCAGTCGGAAGTAGAGGTCACGGCGAAATTGCCCTTCGGCGACCGCCTTCTCCAGATCGCGGTTCGTGGCTGCGATCACGCGGACATCGACCTTGATCTGTTCGCTGCCGCCGACACGCTCGAACGGGTGCCCTTCCAGCACGCGAAGAAACTTCGCCTGGATCGTGGGGGTCATCTCACCGATCTCATCGAGCATCAATGTGCCGCCGCCAGCAGCCTCGAACTTGCCGATCTTGCGGTCGGTGGCGCCGGTGAAGGCCCCGCGCTCGTGTCCGAACAGCTCGCTCTCCAGCAAGCTCTCGGTGAGCGCCGCACAATTCAAACATACGAACGGCCCCTTGCGGCGCGGACTGGCAAAATGAACCGCTCGCGCGACCAGCTCCTTGCCGACGCCGCTTTCGCCGCGGATGAGCACGGTCGCGCGGTTGGGCGCGGCACGGCTGATCTCGCTGCGGACCTTGTCCATCGCCATGCTGCTGCCAATGATCTCGCACTGCACGCCCAGCCGCTCGCGAAGCTGTTGGTTCTCATCGCGAATCTGCACCAGGTTTTCGGCCAGTTCCTGTCGGCGGCCCAAGTTTTCCAAACCCACCGCCACGGTATCGGCCACCGCCAGCGTGAACTCCAGATCATCGGGATCGGGCACCCGCTGCGGATTCGTCGAGCAGAGGTGCAACAGGCCAAAGACCTTCGGCCCGCGCCGGATGGGTGCGCAAATCACGCTAATCGTATGAAATTCGCCCTTACTGTCGCGCGTGCCGAGCGTACTATCACCCATTACGTTCCGGGCCAGCACTGCCTCGCCCTCGCGGAGCACGGTGGCCGCCAGAAAGTTCGACACGCGATGATACGTCAACGGCGAATCGCTCCGCGAAGCAACCACCTCGAGATCCTGCGCGGTCGGCTGACCGCGAAATTCGCGCGGCGCCAATAGCACGGCGCCCATATCGACCTGCGTCCCCTCGAATAGTCCATTGAGTGCAAGCTGCGCGATCGTGCTGACATCGGGCGCCTTGGCCAACTCGAACGCCAAGCGGCATAGCTGGGCCGCAGCGCGGCCGACTTTGGGGATGGCTGCGACTTCGGTGTCCCCAGGCTCCAGGAATTTCGTCTGACCGCGGCGATGTGTGATCGTTGTCGGCTCATCCGCCGACAAGACGTTGTCCTCGACCGAACTGGTCCCGCCGTTGCTTGCGACGTTCGCCCGAAACGGGCCCACTGGCGAAGCGTGACTCGAGTCGGGAAAGGCCTTCGCCAGATCGTGCACGAACGCAAGCTGTGACTGGCCAATGCGGACTATGTCGCCCGGCTCCAGGATCCGATCGCCACGAACCAGTTCCCCGGCGATGACCGTCCCGTTCCGGCTATCCAGGTCCCGGATGATCCACTTCCCTTGCGACGTAAAGACTTCGGCGTGGGTGCGGCTGCAGCGATCGTCCTTGAGGATAATCTGATTCGTGGGCGCACGGCCGATCGTCACCGACTGTCCAGGCACCAGCCGGAACACGTCGGTCCACTTCGTCCCCTCACGAATTACCAGATAGGCCAACATCGACGCCATCTCCTCCCGCGCTCAAGTCGAGCGTGCCACTAACCGTTCACCGGCGACAGACTTGCGCCGGTAGACCCATACCGCCGGACGAACGCCGGCGCAGCGAATTAACCGAGCCGATGTACGGCCCTTTACAAAGTGTAGCAAAATTGTACACCCACTGTTTACCTTAGTTGCGGACACGATAGTCTGGCAAGGGGTGGGCGATGGAGTTCCGTTGGAGTTCGGGCTTTAGCCTGGTGGATGTCGGGCTGTTATTCTCTCTCATTTGGGCGTCGTTCGGCCATCTGGCAAGCTAAGAACCGCTAATACAACCGGCACACAGTAACCCGAAGCGTGAGCGAGGAACCGGCAGATTCGGCCTCGCTTACGCGTCGGGTTACTATTGTTAGAGGTTCTAAAGCTTGAGCTCCAACTTTGTTGCGGCGTCCGAAAGCGTCAACTATGATAAGATGCGCAAAACGGCCACGAGCCAGCGGTTCAAAAAGCCGCCCGTGCTGCCGCTCTAAAGGTCCGTTCAATACCGGAAACAGAAGAGAAGGTGGGGACGCATTCAGCGACCGTCACCGCTCCCGTTCAGGAGGCCCGATGATGTGCTGTTATCGATGGCAGAATCTGCGTTGGAGCTGCGCGTTCTTGGGCGTTTTCTTGGCCGTTGTTTTGGCCGTGTTCTCGCTGGCCCATGAAGCCGATGCCCAGATACAGCCGAACTTGGGAGTCGGCAACACCGTCATTGCGCGGCAGGTTGGCGGAGTGTTAGTGAACGTGGATGGCGTGCTCAACAATGTCGATCCGCGCAGCCGCAAAGAGCTTGCCGAGCTGCGCCGCAAGGCGCTTGACCGCGTGCCCGTTGCGATGTCGGAGTCGACGGAGCTGCGAATGATCTCGCTGCGCGCTCTGGACGACGCAATCGCTCAGCTTGCGAAAGAGAACCAACCGATACCTGAAGACATGCGCTATCTGGCTGGCTTACAGCGCGTGCAGTACCTTTTTGTCGACACTGACAACCGCGACATTGTCCTGGCGGGTCCGGCCGAGGGTTGGAAGATCGACGACTTGGGCAACGTCGTGGGCATGACCACCGGTCGCCCGGTGCTGCAGCTCGACGATCTTGTCGTCGCGCTCCGCTCGGCCGACGAGGCGCGCAACGGCGGCATCAGTTGCTCGATTGATCCCACACCGGAAGGCATGCAGCGATTGCAGCAATACCTCAGCACGAAGCGAACTATCGGCAACCCGAGCCAGACGCTCCGCGATTATGAGCAGTCGCTGGGGCCGCAGCAGATCAGCGTGACCGGTGTGCCTGGATCGAGTCGCTTTGCGAGCGTGTTGGTTGCGGCGGATTATCGGATGAAGCGCCTGGCGATGAGGATGGACGAGCCGCCGGTTTCTGGGCTGCCCAGTTTTCTGGATATGGCGCGGCCAGGCGCAACAATGACGCCGCGTTGGTGGCTTTCGCCCAACTACGAATCGCTGCACCGCGACGCCGAGGGATTGGCCTGGGAGCTGCGCGGCATCGGCGTAAAATGCCTCACCGCCGAGGACACCTTCGGCACGGCAGGGGAACGCACCAGCACCGGACAGGCCAGCCCGATCGCCCAGAAATGGGCCGACAACATGACCGCCCGCTACGAGGCACTGGCCGCGAAAGAGCCGATTTTCGCCGAATTGCGCAATTGCATCGACCTGGCCGTGGTCTCGGCATTGATTCTCAAGGAGGATCTCATCAGCCGCGCGGGTTGTGAGCTACCGGCGCTGACGGCTGCGAAGCGATATTCAGTCGCCGAATTCAATGTGCCGAAGCAGGTGGACTCTAGGGCCACAGCAGTTAAGAAGGGACGCAATTGGGTGATCTCCGCTTCGGGAGGCGTGATGATTCAGCCGTGGGAAATGATTCAGACGGCGAATGTTTCGGACACGGTCACAGCCGTGCGCGGCAAAGCCTTCGAGGCGCGCGCAAAGAGCTGGTGGTGGAACTGAGGGATGCTCGTTCCCACGCTCCGCGTGGGAACGATCGCGGTGCCGCTCCGCGGCACGAACGCGACGCAGAGCGTCGCGGCATGCGTTCCCACGCAGAGCGTGGGAACGAGGAATGGGGAATGGCGCACCACTAGCTTGTCCCGTCAGCGCGAATCGCAATCTCGCGCACATTGTCGGCGCTCGACTCGCGCAGGTTGACGCAGCGGATCATCCGTACCTCCCGCGCGACAGTCGGAAAATGCTCGTCCACATATCCCACGTCGGCTAGGGCCCGCGTCGTTTGCGGCTCCTCGGCGGGCAAAGTCGCCTTCAGTAACACAAGCTCTCCCGCCGCCAGCGCAGCCGCGACGCGAGCCGCGATCGAATCGCTCGTCACGGTCCAACCGTGCGGCAGCCGCGCTCCGGGCAACTGTGGCTCGATTTGCCGCATGAAGCCGACCACGTCGAAGACCAGTGTGCCCGACTTGCCCTCGGGAAGCATTTGTAGTAACCGCCGTCGCAGGCCATTCCATTCAGCCACGAGCTCCGCTTCCCGGAGCAGGCCGGCTACCAGCCGCGAATTGATTCCCAAGCAATCAATCGCCAGCCAGTGCAACAACGACTCGTCAAGCGAATGGGTTTGATCGACTCGCCGCAGCACCTCGACGAGCTTGCCGCCGCCCACGATAAGGACGTTCCGCGCCGGCCGCTGAGTATTCAGCCAGCGGCGATAGCGAATGGCAACATCCGGGTCATCCAGCAAGCTGCCGCCCAGCTTGACCACTCGAATATCCATCGTTGTCATGTTTCGATCCCCTCCCGTGCCAACACCGCCAAGGCATGCGCCGGCGCACATCGCGACAAGGCCGGCCCGAGTTCGTCTCCGAGCGATATCAGCCGTCCCCTAAGGTTCATCCGCTCGACAACGCGGCGAGCAAGGAACTCGCCCGCGCCGGACAAAATGACGCTCTCGGGCGCGCGACCCAGCCGAGCCGCCACCTGTGCGACGGCCACGCCAATTTTTGCCGTTTGACGGGCACGGATTGCCTCGGCCGCGGCCAGGGCGTCCACCGTCTCAAACATCGTCACGTCGGCGCAAATCATACGGGCGAGCCGGGCCCGGGACGCCGCGCGCGTCGCCGGCCGGCCATCCGCCGTGTTTCTATTGTCAGGTTCTTCGGGCAGTTCGCTCAATGTCAAATAAACGTCCCACGTCGTGGCGAACAACTCCTGCGCCACTGGACACAATTGTTGCCGGTAGGGCAAGTATCCCAGCACCGAGCAGACTGGACTGCGCTCGACGCCGGTGTAGACCAGCTCGCCACTCAGAAGGCGCTCGGTGTCGGTGTGGCCGGCGGTCTGCGGACGCCCGTCGACGAGGGGGATGACGTCCGTCGTGGTCGAGCCAATATCGATCAGCAGGGCCGTCCCACTCTCTGCGTAGCGGCCGGCAAAGCGAGCCAGTGCGTGCCAGTTGGCGGCAGCCGCCAAACACGGGTTGCAATAGGCCGACTCCAGTTGTTCCAACCGTCCGTCGGTCTGATACACGCTGATGTACCCTCCATCGGCGGCGGTTTCCAACGCGCGAAGTATAAAGCGTACGCCGTCTTCCTTCGAATCGAAGCAATCGGCCAGCTCGCCCGTCATCGTGGCGGCAATTCGATCGCACGCGGGCCCTTTGGTGATCGCATTTCGAAGCGCCTCAATGAGTCGGCCCGGCTCGCGCCACAGCGCGAATGGTTGCACGGCGCCGTATCCGCGGCCGTCGGCCACTTTGAGGTTCGCGCCGCCGATATCAAGTGCCAGCCAGTTCATGGAGTGCGATGACTCGTCATCGCTTTGGATTTCTAATGCGGCCGGATAGAACGAAGGCGTTTAATTGCTTGAAAACGTCGTTTGAAAAGGAAAGCGGCGACGAGGCGGCGCACTCCAAAGAGCGCCGCACGGTACCGTCGGCGTCGAATTCTATCGCCTCTCCTCCAAACGATAAACCCGGCCGCCGGCCCTCGGCGACATCGAGCATGGCCGCGGCCAGGTTCGTTCGCGCGGCAGCCCGCAAACCGACATAGGACGTCGTGAACCGCGGATTGATCTCAATGACACAGTCCTCGGATCCATCAACGTCGTTACCAAGAACGACATCAACACCGACATAGCCGAGCGGCTGCCGTAATGAACCGATTGCTCGGCTGGCGATCATGGTAGCACGTTCATTGAGCGCAGAGGGCAGCGGCATTGCTCCACCGATGTAGGAAATCCTACGGTCGACTTGGAGCCGCTGCGAACAGGCGGGCAGCGGAGTGCAGCCGGCTGGTCCGCAGAAGAAAGCCACGCTCGCCGGGAGGCCCTCGACAAACGACTCAATCCGCGCGGGCCGCCGAGATCCCGCCAGAGTTCCGTGGACATGCGATGAATCGCGGCAAACATAAGTCTCTTGTGATCCGGCGCCGTCATTGGGCTTGATGACGACGGGGCAGGGCAGGGGAGAGTTCAAGCTATCACCCGGCCGCCAGAGCAGGCCGCGCGGCGTTGGCACATCGTGGCGCTCCAAGTGCTCCACAGTCCTTTGTTTGTCGCTTAACAGTGCGACGAGGCCACTCGATGGTCCGAGCAACCTTCCGCCGTTGACTTCGACAACGCTGCAACGATCGCGCAGAATTCCGTGGAACTCCGGGGCTATGAGGACCGTCCAATCCGATTCCGCTGCCCAGCAGCTCAATGCCGAGCGCTCTTCGTCCACTGTGTGAACGGGAACCAACTCACAACCCGGCAAGGGTCCGGGTAACCCGCGATAATCGGCGAGCACCTGAACCTGAACACCGGGGATCGCAGCCAGATCAGCAGCCAACGCGCGAAGCATTGCCCAGCCTTCGCGCATTAGTGAAGCCGCATTGCGCAAATGCTCGACAGCAAGAAGGCCGCCACTGCAGGTGTACTCGTAGAGCACTACGCAGCGATATGGAGTTGCATCGACCTGCATTGACACTCAAGACGTCGTGTTAATCGAATGGGAGGTACTCGACTCGATTCTCCATGTCGGCCGGTTCCAAGGCGCGGCCCATGAGCTCTAGATCTCGTACGGCTTGGCCGATCGTGATACGCCGTTGGTGCGCGTAGACCAAGCCCGGAAACGGCTGCCCTGTTTGCTGCCATTTCCTGGCAATGGCAAGGAGATCCTCGTCCTGCGAGAACACGACACGCTCAAGTTCTGCGGCTCGAAGCATGAGCCCTTCATCGTGAAGGCGGGATGAGCCATCCTCCGCCGCGGTGAGAACCTCGATTAAGCGCAGCCGCAATCCTTGCGTTATGCGGAAGTCGACGTGGTGATCGAAAAAGAAGGACAGGCTCACGAGATGAGGCCCAGACCGCGAAGCTTTTGGCGGACCGGAGATTGCTCGCATTCCTCGCGCAGCTCATCGGCCAGTTCTTCGTCGCGAGCAAGCGCCGTGTCAATCTCGTCTTTATGGTCGTAATAATAGGCCAGCGCCGAGTGAATCTGCGCAAGATTCAAATCAGGATGCCGCCGTTGAATCTGGGGCGCTTCCCAGAGCCAGTGAACGTGTTCCGCGGCGATATGGCGAACCTTGATCCGAGTCCCTTGGATCACCGGGACACCCGTGGAGAATTCGATATACGGGTAGCTGATTGTGCTCATGGCCAGCGGTGATTCGTTGGCGAACAGGGATAACCCTTATGCAGTATATAGTCCGGCTCAGAAAATCCCTAGCTGATCACGCGCGTCTTCACTCATCAGGTCCGGCGTCCACGGCGGAGTCATGACAATCTTGACTTCCACATTTGCCACGCCCGGCAGACGGCCGACGACTTGCTTGGCGTTGCCGATCAGTTGCGGGCCGGCGGGGCAGGCGGGGCTGGTCATCGTCATCTCGATGAAGACGTCTTCCTTGGGACCAGCTTCAGTCGCTTCGGCAGTGTCAGTGACTGGATTCTGATCGGCGCTGGCCGCTCCGTCGCCGCTCACCGATTCAGTGGTCGAATCCCGTTGGGCCGGCGCCACCGTGACCGTGTACACGAGTCCCAGGTCGATGATGTTGACAAACAGCTCAGGATCGATGACCTGCTTAAGGGTCTCACGGACTTGTTCTTCGTTGAGCGGCATCGTTGAGGCTCCATGAATCTCTACCTGCGTGCCACCGCTCGCCGCGAGCAGTGCCAGCCAGGGAAAACGTTGTCAATTGCTCAATTTTACCAGAATATCATCGCCATCCACCTTGACCTCGTGAGCAACCGTCGGCTGAGTGGCCGGCATGGTCAGGGCCTTGCCGGAGCGGATGTCGAACTTGGCGCCGTGCCGCGGGCAGGCGATCGTGTGGTCTTCGAGCTTGCCCTCGGCTAAAGGCCCACCGTCGTGCGTGCAAACATCGTCCAAAGCGAAGAACTGGCCCTTCACTTGGAACAGCGCCACGAGCCGATCATCAACCTCGACCAGCATCTTGCCGGGATCGGAAAGGTCGGACACTTTGGCGACAAGTACGAAGTCTGACATAATTAGTTGTATTCTCGAATCCGCCGGCCAATCGCTTCGCCCAGCGCGTCGCGGACGCTTTCAATCGTAATGCGGTCGAACACCTGCTGAAAGAAGCCGGCGACGTAGGTGCGAATGGCCTCGTTTCGCGTCAGGCCCCGTGTGCGGAGGTAAAAGATAGACTCTTCGTCCACGCGGCCGGCGGTGGCGCCATGCGTGCAGCGGACGTCGTCGGCTTCGATCTCCAGCCCCGGAATCGAGTCGGCCCGCGACTCGTCCGACAGCATCAGGTTATCGTTGCGCTGATAGCCGTCAGTCTTTTGCGCGCCGACATCGACCTTGATCATCCCGCGCCACACGAGCCGCGATTTGTCCTGCAGCGCGCCCTTGTAGAGCAAGTCGCTCCTGCACGACGGGGCCTCGTGGTGCTGCAGCGTGTTGTAGGTGAGGTGTTGCTTGCCCTCGGTGAACATTACGCCGTTGACTTGCGTTTGAGCGTTTGGTCCCACGAGCGCCACGTGCTGGTTCACTTTGGCCAGGCGGCTCCCCAGCGCGCCGATTGTCCATTGTAGTTGTGCATCGCGGCCGACCGAGGCCTTTTGATGGGCGAAGTGCCACACCCCCGGACTCCAGTTTTGCAGGTTGACGTAGCGGAGCTTGGCGCCAGGCTTGACGATCAGCTCGATCGCGCCGCAGTGGAAGCCGGTTTGGCCGCCGCCGGCGGTTTCGCTGAGCAGTGTGGCTTCGGCGCCTTCGTCGAGCACGACGAGCAAGTGGCTGGTGTCGACGCCGCCTTCGCTGATTGTGTTAAGCGTGTGCAGCGGGCGATCGATGACAACACCCTTGGGAACATACAGTATCGTCCCGCCACTTGTGGCCGCGGCGTGCAGCGCCGCGAAGCGGTCGTAGGCCGGATTGAAGACGTGGAATAGATGCCGTTCGACAAGTTGGCTTTCGTCGCGCGCGAGGTCCTCGAGACTGCCGAACCGTACGCCTTTCTTCACGAGCGACTCGTCAAGCGCAGAAGCAATCAGCCGGCTGTCGGACGCGACAGTAGAGCCGGCCAGATCGACCCCTTGCTTCAAGAGTGCATCAGGCAGCTCGGGCGCGGCCGCAGGTTCCGCCGACGGAAATGCGAAGCGGTCGAGCCGGAAGAGGCGGATATCGGTTCGCATCCACTCTTCGTCGGCGCGGCTGGGCATCGGCAACTCTTCAAACAACTTCCAAGCCGCGCGACGGCGATCGGTAAGCCAGCCCGGCTCTTGGCGCGACGCGAGGAATGTCTCGAAGGATTCGGCGGTAAAGCCGCTGGTGGCGATGCTCATAAGTCAGTCATTAGAAGAACGGCCGCAAATTCACGCGAATGAGAGATTCCTTGGCGTTCATTCACGTGGATTTGCGGCTAACACTTTAGACGGGTGTGCGATGCGGTCCCGCGTCACCGCTTGCGGCGCTTACTGCCGTTCTCCACGCGAATATCAGTGACCAGCAACAGGTCGATGATATTATGGGCGTCATCCTCGTCGTAAACGATCACCGTACGTCCCGTCGGTCCAATGGCCATGAACTCCCGGTGCGGCACCGCAATATGGCGGCCATCCGCCAAATGCAATACAAAGCGCCGAAAGGGTTCGGCGCGATAGACCTCGCGCACTTTTTCGATTGTCATAGATCCCGCACCCTTGGAGTTGCTAACCAACCGAGCCTTCCATCTGCAGTTCGATCAGCCGATTCATCTCGACCGCGTATTCCATCGGCAGCTCCTTGACCAGGGGCTCGATGAAGCCGCTGACAATCATCGTGCTGGCTTCGGGTTCGCTGAGGCCGCGGCTCATCAGGTAGAAGAGCTGCTCTTCGCCGATCCGCGAGACGCTGGCTTCGTGACCGACGCTGACGTCCTGCTCGTCAAGCTCGATATACGGGTACGTATCGCTGCGGCTCTTGGAATCGAGGATTAACGCGTCGCAGACGACGTTCGACTTCGACTTCTTTGCGCCCCGCTCCACCCGTATCAGGCCGCGATAACTTGAACGCCCGCCGTTCTTGCTGATGCTCTTGCTGACGATGCGGCCCGACGTATTCGGCGCACAGTGAACCAGCTTTGCGCCAGCGTCCTGATGTTGGCCTTTCGAAGAGAACGCGATCGAGAGGATCTCGCCGCGGGCCCCGGGCTCCATCATGTAGACCGACGGATATTTCATGGTCAGATGACTGCCCAAGTTGCCATCGATCCATTCCATCGTGGCATTCTCGTACGCCACGGCGCGCTTGGTCACGAGGTTGTAGATGTTGTTGGCCCAGTTCTGGATCGTCGTGTAACGGCAGCGGGCGTGCTTCTTGACGATGATCTCAACCACGGCCGAGTGCAGGCTCTCGGTCGTGTACATGGGGGCCGTGCAGCCTTCGACGTAATGCACTTGGGCGCCTTCGTCGACGATGATCAGCGTCCGCTCGAACTGACCCATGTTCTCGGCGTTGATGCGGAAATAGGCCTGCAGCGGAAAGTCGATCTTCACCCCCTTGGGTACATAAATGAACGACCCACCGGACCAGACGGCCGAGTTGAGCGCTGCAAACTTGTTGTCGGTGGACGGGATGATGGTCGAGAAGTACTGGCGCACCAGATCCGGGTATTCTCGCACCGCGGTGTCGGTGTCCGTGAAAATGACGCCTTTCTCGGCCAGGTCTTCCTTCAACGAGCCGTAGATGACTTCGCTTTCGAACTGTGCTTTCACGCCCGAAAGATATTTCTTTTCGGCTTCGGGGATACCCAGCCGGTCGAATGTTTTCTTGATCTCTTCGGGGACATCGTCCCAGGTACGGCCCTGATGCTCGGCCGGCTTGAGATAGTAATAGATGTCCTGAAAGTTGAGGGCGATGTTGCCGCCCCAGCGAGGCATCGGCTTGCTGTTGAAGATCTCCAGGGCGTCGAGACGGAACTTGCGCATCCACTCCGGCTCGTCCTTCATATCGGAGATCTGGCGGACGATCTCAGCGTCGAGGCCTTTGCGGGCCTTAAAGATCGGCGTGGAGGTGGTACGAAAGTCGTACTTATTGATTTCGCCGACGACGTCGTTGGTCGGGGCGAGTGCGAGGTCAGTAGCCATGGTCGTTTATTAGTTGTTAAGGTGTGATTTGATCGCCGGTCGCTTAGTACTCCGAATGATGAATGACGAATGCGGAATGATGAACTTTGCAAACCAACTCATCGTTCATCATTCATCATTCATCATTTGCCCATCATGCCGCCTCTTGCGGAGCATTGGCCTCTGCCATCGCACGCTCCTCGGCAGCCGCCTGGGGGTACGCTGCGCGGATGCGCTCGTAGCCTTTCTTGTGTAACTCTGCGGCAAGCTCGGGGCCGCCGGTTTCGACGATCCGGCCGCCGAGCATGACGTGTGTTTTGTCTGGGTGGTTATGTTCGAGCAGTTGCTCGTGGTGCGTAATGATCAAAATGCCCATGTTCTCGCCGCCGATCTCGGCGATGCTCTGGCTGGCCAGGCGAACCGCATCGGCGTCGAGGCCGCTGTCAGTCTCATCGAGGATCGCAAATTTCGGCTGCAGCACGGCCAGTTGCAAGATCTCGGCCCGCTTCATTTCGCCACCCGAAAAACCCTCGTTGACGTAACGGCGGGCGAAGTCGGGGTTCATCTTGAGTTGCGACATGCGCGACTTCAGCTCCTGGCGGAATTCGCGCATGGGGATCAGCTCTTCGCCTTCTTTCCGCTCCGGCCGGCGTGTGTTCGTTGCGGCGTGCCGGAGGAAATCCGCCATCTTCACGCCGGGGATCGCCATCGGTCGCTGGAACGCCATGAAGATTCCCGCCCGCGCGCGGTCGGTCGGCTCCCTCGCCAAAATATCGAGCACCGTGCCGTCCGCCTTGACCAGCTCGATCGTGCCATCGATGACCTCGTAGTTCGGATGGCCCATGATCGCAAAGCCGAGCGTGCTCTTGCCCGAGCCATTGGGGCCCATCAGGGCATGCGTTTCCCCGCGGCGGATTTCCAGATCGACGCCCTTGAGGATCGGCCGCTCGCTGACGGAGACGTGGAGGTTTTTGATGCGCAAAGTTTCAGTCATTACGTCCTTATTCACCCTGTGATTTTCTGGTGGTCGTACAGCGGCTCTTGATCGGCCGGCGCGTCGACGTAACCCGAGTGATGCGGCACCGGGAGTTCATCGTCGTGCTTCTGACCTCGTACTGCGAATCCCAGTCCGGGCTTTTTGTTCATGCGCTGCCCGCGGATCTTGTCTTGGATCCGCATCAGGCCTTCCAGGAGCGACTCCGGGCGCGGCGGGCAGCCCGGGACGTAGACATCAACCGGGACGACAAGGTCCACGCCTTTGACGACGTGATAACCCCATTTGAAGTACGGTCCACCGCCGGTCGTGCAGGCGCCCATCGCAATCACGAACTTCGGGTCGGGCATCATGTTGTAAAGACGTCGAACGCGGCTGGCCATTTTGTAGGTCACCGTGCCGGCCACGATCATCAAGTCCGATTGCCGCGGCGTGGCCCGGAACGCGCCCGCGCCGAAGCGGTCCATGTCGAAACGGCTGGCGCCGGCGGCCATCATCTCGATCGCGCAACAAGCCAGGCCGAACGTCATTGGCCAGATGCTCGACTGGCGGGCCCAGTTGATGGCCTGCTCGAGCGAAGTGGTGATGACGTTCTCTTCAAATCGTCCTTCGATCCAAGGTTGGGTCATAGCTGGTGCAATTGGAAATTGTTTTGTGAATGACCAAGTCGGTGGAAACCGCTCAATATAACTCGCAGCTAACTTGTCTGAAACCGACAACACGTGCCACCATCCAGCCGGCATTCGCTGAGTTTCACCTTCTCGCCCACCAATTCGGTAAACACCATGTTCTCCATCGCGCACACGCCGCGGTCCTGCTCGGCCAACGTCGGATAAGGGCAGGCCCAAGCCGTGAGGACCGGAAGCTCTGGCGATCCTTCCACGGAGAACGGTACGTTCCGCTCGCTCATGAGCTCGGCCACTTGCTGCATGCGGTCGGCCGACGCAGTAGCAGTCACGCGGCTGGCGTACGTGCTCGCCACTGACTTGGCCAGACGCTGCAACAAGCCACTGCGCACCTCCGGGTCTTTGACCGAACGAACCTCTTGCCATAAGGCGACGGCCAAATCCCCGAAGTTGTGACCCGCCTCGCGGCGACCTTTTTCCGTCAGCGAATAACGGTGACTCGGGCGGCCACGTGGCAACCTGGCAGCGTCTCGTCCGACAAGGCCGCCGGCAACGAGCCGCGTGAGCCGCTGGCGCACGGCGGTGCGGGTCACGCCCATGTGATCGGTAAGGTCACCAATAGCCAATGGACCGTGCCGTCGCAGCAAATCGAGGACTTGGGAGTCGGAGGTTTCGACGGTGGACATAACAGGCGCCTGTGTTCTTAACACCTGAATCATACGAGATTTGCGACTTTTGGCAACTGCTTATGCCAAATATATGCGTTCCCAAGTGATTGTAACTTAAAGGGTTACGACCGTAGATGGGATTGCGGCCGAAAAACCGTGAGATTTCGCCGTTTCGGGAATCGATTACGGCTGAAAACAAGGGACTGTAGGATCAGCCTGCGGCCGGCAAATGTTCGCGGGATGCGTGGCGGGGGAAGTGGCGCTCGACGACGTCGTGGAACTCTTCCGGCGTCGTCACGCGGGCGACGTTGCCGCGGAACTCGCGCGCCCGCGGCCGGCCTTGGGCGTAGCAGCAGGCGAACTTGCGCATGAGGAGCGTGCCGCGCTCGTCGCCGAAACGCTGACAGACAAGCTCGTAGTGGTAGAGCAACAACCGCCGCTCTTCTTCGAGCGTAGGGTCAGGCGGGATCGGCTCACCGCGCAGTGCCGCCGCCGCCTGGCGGAAAATCCACGGTTTGCCTAACGCGGCGCGCGCGATCATGACGCCATCCACGTTGTATCGCTGAAACGCTGCGACGACCGCTTCGGCCGAGGTCAAATCGCCATTGCCGATCAGCGGCATCGCTCGCAGGTGATCCTTGATCTGGCTGATGCGTTCCCAATCCGCCGAGCCGGTGAAAAAGTCCTGCGCGGTGCGACCGTGGACCGTGATTGCCGCCGCGCCGGCCGATTCGACCGTGCGGGCGACTTCAATGGCATTGATCGTGCTCCGCGTGCAACCGAGACGAATCTTGGCCGTGACCGGCGTCGGGTCGCAGGCCTTCACCACGCGCTCGACAATCCGGCCGACGGTTGCGGGACAACGCAACAGGTACGAGCCGCTATGCGCCTTTTGTGTGACCTGCTTGACAGGGCAGCCGAAGTTGATGTCAACCACGCTGACCTTCAGCTCGTGGGCCAGCTTCGCGCCGACCGCGGCCAACGTCTCGGGATCGTTGTCCCAAATCTGCACGGCCAGCGGCCGCGGCTCCTCGGCGACTCCCCAAAGCCGATCGGGATGAGCGTCCTCCTCCTTTTCCATCCAAAGAAAGCCGCGTGCGCAGATCATCTCCGTCGCCTGCAGGCCAACGCCGCCGAACTCACGAACCACCTGGCGGTAGGCGTAGTTCGTGAAGCCGGCCATTGGCGCCTGGAGGATCGGCGGATCGATGAGGAGCGGGCCGATGCGAAGGGGCGGAGCGATGTTCATTGAGAAAAATGTCGATGACTTTCAGATCACTTCTAAGGTAGAATTATAGCGGAATCGGACTTACCTGGAGACAGCTCATGGCAACTGTTGATCTAGATAGACTTGCGAACGAGATCAAGAGCTTGACGCCGAACGAGCGAAGTAAATTACTCGAGCTGGTTCAAGAAGGTGATCAAAAGCGGCAAATGACCGAGGAAGAGTTCGAGACGATGCTGTTCGAACGCGGCGTTCTCGTGTCGCGACCGACTCGAGCGCCTAGGCCCCCTTGGACTCCAATCGAAATCCCCGGGCCTCCGTTATCCCAAACGATTATCGAGGACCGACGATAGGATTCAATCTTCCTCATAATCTTTTCATGAAACCCACTCTCCAACCCGGCATCCGCGCCGAAGCTCGTCATCGCGTCGTCTCGCAGAACCTGTTGAGCTCGCTGATGCCCGGCGCGCCGCCGGTTTTCGCGACGCCTTGGATGCTGTGCGTGATGGAGACGGCCGCGGCCGCGGCGATTGCGCCGCATCTCGACGCCGGCGAGGCGTCGGTGGGCTATTGCTTCGAATTCCAGCATCTCGCGCCGACTCCGGCCGGCATGATGGTCGTCGCGACGGCCGAGGTCACCAAGGTTGACGGCAACATGGTGACGCTCTCGATTGAAGCTCGCGACGATCAGGAAGTGATCGGACGGGGGACACACGTGCGCGCGGTCATCGACCTGGAGCGATTTAATCGACGGCTCAAGAAGAAGAGTGGCGGATAATGTAGACCGCACGCCGCGGCGGCAGTGTAGTCATCACACTCCGCGTGATGAATCCTCTCGCGGAGCGAGAGGACTACACTAGGGCCCACAGAGTGTGCCACCTACATTGGCTGCTGCGCCGGACTCCAATCGGACTCTTGCCCTTGAACCTCACCCATGGGCTCTTCGCCGGCTACCGGACGGACCTGCGAATCTTCCGGCGGCGCCATGGTAGGCTCGTTCGACGCGGCGAACGAACTCGGCGGGCTGACGCCGGAAGTCTTCTCTGGCTTGGTGCGCGTGAGCATACTGACAATCGTGGCGGTGCTGGTCGTGGGACCGGCCACGTACGAGGCATACTCGACAATCTCGGCGTTGTACTCGCGCACGGCGTTCAAAAACGCGCGCCGCTGCTGGGCCAGTTCGCGATGGACGTAGAGCACCGTTTCGATTCCGCCTTTCCCGTCGGGAGCGTAGGCTTCCTTTTCTGCGGGCTTCACTGCACTGGCCGCCGCTTGAATCGCCGCGGTGCGAAGGTCGATGGCTTCGCGCCAGTGCGGCAATGCACGATGAATCGCACGTGCTCGGCCGGGCGCGGCGCGATTGGCGAAGATCGATTCAAACTCGGTGCGATAGGGGCCGACGAGCGGCTGTTCGATCGTGAGCGGCAGCGGCTGAGTCGGCTGACCGATGGCGTCGGCCAGTTCTTGTTGGGCGGTCACGGCGGCCGCCTTGGCTTCGAGCACTCGGGCCTGAGCGGAGGCCTGCGCTGCCGCCAACAGCGGCGAACCGACGGCGTCTTCATAAGGCGGAAGTGCCAATTGAAGCGATTCATCCAGCGCCCAATGGTAATCGGCCAGAGCTAATGCCAGCCTCCAATAGAGCGAGGCCACCTCCAGACGCTGGCTGGAATTGGGGACGCGTCCCAACGCCTCGGCTAGCGATACCGGCCGACCATCTAATGCGTTCTCCGCGGGTGGAGTCGGCGCGCTTGCCAGCAATTTGGCCGAAAGATTGGCCGCCGCACGGGTGGTGTCGTCGATCGAAGACTCGCTGCGGACCGAACCGTTCGCCGTAGGCGACCCCGCGGGGGGCGAGGTCTCGGCGTCCGCTCTCTCGGTAGGCGGTGAATCTCCAGTTCCGCCTTTTGTGGCGTTCTTTTGCGGCTGATTGAAGGCGGTTTGGAGAATCTGGTCGTCGCGCAGGGCAGGCGCTGTATTGTCGGCCGCGCGTCCACTGCTCGACACCTCGCCGCGACGTTTCATCACCGATTTCGTATTGGCCAAGAGCTGCCGCAACCTCTCCTCGGCGGCCTGCGCTTGCAGGTCGAGCGGAACCGCTGCCGGCGAAATGACGGCCGGCACGGGACGGCCGCTGAACCAACCTGGCGACGTGCCAGTAAACGGCGCCTGTGCTGCAAGCGCAAGCAATAAAAACGACTTCATGGCAGTAGGCAACTTATTCGCGAAAGAGGCGATAATACCCTTGGTCACAGCGAGACGTCGCAGTCAATGCAGCCGCGAGTATATTCCCTGACGGCCAAACTCTGCAAACGGAGCCGTCCAAACACCCAGCGACAAAGGGGTATTCTAGGATGCGAACAATCATGCAATCGGTGGGTAAGGGGGGCGTGAACCGCTCGACTGACGTGAAAACAGTGCAGGAACTGCTCAACGACAACATCGGCAGGTTGACGCCGCTCCGGCCGCTGACGACTGATGGGCGAATCGGGCCGGCGACGCAGGGGGCAATCGACGAGTTTCAACGTCGCGTCGTCAAAATGCCCTTTCCCGACGGTCGGGTCGATCCCGGCGGCAAGACGCTGGCTAAGCTCAACGAAGCCGCCGGGCCGATCGTTCCTGCGCCCGTGGTTGGCAGCATTCGCGTGATCTTCGCACACGGCGGCGTCGTCCCCGAGCCGACGAACGCCAAGGGGATCGACAAACTCTACGAGTCCCGCGTTACGGTGGTTGGGGGGTCGGGCGGCACGTTCCGCGGCTCGATCTACCCCGACGATATGAATGTCAAGGGGCGCATCAAGGATGGCACGTACGATCTGTATTTGGGCTTCCATAAGCGCGCGGGCACGCCCACGGCCGCGGACCTGGTGGTGCGCGACAATGGCTTCCGCGCGGCTTTGATCGTCAACAACGATCAGAACGTGCCGGTGATCAGCGATAACGCGAGCAAGACGACATCAAACGCGATTCATGTGCACAACGGCTTCAACAGCAAGCGCTTCTCGGAAGGCTGCCCGACATTGTGTCCCAGCGACTGGCCGGCGTTCCTCAAGATCTTTCTGACGGCGTTTCCCAAACTCGAAGCTTGGACGGAGCGAAATGCGTACGTCGGGAAAAAGATTGGGGTGCTGGAGGTGAAGGCGTAAACTAAGATCCTCGCTGACCTAAGGCACGGATTGTGGGCGCTTGGCGATCCTACTCGTAATCTTGCCTCATCAGCAAATCTTGTGGGTGGAATCTAGTTCCGGATGTGCGCCCATGATCGAGGGAGATTTCTTCAGGCCCGTAGGGGCCGACATTCTTTAGCCGTGGGCGCCAGCCCACGGCGGGCAGCACATCACGTGAGAATGACGGCCCTCCGGGCCTTAGGCAATTCAGATAAGCGGCGCCGCTCGGACTTCGGCACCTATTCCCCCAACCGAAATACAAAGAGCTGCTTGTAGAGATACGGTTCGTCCGACTGCGGCCAGTCCAGCGCCTTGATGCGTTCGGTCAGCTCGTCGTGGACGATTCCGTCGACGGCCGCCTCGGCTTCGCGCTTTCCTTCGGCGGAGGAAAAATAAACGAAGATCGAGCGCAGCGAGAAGTGGCTCGGCACCTCCCAGCTAGACACGAACTTGTGCAGCTCGCCGAGCAGCGCGCGATGGAACGCGCCTCCCGCTTCCAAGCCCATCGGAATCGAACCGCGAATGCCGGCGCGGCCAGGAAAGAACTTCCAGCCGGCGAGGACTGGCGGCTGGGCTTCGCGCCGCAGCTCGCCCAACGGCGCGCCCAGCGCGGCCAGCACCGGCGCGGCCGCCAGCGTGTGCCACTCTTCAACGGCTGCGCGTAACGCCTCCTTTTGATTGCCACCGATGCCCAGTGTGCCGAGCCGAAAGCGGCTGCCGTCGTCGGCGTCGACATGGAGTTGGACATCCACCGGGGCGATCACTTGTCCGCTTTGCTCCACGAAATTGTCGAAGCTCACCGAGAGGCTGAGCCGGTGGCCCCCGAATCCCAGATCGCCATCATCGAGCGCATAATGCACCTCGGCGGCGTCAAGATGACGACGCAGCGTGTCCAGCGCCATTCGATAGAGATCTTCGGTCATGCAAGCTATTGAAGTTCGCTGAGCGTCCCTCCGCAAGTGGGAAAGCGGGATCCAGCTCAAAAAAACCCGCCGGAAATTCAGCCAGATTACGCCGGCGCATCGAGATACGGATCCTGGCCCATCTGGATCTGCATCTTCTTCCGTTCGCGCTCGTGATACATCAAGATCCGGCGATCCTTGAAGTGCCGCCGCTCGATTTTCCGCTGGGCCCGGCGAAAGAGGCGGACCAGCGAATCGAACGTCCCCGTGCTGCGCTCGCCCGCAGCCTTCAGCCGCTCGGCCTTCCGCTGGCCAAGGCCCATCAGCAGGATATCGTCATCCAGCGCCAAATATTGACGGTATGTGCCGGGATCGCCTTGACGGCCGCAGCGGCCGATCAACTGCCGATCGATCCGCGCGGCGTCGTGCATCTCGGTGCAGATCACGTGCAAGCCGCCCAGGTCCGCGACGCCGTCCCCCAAGCGGATATCGGTGCCGCGGCCCGCCATGTTCGTCGAAACAGTCACGCGCCCAAGCTGGCCGGCGCCGGACACGATCTCGGCTTCTTTGTCCACGTGGTGCGCGGTCAGCACCTGGTGCTCAATCCCCGCGGCGGTGAGCAACTTCGAGAGCCGAATCGACTTATCAATCGAGCGCGTGCCGATGAGCACCGGCCGCTCGGTTTGACGCATCTCGCGGACCTCTTCGACGATGGCTTGCTCCTTGGCTTCCATCGTGCCAATGATCTTCGTCGGCAGCGGCTTGCGAACCGGTGGCTTATTGGTCGGAATCGGCAGCACGCGAAGCTTGTAAATCTTGTACAGCTCGCGCGACGAGCTGACCGCCGTGCCGGTCATCCCCGCCAGTTGCGGATAGCGAAGGAAATAATCCTGGATGGTGATGCGTGCGGCGTGGCCGGTGGCGATGGTGACCTTGACGTTTTCTTTGGCTTCGATCGCCTGGTGCAAGCCGTCGCGCCATTTGCGCCCTTCGGCGAGGCGGCCGGTGAACTCGTCGACGATCACGATCTCGCCGTTGCGAATGACGTAATGCCGGTCGAGCTGAAAAGCGCGGTAGGCCCGAATCGCCAGCTCGACCGACTCGTAGAGCGCGATCATGCCCACTTGCTCGGTGGCGCTCGTGCGCGGCGAATTGCGCACGAAGCGCCGCCCCTCGGCCGTGAGCTCGACTTTGTGCGTCTTGGGATCGTAGGTGTAGTGCTCCTCCTCTTCGCACCGCGGCGCGACGGCGGCGGCCCATTTGTAGAGCTCGGCTTCGGCCTTGTCGTCCTCGGTGGGCACGGCGCTGATGATCAGCGGCGTCCGCGCCTCGTCGATCAACACGCTGTCCGCCTCATCCACCAGGCAAAAGTGCGCCGGTCGCTGGACGGGCTTTTCGCCGCCCGCTTCGACGCGCTGGCCGAGCATCAGCGCCAACAGATCGGTCTGCCCTTCGGCCGTCCGCCGCGTCAAAAGACGATCGCGGAGGAAGTCGAACCCAAACTCCTTCGAGGTGCCGTAAGTGATGTCGCAGCCGTACGCCTCCCGCCGCTGGTTGGAGTTCATCGGCGTCTGAATGACGCCCACGCTGAGTCCCAGCAGCTCGTAGATCGGCCGCATCCACTCGGCGTCGCGCTTGGCGAGATAATCGTTGACCGTCGCCAGATGCGCGCCGTGCCCGGCAAGCGACGCCAAGTACAAGGGGAGAGTCGCGGTGAGCGTCTTGCCTTCGCCAGTTTGCATTTCGGCGATCGCCCGGTGGTGCAGCGCGGTGCCGCCCAACAACTGCACATCGAAGTGACGCATGTTGAGCGTCCGCTTGCCGGCCTCGCGGACCAAAGCATAGGCTTCGGGCAACAGCCGCACCAAGGGCTCGCGGCTTTTGGCCCGATAACGCAGTGCAAGGCTGCGCTTCCGCAGTTCGGCGTCGCTCTGCGAGAGAATCTCGTCGCCGAACTTTTCGATCTCCGGCAGCACCTGGGCATATTGCGCCAGCCGCCGGCGCACCGGGCCCCCAACGACCGAGGAAATCTTCGTAAATAGGCCGTTCTGGACGGTGGACATCGAGGGGGAGCGAGAAGCGCCGGCCGTGGGTTGTCTTAAATAAGAACCTACTATGCGATACGTCGGCCGGCGGGCAAACGATCACAGGGATATTCAATTCTAGCAGATGGTGGGGAACACTCGTAGGGTGGGACAAGCCCGCCGCGGGCGACGGCCCACCAAACTCCATAGGGATGGGAGAGCAAGGCCCGAGTCGGTGGGCCGGCACTCGCTCGTCAATCGTGGTGCAACGAACAACGGATGATTATCTTTGAATCGGCTTGCGATGGCCCATCACACGTCACGCGAGCTTGTCCCACCTTACAGCTACAGCTTCGTTTCCAACTTTGGCCCCACAATCCGGATCGGCGGTTCGCGCCTCGGCTCCTCATGCGATGCGCGCACGACGCCGGAGTTCGATTTGACAGGCGCTCGATCATCGCCTGACGCCCTGGTTGCGGGATTCCGCAAATCTGACAAATCTGGCGAATCTGCCGGCTGCCAACCCAAGAGTTGTGCGCCGTCGTCGGCGGATTGAGTGCTGGCCTGCGGGAGGGTGATGCCGCGCGGAAAGCGGCCCGAGCCGGCCGGCGGCAGCGAGGTAGCGGGAACGGGCGCCGGCGTTATTCCGGGCGGCGGATAGATGGTGCTGGCGCCTGGGACGGAGACGACGGGCGGCGCGGTGTCGTAGTACGGCGCCGCGGTTGCCGGAGCTGCAGTTCCAGGCGGAGGGATTGTCGTGCGGCCGACGAGGAACGGGTCGAACGGCACGGCCGGCGACTGGCAGCCGCTCAACGCCAGGAGCACCACGAACGCCACCCCCCGGCAGGCAAAAACTCTTAAGGGAGCAATCGCAGATCGGGAGCGCTCATCGGGCTGGTTCATGGGCGGACTCCTTTCCACCGTGCTCGGTAAGAGGCGTAAGGTTAGCGCGTTTGCGCACCCCTGTCCAGGGCAATGCGCAAATCTCTCTTGTCGCCGAAAGCTGCACTCGGTATCGTCCCATTCCTTTTCCGAAAGGCCGAAATTCTTCGGCCCGGTTGCCGTCGCGACGAGTAGGCCGGCCTGCCAGGGCCGACCGAAGAACTCGACGGCCTCGGAAGGCCGTCGTACATCTCGACGGCTTTAAAAGGCCATCGTACATCCGGCCCACGCAAATCAAGGAACAACGATGCAGCGCGACCTTTCTCGCTCTCTGCCCGTGCGTCTGTGGCCCCTGTTGGCACTCGCGCTCTCGGCCGGTTGCAGCATGCTCCCGGGGATCGCCTGGGTCATTGATCCGGACGACGTCGACGCCGAATTCGAGGAGCTCAGCGGCAAGCGCGTGGCGGTGATCTGCCGCGCAACGTCGCTGGAGTACGCCCACCCCACGGTCAGCCGCGACCTGGCGGTGCGCGTGGCGGCGCTATTGCGGAAAAACGTACGGAAGGTCGAGGTCGTCGACGAACGCGAGCTCGCCGACTGGGTCGACAAGCACGACTGGCACGACTATCGCGAAGTGGGCCGGGCGCTCAAGGCCGACATGGTAGTGGGCATCGACCTGGAACGCTTCGAGCTTTCGCGCGGCTCGACGCTCTTGCAAGGACACGCCGACGTGCGATTGGCCGTTTACGACGTGAAGGACAATGTCAAGGTGTGGGAGCCGACCAGGCAGCTCTCTGTCAAATTCCCGCCCAACTCTCCATATGCTGCCGCCGATCGGCAAGAAGACGACTTCCGCCGTCAGTTCCTCGGCGTGCTGGCCGAGCGCGTGGCGCGTCACTTTTATGACTACGACTCGCGCAAGGACTTTGCGTTCGACAGCACAGTCTTGAGGTAGCGCCGTTGGAGTTCAAGCAGTTGGAGTTCAAGCTTTAGCTTGCGTTGGAGTTCAAGCTTTAGCTTGTCTCGATGTCATGCTGAGGTAGCCGCGACCGAAGCATCTCGCCATCGCTGCCGGTGATCCTTCGCTTTGCTCAGGATGACAGCCCCCCCTACGTTTGACGCTGCGCGAGCGCCTATCTACGATGATCGAAGGGGCCGGACGTTACTGTTCAGGCTTTTTTTCTGCGCCGCAGGGAGATCGAAATGTCACTTGGTTCCAAACGCACCGCGCTGGCGGGAGTCCTGGCGTTAGCCGCCGCCTGGGGGATGTGCCTGGTTCTGCTGGTTCAACAGTCCGAGGCACAACGGCCAGATGAGACCTCTGGGCGCGAAACGAAGCCGGGCAAGGTAGAGAAAGGCGCACCCAAGGTCGAATGGTTGGATACCAAGGACGGTGTACGGCTCCATGTCGAATATCGACCGGCGATGACGTCCAAGAAAGCCGCAAAAGATGGCAAGGGCTCCGACATCGTCCCGGTCTTGTTGTTACATATGGCCAAGGGCTCCGGCCGCGACTGGGGGCCATTGGCCGATTCGCTTCAACGGGCCGGACATTTTGTGATCGTGCCGGACTTGCGCGGACACGGGAAGAGCACACAAGTCAAGCGCGGCGGCCGCACCGCAAGGATCGACCAGGCGACGATGCGCAAGGAAGATTACGAACGGATGGTCACGCTGGATCTCGAGCGGATCAAGAAGTTCATCATCGAAAAGAACAACAACAGCGAGTTGAACCTCCGCAAGCTCTGCGTCGTGGGCGCTGAGATGGGCGCCGCGGTGGCGATCAACTGGGCCGCCATGGACTGGAGTTGGCCCCCCTTGGCTACTGGGCCGCAGGGGCAGGATGTCAACGGACTGGTGTTGATTACGCCAATCTGGGGCTACAAGGGAATGAGCATCGTCAATGCGACGAGACAGGCGGGCGTGCAACGCGCGATCTCCACGCTGGTCATCGTCGGCGCCCAGGACAGCGGAAACCTCAACGACGCGCGGCGACTGCACCAGACGCTCGCCAAGCATCGCGAGGACTATTCCAGCGCCCCGCGTGAAGAATGGCAAGAAAAGCAGAGCATCTTTTTCCAAACGCCCAAAACGAGCCTGGAGGGGAGCAAGATGCTCGGCGAGCGCAGCTTGGGCGTCGAAAGGGCGATCCTCGACTTCATCCGCATGCGGCTGGTCAACCAAGAAGCCGCCTGGGCACTGCGAAAAGGGGCGCTGGACTGAGACTATTCGGCTGTCGGCCGCCAGCTTTCAGCTTTCAGCTAACACGTTCGAGCGCCATTTTGCCAGGCCGACAGCCGATCGCTGACCGCTGAAAGCTCTTGGGCAAGTTATTCCGGCTTCCGCGGCGCGGGCACAACCAGCGTCATCCCCGGCCGCAGGTCCCGAGGTGTGCGAAGCTGCTGTCGATTGGCCGCCATCAGCTCCGACTGCCGACCGATGTCTCCATACACCTTGCGCGCAATCAGGGCCAATGTATCGTGGGCCTGGACAATATACGTTTCCGTAGACGAACTTGGTGGTGCAAAGGCCGACGGTGTCGAACTTACGTCTGGTCCACGCGCAGCGTCTGGCGGTGCGGCGACTAGCGGCGCAACCGCGCTCAGGCCGGTTGACCGTGACTCGACCGCCGAATCCGCGGGCCGCACAAAATCCGGCGGTGGAATCCGCAGCTCTTTGCCGATCGGCAGCAGCTCAGGTGTCGCCAAGACATCCCGGTTGTGCTCGAACAGGTCCAGATATCGCCCCTCGGCACCGAGATAACGCTGCGCAATCGCCGCCAAGGTGTCGCCATCGATGATCTTGTGGCGCTTGCCGGTCGCCGCAGCGCCTGGCAGCGGCCGATGATCAGCAAACCGCTCGAACACGCCGGAACTTCGCGCAGGCAAGGCGGCCGAACCTGGTTCGCTCGGCCGGTTGACCGTCTGCCGCTTGGGTGAAGTTTCGGCTTGCGTGCCCGCGCCCTTTGCGCTCGACCGATAGCTCGCCGGCCGTTGGAGGGAGGAACCGCCCGAGTTTCCCTCGGGTTGAAGCGCGACCGGTCCCAGCTTCGAGCCGCTATCTTGAGCTGTCGTGGCAGCTCGCTCAGCCGCAGTTTGATCGCCAACGTCGGCCGGCTTGTGGTCCCAGCCATACGGCTCGATGCGCCCCGCCAACGACGGTTCGACGGCCGGAGGGGCCTTCAAATCGGATCCGCGGCTGGAGCGGGCCGACGGGTCGGACGCCGCTGTTTTCCTCGACGCGGTTGGCGTCTCGGCAGGCTCCTCGCGGCGAAACAAAAACGCCGCGCCGACCCCGACGATCAGGATGGCGACCGCGATGGCAAGTTTCGTCCGCCGGCCGGTCAGCATAGCTCGTACAACCGTTACGACAACAGAAAGCGGCGCAAGCCAAGGTGGCTTGACGCACACTCGCAAGCCATGAGGCGCCGAAGCGCAACATGTCTCTTTCTTTCGTTATCGAACGAGCGGGCCGAAGGGTTGGACAAGAAGCAGTCGCAATCGGCGAATC
Organism: Pirellulales bacterium; assembly: GCA_040901795.1. GTDB lineage: Bacteria > Planctomycetota > Planctomycetia > Pirellulales > JALHPA01 > JBBDYH01. The sequence continues at coordinate 26,529 of JBBDYH010000161.1, forward strand.
CATGCGCATCCAGCCGCTACGCTCGCTTTATGCGATAAGCCTTCGCGCCGGGTAGCGGGGGGGGGCCACTGACAAGCAGGAGCTTGTCAGTGGCAGACAACACGGCCGCAATTCAAAACCGTTGACAAGCGCGGCGCTTGTCAGTGCCACCCAGTATCAACACGCTTCGGTTACGCTCGCATCGCCACTTCGGTTCCCCGCCGCGAAACGGGCCGTGTGGTGGTCGGCTTGCGGAGCCAGAGGACCAACGGGGCGGCAATCCAGACGGTGCTGTAGGTGCCGGAGACGATGCCGATCAGCATCGCAAACGCGAAGGGATGAATCTCCTGACCGCCCCAGATATACAGAATGATCGTGACGATCAGCACCGTGCCGGAGGTAAGGATCGTCCGGCCGAGCGTCTGGTTGACCGCCTTGTTGATCATGTCCTTGGTGATCTCCGGGCTTTTGCCCTTGATCTCGCGGATGCGGTCAAAGATCACGATCGTGTCGTTGATCGAGAACCCGACGATCGTCAACAGCGCCGCCACCACGTCGAGGCTGATCTTGAACGGATCGACCATCGCCCAACCGAGAAACGGCGCGATGTAATAGCTCACCGCCAACGCGGCCACCGTCACGAGCACGTCGTGGACCAAGGCCACCACCGCCGCCAGGCCGAACACGATGTTCTGAAACCGCACCCAGACGTAAATCACGATCATCACCATGCTGGCCAGGACGGCGTAGATGGCCATGATTCGGGCGTGGCCGGCCACTTTGCCGCCGATGGTGTTCGCGCCCCGAAAGACCGGCGTCTCGGCCAGTTCGCTTTGCACGTGCGTTAAGACCAGTTCGACGCGCTCGGGCGGCAGCGTGGTGTTGATCTTCCAAGAGCCGAACAACCGAGTGTTCAGCTCATCTTGCGTCGATTTGACCTCCTCCAGCAGAAACTGAGCCGGCTGCAGCTTAAGCTGGTCGGCGGCAGCTTCCAGTCGGGCCAGCAAGGCATCGCGATTGATGCCTTCCTTAAATGTGAGCGTCGTCACGCTGCCGCCGGCAAAGGCGGCCTGCGCTGTGTCGGGACGCTCCGCGACTGGAGCGAATGCGCTGGGCAATGTCGCGTCTGAAGGGGTTTTGGACGTCTCTACAGCGCCCTTTGCAGGCAGTGCGGATGACTGTTTCTCAGCCGGCGCGTCCTGGTCTTCCTTATCGTCCGAAGGCGTTTGCTTTCCGCGTTCCGCCTTGGCGTCCTCGGCATCGCTGACCGGCTCTTCTTTATCGGAGGAATCGCTTTTCGCCGCATTAGCCTTCGCTGGCGCATCACCTTTCTTAGTCGCCGAGTCCTGCGCCTCGTCCTGCAACAGCGCAATTGCCTGAGTAGCCGCTAAGGCCAGCCACGGTCTGGTCAGGCGCGCCGCCGATGCTTGCGGCTCCTTAGGCTCAGACTTCTCTTTGGTCTCATCCTTTGCCGGTTCGTCCGTTTCCTCGGCGGACTTCTCTTCAACTTTATCGTTTTCCGCTTCGGGCTTTACCGCCGGCTCTTTCGCCTCCTCGTTGACCTTCGTGCCTTTCACCTCGGTCTTCGCCGGCGGAATCTTTGCGCCCTCATTCGCCGAAGCCTTCGCATCCGTTTTTTCAGCCGACACCCCGGTCGCTACTGATCCCGCTGACGCTTCCGGCCGCGAATAATTCATCTCATACACTTCGAGCTTGTCGCCGAACATTTTCTGCAATAGCTCTTCGACGTCCTCGATATTCGCGAGCGACGTGTCGACCTTGTAGTAGCGGCTTTTGCCCTCCGCGTCTGGTGTACCCACGGTGCTGACGGTGACGTCTTCCAGCCGCGGCTGGCTCTCGTCGCTGGGGTCGACAATCTGCCGCACTTCGGCCACGGTCAGTGCATGATTCTCGTCGAGCACGATCTGCACCGACGAGCCGCCGGTAAAATCGATGCCGAACAGGCCTTCGCCCCGGCTCACGGCGGCAACCATACCGCCAATGACAATCAACAGCGAGAACCCAATCGCATATTTCGTCGGCCGCACGAAATCGAAACTCGGCGCGTCGAACATCTTCATCATCTTCAGCTCGCTGATCCAACGCCGCCGCTCGGCGACGTCGAAGATCGTCCGGGCCACATAGACCGCCGTATACAGGTTCAACAACAGGCCCAAAATCAGCGTGATGGCGAACCCCTTGAGCTGATCCGTGCCGATGGCGTACAAGACCACGCCCGTCAACAGCGTGGTCAGGTTGCTATCGACGATGGTCGACATCGCCCGCGAAAAGCCGTTGCGAATCGCCATCCGCAACGCCGCCCCGCGCTGCAACTCTTCGCGCATCCGCTCGTAGATCAGCACGTTGGCGTCGACCGCCATGCCGACGCTCAGCACCAAACCCGCCAGGCCGGCCAGTGTGAAGGCCGCGTTCAGCGTGATCATCAGCGCCGCGACCAAGATCAGGTTCATCATCACCGCCACGTCGGCCACGATGCCGGAAAAGCGGTAGTACGCCAACATGAACATCAGGATCATGATCGTCGAGACGATCATCGTGATCGAGCCGTTGCGGATCGTATCGGCCCCCAACTGCGGGCTGATGCTCGTTTCGCTGACCGGCGTCTTGTCGAGCGCGGCGGGCAGGCTGCCGGCGTTCAGAATGTCGACCAGGAACTGCACTTTTTCTTGCGTAAAGCTGCCGTGGATCTGACCTTGCGAGGTGATCACCTCCTCCAACCCCGCCGCCGAAAACAGCCGTCCATCCAGGATAATGGCCAACTGCTGTTTGAAACCGGTCGACGCATCCGGCACGTTCTCTTCGGTAAGCTGGCCGAACAGCACGGCGCCTTCCGAGTCGAACGTAAAGTTAACCGCGGGTTGCCCGATTTCGTCATATCCGCTGGCAGCCCGGTCGAGATAACCGCCGGTTACGTTGTACTCATCGATGCGCACCAGGACCTCCACCTCGTCCGCCTGGTTCACGCGCGTTTCCAGGCCCTCGGTGGATTGCACCTGCTCGGTGTCGAGCAAGACCCACTTGGCGACCAGTTGATCGCCGTCGAAGACCTGTTTGGCCGGACTCTTTTCCGCCAGGTCGATCGCGTCTTTGTCCCTGACCAAATTGGCGATGATCCGGAACTCGAGTAACCCGGCCGTGCTGATCTTGTCTTTGATCAATTCGATTTCGTGCGAATCGACTTCTGGGATGATGATCTCAACCTGCTGTTCGCCGAACTTACGGACGATCACTTCCTTTTGTCCGCCGGGATTGATCCGCGTGTTGAGTGCGCGAATCATTTCATCCATGTTCACGGCACCGGCTTCTTCACCGCTGGCGGCATTGAAGACGATGGCCGTGCCGCCGTCCTCCTGATCGCGACGCAGCGCCGACAACTCGAGATTGGCAAACTCAATGCCTTCGACGGTCGCTTCGATTTCGTCAAGAGTTTCTTCGTCATCGCTGGGCGTGGTGACAACAATCTGATTGCCGCCGCGAAGAGTGGCCTCGGTATCGGCCTCGATTCGATCCTCGAGATAGTTCCGAATGCGGTCGAGTGGGCCGTCCAGACTAAGGGTCTCTTCCTGGTCCTCGACAACCTCATAGATCAGGATGACGCCACCCTTCAGGTCGATCCCCAGCTTGGGTGGCCAGCGCCACGCACAGATGACCACACCGGCGATCAACGAGAACAGGATCACCCCAAAGCGGAACGAATAGTCCGGCATCCGCCAGGTCTTGCTCAGCCATTTGCCCACCGCCCAGGAGACCCCGATGATCAACAAGGCGGCCACGAAGCGAAACCACGCCTCCTGGTGGAATGCAATCGGCGCCGGCGCGGCGGTCGCCTGCCCCAAGAGCGGGAATAAATTGGCAAAGGACATGGGTTATCTTCCTGCGATTACTTGGCTGGTTTGTCCGGCTCGGCGGACTGTTCGCTGATCACTCGCGCAATCGCCGCGAACGTGACGTCGATCTTGGTATTGTTGGCTTCGTCGATCTTCAGCGTGACGCGGTCTTGCTCGCGTTGCACGTCGAACACCTTGCCGTAAATGCCGCCGATGGTCACGACTTTGTCGTTCTTCTTCAAGCCGGAGAGCAAGTTTGCGTGCTCTTTGTGCTTGCGCCGCTCCGGCCGCAGCAGGATGAAGTAGAACAACAGCCCGATCAACAACAGCGGAAAGAGGCTGGTAAAGGCGTTGCCGCCGCCTACGCCCTCCTCGGGCGCAGCTTCTTTCCCGACTTGGGCCAGAATCGCGGAAAAGGCCGAGAAGAGTGACATGAAGACGACGATTCCTGAACCCAAGAAATGGAGCGCCCGGCCTGCGGTCCCAAGCAACGGAGAAGAAAGCCCCAACCTCTTGGGCTGCTTCTGCGAGAATTGGCTTGACCCAATGGTCCCAGGCCCGCCGGCCGGTGCAGCGTAAGCCCGTATCTTACGCCCTGATTGCCCAAACCAGCAAGGGCACGTGAATCGGCAAACTCCCTCGTACGACGGACTTCCAAGTCCGTCGCGCCTTTAGGACGGACTAGGAAGTCCGTCCTACATTTAGCGGCGGCAACCGCAGCGCAGTTTTGTCATCCTCAGCGCAGCATGCCATCCTCAGCGCAGCGAAGGATCTCCTCACGGCCATTGCCGCCCAAACAGATTCACCGAAGTGTATGCCAGCACGACGACGCCAATCACCAGCGCAAAGGCGACGCCCACATAGTCGCCCTTGAGGTAGAACCAAACGGCCAGCGGCAGCATCGCCAACCCGGCGATGAATTGGAGGATATGCAGCGGCTTGCGTTGGCGGGGCATGTCGGTCTGGGTTGATTCAAGCTTTACGGTCGTCATCGCGGCAAGAATCACCGGCCGGTTCGCCGCCCCAGACCGTCCGTTTCGCTTCGTAAAACTCCAAAAAGCGGTCTGCCGCAATCGCCTCGCGCGCTCCGCGCAGCAAACGCTGATAGTACGTTAGATTGTGGGCGGTAAGCAGGATCGGCCCCAGCATCTCGTGACTCATGAACAGGTGGCGAATGTAACCTCTGCTATGCCGACAGGCAATGCACGGGCACCCCTCCTCCAGCGGCCGGTCGTCGGCGAGATATTGCTGGTTGCGAAGCTTCAGGTAGCCCTGGTCGGTAAACGCCATCGCATTGCGGCCGTTCCGAGTGGGCAGGACGCAGTCGAACAGGTCGATCCCGCGACGAATCGCTTCCAACAGGTCGATCGGCCGGCCGACGCCCATCAGGTACCGCGGTTTGTCGGCCGGCATGGCGGGCACAGTCGCGTCGAGGATGCGATACATTTCCTCGGGCGTCTCGCCGACACTCAGGCCCCCCACGGCGTAGCCTGGGAAGTCGAGCCGCATAAGCTGCTCGGTACACCACAATCGCAGATCGAGATCGAGGCCGCCTTGAATGATTGCGAACTGCGCCTGGTCTCCGCGCGTCGCCGCGCGCTGGCACCGCTCTGCCCAGCGCACGCTCCGCTGCGTTGCATCCTTCACCAGCTCCGCTGGGCTCTTAATCGCGACGACATGATCGAGCACCATCGCCACGTCGCTGCCGAGCGCCTCCTGAATCTCAATGGCCCGCTCCGGCGATAGCTCAACGAGCGTGCCGTCGATATGCGAGCGAAATGTCGCCCGCTCTTCGGTCACCTTGACCATCTGCGCCAGGCTGAACACCTGAAACCCGCCGCTGTCAGTCAGGATTGGGCCTTCCCAACCCATGAAGCGATGCAGGCCGCCGAGCCGTTCGACGAGTTTTTCCCCTGGCCGCAGCGTAAGGTGATAGGTATTGGCCAACACCATCTCGGCGCCGGTGGTGCGCACCTGGTCGATGGTCAAGCCCTTGATCGTCCCCTGTGTGCCGACGGGCATGAACGCCGGCATCTCGACCGGGCCGTGCGGCGTGTAGAAGGTGCTGTGGCGCGCGGCAGTGCGAGAGTCGGTGTGGTGCAGGGCGAAAGAAAACTGGGCGAAATGCATCTCAAACGAATGCACGCTCAAACACGTAAAAGGTGCTACGACGTGAGCATGTCACACTCGGGTTGACCACGCCCCTGCTTCCAGAGTTCTGCGCGCTCTCTCCAAGCCGCTTCAAAGCTTGGCCAATCATGTAGAGTTTCAGGATCGAAATCGGCCCCATTCGGCCAGACCACTGTATGCACCTCCGCGTCGACCCGCACGCGGCTGAAGAGTTCTGGATCGCCGAGCGGTTCATAAATCTCTCCGGCAAGAACCGCTGAGAGATCGATCGTCCGCTCCAGTCCATCATCAAATCGCACCCACAACGTATGTGGGCCGACGACTTTGACATCCATGATTTTAATAATGCGATGATTCATACGTCACTTCAGAGGTTCAATTGAGTCTGGCTTCCGTCCGGCCTGCCACGCAGGGCCTCAAAACAACTGCTCAATCGGCTGACCGCGATCGACGAGGTCCATGATCTCGCGCGGCAGGCCGGATTGTAGTCGCAGTTGCGGCACGTCGAAGAGCGCGTGTAAGAGCGTCGCCATCAAATGCGGCGTGCTGACCGGGTCGCCGGTTGGCGCCGCGGCCGCGCGGTCCGAGTCGCCAATCACCTGTCCCATCTTCAGGCCGCCGCCGGCGAAGGCCAACGTGCAGAGCTTCGTCCAGTGATCGCGGCCGCCGCGCGCGTTGATCTTCGGCGTGCGGCCAAAGTCGCCGGTGATCACCAACAGGATCTTGTCGCTCAACCCGCGCGCCTCGACATCCTCCAGAAACGCCGACACCGCCTTGTCCAGCGGCCGCCCCAGCATCTCCATGCCGCGATGGATGCCGGGATTGTTGCTGTCGGCGTGCATGTCCCAGCCGGCAGAGTGGATCGTCACAAAGCCGCAACCCGCCTCGCACATTCGCCGCGCCAACAAGAGATGCCGCCCGAGCTGACAGGGCATGAACTTCTTGTGGCCGACCTGATAGCCGCTGGTGTTATAGCGCTCCACGATGCGGCGGTCTTCTTTCGTCACATCAAACGCCTGCGTCGCGCCGCCGAGGATAAGCTGAAACGCTTGTTCCTCGAACCGATCGTAACCGACCAGCGAACCGCTCGTGTCCGCCTCGCGCTTCATCCGGTCGAGCGATCGCAACAGCTCGCGGCGGTTGTCGAGCCGCGCCTCCGGCATGCGAAGCTGCATGTTCGTCACCGTCGGCCCACCGCCGGCTGGGTCGAACGGTCCGTACGATACACCGAGCGGCCCCGCCGCCGAGCCAACCTCCACGCGCTTTTTCTCATTGCGATACTGCGGATCGATCTCGTCCGTTTGCAACAGGCCATACGTCGGCATGCCGGTCGACGGGTGGTTCGCCCCGCGCAGCCGGGTATAGGCCGAGCCGATGCTGAAGCCGTTGGCCTCTTTGCCATCGACGCTGGTGCCGCCGGTCAGCACGTGGCGGATGGCCTTCTCGTGGTCCCCCACGAGGTGCTGAAACGTCCGCACGATCGCCATGCGGTGGGCGTGCCGCGCAAGCTGCGGAAACGTGCCGCCGAATGTCACGCCCGCCAGCGTCGTCTTGACCTCGCCCGTCGCGCTGCGGACCCCGTCGGGGGCGTTCATCTTGGGGTCAAACGTCTCGATGTGGCTGGCGCCGCCGGAGAGAAACAAGAGCACCACCGCCTTGTCGCGGATAAAGTCGGAACCGCGCGCGGCGGCTTGCAACTGATTCTTCAGGCCCAAGAGTCCGCCAAGCGTCCAACCGCCCAGTCCCAGCGTGCCCACGCGGAGAAAATCGCGGCGCGACACGCCCGCACAGTTGCGAGCATCATGCGCCGAGTAGAGCGTGAGCATGGCGTCCTCGGAGGGAAAGGCTTTCACCTGGGACGATGAGCAACTTCGGCAATTGTAACATCCGCGGGAACTGACCGACATCACTCAGCGGTCTTATACAAAGCGCCGAATCATCCGCGACTCTCGTAGGTCGCCTTAACTTCCTCCCAAGGAGTGACGTTGTCTGGCGCTGCGAGATAATCGTTGAGCCGCCGATTCAGCTCAGCGCGCAGCTCTTCATTCACGGCAGGCGGCGGCGAATCGTCTTCAATGTTGTCCCCAATCCCTTCAAAACGATCCAGCCGTTCCATGTCGCCATCTCCCCCGCTCCTGGTCTCCCAGTCTCCTTGTCTCCCTGTCTCCCTGTCTTCCACCTCAATCCCCGCGCAACTTCAACCCCTTGATCGTCAACTTCTCGCGAACCTCGTTGAGACTGGTCACGCCAAAGTTCTTGCACTCCAACAGGTCGTCCCCTGTCTTGCGCATCAAATCGCCAACGGTATTGAGCCCCAGGCGGATCATGCACTTTCGCGCTCGCACCGAAAGGTTCAATTCGGAGATCGGCCGGTCGAGAATGGCCTGCTCGTCGGGCGTGACCATTTCCGGCTCAAACACCGGCTCCGGCTCGCGGGTCTCGCTGGCGAACATGCCCAGCGACAGCCCCTTGCTGGTCATCATCTCCTTGATTTCGACCAGCGACGTCTCGCCAAAGTTCTTGCTGGCCAACAGCTCGGCTTCGGTGGCCCGCGCCAGGTCCCCCAGCGTGTTGATGCCCATCTTCTGCAGGCAATTGCGGCTGCGGACCGACAGCTCGAAGTCGGTCACCGGAACACTGAAGATCTGGCTCAGCCGGTCGCGGCGGCGTTGCGCATCCTCGTCAAAGAACATGTCGCGCGCCGCCGCCACGTCCTTCGAAAACAGCCTCGCCCGCGGGTGCGCCGGAAACGTCTCGAGCACGCGCTGGTAACACTGGTGCGCCCGCTCGAACTGCTGCCGGTCTTCGTACAGAATGCCGAGGTTCAACAGCGAGCCGACATTCGCCGGAAACCGCGCCACCGAGCGCTCGTAAAGGTTCACGGCCACCTCGTCGTTCCCCCGCCGATCATTCTCCAACGCCAACCCGAACAGTGCCCCGGCATGACGCACATCGGCATCCACCGCACGCTCGAACAGCGCGATCACCTCCTGCGGGTTGCCGCCAATGGCGCTGACGGTGGCCCCGCGCTGATAGAGGTACTCGGCGGTCTGCTCGACTGCGCCGGAGAGCTTGTCGAGCTGCTCGAGCGCCTGCTTGTATTTGCCGAGCGAACGCAGCGATTCGACCTTGGCCAGCGCGCACGCGTCCGAGTCGTACCCCGCCTTGGCCGCCGCCGTGAAGCTGTTGATCGCGTCTTCGTGCCGGTCGAGCCCTTGCTGGGCCTTGCCCATATAGAACAGGGCCAGGGCGCCGCCGTCGCCGCTTTTGAGGGTATCGAGGGCCATCCCGTAACGACCCAATAAATAATGACACACGCCCAGCCGAACCGCCGCGGCGGGACTGCGGTCTTCGCTGGCTTCCAGCTCGTTGATGGCCTCGCGAAGCGTCCGATGGGCCAACGGATCTTCGCCCAGCGCTTCCAGGATCTGCCGTACTTCCTGCGGACCAAAGGTGCTATTGGCCAGGACAATCTGCTTGACGTTAATCGACGGGCTCGCGGTAACGGTGGACATGGAATAGCGTTTTCCTGCGATTTCGGAAGGATAAAACACGAAGGACCACTGACCAAATTACAATGGCCAAACAGGAAGCTGCGCTACAGCCCCATGGTCATTCATTAAACCTGATGCAGCCCCGCACGGCAAGGTGCGTTGAAAGGCGCCCTGCGCCTCGGACGAAGTTCATTCCTTCGGGAGTTTGTGTTTCAGTCTCCACTGCGGATACTCCTTGGCGAGCAGGCCGGACGCCCAGCCGCCATACCAGGAATAGCCGTTTCGACGCTCGGCTTCGATTTCGGACAAGCGATACTTCTTGACGCCGTCGCGTCCGCAGAAGAACGGGCGGTTGGTTTCGATCTCAGAGAACCTGGCCCAAATCGGTGGGGCGTCCGGGTCTTCGACGACGACGCGGTCTCGCCCCATGCGCTCGACGCGGATGCCTGTGATCTTGGCGGATTCATACCATGCCGCGCCAGCATGGATGGCGCGCTGGACCTCGGCGCTGGGGTTGTCGAGACTCATCAATAGCTTGAGGATCGCCGCGCTTTCGGCGCCGCTCAGGGACTCTAACTCATAGGAGCGTGCCGCGCGGGGACGCAGATCGACTTCATCGTGTTGGGCGCACCAGAGCTTCCGTTCGCCGTCGACAACGATCTGACAGCCCAGGATGCATTGAATGCCCTTGTCGAATGCGGCCATCGCGGCGGAGCGGCGGTCCGATTCCAGGAACGCATAGTCCGACGACTCGGCGACTTCTCGGAGAAACTCGAGGATGCGGACCATCGTGTTGTCGTTGAACGTGATGTGGCGATGGTAGCTGCGGCCTGCGGGATAACGCTGCGGCCAACCGCCGGTCGGGTACTGCGCCTCAAGAATATGAGCGAGACCTTTGAGAAACGCATGACGGTAGCGCAGCTCATCGGTCGCGCGGAGGGCCTGAGCGAGAAACCGCAGCTCGCCGGTCGTAGCGCCGTTGTCGAATGTTCCCTCCAACTTGTTGCTTTCCCCTGCGAATGGTCGCGACGCCGTGTCGCCGTTCTTGGGCCAACTGCCCCGCGGCGATTGCCACGTGACGACGTTGTCAGCAATCCGGCGACCTACCTCGCTCCGAAACCATTCGACCGATTGATTCCCGTATCGTGAAGGCACGGTTGCGTCGGCGGATGACACGGACAGGATGAACGAGAGGCAGATGGCAGCGACGATTGATTTCATAGGGCGAATACCCTTCGTGCTGGTGCGTGGCAGTCCACGATCGTGCCGCATGAGAGCGGTTGGCTACCGCCACTCCAACACCAGCAACGAAACGGCTTGCCGCGGCAGCGAGAAACTCAATTTGGCTTCCCCGCCTTCCAGGCGCACCGTCGCCGGCGGCGCCAAGGCCGCCAACCTGGCCGCCTCCAGAAGCTGGGCATACTGCTCGTCGCTGGGTGACTGCGGCGAGCCCAGCCGTTTCCAGGCGGCAAATGAATTGCTGTGATCTTCATCGATGCGGAAGTGCTCCAGGCGCGCTGCATTGGCCCCAGCGGGCAAGCCAACTACGGCAATCTCCACATCGGCCGGCGCCCCCGGCACATCATCGTCATGGTAGTGCCATGCCAGGATGCACAGCCGGTTTTGATCGAGGCTGGCGAGTGCCGTTACGTCGGGCCGGTCGCGGACGCCGCGGCGCAGAATCGCAGCCAATGGCACGGCGTGGTCGCTTTGCACGTCCACCCGCTGGCCGCTCATTTTGCTGAACATCCGAAAAACGTTCAGCACCGGCTTTTCAAGTCCGTTGGTCGCCAGCGAGCGAAATCCCGCGAAGTACGGCTGATCTTCGAATTCGAAGGCCCAGGTCAAAGCGCCTTCCAAGTTGACGCCGCGCTTCTCGGCCAGCTCGTGCTTGCGTGCAAAACTGGCCGCCGTATAGCTGGAATACATCGTCCCGTTGCGGTAAGCCAACTGAGGCCCCTGACAGGCAGCGCAGCCTTCCGGATCGGACTCGCCAATGACGATCGGCTTGTTCTTCAATTCCGGAAACGAGGCCACAATGCGGAAGCCGTCGTCGATCGTCCGCAACTGGTTGGCAATTCCCATCCGCACGTGGCCCTCGACGTACGTCGGCGCGCCCTTCGCGTGGAACGAAACAAAATCGAGCGGCGTGCCGGTCTTGCCCGTCGCGTGGTTCGTGCCGTGCAGGCAATGTTCGAAGAACTCGCGCGTGAAACGGCCGCCGCTTCCCGCGGTGTCTGGCCCGCCGACTTTCGCCGTCGGCAAGGCACGCCGCACGGCGTCGATGGCGAAATCGTGCAGCTTGCGAAATTCCTGCGGCGAGCCGCGCCAATAGCCGATGTTCGGTTCGTTCCACACCTGCCAGTACCAGGTTTCCACTTCCTCGCGTCCGTATCGCTCCACGCAGTGCTTCACCCACTGATGCACCAGCTCCGCCCATTTCTGATAATCTTTTGGCGGGTAGGCCCAGCCGGTGTAGATCTCTTCGTATTTCGCGCGCGGCGTCCAGCGATGCTGGTACGGCTCGGGCTTGATGGAAAGATCCTGGGGCATAAAGCCGATTTGCGCGTACGGCCGCACGCCGCGCTCCAGGTAGGTGTCAAAAATCCGGTCCAGAATGGTCCAGTCATAGACGGGCTTTCCCTCAGCGTCTTCGCGATACGCGCCGGTCGAGCCCCATTTGAGCGCCGGCGTTCCATCGCCGGAAGTCAACAAATTATGGGCCCGGAAATACACCTGCCGCGGGCGCATTTCGCCGAGCTGGGCCACCAGCGTTTTGCCGTGCTTCATGTAGGCGTAATTCGGCTCGTCGGCGCCGAAGAACCGCCAGATCGGCTTGAGCTCGCCGTGGGGTTTGGCAGCATCAACGCGAATCGACACCGCAAACGAATCGGCTCCTTGCGCCTCCAGCGCTTGCAAGCTGCTGGCAAATAGCGCGAGGCGAATCGCTGTGCTGAGAATTACAGTCGTTTTCATCTTATGCTACTCCGAGTTCGTAAGGCCGCCATTGTACTGCCGCGAATTGGCCCTTGCATCACTACCACAATGGATAACCTATATGTCACTTCGCTCGACCTTTATCGCCGCCTCAAAATCATTGGGCGTTGCCATTGTCTGACGGTTCCTGGACCGGCCGGCCTGGCCATGATACGCTGCCGTGCATGAAACGGCGCAAAAAGAGACCTGCGGGTCTGATCGAGCGTTTCCAAACCACCTGCGGCTGGTGTGGACGGAGAATCCCGCCTGACGTGGAGGTCTTCGGCGGGGGCGGCAAGGCGCGGTCGGATTTTGATCTCACGCCGCACGCCGGCCACGTTTTACCGATCTACTTGATTGGGCCGAACAAGACAGTTCTCGTTGCGGTTTCGGCTCTTGATTCGGATGCCAAGCGCGAAGGGCATGATTTCATGTACATGACGTGCAGCGAAGCATGTGCCCGGAATCTAAAGGCAGCCTTTGAAGGCGAAATCGAACTAGGTAAGCGGCTGGATTCGTCTGACGGTACAGGGCCGGGCCGAACCAGTGGCTCGCAGACCAAATGACTCCAAAGGTTCTTCCCATGCATGCAAACTGGTGGGTCTTCTACGTGTCTGGTGACGATTGGCAAGACCCAGATTACGTTGCAGCGGTTGGCGAAACTCAGAATTCATCAGAGGATGGCTGGTGGACTTGCAATGAAGATACGATCGAGGGAGATCGCGCGGTGCTTTACGCAAGAGCTCCCATTTCCGCGATTGTTGGGATCCTCGAAGCAACGTCGCCAGCACGGGAAGAGCATCACGAGTTTTCCGTGCATCCGTGGGTGTGTGACTACCGATGCATAACGGTCTTTGAGGAGCCGATCCCATTCCGGGCAATGCGCGCGGATGCCGAACTTCGAAAGCACTGGGGTTTAGTTCGTGGCAACTTTCAACCGCCCAGCGGCAAGCCTCCAAGGGTTTCGGGAAGCACAATGCGGTTATTGGCGGATCGGTTTCCTCAGCTCAGGCCGTACGTCCTATGAGTAGCGACGCGGCGATTTGATTTGACTGCAACGAAGGATGGGTTGTACGGCCGACGTTATAATGGATCGTTACCGTGCCAAGAAAAGTACGTGACCTGGTTAAAGACTTGCAGGACGCCGGATTTACGCTGATTCGCGGCGCGGGCAAAGGATCGCACCGGAAATTCACACATCCCATTTACAATGGGGCCGTGACGCTCAGCGGTCAGGACGGTGACGACGCAAAGAATTATCAGGAGAAACAAGTGAAGCGTGCTATCGAGGAAGTGGAAAAATGAAGCCAATCGACGCCTATCATCGATGGGTGGAGTGGAGCGACGAGGACCAGGTTTACCTTGGCAAGTGCCCCGACCTGATCACCGGAATTCACGGCGACGATCCAGTCAAGGTTTACAAGGAGCTTGCGGAAGTCGTCCAAGAGGTCATCGACCACTTTCAACAGACGGGGCGGGAACTTCCAGCCCCGCGAACGCGGCCAATGATGGAAGTAATATAGCATTCTGAGCGCAGCCACGTTATGTCACTTCGCTCGACCTTGATCGCTATCACAGTCTCACTCGCCGCTGCCGCGGCGGCTCGCGCCGCTGAAATCCGCGCCAACAACCAGCGGGCACAGCTCGACATCCGCGCCGCTGGTGAACACAGCATCCGCGTCACGCTGAAGCCGGTCGCCTTCAAGCCTAATTCTCCGTTCACGCCGGCGCTGGCCGAACGCGAGTATCCACGGCCGGCGATCAGCATTCGAGAAATAACCGAGCCGGTCAAAACGAAAGTGGGCGGCATCCATGTTGAGGTACTGCCTGACCCGCTGGCGATCGTGGTCACAAGCGCCGACGGCCGGCCGATTCAACACATTGTGTTCGAGGACGATGGCAACCTGTCGTTCAAAATCGGCGACGCCCCGGTGTTGGGCATGGGTGAAGGTGGACCCTTGCCACGGGGAAACTTTCGCACGCTGCCTGTCGAGTTTGACCGCCGTGATCGCTTTCACACCATGCGGCCACGTTGGCAGTCCGATGTGTACGGCTCGCGAAATCCCGTCGCTTTGATGATCGGCACCGACGGCTGGGCGTTGTTCGTCGCCACTCCGTGGGGTCAGATCGACCTCCGTGATCCGAATCGCGGTGTGTTCAGCCCTTGGCAGCCGCCGGAAGCTGCGGCGCGCGACGATCCGCGAAATGAGAGCGACAAAAGCAACCAACAACGGCGCGGACGCGCCCGCAGAAACCTCACTGCTCAACTTCAGGGCCGCCCGCCTGTCGAGAGCATCGTGCCCGGCCTGTACGACCTGTTCATTTTTGACGCTCATGAACCGGCCCACCTGATGAAGGACATCTCCACAATCGGTGGACCGGCCGTCATGCCGCCCAAGTGGTCCCTTGGATACATGCAATCGCATCGAGAGCTCGTCGACAAGAATCTGAACGGCGAGGAGCTCCTGCTCCACGTTGTTGACACCTTTCGCGAAAAGAAAATCCCCCTCGACGCGGTCATCTATCTTGGCACTGGTTTCACGCCGACGGGTTGGAACACGCGTCAGCCATCGTTCACCTTCAATCCGCGCGTTTTCCAGCGCCAGCCGCAGGCTGTGCTCGACGATTTGCACGCCAGGCAGGTGAAGGTGATTGTCCACATCGTGCCCTACGGCCGCGATCGCCTCCCCAGCCTGCACGGCACAATCCCCGCCGGGCCGGACGAGAAGCTCGACGCCGCGCACATCGAGAACTATTGGAAGCAACATGTCGATTTGGTCAACACGGGTGTCGACGCCTGGTGGCCCGACGAAGGGGACTGGTTCAACCTCTTCGAGCGGATCAAGCGGCATCAGCTTTATTATCAAGGACCGCTCTCAACACGACCGAATGTTCGCCCCTGGAGTCTCCATCGCAACGGCCATCTCGGCGTCGCGCGGTGGGGAGGTTGGGTCTGGTCGGGCGACACGCAGTCCACCTGGAAGACGCTCGAAGCCCAGGTCGCCGTCGGGATCAACCACTCGCTGAGTCTCAGCCCGTATTGGGGCTCGGACACCGGCGGCTTCTATACCACCTCAGAACTGACGGGTGAGCTCTACGCCCGCTGGTTTCAGTTCTCCGCCTTTTGTCCGTCGTTTCGCTCGCATGGCCGCATCTGGCGGCTGCGCGCACCTTGGGGTTGGGGATTGAGCGACATGGGGTTCGTCGAAGGCCAGCAGGACCCTCCGCGCCAGTCGGAAATGAATAACCCGGCGATCGAACCGATTTGCCGAGCGTACGCCGAGCTGCGCTACCGGCTGATGCCGTACACCTATACGCTGGCGGCCGAGGCCCGCGAGACCGGCATGCCGCTCTTGCGCGCGATGTGGCTTCACTATCCGCAGGATGAGAAGGCCCGCGGCCTGGGCACGCAGTACCTGTGGGGTCGCGACCTGCTCATCGCCCCGGTCTTCACGCGCGGAGCGACCACGCGAGACGTCTATCTGCCCGACGGCGTTTGGTACGACTGGTGGAGCGGAGAAAAACAAATCGGCCGCAAGACCGTTTCCCGCGCTGTCGATCTGGCCACGATGCCGATCTACGTCCGCGCCGGCGCGATTATTCCTTTTGATCCGATCCGACAGCACCTCAGTAGGGTGGGCTCTGCCCACCATGCCGCTCGTCAACGCAACGACGCACAACCGCTCCCCGAGCCGACGACGATTCGCGTCTATTCGGGCGCCGACGGATTCTTTCGCTGGTACGAGGACGACGGCGTCAGTCAGGAGTATCTGCGCGGCGAGTTTGCCTGGACCAATCTCAAATGGGATGACGTTGGCCGGCGGCTCACGATCGAGCGCGACACTACGGCGGGCACGTTGGAGCTGTCCGCCCGGAAGCTGGTGGTGGAGTTGCTTCCCGAGGGGACATCCAAAGAGATCAATGACGACGGCCGGCAAGTGGTGGTAAGTTTTTGACGTTCCGCACTGGTTCTGTGTGTTGAGTGGCACTGACAAACTTGTTTGTCAGTGGTGTAATCCAGTAAACTAGCCAAGGCATTCCGTGCCTCACATTCCCCCTCCTTAGAGGGCGCCGTGGCCGATACCCAAACTAGCCAGCCCCACGTTTCTAGCGCGCTCGCGCCTGTGCGTAGCGAGGACGACTTCGAGCTCGAGGTCGTGGGCCGCATCCCGGACGCGCTGGCCGGCGCTTATTACCGCAACGGACCGTTTCCGCAATTCGACCCACAGGGCCCGTACTTTCCTTATCTCGGCGACGGCATGATCCAGGGCTTCTTCCTCGAGCCCAACAAAGCGGGTGGCCGCGCCCATGCGGGCCGGGCCCGCTATCGCAACCGCTGGGTTCGCACGCCGAAATGGCACGCAGAGCACAAGGCCGGACGTCTGTTGTTCGAAGGCTTTGGCACGCCAGTCGACCCTTCCGTCGCCGACGTCATTCCGGTCCCGTCAAACATCAACATCATCCACCATGCCGGCAAGCTGTTGGCCCTGGACGAGCACGGCGAACCGTTCGAGCTCGATCCGGAAGGACTCGAGTGCGGCGCCTTTCTGAACACCGGCGGCAAGCGCTCGGCGCACCCGAAGGTCGATCCCGAGACCGGCGAGATGGTCTGGTTCGCCTATTTCGCGGGTCCCGAGCCGTTCAGCAACCTGATCGACTATGGCGTCACGGACAAAACCGGGAAGGTCACGCGCCGTGATCGTTTCGCGGCGCCCTACGCGTCCCTGGTCCATGACTTCATGGTGACGCGGAACTACGTGATGTTTCCGGTCATGCCTCTTATCGGCGACCTGGCGCGCGCGAGGAAGGGCCTGCCGCCGCTGGCCTGGGAACCGGACAACAGCGGCTTCCTTGGCGTCATGAAACGCAACGCCCCTGTCGATTCGATTCGCTGGTTCGAGATCGAGCCCCGCTTCTTTCTCCACTCGATGAACGCCTGGGAGGACGGCGACAGAATTCATTGTGAAGTGACCGAATTTCCCCACCCGCCGGTCTTTCCCAACGCCGACGGGTCGCCCAGCCAGCCGACCGAAGGCAGGCTGACGCGCTGGACGATTGACCTTGCCGGCACGGAGGTGCAGTGCCAGCCGCTCGACGATCTCAATGCGGAGATGCCGCGCTTCGATGAACGCAACGCGGGTCTCCCCTATCGCCACGGCTGGTACATGGCCAACATCGGCAGCGATCACCCGCTGAGGCACAACGCCATCGCGCACATCGACCTGGCGACTGGCCAGCGTGAAGAGCGAATTCTACAGCCCGGCGATGTGGCGGGCGAGCCGCTCTTTGTGCCGCGTTCACCCTCCGCGCCGGAAGGCGACGGCTACATCATCGCGCTGGTCTACCGCGCGGCGACCAACACCAGCGAACTGTTGATCCTCCCTGCCCAGGACATCGCGGGCGAACCCGCCGCGGTGCTGAAAGTCCCGCGCCGCGTGCCGGGCGGTTTGCACGGTAACTTCGTCCCCGCCTAGGTTTTCTCCCAAGCGCGGGTATGCACGAGCGGTGGGTCCTTCCGGCTGCGGCTGCCATGCTCAAAGATGCCCGGCGCAGGGACCGCCGAATGACAAAAGCGTTTGCCTAAATGGACCAGCTTGCCGCTAAGCTAAGGGCCCCAGGCGCCAGAGGTCTGGCGTAATCGGCATTGGCTGGACGGTACTGCAACGGTAGGCGACCGTTAATGAAGGCTTGCCGTAGCTACTCGTACGAAGCGAGCGGCATCGGCTCTTGCCCAGCGCGCGTTCCAGCGGCACGCCAAACAACCGGCGAAATCGTCTCCGGCACGAAATGGACTGAACCGTCCATTACGGCAATGTTAACTCCGACCGGATGATAGCTTCGGGCTGTGATAGCCGCATAGGTCGTTTGCGTCGCGCTCGTTCCCTCTTGGCGGGAATTGAAATCCACGTCATACGTGCGGCCGTCAGTATGCGTGTAGGGAACCACTGTGTTCGGCGGAAACACGGTCGTTATCCCGCTATGGTGAACACGGCCGTCGCACCATTCCGTATGGCCCGTGTTGTCATTCGTGTTCGGCCCTAGCTTGAAATTTGCGCCGGCTGCAAAGGTCGCGATTGAATCGGCGGAAGCGGGCGGATTCGGCCCCGGATCGGCCGTGTTGCGGAAGTATGGCGTAAACGCCTTGACTTCGGCCACGCAAAGCGTCTTGCTTAGGCCGTCTGGGAAGTGCCCAGGCCGCAAGCGGCTGTTGACGAAGAAACTGCCGTCGCCACCCGCACCGGTAGCGGCATCAAAGACTTTCCACGTCCCAAAATTGAAGCCGTAGGTATGCGGATGGATGAGTGGTTGTCCGCTCGCGTTGACGCGCATCGCATCGTTGGCTTCGGTCGGACAAACGTAGTTCGGAATACGCATCGTCGGTACGCCGGTATTCGCTTGCGCGTCCCAAGCGACGTTCAGATTCACGCGGTTGTAGGCGCTCCCTTCCTCAAGGTAGGGCAAAATGCGTCCGTGGATTGACCATGAACCGTTGTTGCCCTGAATCGTTGCGCCCACGGGAAACAAGGCGCTTGGCGGGTACACTCGGCGCGCGTCCAGATGGTTGTGGACTGCCAGCGCAATTTGCTTCAAACTGTTTTGGCAACTCGTGCGCCGTGCTGCCTCGCGTGCGGCTTGCACGGCCGGAAGCAAGAGAGCAACAAGCACGCCGATAATCGCAATGACAACAAGTAGCTCGACTAAAGTGACGGCACGTCGCATGGCTGGCTCCTTTTCTGTTCAGGGCGCTTTGAGTTTAAGCGACCGGAACCGTGAGGGTCCAGACGACATTCACCGACAGACCAAAAGAAAAAGTCCCCGAAAGCAACGAGGCTTCCGGGGACTTCCCCTAGACTACTTCTCAGCGTTCAGCGGGCAGCAGTTTTCGCAAGGCAATTCTTCGCCGGTTGCCGGGCAGATATAACCTGCGCAACAGGACTGCTCCGTCGTCGGCTTCGTCGTCGCGTTGGCACTAGCCATGACCAATCCGGCAACGAGCGTCAAAGGTACGATGCCCAAGAGCACCGCACCGAAACCACGTCGGTCCATAACCAGACCCTCCGCAAAGGAAAATCGTCGCGCGGGTAGGCACCATGCCTGCCTCACTTGACGAATTTGTAAATAGCTTCCATCAAATCGTCGTACACGCAGCAGTCGCCTGAACGGATCGCGTCGGTCGCGCACCGTTCCAGGTAGTTGCGAAGTACGGCCTTCGTTGCCGCACGCATGGCTGCTTGTGTGCTGGCAAGCTGTTGTAAAACCTCAAGGCACGGGCGATCTTCTTCGATCATGCGGACGATACCGCGGACTTGCCCTTCCACGCGGCCCAGCCGCTGCGTAAGGTCTCGTCGCGTTTCGTCGGCGTAAATGGGCAAAACCGTCTTTTGTTTCATTGCTTCTGCTCCTACTCCCTACCAGTATGCTACGGGTGTGGACCATCGCGGTCAAGGTGGGGCCGCATGACCGCGGCAATCACTAGCCGCAGCGCTTGAGAATCCGCTGAAGGCTTGCCCAGCGCCCACTTGCCGCCCTTTTTGGTTGGGATACCCCGCCGATCTAACTCCTGGCAAATCCGCGATTGGCTCCAGACCTGGGCGTGCAGCTTGTAGATCAATACCAGGGCTTTCTATTCCTGCTTGTTCGGCACCAACGTCGTTCCGTCCGCGGCAAGGTCGAAGCCGTAGAGCAACCCGCCGCACCTTTCGCCGTTCTTACGTTTGAACGTCAGCGCTGCCTTTGTCCGCTCGGAGATCGTCTGGCGCTCCCACGCTGCAATGACGAGTTGTAGGTTGAACAGCAACAAGCCGTTCGCAGTCCGCGTATCCACGTAGTCATTGACCGAGAAGAGGTGCTTGCCGTACTTCGAATCGATTCCGAAGTATTCGCGGAGCAGGTGTTGGCCATCGGCGACGTCCCGACATAAACGATCAATCTTCAAGATCAGTAGGCCATTGGCCACACCGTCGCGGAGAAGCTGCAGGATGCGAGCGAAGCCGTGGCGCTTCAACGACGTTGAGAAGGCGAAGTACGAAGGTAGGTTGGCGGGGAAACGTAGTAGACGCCGGTAGCTTTACGTTTCCAGGGGCGAGGGGTGCGCATCATGGGACTCCGCAACAAGGCTTGTTCGCGGAATTGCCCTGATTTTTTGAACCGTGCACTTTACCGTGCACAACCGTGCAAACCTGAAAGGGGGTCATCCCAAACCCCTTGTTTTCAAAAGCCAGCGAAGGGAGTCGAACCCTTAACCCCCGCATTACGAATGCGGTGCTCTGCCAATTGAAGCTACGCTGGCGGGTTGGCCTGGCGACGAGCCGCCACGAGAAGCCCTGCGGCCAGGTGACGTTCCGTCGCCGGAACCCTAAATGCTAAAAGGCTCTACGCCAATCGTCAAGTGCGAGCCGCGGCGGGTAGTGGGCCAGTTTGAACAGGACAATACGAGGCGGCCTAATCCGCTTGTGCCGATGCATCTTCGATCTCGCCTGTGCCTTCGCATACCTGACACTTCCCAGAACCACCGCATCCCATGCAGGGCTGCTCTTTAGGCTTTCGTAGAGGCAGCACGCCAGGCGGCGCAATCACCGCCTGCTTTCCACTGCCGTTGCAAGCTTCGCACCTCCCGGTTCCGCCGCATGACGAACAGGTGGCCATAGCCTGGTTCTCCGAACTAGACATAGCGAGGGTGGAAGCGCAGAATTAGACCATGCCAAACCGCTCACGCAAGAAGGCCGGGAAGGATTTCAAACAGATTGCACGCTCCGTCGTGGATCAGGCAACGGGCGCCTCTCCGCCCCAGAAGAAGCTGCCGCGCCCGGTGAAGAAACGCGACGCCGCCGACGTGGACCGCGCGGAGTCCGAAGGGATGGCTCAGCCTCAGGGCATGCGACCCAAGCAGGCCAAGTAGAAAGACCCCGCCGCCGTCGCACTAGGCCGCAAGGGCGGCTTAAAGGGCGGCAAGGCGAGGGCACAACGGCTTACCAAGCAGCAGCTTTCGCAAAGTGCGCGCAAAGCTGCGAAGGCCCGTTCGGGCCACGATTCCTAACGTGGCTCAGTAGGTCTGTCGTCTTTCGGCTGCTCAGAATCGCCTATGAACCGCTAACACAACCGGCACACAGTAACCCGAAGCGTGAGCGAGGAACGGGCAGATTCGGCCTCGCTTACGCGTCGGGTTACTATTGTTAGCGGTTCTATGTCATCGCGGAAGCCAAAGACAGCTTGGGCGCGAGTCTTCCACTTAGGAAAGGCGGTCTGGATCGTCAGCAGCCCTGTGAACCATCGTATTGCCAAGTGGCACAAAAGCACCCCCTTGACAACCGGGCCACCATATGGTACATGTGAACACACCATGCGCCGCTGCGATCGTGGCGCACGGCCGCCGCTCTTTGGCAATTCAAAAAAACACCACGCTGGAGTTCAAGCTTCAGCTTGTCTGGCGCTGGAGTTCAAGCTTCAGCTTGTCTGGCGTTTGAGTTCAAGCGATAGCGTGTCTTCTCTGGTCGAACTCCTACCGCCAGATTGTCTCCCTCCAAGCCCAAGCTCACCACGCGCCATTTCGTCCCTGAATTCCACTTGCCGGCGCGTTGCCCGGCTGCTCACAACCCCAACCCGCGAAGGACCTTGTGCCAATGCGGCGTCAGATTCAAGCGCGAATTTGTGTGCCTTCCGCGTGATTTTCAGCAAACGGCCCGCACGCATCCCGCAATGCCGACCCCGGACACCCGAAGCCGCTACCTTGATGAATTGCAACGTAGCGCGCAACACGGGAACAAAAGCGCATCAATTCCGCGGCGGCCCGCGCAAGCGGATGCTCCAACTCGGTGCAGTGTATCGATTTCCGGAAAGCCGCCAACGATCCGGCCCGCGAATTACTGCGCAAAATCCGTGATTTGAATTATTTTTCGCGAAAGTCCGCACTCGATGCGCAGTAATTCACCCGTCCCAATCGAACGCTTCAAAGTTGTTCGACGCGGACCCGTTGAAGAGGCCGCCGCGCGCATGAAGAGGTCATAGCCGTCGCCGCTGTCGGCTTGGATCGCGGTATTGAACACCGAGTGCCAGATGATCAACCAGTCGGGCTCCTCCCCAGTAACGCAAAGTAAAGAAACTGGTCCGAAACTGGTCAATGACCGACGTATCGACTTCCAAGCCAGGGTCACTGCTTCACCGGGGGGCCAGTGCGCGGAACGTCGTCGCCCGATGCGCTGGCTGCTTTTGCGGGGAAGCAAGATGGTTACGTGGTCGACACCCTTCAACTCGGACTCTATCGATCGATGGTTGATTGGAAGAACAAGCGGCGCGCGGAGCAATGGTAAAGGGTCGGCGGCAGGCAGCGTAGCCATCACGCTCCGCGTGATGTGCCCCTCTCGCGGAGCGAGAGGACTACACCACGGCACACTGAGTATGTCTACTTCATCTTCACCTTCTCCAGCCAGCGAGCGCGGAGCAGGTTGCCCGGGCGCTGCGGCGAATCGTCTTGGCGATAGACGTCGATCGCCTCGGCCAGCTTGCCCTGCGCCTCATAGGTGCGGGTCAGGCTGTAATTGAGGTGCGGCTGCCAGAGAGGATTCTCCCAGCTTGTGAAGTAGTTGATCGCAGTCGGGTACTCGCCCTGTTCGGCCTTGATCTGGCCCACCCACAGTTTGGCCGCCTGGTCGGCGCGGCGAAACTCACCGACGCGGCTTTCGACGATCTGGTTGATTCGTTGTTGTGTCGCGGGATCGTCGGGCCGGGGGAACTTCGATCGCAGGTCATCGGTGAGGATTCTTATGATCTCGGCCTGGTCCTCGTCCGAGGCCATCGCTTGTTGCAAATAGCGGATCGCTCCGGTCTCGTGATCGTAGTTGCCAGCAAGCTGCAGCATGCGACCCACCCCTAGCGGCACGCGGAGGCGGCCTCGTGCAGGACCTCGCTGCTGCGGATTGACCCACTCCGACGGATCCTCGCGCCGCGACGTGGTCTTGCGGTCCGTCACCGTTGAATCGATCGGACGAAGCAATCCTTGCAGCGGATAAAGTTCGGCTTGCGCGGCGTCGACCCATGCCTGGTTCTCCGTTTGCCGTAAGCGCAGCGTCTCATACGGCCGAGTCCAGAGCGCGACCTTCGGCCGCACGTGGGCCGCGCCGGCCAGCTTTTCTTCGATGGCTTGTGGCGACGCAGTCAGCACCAGGCGCTGTTCGCCGCCCAGCCGCGACTCGAGGAACTTCATCCGACGGCTCAAATAGCCGGGCGAGGCTTCGACCAGCGCAGCGACTTGTTGCAGATCTTCCGACTTGACCGGATACAAACGCTTTTCGTCGAGATCGAGCTGACGCAAGAGCGCATCGTCGGCCACTGCCTGCGCGAGCGTGGCGATGCCTCGGCCATCAGGCCCGGGGATCGGCAGCCCGAGAGCGGGATCGAACAAATACAGATCGACGGCCGTGCTGTCCCCTTCGCCGCGTGCAAGCAGGAGCGCCGGCGCCCAGGGTTTGAGCTGATCCGGCTTGTCGGGATCGCCCAAGCCCAACATCACGACATCGAGGCCTTGCTGCCGCGCCAACAGAATAAAAGTCCAGGCGCGGTCGCTGGCCGTGCCGCGGCCGAGAAGCACCGTTTCGTACGGCGTGTGCCAACGCGTCGGGAGTTTGTACGAGCTGGTCTCGGGCCAGGCTTCAACTTCGAGCTGCACGTTGCGGATCGTCCAGTCGAAGAGCCGCATCGCCAGCCGCAACTCCTCGGGATCGTCGGGCGACACGAACCGCAGCGGAGACTCGGTGCGGCCGGGCTCACCGTTATTTGCCTCGCTGCGACGAGCTTCGCTCTGGCGTGGCTCCGTGCGTACATGATCGGCGATGTGATGCATCCAAACCGCCTCGCGCAGAAAAGCGAAGTCGTGTTCGTAGAGAAAGCTCTCGTCGTTCAGCGATTGGACGGCGCGGAGGTTGGTCAGCCGCGACGGCAGTTCGTCGAGTCGCGGCTCGCGCCGCCACGGCACTTTGATCTCCTGGCCGCGCACCCACTGGTTGAGCCGGCTCATGACGAGCTGTTCGGCCTGGCCGAACTCGTACTCGTCGAGGTTGAAAAGCGTTTCCATCGTCCCGACGAGAATCTCGGCGCGCTGCTGGCTGGTGGCAATGGCGCCGCCGCGACTGGCGCCGCGGCCGGCGCTGGTGGAGGTGTCGCCGCAACCGGCGAACATGCAAACAAGGAACGTGGCAACCACCGTTCCAATGAATCTCATATCTGTCGGATACATCAAGCCCATGCCGCCACCGTCTCTCGTAGTTTGCAAATCCGTGTGAGCACTCCTTCGAACTGGTCGAGCGCGATCATGTTTGGCCCGTCGCTCGGCGAGCTGTCGGGCGTGGGGTGCGTCTCGAAGAACAAGCCATCCACGCCGATCGCGGTCGCGGCGCGAGCCAATGGCTCGACCATCGCCCGGTTGCCACCCGTGGCGCCTCCGAGGCCGCCGGGTTCTTGCACGCTGTGCGTGGCATCGAATACCACCGGCACGCCCAGAGCGCGCATCTCGGGCAGCGCCCGCATGTCGTTCACCAGCCGGCCGTAGCCGAAAAACGTCCCGCGCTCGCAAAGCAGGATATTTTTGCAGCCGGCGGCTTCGAGCTTATTTACGACGTATTTCATGTCCCACGGAGCGACGAACTGCCCCTTCTTGACATGGACCGCTCGGTTGGTCGCAGCCGCCGCGATCAGCAGATCGGTCTGCCGGCAGAGGAAGGCGGGGATCTGCAGCACGTCGCACACCTGTCCCACCAGGCCGCACTGGTACGACTCGTGTACGTCGGTCGTCACCGGCAAGCCCGTTTGTTCCTTCACGCGGCGGAGAATCTTCAACCCGTGTTCCAATCCCGCGCCACGAAACGACTCGGCGCTGGTGCGATTCGCCTTATCGAACGAGGCCTTGAAGACGAACTGGATCGGCAACCGTGCGGCGATCTCGTTGAGCCGCGCGGCGATCGAGAGCGTCAGATCTTCGGTCTCGATCACGCACGGGCCGGCGATCACCAGCAGCTTTTCGCCGCGGCCAACGCGATACGGGCCAATTTCAGCGGGATTATTTGGCACAAGGGATCCCTTTATCAGCCACAGATGAACTCAGATGAACACAGATCAACTACAGTTCCCTTCTGTTAATCTTCTCAGCGCCGTCGGCTGTCGCTGCGATCCGGCACGTCATCAGTGTTCATCAGCGTTTATCTGTGGCTACTATTCCTTTGTTTGTGGCCTTACGAGCGCGGTCACCAATTATTGTGACTCGCCCAATGGTGATCTGTCGATGCTGGTCAAGATTTCTGTGGCACAATTACGGTCATCCGGCGCGGCAGCACATCGATCGTTAACGGCAGCCATCCGCCCGGGTCGCCATCGAGCTGATACGGCACCGGCTCGGCGGCTTCGAGCACGATCTGTGTCGCTTGGGCGGTCACGCAATCCCTCATCGTTTGATGGCGACCGGTCAAAATGCCAAACAGGTATCGCAGCCCCGACCAACAAGAGCCGCTCTGGAAGGCGCAAACATCGAGCCGGCCGTCGTCGTAGCACGCGTCAGGCGAAAACCTCAGCCCGCCGGCATACTTGGGCACATTCGACACGAATGCCCATCGTGCCGCGATGGAATGTTCGATCGGCACCTCGAAGTCCCTCCCGCTCAACCGGCAGGTAACCTGAAACTGCGGATACTGGTAGGTACGGATCGAATCGAGGATGTGTTTGGCATAGCTCCATTGGGTGATGTGTCCGTCGCGTTTCGCGTGGAGCCGGCGGACGACTTCGGCGTCGAACCCGCAACCGGCCATCAGCAGGAAAAGCCGCCCGTTGGCGCGTCCCACGTCGAGCGAGAGCGACGCTCCGGCGGCGATCATCTCGGCGACGGCAGCCGGGTCGCGCGGCAGGCGGAGGTACCGTGCCAGAAGGTTCTCGGTGCCCAGCGGCAACAGGGCGATCGGCGTACCCGGCTCGGTGCGATTGACCAGATCGCTGGCCGTGCCGTCGCCGCCGGCCGCGACGACCGCACGCAGCTCGCCTTGGCGGCACTGTTCGGCTGCTTGAGTGGCCAGTGCCGCGCGGTCGGATACGACTTCGCTGGAGATGCCGTGAACCTGTAGGGCTATCCGAAGCTGCTCAACCCGCTCTCGTTTGCGCGGATCGCGTGCGCCGGCCAGGGGATTAAAGCCGATCAGGACCGTCGAAGAGCGATTTAAGATCACGGATTCTCAATTTGAGACGCGTAAAGGCGAGACTGTCGAGCCGGGTGGCGGCAGGCACGACGCTACAGCAGAATGCGGCACGTGTTGCAGGATTCCGAGTGTCCGAGCTACGTTCGTCGACGGGGTCCGGTAATTCCAGATTATCTTAAATGCTTGTTATTAAATAGCTTACACACGAGACGCAGCTCACGGGATGGAGATGCTTGCGCATCTAGGCACGGTGCTTGCATTTAGGCCCGCCAGAGTCGGAAGACTCGATCGTACAACTCGATGGCCCGCGGGGTCTCTAACGTACTTGGCCGGATGGTTGCCTTGCCCCTGACTATCCAGCATTGCCAGCCGACGCTGGCGCGTTAGAGACCCCGATTTTTTACTCTTGTTACCCTCAGCTCTGTTATACGCTGGCTGCGAGGGAGGTGGCCGGCCGATGCGATTGACGCCGTCCAAACTGCTACTCTTGACTTTCTGCCCAAAAAGTCAATACTAGCTTGCGGAGGCGCGATGTCTAAGTTGGCCAAACGCCTAGGAGCGGCGAAGACGGCTTCGACGCTTTTGGTGCTCTTCCTTCCCAGTGTCGATCGCAATGCCGACGCCATTGATCAGGACTTTTGGCGTGATCAGGCCCTTGAGTTCTTGGGAACTCATTTTGGCGGTGCTACGGCGTATCCCAAAGGCAATGGCGTGTGGCGGGACGATGCGCGCGGCGGCACGCTCGTTTTCGACGAGCCCTTAGTCATTCAATGCTACACCTCGGAGACATCTCTAATTCGTCAAGCCGATGCCTTAAGAGAGTTTCTGGTGCGAATGGGAAGGGAAACGAAGCAAGGCGCCGTGGGATTCGTTGTGGATCGCGATTATTTGGAGATTGGCTTCCCTCTGGAAGATTAACGATGGCAAAAAATGTCGACAAGCTGGCGCGGATGATGGGCGCGCGAATCGTGGGCAAGGTCCCGGATGTGGGAGGCGGAGCGTTCGGCGCCGCTCGTTTGGCGAAAGTTTTGCACACTCGGCTACAGCCGCAAATCGGAATTCGACCGGGACGACCTAGTGATCCGGATTGGACGCTCTCACGTAAAGTACCCATGAGTCCGACGACTTTGGAGCAATTGAAGGATTTGGCCAATCAAGTCAGCGACGAGAATCGCAAGGTCAGCCCCATGCAGGTGGCCGCCCAATTGTTGGAAGCGGCGTTAAGCGCCCGGCGATAAATCAAGGGGGCGAGCACAATGGGCTGATACGCTCGATCAAGCTCGGGATCCCGACCGGCTTGTTCGAGCGCGTAGAATTGGGTAAATTACCAAGTTAACAAACTGCATCGCTTGCCTCGGTCGCTCGCCGAGATCATACGCCAGGAATTCCGGCCATGAAGAAAGACGTTCATCCTCGTTATATGACAACCACGGTCAAATGTGGCTGCGGCAACAGCTTTACCACGCGGAGCACGGTGCCGGAGCTAAAGGTCGATATCTGCAACGCTTGCCATCCGTTCTATACCGGCAAGCTAAAGTTCATCGATACCGCCGGGCGCATCGAGAAGTTCAAGACCAAGTTCGCCGGCGCAGGTTACGCCAGCCTCACCCGCAAGAAGAAGGCGGCGCCCGAGCCTGCCGAAGCGGCGGAATCGTAGCGACGCGCATCCGTGGCGGCAGACATTCCTGTCTGCCATCCGTTTTTGGCAGACAGGAATGTCTGCCCCACTTAGGCAGCCACTACGCGCCGCGAATCGTCTATTCGGTCTTACCACTAGCGCTGTACATTAGATCGCAATGGGCTTGCGGTCCGGCGTCATTTTATCGTCCCGGTCTCACAGTTCGTTATTCTCATGCGCGAAGTTCTGGAAGAAAAGCTCAGCCGCTTCGAAGAGCTGGAACAACAGCTCCTCGATCCCGAAGTGCAGGCCAATTCGGCCCGCATGAGCGTCGCCGCGCGCGAGCACGGGTCGATGGCCAAGTTGGCCACCAAATACCGCCGCTTCAAAGCACTCAACCGGCAAATCGTCGAGACGGTGGCCATGGTCGAAGGGCACGACGCCGAGATGCGCGAGTTGGCCGAAGCGGAGCTCCCTGTCTTGCGCGAGGAGCGGGAAAAGCTGTGGAACGAGCTTTTGGATCTGACCATCGGCGGCGAAGACGCCAACCGCTCGCGCTGCATCATGGAGATCCGGGCGGGCACAGGCGGCGACGAGGCCGCCCTGTTCGCACGCGACTTGTACGAGATGTACAAGCACTACTGCGAAGCGAAGCGCTGGAAAGTCGAGGTGCTGGATATGAGCCCCACTGAGCTGGGCGGTTTCAAGGACGTCATCCTGGGCATCGAAGGGGAGGGGGTCTACCGTGAGCTGCAGTACGAGAGCGGCGGCCACCGCGTGCAGCGCGTGCCGGAGACCGAGCAGAAGGGACGGATTCACACCTCGGCCGCCACGGTCGCCGTGCTCCCCGAGCCGGAAGATGTCGAGATCGATATCAAGCCCGACGATTACCGCAAGGACCTGTTTTGCGCGAGCGGCCCCGGCGGTCAGCACGTGAACAAGACGCAGTCGGCCGTCCGCCTGACACACTATGAAACCGGCATCGTCGTGCAGTGTCAGGACGAAAAGAGCCAACACAAGAATTTTGCTCGCGCGCTGCGCGTGCTCAAGACGCGGCTTTACGAGCACAAGCGCGCCGAAGAGGACAAGCGGCGGGCGAGCGAACGCAAGTCGCTGATCGGTTCGGGCGACCGCAGCGAGCGGATTCGCACGTACAACTTCCCGCAGAACCGCGTGACCGATCACCGCATCGGCATGGATTGGTACAAGCTCGACAGCATCATCGCGGGCAATCTGCAGCCGGTGACCGAGTCGTTGATCGATTACGCGCGGCGCGAGCAGCGCGAGGCGATGGGAGTGGCGGAGTAAACCTCGTTCCCAGGCTCTGCCTGGGAACGGGCTGCCCCGCAGGCTCCGCCTGCCGATCGGACCCCGCTCAATGTGTTGTAGCTGGCACGCAAGGCAGAGCCTTGCTAAAAGTGTGTTCCCAGGCGGAGCCTGGGAACAAGAAGGTGCCCTCATGCCTGACGACTGGACCATCGGCCGCCTGCTTCAATGGACTGCCGACTATCTCAAGCAGCACGGCGCCGAGACGCCGCGGCTGGATGCCGAAGTGCTCTTGGCCCATGCGCGCGGCTGCCAGCGGATTCAGCTCTATACAGCATTTGATGAGCCGGCCAGCGAGGAGCTGCGGACGAAGTTCCGCGCGTTGGTCAAAGAACGGGCTGAAGGCAAGCCCGTGGCCTATCTCGTGGGCTATCGCGAGTTCTACTCGATGAACTTTCGCGTCACCCCCGACGTGCTCGTTCCGCGGCCGGAGACCGAGCTGTTGGTGGTGCGGCTGCTGGACATCGCCAAAGAACGCGGCGCCGGCAAGCCGATTGCGATTGCCGACGTCGGGGTCGGCAGCGGCATTATTGCCGTCGTGGCGGCGAAGCGGCTGTCGAACGCGCGTATCACGGCGCTGGACCAGAGCCGGGAGGCGCTCGATGTCGCTCGCGGAAATGCCGAATCGCACGGCGTCGCCGATCGCATCGAATGGATCCAGAGCGACTTGTTCGCCGCAGTCCCTGATGGTCGAAAGTTCGATATCGTTGCCAGCAACCCGCCGTACATCAGCGAAGGCGAGTACCAGCAGCTTTCCAAAACCGTGAAAGACTTCGAGCCGCGAGCCGCGCTCGTCGCCGGTCCCCGCGGCACCGAAGTCATCGAACGACTCCTCCCGCAAGCCGCCGAGCGGCTCAATGCCACCGGCTGGCTGTTGATCGAGGTCAGCCCAATGATCGAGCCGCAGGTGCGCGCGTTCGTCGAAGCCGACGGACGCTTTTCCCTTGAGCCGACCGTCAAGGATCTGGCCGGGCAGCCGCGCGTGGTGCAGGTCAGGAGAATGTGAGGGGTGACTGGGCGGTTCGTTTGTTATAATGGCGAAGGGATCAACCAGGACGGCATGATGGCGATCGTTGCACCCGACAAATTGCTGACGGCCGAGGAGTACGGGGAACTACCCGACCTCGGCCGGCCAACCGAGCTCGTGCGAGGGCGAATCGTTGACATGAACGTTCCCTACCCGCGTCACGGTCAGGTATGCGCACGCGTGTCCTTCCTGATGCAGCAGTATTTGATTGATAACGATCTGGGGCACGTCATCATCAACGATGGCGGCGTAATCGTGGAGCGTGGTCCTGATACTGTTCGTGGACCTGACGTATCCTTCATTAGCTACCGGAAAGTCCCCAAAGGTCCGCTTCCCGCGAAATACTTCGAAATTGCTCCCGAGCTGATCTTCGAAGTTCGCTCACCCAGTGACCGTTGGGGGAGCGTCCTGCAAAAGGTCGGCGAGTATCTTACCGCCGGCACAGAAGTCGTCTGCGTGATTGATCCCGACAGCGAGACGGTCCAATTGCACTTCGCCGATAAGCCGACCGAAACGCTCGCTGGCCAAGAGCCATTGTCTTTCCCGAATCTGTTGCCCGGCTTCCAAATTTCGATCGACCGGTTCTTCACGTGAGCATTGCGCTGCTCTAGGTCCGACTTTGCCGTTGAGTGGCCAGAAGCAACCCACTTCCACGGCTGTTTGCTGGGCGACAGGCGCGCTCGTTGACACTGGGGGCGAGGTTGGATCGTTTGACGGCATATGGGTCAAACGTCAACGGGGGCGGCTGCTGTAGATTTCGTTGCTGATTAGGCAAACAGGGCTGACTGTGAGCACCATCCGCTCTCCTTTGCGGGCACGGCAGATTCTCCAGCGGGAACCAGGTATCACAAAGTTCTAGCGTTCGCTTCGGAGCAATACTACTCTAAGGACTGCTCTAAAGGATTAGCGGGGGGCGCACAAGGACATCGGGCATGTCCACTGGTGACGCCGAAGACCATTCGTTGGATTGGGCAAATCGAAGGGCGGGCGTATGGCTGCGAAAGAACGATTAATCGGTCTTCTTCGTTATGTCGAAGAACTGGCGCGACTCGCCGAGCCAACAGTCTTTTCGGTGCGAAGCTACAGGACTTTGTTGTTTTTCGAGCACGAGCTTCAGAACCGTGTCGGCATCCAGCACGATGTGGCCGAACCGGATGGGCAAGTTTGGATTCGAATTGAACGCTTGCAACGCAACGACCCGCCTCCGCCAGAGCCGAGTATCGCAAAATGGATTGTTGTAAGCCGCGACCCAGATCGGCCACCTGAGATTCTCGAAACTCGGCTTGAGAAGGGGATGCAACTTACCGACGCGGAATTGCTAGTCAACGAGAAGAAAGTTGATGTAGCCGACGTGATGAAGTCGACCATCGATGGCCGAGATGTTGTTGACGTGCGGTTCCGCCTCGATCGACTGCCCGATGTGAAGGAGGCGATTGAGTCCTATCTCAGCGGGCCGTGGCAGAAGTGGTCCGACGAAGAAAAGCCGCGACGCGAGACCATCGCGATCTACGACAAATTCTTCAATCTAGTTCAATTGATCGAGTCCAGCGGCGTGGAGGCCCCCACAGAAGTCGTCTTTGGCATCGGGATGGTGCTGTGGCGAATTGAAGGAAAGAAAGTTGAACATCCGCTTATTGAGGTCCTCATTGAAATTGACATCGATCCCAAATCGCACGCCCTCCGCGTGCGACCGCGCGAAGCGGACCCGCAAGTCTATCTGAAGCCATTCGTAGAGTTAGGAAATCCCGCGGTTAATCGCTTGGGTCAATACGCGAGAGAATTCTTCGCCAAGCTGGCAAACCTTGATGCCGAAGTGGCGAACGCCGATCAAGTCGAATTTTCCCCTTTTCACCGAGGAACTTTTGAAGCCGTCCTTCAAATGGCGACCGCCGTTCTGGCGACCGGGCGCTATTATCCCGACGTTTCGAGCGATCCCACAGAACGGTCACTGCCCGAAGTCGATGACAACTTGACAATCACTGATACCTGGGCAGTTTACGCTAGGCCGAGAAGTGCAAACCTATTCGTGCAGGACGTTCAACGTCTAAAAGACGCTGTCAATAAGGCAGAGTTATTGCCTCGGTGCGCCGAGCGGCTCGTTTCCAAACCACCAGAAGAAGAAAGTTGCGATTTTATCGATCTCCAACAGGGCATCGGTGCTTTTTCTGGAAATGGTGGGCTTGATACCTTCGAACCAGATTCTACGGACCCAGACGTCTTTTTCCCAAAGGTTTTTAACGACGCGCAAGTCGAGATCATTCGCCGCCTGGAAAAACAAGACGGAGTCGTCGTACAAGGACCACCGGGAACCGGCAAGACGCACACGATCGCAAACATTGTCTGCCACTACCTTGCAACCGGACGCAGCGTGCTGGTGGTTTCGAAAGGCGAACCAGCGCTTCAAGTACTTCGCGAGCACATTCCGGAAGAAATCCGCGACTTGACGATTAGCCTGCTCACGAGCGAGCGAGAGGGACTCAAGCAGCTTGAAACCGCCGTCACATGTATGGCGAACGACGTGGCCAATCGAGACACCCGCCGACTTGAACGAGACCTGCGAGATCATGAAACGGAAATCGTGCGGCTTCGACAACGGATTAGCGAGAATGATCAACAGGTGTGCCGCCTGGCTGAACTTCAGCTCAAGCCCGTATTAAACTTCAACGTGCGCCCCGCCGAACTCGCGCAGCAGATCGTCACAGACGCCGAGAAGCACGAATGGCTTCCTGACAGACTCGGCCACGACGACTGTCATAATCCGAAATTCTCAAACGACGATATCAAAACGGCACGCCGTGCTCGACAAACGCTCGGAACGGACCTCGCCTATATCGATCACGCTTTGCCGAGTGTGAACGATCTTCCCGATTCAGCGTCCATTTCCTCGGTCCATTCCGACTTGGTTCGCGCCGAGAATCTGACGCGCAGCGCCCAAATTCAGCATTTGCCGCAGATGTCGACCCGAGCGCCGCAGGCAGTTGCGCAAGCTGAGCAGATGTTGCTGGAGCTACGCGACGTTCGATCGGCTCTAGAACGGATGAGTCTGCCTAACCAGGTGTGGCTGCGCCGTTACTACGACATATGGCTGACGGAGGGCGCAGATTCCGAGCGGACTCGGCCACTCAAGTTACTAATCAATGAACTGACGGCGTTGCAGCAACAGCGACAACGGTTTCTTGAGCGCCCGGTGCAAATACCGATGCTTCGAAGATCACGCGAAGACCTCTTCGAGGCGGTGCAGCGAGCGAAAGTCGGCGGCAATCCGTTTCGTCTGCTCTCCTTCGGTAAAAGAGACGCCAAGGAAGCATATGTGAAAATCAAAGTTGGCGCGCAGCGTCCAAAGACACGGACGGATTGGCAACACGTCTCGGACTACTTCGAGTTTCAGAATTCTTTGGCGGCGTTCGTAGAACGATGGAACGTGCTGGCCAATGAGCTGCAACTGCCGGAGGCACCGGTTGCGTTTGACCAGGCCGTTAACTGGAGTTCAGAGCTGCGCTCGAATGCCGAGGCCGTGTTCGCCGTGGCAAAAGTTTATCGCGAGGCTACATGCCCGGCGATTCGCACACTGTTTTCCCAGGGCCTCAACGCTGACTTGGTGGCATGCGACAAACAAGCGGTAAACCGCGCCATCGAAACATTGGAAGCTAATATCGCCGTCAGAAAACTTGCGGGGGCACGAGTCGAACTGGAGGTTGCGATCGAACGGCTGCAAAAACACTCTGGGCAGATCGTGCAAAACATGTTGGTTTTTCTTCGTGAAACCGTCGGTCGCCCCACGCTTTCCGACAAGGAAATTACCAGTCGTTGGCTCGGGTTGGTGCAAGAACTTCGGCGACTACAACCCTCGCGTCCGTCACTCAACGAGGTGGCTCGGGTTGCACAATTGATCGAAGCCTCGGGAGCACCAATATGGGCCGATAAGCTGCGGACGGAGCCGGTCACCGGAGGGAGCGATCCATGGACTGTCGAGAAATGGGACGAATCGTGGCAATTCCGTCGCTTGGAAGCATACATCCGCCAAATCGAATGTCGCGAGGAGTTGAAGCGACTGGCGGAGGAACGGGTTGAGTGTGAAAAGCGCTTACGAAAGGCGATGACTGAGCTGGTGCGTGTGCGGACGTACCTCGGTATAAAGCGACGGCTGACACCGGCACGGCATTCGGCACTAAACGAGTTCGTGGCTGCCATTCATGACATCGGCGCCGGAACTGGAATTCGTGCTCGTCGTTATCGTGGAGACGCACGACGCGCAATGTCGAACTGCATTGAGGCAGTTCCATGTTGGATCATGCCGACGTGGCGAGCCTCTGAGTCTTTGCCACCGGCGCTCGGAGCATTTGACCTGATTATCGTTGATGAAGCATCGCAATCAGATGCAATGGCGCTTCCTGCGCTCCTTCGCGCGAACAAGCTGTTGATTGTGGGCGACGATAAACAGGTCAGTCCTTCACCGATCGGAATCGAGGAACGGAGAATTCTCCAGTTGCGACACAGTTACCTAGACGATCAACCGTTCGCGGCAGCACTCATGCCGGGCAGCTCACTCTATCGGTTAGGCCTCTCGGTGTTTCCGACTGAGAATATCCTCCTTAACGAGCACTTCCGTTGCGTTGAACCCATCATTCGGTTCAGTTTCCAGTTCTATCCCAAGAGAATCGAGCCTGTACGTATTCCCAAACCGTCGGAACGTTTGGACCCGCCGCTTGTCGATGTCTACCTGCCTCATGGCGAACGTGATTCGCAGAAAACCAATCGCGTCGAAGGCATTGCAATCGTCGATGAAATCGAACGCCTCGTCAATGATCCGGCGTATGAAAAACGAACCATCGGTGTAGTTTGTCTGATCGGCAGTAAGCAAGCTTATCTAATCCAAAGTCTCTTGATCGAACGCATCGGAGAGGCTCTCTTTTTGAAACACAAAATCGCATGTGGCGACGCGGCAACCTTTCAGGGCAAAGAGCGCGATATCATGTTTGTGTCGATGATCGCGAGCCCAGGTAAGGCCACAGCGCAAACGGCCTTGCTGTGGCAGCAACGGTTCAATGTGGCTTTATCGCGTGCGCGGGACCGCATGTACCTCTTTCGTTCCGTTAAGCCAGAAGACTTACAGAACCCTCGAGACTTGAAGCTCAGGGTGATTAATCACTTTCTGAACCCGATGCCCGCACCTCTGAAAGAAGTCGAGGAACTTACTGAACTTTGCGAATCGGGGTTCGAGAGAGAAGTCTTTCGACAATTGGCAAAACTAGGCTACCGCGTCACACCACAGGTCAGCGTTGGCGAATTCCGAATCGATCTCGTGGTCGACGGCGATCACGATCGGCGATTGGCCATTGAACTAGACGGTGACCATCACCATGGACCAGACCGATGGTTCGAGGATTGGAACCGACAAAAGATTTTAGAGCGCGCGGGCTGGACCTTTTGGCGCTGTTGGGCCTCCAGCTTCGCCTTGGACCCTGATGGCTGCATGGGAGACTTGATTGCTACGTTGAACCAAATGCAAATCGAGCCAATCGGTGCCGGAGAAGCCAGAAGTCCATATACTGATCATAGGGTCATACAACTCAACCAAGTAGGCAATTCCGTTGACCGACGATTTGATAGCGAGTCACTCGAACCAGTGGTGGAAATCGGTGACAAACTGATAGTCTCCTTCGAGGATACTCC
This sequence comes from Pirellulales bacterium, assembly GCA_040901795.1. Taxonomy (GTDB): domain Bacteria; phylum Planctomycetota; class Planctomycetia; order Pirellulales; family JALHPA01; genus JBBDYH01. The sequence goes on from JBBDYH010000161.1 coordinate 62,771, forward strand.
CAACCGTCACTTCGCCTTGATCATGACGGCAGACGAGACTGATCTCGTAAACGGTATTCTTTCCGCCAACGATTCACCTGGAAAGCACTTGCTTGGCGCGCGTGCGGAGGAAGAAGTCGTCCTTGATTGGGACGGCAAGGAGCGCTGCACAACTATATTGGAGGTTATTAAGCCGAAGCAAACCACAGAACGAGGGCGTGCTGTCTTCTCGGACGACGAATCCGCGCCTCAGCCGACAAGTCCTGCAACCAGCGTGCACCAACTCCCCCTTCAGCAACCACCGAGTAATGGGCAACCGACTGAAAGCGAATTGGCCAAATACGTCGAATACGAGCGGTTGAGGAAGGCCAATGGATTCAACTGCAAGCCGCTCGAGCAATGGCTTGAGCATTACCGGCGGCACAAGAGCTAGCGCATGAACCTTGGTGAACCCATCGATCACTGCTTTCGCTTCAGTTCGGCGTCGTGTTCTTTGGAGAATTTCTTGATTTCCTCGCCGAAATTGAGCAATCGCGCCCATTGCTCGACATAGAGCGTGACCGGCATCCGCTGGAGTCCGTAGACGCTGATCGCGCCTTTTGCACTGACTTTGCAGTAGAGCGTCCCCCGGGGCCGCGCTTCGATTTTCTCAAGGAGTTGCTTTGCCTCGCTGACATCGAGTTCGCCACTCGCAAGTTTCGCGAGAATCTCGTCTTGATCCATGGTCGAGTGCGTCCATCTCAAGCAGATTTAGGAGCTGATAAACGTCGGCACGATCAGCGGCCAGCGATCTATGTTAGCCGAAAGGCATTGCGATATGCGAGACTAGCGCTATGACGGATCGTCCGAGACACGGGTCGACCTACGGCTGATTGCTCGGCGGGAGGCCGACGTCGCTTACCACCGGCGGGCCGAGAATTGGGACGGTTTGGCCGGGCGTTACGGGCGCGGGAGCCGGCCGCGCGATGATCGGGCCGTGCATTAAGCGGTCCTGGATCTTTAAGAGTAGCTCTTGCTCCAGAGCCGCGTCGCGCCCCAGGCCGATCCAGCCGGAGGTTTGCCGTGGGTTGGCTACAGGGCGCGGCTGGTCGCCCACCTGGCGGGCGAGCGACGGCTCGGCTTCGATGGTGCGGTCGACCGAATTGTCGTAGCGAAACACCGCGGCGCCGGTCGTGGCGTACATCGGCCGCTCGACGTCTTCCAGTTCTTTGAGCACGGTCACGTCGACGAGGTAGCCGCTCGCGTCGGGAATCACGCGGATGTGGGCCTTGCGGCGGATCGATTGCAGCGTGCTCTCCAGCCGCTCGTACGCATTCGCACTGTCGCCGCGCCAAGGCTCCAAGAGCATCGCCCCGGTCTGGGGAAAGGTCTCGATCTGCCCCTCATCAAGATAGTCGCCGACCTGACGCACGCGGTCCTCACGCTCAATCTTAAAGTAGTCATCGACGACGTCGACGATGCTATCCCAGGCGGCGTCGTGGTCGGTCACCGGAATGAGAACCGGGTTAGGCACGGCGGTTGAAACCACGGTGGGAATGAGTTGCGGCAGGTTGTACGCGGCGACTGGAGGTCCGAAGGCGACGACCGGCGGCGTCATGGGGGGCATGGGCGAGTTCATGACCCGAGCGCAACCGGCCGCGAGTGTGGCGGTTATCACGAGAAGCCAAGCGCAAACTGGTAGCGTTCGATTGACAAGCATGCAAACGTGCCGGCGGAAAGCCGGGAACGAGGAATCGAGGGATCGGCAGGGAACCGCCGACCAGAAAAGGCGCTTAAAGTGTTGCTGAAAGCAGCGGTTGGGGCAATCGCAGTTGTTCGATTTGGACCTTCACGTGTCCCGTGGTTTACCCAGGTTA
>JBBDYH010000162.1:0-64580 GCA_040901795.1 Pirellulales bacterium
CAGGACCTTTAATGCGTGCTAGCACATCACGTCCGCAAAACGGGAATGCACCCATGGGTAGTGCAGGTCTAATGAGGTCGGAGGGCGGCGATATCCCCGAGGGGCTGCAACTTGTGACGGGTGCTATTGCAATGGCCCGGTTGCATGCCAGGGATGGCGTTTCAGGAGCGGACGCATCGTTAGGGTCTTTGCTTCAAATTCGAGGTAGGATTTACGGGAATAACTCGCGGCAACCAGAGGCAATTGTTGATTTGGATGAATCCATTTCTATTTTCCAACGCTTGATCGTTGACGACGGCCAGACTGCGCTCAAGCCCCACCTCGCCCGATCGGAACGCCACAGGAAAGAAGCGGAAATGGGAAAGGCGCTAAGCGACATCGATTGATCCGGTTTATTCTTGCTTTCAAGCCCCCAAATCCCACGTGCCCCCGGGCCGCCGACCGAGAAACGAGCCACTGACGCCGCTTACCGTCGGCGTCGCAAAGCGCAACGAATCGGCCAGCGCGTACGGCGAACCACCCGCGGCCCGCGCGATAGAAGTAGCCGCGATTCGTGCCGCCCTTGCGGCGACCTACTGAGCTTCTCTTGGCTTTCTTGGGCAAGGGGTTGCTCCAATTGCACGGCGGGATAGAATCGAAATCGGCTTACCCGGCGTAAGTAAAAGACGTTGGATTTCATGGCTGGCAATACCCGCAACGCGAGCGTTCGAACCGGATCGGACGGAAACGTTTCGTTTATTGCCAAATTCATTGCCACGCCACTTTGTGAAATCCTAAACCCTTTGATACCAAAGGACAAGCGACACAAGTCCCCGTAGCCCAATTGGATAGAGCGTCGGCCTCCGAAGCCGAAGGTTACAGGTTCGAGCCCTGTCGGGGATAGTTACTCTCTAAGGTTCACCGGTTGTACCACTTCTCGCTGAAGCGTCGCAGGTCGCCGGCTGGCGGGGTCGCATCAACCAACGTTGACCCGTTGCTACTTTCTTAAACACACTGCCATTTCCCGCGCGTGCCGGCGACGGTATAAAAACGCTCGCCGAAGTTGTCGTTCCCGTGCGGAGGGAATGCTGCACACGCACTCTGGTGTGCAGCCCGCATCGCCTCCTGAGAATAGAGGAGGTGCGCAGGGCCATGCGCCAGGAACGTCGCGAGGCGGAGGGGCGGTGACATGATCCCGCGGGCAGGCATGCCTCGTGCGATCATGTTCTATCGCAATCGCAGGGAGTGATTCATGCGCAAGTCAGGGAGACGTTTCTCGTCGTGCCGTCGTGTTTTTCTGTTCGGAGTTGCCGCTGGTTCTTTAGCCGTGCCACCACTACAGGCGGCCATTTACTCGGTGAACAACACCGCCGACTTCGGCCCAGGGTCGTTGCGTCAGGCGGTGATCGATGTGAACACCAACCTCGGTGCGGATACGATTCAAATCGATCCCGCGCTCAATGGCGGCACGATCAATTTGTTGAGCTCGCTGCCCGCGCTGCGAGAAAACGTGACGATCGATGGCCCGGCCGTCGGTACGCTCACGGTCCGCTTCGTAAGTTTGGGCGACATCTTCAGCGGCGGTTTGGGCATCACCAAGCAGAGCGCCGGTACGTTGATCTTTTCTGGCGTCAACAACTACACAGGCGGCACCACGATCAACGCCGGAGTGGTGCAAGGCAATAGCTGGAGTTTAAAGGGCGACATCAAAAACAATGGCGCCGTGGTCTTTGATCAGGACGTCGGCGACGGCGTGTACACCGGCAACATCAACGGCACGGGCTCGCTGACAAAGATTGGGATGTGGAAGCTGGCAATGACCGGCGCCAATTCCTACGCCGGGGGCACGGTTGTCAACGCAGGGCTGTTGGAAGGCGATACGGACAGCCTGCAAGGCCACATCTTCAACAACTCTGCGGTCATCTTCGATCAGGCGGCCAACGGCACGTATGCCGGAAACATGTATGGCGCCGGCTCGTTGACGAAACTTGGCGGCGGAACGTTGACTTTGTCGGGATACAACACCTACACCGGGCTCACAATCGTCAGCCTCGGGACTCTGCAAGGCAATAGCTACAGCCTGCCCAGCGATATCGTCAACGGCTCGGCCGTTGTCTTCGATCAGGCGTTCGATGGGACCTATGCAGGCAAGATCAACTTCCGGGGACATGTCACGAAACAAGGCTTCGGTACGTTGACGCTCACCGGCGTGAACAGCTACACCGGCGGCACGACGGTCAGCCAAGGGACGCTCCGCGGCAATACCATCAGCCTGCAAGGGAATATCTCTAATAACGCCGCCGTGGTATTCGATCAGTCCTTTGATGGCACGTACTGGGGCGCGATGAGCGGCACGGGCAGCGTCACCAAGCTCGGCGCGGGCACGCTCACGCTCTCCGGGTACCATACGTTCATCGGAACCACCACCGTCGCCGCCGGACGCCTGGCTGTCAACGGCCCGATCAGCGGGGCCGTCACCGTGCAAAACGGCGGCATGCTTGTTCTCGCTGGGGCAACTGTCCCGACCGCCACGCTCGACGTGACAAACGGCGCCGCCGTGCTCGATTACCCGATTTTTGGATCAAATCCCGGCCTGGAAGTGCGCCAGCGGATCATCGCCGCTCGCGGCGGCACCGATCTGATCGGCACGTGGCGGGGCGCCGGCATCACCAGCAGTGCGGCGGCGGCCGACCCGTCCTCGATGTCGGTCGGTTACGTGGTCAATGCCGAGTTGCCGTTGGGTCCCTATACAACTTTCCGTGGCCAGCCGGTTGATGCCACTACGGTGCTGATCCGCGGCACGAGGATTGGCGACGCCACTTTAGACGGCGTGGTTGACGACAACGACGTGACGGTCGTCGGCGCTACGTTTGGCATGACCTCCGGCGCTAACTGGGGGTTAGGCGACTTCGACTACGACGGCGACGTCGATGACAACGATGTGACGCTGGTCGGCGCGCTATACAACCCGTCCGCGTTGCCGATCTCTGCGCCGGACGAGGCGGCGCGTGCTGTGGCGGCCGTTCCGGAGCCGGCAAGCTGGCTGATGCTGGTTTGGGCCGGCGTAGGCGCTGCGTTGCTCGGCTGGCGCCGGCGACGGAGCGAGTCTTAAATAGCTGATCGGCGGTCTCGTCGAGCGCATGCCTGGGCAGGTACTTGCCTTCGCGCGCACCATAATACCCGGTGTTGGTCAGGATCGATAAGCCACTGCCTTGGGAGAGCTGCTTGAGCAGCACCGGATCGCGCGCCAAGTAGGCGGGCGTGCAGTCCACAAACGTTTGGCAGCCCGCCTGCTTCAACCGCTTGAGATGTGGGAGCACCACTTCATAGACCTGGTCGCGTGCGTAGCGATCTGGGCTGACCTTGTCGGCGCCGATGAAGTCCACGATCGCATGTTCGTGAGGCAAGGCCAGGCCCAACTTGTCCGCGGCAACCGGTCCCGTGACCGTGACGACGCGCCCTACTTGTCGACCTTGCGCGCGCAGGCTGCCGCTCCCGTTGAGCACGGCGCCGGCGAGCACTGTTTGCAGAAAGCGGCGGCGGTGCATCCTCAGGCTCCTGAGTCGAGGCGGCGTTGATTCAGGGCGATTGTACCGCGCGGTGGCCATTTTGGTTCGGAAGGCGCCCTGCTTGCCGCCGACGCGCAACATTTTGGCGTCTCGCTTTTGCTCCCGCTATATTTGTGTCAGTCTCCGCAGCGAGCGAAGCCGCCCCAGTCACGAAGAATACGGGACGGCTGGAACGCAGGACCACAACGATTATGAAACCGCTCCTCAAGCTCTCCACCTTTTTCTGCGTCCTGTGTAGCTCAACGCAGAGCGCCGAGGCGGCTCGACCGCACATCATCTTGGTCATGGCCGATGACATGGGCTGGGGCCAGACCGGCTACCGCAATCATCCGCTGCTGAAGACGCCGAATCTCGACGCGATGGCCACCGCCGGCTTACGATTCGAGCGCTTCTATGCAGGCGGCCCGGTCTGCTCACCGACCAGAGCCAGCGTGATGACCGGGCGGTCGCACGACCGCAGCGGCGTGCTCAGTCACGGCTACGCGCTGCGGCTGCAGGAGAAAACCATCGCACAGGCGCTGCAGGCGACGGGCTATGTTACCGGGCACTTCGGCAAGTGGCACCTCAACGGCCTGCGCGGGCCCGGCGCGCCGATTCTCGCCACGGACAAGTACCATCCCGGCCACTTCGGCTTCGACGAATGGGTTTCGGTCTCCAACTTTTTCGACGTGGACCCGCTGATGAGTCGCGGGGGAACGATCGAAGAGTTCCAAGGAGACTCGTCCGAGATTATTGTTGCCCAGGCAGTGAAGTTTTTGGAGCAGCATCATGCGGGCGGTAGGCCGATGTTTGCGGTCATCTGGTATGGCACTCCGCACAGTCCCTTCAAGGCGCTCGCGCAGGACAAGGCCGGCTTCAGCCAACTCAACGCAGCCTCGGCCAATCACTACGGCGAGCTGGTCGCCATGGACCGCAGCATCGGCACGCTGCGAAAGAAACTGCGCGATCTGGGCATTGCCGACAACACGCTACTGGTTTTTTGCAGCGACAACGGCGGCCTGCCTGGTATCGCGCCGGAGACCGTTGGCGGCCTGCGCGGCAACAAGGCGTCGGTCTACGAAGGCGGTCTGCGGGTACCCGGCATCGTCGAGTGGCCGGCAGTTATCAAACCGCGCGTAACGCACTACCCTGTCTGCACGATGGACCTCTTCCCCACCGTTGCCGACATCCTCGGTTTACCGATCGATGTGTTTGTCCAGCCGCTCGATGGCCTCAGCCTCAAGCCGCTCTTTGCGGCGGAGCTGACCGAGCGCACGAAACCCATTCCGTTTCGCTTCGGCGTTAAGGCGGCGCTGGTGGACAATCGCTACAAGCTGCTCAGCGAAAACCTGCGGAAGGGTCGCTTCCAACTTTATGACCTCGAATCCGACCCACAGGAATCTCGCGACCTCAGCGGCGAGCAGTCCGCTCGTTTCGAACGGATGAAGCAGGAGTTGCTGGCGTGGAACGAAAGCGTCGAAGCCAGCTTCAAGGGCAAGGATTACGCTGAAAGCAAGGTCATGCCCCCCGACCCCGAGCCGCAGCTCTGGTATGAAATCCCTGCATATCAGCAGTACCTCACCGAATGGGAACAGCGCTGGGAATTCAAGTCGTACCTCGAACAGCGTGACAAAGCCCGGAAACGCCCGCGGAAGGATCAGTAGCGCGCCATGCTCATACGAACTGCCGTTTGGCTAACGCTCACGTTACTCGGCGACACGGTTTCATCGTCTGCGGCGGAGCGGCCCAATATTCTGTTTGCCATTGCTGACGACTGGGGCCTGCACGCAGGCGCCTATGGCACGTCGTGGATCAGCACGCCGGCTTTTGACCGAGTTGCGCGCGAAGGGCTGTTATTCAAACACGCCTACACGCCAATGGCGAAGTGCGCACCGTCGCGGGCCGTCATCCTGACCGGGCGGCACCTGTGGCAGAACGAAGAGGCGGGCAATCACCTGGCGTACTTTCCCGTCAAGCTCAAAGGCTGGCCTGAGGTGCTGATGGAGAACGGCTGGCATGTGGGCTTGACTGGCAAAGGGTGGGGACCGGGCATTGCAAACGATTTCAACGGCACGCCACGCCGGATTACGGGCACGCCCTTCAACAAGCGCAAAGCGGCGCCGCCGACAAGGGCGATGTCGAACAACGATTACGCCGCCAATTTCGCGGACTTTCTCGACGCCGCGCCCAAGGATGCGCCCTGGTGCTTCTGGTTTGGGGCCGCCGAGCCGCACCGCGGCTATGAGTTTCAGTCTGGCGTGAAAAAAGGGGGCAGGCGGCTGACTGACATCGACCGCGTGCCGGCTTACTGGCCCGACCACGAAACCGTGCGACACGACGTGCTCGACTACGCTTTCGAGATCGAGCACGCGGACCGGCATTTGGGCCGCATGCTGGCCGAGTTGAAACAGCGCGGCTTGCTGGACAATACGCTCGTGATCGTGACCAGCGATCATGGAATGCCGTTTCCCCGGGTGAAGGGCTACGCCTATCACGACTCGAACCACATTCCACTGGCGATCCGCTGGCCTGGCGGTGTCAAGGTAGCGGGCCGCACGATCGATGACTTTGTCGACTTCACGGACATCGCGGCGACGGTTCTCGATGTCGCCGGCATTGTGCACGCGGAGAGCGGGATGATGCCCGTCACGGGCAAAAGTTGGCGACCGATTTTTGAGAGCGAGAAGTCCGGTCAGGTGGTTGCCGAGCGCGATCACGTTCTTATCGGCAAGGAGCGCACCGACGTGGGGCGGCCGCACGACTGGGGTTATCCGATCCGCGGGATCGTCACGCGAGAGTTCCTGTACCTGAAAAACTACGAGCCAAGCCGCTGGCCGGCCGGAAATCCGGAGACGGGTTATCTCGACACCGATGGCAGCCCGATCAAGTCGATGATTCTCGAGCTGGGCCGCAAGGATCGTAAGGACAAGTTCTGGCAGCTCAACTTCGGCCTGCGGCCCGCGGAGGAGCTTTACGACCTCACCAAAGACACGGATTGCGCGCACAACATCGCTGCGAAATCCGGGCAGGCGGAGCGCGTCAAGGAGCTGTGCGAACGCATGGAGGCCGAGCTTAAGGGGCAGCACGATCCGCGGATGTTCGGGCGGAGTGACGTGTTTGACAAGTACAAGCCGACTGCGGGCGCCGGCTTTTACGAGCGGTATTTGCGCGGCGAGCGGCCCGAAGCCGGCTGGGTGAACAAGAGCGACTTTGAACCGGCGCCGATTCCCCCGCGATGAGAGGCGCCGAGAATGGCTTGCTACTCCAGCAGCATCCGTTGCAGCGATGCGCGAGCCTCACCGCCGCTGATATCAGGGACGATCATCAACTCCAGTGACGCAGCGCCGACCAGGTTGACGCGGTAGTCTTCGATCTCGCGCGTCGACCCACTGGGACTGAAGTTGTATTGCTGCCGAGCGATTTCCCGATCGTGATTGTCATTCGCCCCACGCCAGCGCAACACGAACTCTTGCGTACGCGGTCGATCCGTCTCCTGAAACGCCAGATAAATCCGCCGGATTGTCTGGGGCTCATCAAATACGAGCCGAATCGTTTGCCGGCCTGGGCCGGCTGCTCGCCACCCGCCACTGCCGCCGGCTACAAGCGCCGATTCGATCGGATGCGAAGGATCCTCCGAAGTCACCTCGACCACTGCGAGCTGCGCAACATCAAGCCATTTGTGCGGCTCAAGAGAGGCGTCTTCTGAACCGTTCGTCGTAATTCGCTTGCGCATCGGCCTCCCTCTGGGCTAGTATCAACCGGTCAATAAAGGAAGCGGTTGATAGGTTCCTCCCAAGATAGCCTGTGAGTCGATGCCAAGCCACTTGTCGAGAAGAGTGGCATAAATCTGGCGAAAGTCAGTGGTCATGGGAAGATCACCCGCGTCGAGTTTTGCAAGGTCCGGCATGGGGCCGATCAATCCCCCTGTGACCCGCTTTCCCGCAAGAAAGACCGGCCCCGCGGCGCCATGATCGGTCCCCAGCGAGTCGTTTTCCTGGACACGACGGCCGAACTCGCTGAAGGCCAGGACGATGACTCGCTCGCTTAGTTCCGTTGCTTGCAGATCGTCGAGAAACGCTTTAATCGCTTGAGAGAACTCGGCCAACAGTTGCCCGTGCGTGTAGACCTGGGCCGCGTGAGTGTCGTAGCCGCTTTGGATCGCGTAGAATACGCGGGCGGCCGAGCCGCTTTTGAGTAATTGCGACACGACGCGCAGCCGCGCCGCTAATGTTGTGTCGGGATACGAGGGCCCTCCGGTAGTGGACGAAGTGCGCTGCCGTCGCTCGATCTGGTTGGCCGCTGCGTAAGCCGACACCACCTGACGCGTGACAAATTGCCGCAGCGACTCGTCGCCGGAGGCGCTCGTAACGCGATCGATGGTCGATGTGCGTCGTGGCGGGGTCCCGCGAGAGAGAGTGAGATCGTCGATTTGCGAAAGCGCCGTTGTGACCGAGCGGCGTCCCCACAAAGCGACCGGCGCCTGCTCTTCGCCGACATAAACTGCCGCGGCCTCCGCCGCGTTCTGCCGTGCGGCGTCGCCGTCGAGCGAGCGACCGAGCCAGCCGTAGCCGTTGTGGGCTGCATCGTCGAATGTGGCCGTCTGCCAGATCCGCATGCTGCGAAAGTGCGACCGGTCGGGATTCGGATAGCCGACGCCCTGGACAATCGCCAGCCGCCCATCGTCAAAAAGCTCTTTCGCGGCGCGCATCCGCGGGTGCAGTCCCAGGGAGTCGGACAGTTTGTGCACGTCTTTCGCGGGAACGTGCAGTTTGGAACGAGCTTTGACATAGGCATCGTCCGCATAGGGCACGACGGTATTGAGTCCGTCGTTGCCGCCGTCGAGCTGAATGACGACCAGGACGGGCGCATCGCGAGACGCCGCCGCGGCCCGCGCAGCGCGGCAGAGCATCGTGGGGACGCAGGAGGCCATCGAGATCAACGAACCGCTCCGCGCGATGAACTGACGACGAGAGAGCATCTAAGCCTCGCTTTCAGCCCAATAGGCTTTCGGGATGAGCTAGTAACCAGTAGAGAGAAGCAGACAACCGTGCATCGGGTTCTTTCACGTCCTTGATTTCAGCCAGGCATTCTTCGACGACTGATGGTAGCACCTCACCCCATAACAGTTCGGCGAAGGCACCGATCGTCTTTTTCAGGTCCCCGCCGTGATGGGTCAGCGGTATCGCATTGCGAGGTTCGGGCGCGATGGCCGAAGTCCAGAGCCGCCGCTCGACAAGCGCCGCCGCGAAGTTGGCGCGAGCCACGATGCTGCGCGAGCCGAGCCAGGCACGCCCCTCCGACCAGCCGCCGACGTTTGGCGGGTTGAACAGGTCCTGTCCCATCCGCGACGTCCAGTCGGCGAGGAGAAGCGTGCTGGGAGGCGGCTTACCGAGCGCAAGCGCGTGCAACGTACCCACGGCGAATTCCACGGGGCCGACGACGCGCGTTCGCAGGTTTTCCTTCGCGAAGAACCGTGTGGACTGCAGCACGGTTTGAACGGCCCAACCCACATCCAGATGGCGCTCCCGCAAACCGCCGGCAAGCTCGTCAATCGCGCGATCGTCGACGACGCCTTCGGCAAAGAACAAGCCGCATATCCGCCAGGCGATCCGCCGCGAGGTTGCCGGATGATCGAGCAACAGTCGCAGCAGGTCCTCGCCGGCAAAACGTCCGTGCTCGCCGAGGAGCTGTTTCTCGCCGTCGTCGTACCGCTCGGCTACGAACCGAAACGCCCCCTCGGCGACGGTCCAGCCGGTCAACGCGCGGGCGGCCTCCTTGACGTCCTGCTCCGTGTAGTTGCCGATCCCGAGCGTAAACAGCTCCAAGAGCTCGCGGGCCAGGTTCTCGTTGGCGTGTCCGCGGCGATTGGAGTCGGCGTCAAGCCAGACCAGCATGGCCGGATGCTTGACGACCGCCGCGAGCAGTTCGCCAAACCCAGCACGAGCGTGCTTGTGGAACAGCTCGTTCTGCTGGTGCATGAACGCCAGGTTCTGCACCTTGCGATTGCTGGTGGCAAAGTGGTTGTGCCACAAAAGCGAGAGGCGCTCGCCGAGCGGATCAGGCGAGAGGAGCATCCGGTAGAGCCACCAGGCCTGCAGCCGATCGACGTTGTTGGAGGCCTGCGCCGCCTCGCCGATCGTCTGCGACATCAGCTCGAAGTCCACGGGAGTGGACTGGCTTCTCGCGGTCCCCGACAGCAATCGATCGACCGCCGCTTGCGGTCCTTCGGCCAGATCGCGCTCGATCTCCTCCCATGTCGCGGCGAAGGCCGCGCGGCGGTGCAGATGCACCACGCGCTGGCGGTTCCACGGCGATTGCGCGTCGGGTTTGTAGGCCTGCCAGGCGATGGTTGCGGATGTATGTGGCATGGCGGACAAATCACGTCAGACGGCCAAAATGCAATAACCACGCTCATCGTAGGCATCTCGCTCCGCGAGATGAACCATCTCGCGGAGCGAGATGTCTACGATACTCCGGCCTTATCGCTCCCCGCGCTCATACACGATATCGCCCAACTCGATCGTCTGGCCGGCCTTTGCTTGAAACTCTTTGGCGACGATCAGCTTTTCGTCGCGGACGGTCAACACGCGGTACGTCGCGCCGGGGATCAATGCCGGCAGCGTGACACGGCCTTCGGCGTCGCCCTTTAGCGTCCCATGATTCAGGCGGTCGATGTTGGCCACGAAATCCTCATCGGCCGACAGGTCCGCGTCACTCACGTCGCGGTTCCAATCGAGCGGTCCGGGCGTTACGACCATTCTTGTGCCGGGACTATGATTGGCGATCGGCTTGCCGTCCGCATCCACGAATCGCATCGACGCCTCACCGCAAGACTTGAGCACGACGCGCACCGGCTCAGTACCAGCCTTGAGCATGACGGTCGCGCCCAACCGCCGCTTCGGGTCGAGGAAATGCACGGGATATTGTTCGCCTTCCGCAAGTCCTCCCAGCTCAAAGCGCCCGCCGAGAATCTCCCGCGGCGATCCTTGCCACCGAAGCCAATACGGGCGGACATGCAGTCGCGTGACCATCAGCGCTTCATCGACGGAACGACCCTGTTCATCGACCAACTGTCCCATTGCCGTCCCACCCGGCTGTAAACGAATTGTCACGTCCAGCGGTTCGGACTCTTTTGCCGGGTCGAGGCGCACCATGCCATGCACGTAATTTCGCTGGCCGCCGGGCCGACCGAAGTATAGCTCGCTGCTGCTAGTTTCCCGCAAAACGTATTTGTCCTCCTGGCCGTGCACCAGCAAGCGGCCGGGGCCCGGCAGGACCACCATGGCAAAGCGTCCCTGCTCGTCGGAGACCTCGTTGCCTTGCCATCCCGTCCGAATGTCATCGCGAACATTTGGGTTGTTGGCTCGTTCGGGCACGTATTGAATCGATGCGCCGGCCACCGGCTGGCCGGAGCCTTCCTCCAACACCTGGCCGCGTACCATCACGCCGCGCGGCAACGTAACATTGACTTCCTTGGCGCGCTTGCCGGCGTCCCAGGCGATGTTTTTAAGCTCCCGAGTCAGATACGGCTCGTTTTGTGGCGCGTACGCTGTCACTCCGAAGCGAATCCCAGGATACGGGTTGAGACGGTATCGCCCTTCCGCGTCGGCACGCCCACCGATCGCGATCATCGACCCATATTCCTTTTGGCTGGCCCAGATCTGCAGCGGTGCAAACGGCGCCTGCTCGCCCGTGTCTTCGTACGTGACTCGACCGGTGAAGATCTGCGCAGGCGCCAGGGGCAGGACGAACTCCTCGCTTGGCTTGACGTTGTCAGCAGTTTGCGGACGATACGTCCTGTCGCGTTCGCCTCGCGGCTTCGCTTCACCGGTATTGAGCGCAATGTCCTGCACGGCGAAGCGGTCGCTGCCTTCGACGCTCAATCGGACGCCGTGATCTACAGGAATGCCAGCGATCGAGAACCGCCCCTCTTGGTCGCTGAGAACCGGCTGTGGCCAGGCGGCCGGCAGCCCCGCACTGCGCCAGAAATCAATGCCGCCGGGCAGAAGCTGGTTTTTCACGATGGCCGGTCGAATCGCGCTAACTTTCAGTTCGACGGCCGTGGCGGGTTGTCCTTCGATGTCGACCACTCGGCCGTGGAGCACCTCCCCAGGCTTGAGCTCGAACGACGCTTCGGTTTCGGCAGCATCGAGATTCAGCTTCTGCCACGCCATGGCGCTGCTCTTACCCCTGGCAAGGAGGTACGCGTTGCGATGCGTTTTGGACGAAGCGCCGGTGATCATCAATTGATACTGACCATTCTCACCGGCCGTCGCCTCACCCAGCACGACACGATCGGGCTCTAGCTCCGCCCCCCGTTCGACCACCGCACGCCGTGCGATGACGGCGACGTGAGCGCCCGAGGCAGGACGACCGCCGGGTCCAATGATTTGGCCGCGGACGGTGGTCTGCTCCTTGGGGCCAGTAATCTGACTCGGAATCGTTGTTTTTGCGTCCTTCTCGATATTGTCAGCAGAGTTGGAGGTTTGCGTGTTGTGAGTCGCCTCTTGTTTTTCCTTCGACATTGCCTTCGATGGAAAACGGTCGGCAAACGAAATGGGTCTCGGCTGCGGGGACGGTGCATCGGCTTCCGGTTTGGGCGGAAGCAAGGTGATGTCGCCCAGGCCCAGTTGTTCCTTGGGCTTCAGTGGACCAATCTCCATCGTCGCGCCTCGGTCGATCGCTAAGTGGTACGCTTGGAACGAGTACTTAACCCCGCTCGGCACCAGGTCGATGCGAAAACGGCCATCGGCATTGGTTCGGTCGCCGCGCGAGGGCCTCCAACCGCCTCTCATACTCTTTGACTCGCCTTCGTCGCCGGTGTCCAAACTGGCAAACGCCGACGCTTCTGAGACAGGCTTGCCGTTCTCGTCGAGGAGACGGCCGACAATCGAAGCCGCCGGCAGCAGTTTGATGTCCTTCGGCGTATCGTTCAGGAAATCGTCGACGGTCAACCCTGCGATGGCAGCGGCCAGCCCGCGATCGGCGTGAACCAACATCACAGGTCGCGGCTGGTCTTCCGCAAGACCTAGCACTTCGACAATCGCCGAGGACTGTGCGACGTTTTTGCCTCGCAACCCTCTCAGCGGGATCTGCGTAAGTCCCTCGGCGGTAACGCCGCCAAGGGGCTCACCGTTGCGATCGAGCAGTCGCAGCTTGTGCGGTTTGAAGGAATTGAGCCTGATTTCATAGGAGAATTCTTCAGCTCCGGCCGGTGGATTGATCTCCCGTACGGCATTCAGCACCTCCGCCGTCATGAAGTAATACAACACCTGCGGTTCGGCAGTGCTGCGACGGCGCAGCCCGCCGATCGCTTCGGCTCCGTCGGCCCGTGGATAACGGACGTCCTCATTGGCGATGAAAGCGAGCACCCCTCGGCCGGGCAGACCGGGGATGCGAAACGAGCCGTCTTCCGCAGTTGCGTAATGGTAGTCGTCGCTAATGCCAAGGACGCCGGGATCGAAATTCGCGTAATCCTTGGCCGCTTCATTCGTCAAAAACGGATAGTAGGCCACCTCACCTAGCACGGGCTTGCCGGTTCGCTCGTCCACGACGCGTCCGCGGATCCAGATGGAGCGCTTCAGCTCCACGTCGCACACAATCGCGTCCAGGCCTGCGGCGCGAGGAGCATCGACGTCTATCCGAAAATAAGGTTGGTCACCCGCGGGGATCACTCGCAACTTCAGTCCGCTGCGCGCATCGCCTGGTCTGGGGACACCGGTCAGCTCGTACCGGCCGTCGGCATCGGTGACGTCGGAGACGAATGGCTCGTCCCCCATGCCAAAGTTAGCGAACGACCTAAGTTTTACTTCCACACCTGCTAATGGCCGACGGGTCGCCGAGTCGCGCACAACACCCGTGATTCGCTGTTCGGGCTCGACCGACGCGTCGAAACGCGATCCGAAGCACTTGGTGAATCGGTAGCGTGGATCGAACTGCGGATAGGGCACGGCCTCCATGGGATAAGTCACTGCGTTAATCCATCCCTTGGCGATGCCCGCTCCGCTGACTTCAAGCCGAACGAGTCGCTTACTGCCCAGCCCGGTCAAGCGAAAGCGACCGTCGCGGCCCGTTACTGTGACACGCGACAGTCTTGGATCATCGAGATTGAGCGAATCCTGAGCGGGAAAGTTAGCCATCTTATCCGCGCGAGGCCCGGACATAGCGTAATAAGATGTCGCATTGATGCGCCCTGGGTCAGAGGGATTCTTGCGAGCCTTCTCGATCCACTCATCAACGTCGTCTACCGATTCGGTAACCGATCGCACCGCCACTTGCACGCCGGCAATCGGTTGTCCTTCGAGGTCGAGTATGCGTCCTTCGATCGGAGCGTCGTCAGGAGCAAGCTTCAAGACGCACTCTTTTCCCCCGCGAGCGGCTTGTCCGTGATCCCACGTCAAGCCATGTGCGGGCGCGCTGGCCAACAGGTAAAAGCCCGAGCGTGGCGGCTCGGCGGGATAGGGAGTTTTGAATCTCCCCTGGCTATCGGTTGCGGCCTCGGACACAAGCTCCGTCCTTGACGCACCTCGATTCGGTTCGCTCTGAACCCGAACCACGACGACGCGCGCCCCGGAAACCGGTTTTCCATCGTGAGAAACGACGCGGCCCGTGATCTGGGTTGGCTTGGCCTTTTCGCCCTGTACCGGCGGATTCTCGATCGCGGCGGTTTGACGTTCGCTGGCCGGCTTCTCGTCATCCGTTGCTCTTGCACTGGGTCGAACTACGGAGACGGCAACCACGATGGCGGCCGCACAGGCCAAAAGCAGCCGGCTGGCGCGCGTGCTCAGCGGCAAATGCGAGCGGGCGCGGCTGAAGAGTGTGCCGACGCGGTATTCCAGCTTGTTCGATTGGGCCATCGCCACGGCGGCGTGCAACCGGAGCGGCTGGAGACGTCGGGCCACCTCCAACAATTGCTCGGCGTAGTCCGACGCGCGCTCACCGGCGGCCAGCACCGCATCGTCGCAGGCCAGCTCGCGCTCGATGCGCAAGCGGTGCATCGCGTACCAGACCAGTGGATGGAACCAATACAGCACGCAGGCCAGGCGGGCGAGCAACTGGAACACAACGTCGTGACGCTTCACGTGGGCCAGCTCGTGCAACAGGACGAACCGCCGTAGCGGCTCGTTCCAGCGGCCCGCGTCGGCGGGCAGGATCACCGCCGGGCGCACCACGCCGCAGCTCATGGGAATGATCGGCGCGCGGATTTCGAGAAGCTGAACGGCACGCCTCAGCCCGAGCCGGGCGCTGGTTTGGTCGCGCAGCGATAGCCAGGCAGCATCTTGAACGCGGCGCGCCCTGGCGCGGAGGATCGCGCTACGCAACAGACCTGCGACCAACGGCAACAGACAGAGCGCCGCCCCGACCAACCAGGCAGCCAGCGGATTGAAAGGCTGCGATTCGGGCGGTGGTTTAGCTGCCTGAACTTTAGATGCAGTCGTCGTTGAAACCACTTCGGCCATCGGCGCAGCGGTTTTGTCGGCGAGACGCTCCTTTTTCATGGCCGTTGCCGAAGCCGCTTGCACATCGAGCCCGTCAGGGACCAGGTCCGAATGATCTTCGGCTGACGGACGTACTGGCGGCTCGTCGATCTCAGCGGCCGGCGTCGGCGCGTCATTTGCGTTCGACGCAGAATCATCCGCCGCCACGATTTGCGGCGAATCGTCGTACCACGAAGGCAAAATCGGCACCGCCCACGCCGGCAGCACGTAACACAGCGCCGGCAAGACGATCAACCCGCAGAATGTCAGGCACCAGACCCAATGGCGGACGGCGGCCGACGAGCGCGGCAACAGCCGCAGCACCAGCATCGCCAACAGCACCAGCACGGTCGCCTTGACCGCAATGTCAGCGAGCAAAACGATCGAGGATTGCCGGAGAATGTCGATCAACCATTCGCGTATTGCGGACATGCTACTGGCCCTCCTTTCGGGCTTGCTCGATCATCTGCTTGATTCGCTTGAGGTCCTGCTGGTCGAGCTTTTCGGCGGAGACATCCAGAATGGCGGCGACGGCATCGGGGGCCGACCCGCCGAAGAATGTCGCCAACAGGTGCCGTAAGGCCGAGCGGCTGGCCGACTCGCGCGAACGAACCGGCCAATAGACATAGCGGGCGCCCTCTTGGCGGTGCTTGAGCAATCCTTTCCGCTCCAAATGCCGGATCATCGTGCGGACCGACGAGTAGCTGGGCGGGTTCGCCAACTGCTCACGGACCTCACTGACCGAGGCCTCGCTGAGCTGGTAGATCACGTCCATGATCTGCCGTTCGCGGGCCCCGAGGCTACGTTCGCTGAATTCTTTGGCCATCGGTAAGGAACACAGATGGCCACAGATTCGGACTGATGGCCACAGATGTTCTTCCTCCTTTGAGTTTCGCTTTCTCCTGCGTGGGTTGTCCGGCTATTGTGGCTTGGCTGCATGGTGTTAACTCGTTGCCACTGTGGCAATGTATTACCATCAGGCGGGCTTGTCAAGAGCTTGTCCGAAAAAGAAAAAGAATCCACGCCGGGGGCTGGTTTACGGCGTAAATCAAAGCCGCTATAGTGCTGCGGGGGCCGGAGGTCCTGCCGTCTTCACCGCTGATCTTGTCACTAGTTATCGACGGCGCGTCATCTCTGACGAGCACCAGGGTTTGCCCCGCATGAGGCGGGGCTTTTTTCTTTCCCAAGACGCCGGTGGGAGTCGAACCCACTTGTAACTGTTCTGCAGACAGTCGCCTTGCCGTCTGGCTCCAGCGTCAATTAGTCGCCTTTCGCTCCGCGAAAGAACGCAATTTTCGCGGAGCGAAAGGCGACACAATGTCCTCGCTGGGAATCGAACCCAGGCTTCGACCTTCGCAGGGTCGCGTGCAAGCTCCACCACACTCCGAGGACAAACTTCCGTCAGCACCTCGCCAGGGAGTCGAACCCCGTCTTGCAGTTCCGAAGACTGCCGTGCTTCCGTCACACTCGCAAGGCACAACGAACGAGCATCCCGACCTGGAGTCGAACCAGGACTGGGCACCAACCGGCATGGATGTCGGTTGGTCCCTTCGGAGAGTTCGATGCGATCCGCTACACCATCGGGACAGTTAATAACCAAGAGCCGACGACTGGATTCGCACCAGCATGAACCTGTTTACAAGACAGGCGCCTTTCTCAGTCGAGCCACGTCGGCAATAAGCACGAGCCGACCAACTGGCATCCATGCCGGTCGGTGCCCGGAGTCGAACCCCGTGAGGCGGTTTTGGAGGCCGCCGGCTCTCCCAGGAGCACGCTCGTGTATTGCCCGCCGATCGATAAAGACCGGCGGGCGGTTTTTTCCAACTAACTCTCCAGTTCGACGTTCCAATACGCCTCGCTGATGAACTTCGACCAGCTTGCGATGCGCACGCTTTGGCGAGCGTACATCGGCGACCAGCGCGGGCGGACCGGCTGACTGCGCACCTTCATCCGGGCCTGGTGCGGCGTGCGATCGGCCTTCCGCTTGTTGCACGCCACGCAAGCCAGCACGCAGTTGTCCCAGGTGGACTGCCCGCCCTGCGAACGAGGCACGACGTGGTCGATCGTCAGCTCTTCGCCACCGGGCTGGTTGCCGCAATACTGGCAGGTGTAATGGTCCCGCTTGAACATATTGCGGCGGCTGAAGCTGACCGCGGCGCTTGGCAGCCGATCGAACTGGGCCAACACAATGACTTCCGGTATGCGCAAGCGGAACCTGATCGCCTGGATAAACGCCTCGCCTGCCGCCGGCTTGAGCGTGGACCAATCTTCCCAGCCATAGAGCTGGTAGTCGCGCGGATCGACCACGCGCGCCGATTCGCTCCAAACGAGCACCAGCGCGCGGGCGACCGGCGCCACGTTGACCGGCTGCCAGTTGCGGTTGAGCACCAAGGTTGGGCGGTTAAGGATCTTTGCCATTGTTTCACCTGTTCCAAATCAAGGGTGACTGGACGGAGTTGAACCGCCACCTTCTGGCGACCAACCTTCGGTCGGTGCCCGAGCCAGATATGCAGACACCGCTACACTACAGTCACCATGTTCTTCAGTGCCCCGACCAGGACTCGAACCCGGAATCTCTCGTTCGAAGCGAGGTGTGATGTCCGTTTCACCATCGAGGCATCGCAGCGGAAGGTGAGGGAATCGAACCCTCATCTCGACGAGCGAGAACCGCGTTAGCAACGCGGCCCGGCCAACCGTATCCGGCTACCTTCCGTTCTCTTGCTAAGTGGACCGCCGGGGAGTCGAACCCCAATCCCCCTGGTTGCAGGCCAGGTATCTTGCCGTTGGACGAGCAGCCCGAAGTAAACGATGAACGATGAACAAAGAACGATGAACGATGAACGATGAGGTACAGACAGCGCGACAGGTTCACTAGTTTCGTTCATCATTCCTAGTTCATCGTTGCTTTCAGTTGCAGGCCCCGGTATCGAGCCGGGCTCACCGGCCTTATGAGAGCCGGTCGGGCACCTGCCGCGCCTGCAATCGAGTGACCAAGGGGAGACTCGAACTCCCACGCCCGGACCAACGCTGCGCGTCGGTGCCCGCACGACGTTCTGAGCGTCGCGTGTTTACCAGTTACACCACTTGGCCATGAATCAGTGACCCGTGCGGGAATTGAACCCCCCTTTCCAGCTTGAGAGACTGGTGTCCTTGACCGATAGACGAACGGGCCGGTCAGTCCATCGGGCAGGAGTTGAACCTGCACAGCGCGCGGCGGGTGGTTTACAGCCACTTGGGCTCGCCCGTGCCCAGCCGACGGATTACCGAAACAAATGGCACAGGCGGGAGTCGAACCCGCAGCATCACGAAGGTTTGAGCTTCGCCGCTTTGCCGGTTTGCGTACCGTGCCGAAAAGCGTCCTCGATGGGATTTGAACCCACGATCTCCACCGTGACAGGGTGGCGAGCACTCCTGGCTGCTCTGCGAGGACGTGTTTGAGTTCGGAATGTGGAATTCGGAGTGCGGAGTTATGGTGCGAACTCCTCATTCCAGTCCGTAACCCGAACTCCGCACTCGAAAGGCTGCGGCGGCAGGAATCGAACCCGCAATCTTCTCCTTAACAGGGAGACGCCTTACCGTTTGGCTACACCGCAAAGTGGGCCGGGAGGCGCTCGAATCTTCGTCTCCCGGTTTTCAGCCAAGCCGACCACCGCTGCGCGGCGGTGCCCGACCGTCTCAGCTACCGGCCCCTCAGGTGATCTTCACAGCCCAAACATGTAATTCAACGAAAAAGGCCCGATGTCACAGTGACATTGGGCCTTTGGAGCCTTCACGGACCTGGAACGGCCGAGCGTCACAAGCGCAGGGGATACGGGAGCGTATTACCGCAGGGCGCGGAATCGCGTTTTCGCATCCGTTCGTGCCTTAAGCTCGACCAAAAGAGGATCATGACTCTGCTGACTTTCGCGGGTGTTTCGACTCTGATTGGCCCACGGCGTACAACGCGCACGCCGTCTGCCCTACTTGCTTAGACGCCGCGCAGGCCGGTTGGTTCACAAGAATGCGCACCGTGCGGAGAAAAAAAGGTCCCGTGCGCCTCACCACTTTACTTCGGTCTCGATCGCCTGCCCCTCTTCGACGCGGATTTCTGGGCCGTTCTTCTTTGGATACGAGCGATCGGTAAGCTGGTAATCCCCAGGCGGCACTCCGTCGATTGTCGCGCGTCCTTGGGCATCGGTCGTGCCCGATCCACTCCATTTGCCGATCGGGTTGCCGGTGGGCTCCAGATAGACAGGTTGACCAGCGACGGGCTTGCCGGCTTCGTTGACGACATTCACCGTAACGGTAGTCGTCCTTGCCATGCGTATCACGACCGGCGCCGTCGGCTCGATGGCCGGACTTCGATCGCCGACCGGAAGCACCTCCGTCCACGAGTGGTAAAGCCCGGTCGCTTGCGCCGATAGCTGTACGTATCCGCTCGGCAGCTCCAGCTCGAACCTGCCCTTGGCATCGGTCCGCGTCTCCGGCCGTTGCGGTTGCGTATAGCCGCGGCCGTCACGACCCAGGACGACAAAGGGACGGACGGCGGCCTTCGGAATCGGTTCGTCGTTCGAGTCGAGCACTCGCCCGGAGATTTTGGCCGCTCGGCTTAGCGCGGCGGTGAGCGGTTTGTCGTCCCCCTTTCCAAATTGCTCCCAGCCGAGCGACCGCGTCGCATAGCCATCCGCTTCGACATGTAAGTTGTAGTGACCGGGCGCCAGCTTGTCGAAGAGGGCGCCGCCCCGCTCATCCGTTGTGGCCTCCCCAGCGTCTTGCTGGCCGTCCTTGGCGGAAGTGATGAGGGTCACCTTGGCGTCTGCGATTGGTTTACTTGTCTGCATGTCGTAAACCGTCAGCCGGATGCGCGGCGGTTCACCCTTGAGCACGTCGGCCGGATTGCCGACGATGCGCACCTTATCCGGTACTTTCACGTTCTTCCAGTCGATCAGGCCTCCGCCGAGGTAAACGTCGATCCTGGGCGGCGGGAGCGGCTGGCGAAACTCCGGCCGGTCGCTACTGAAGAGACTACGCGGGTCGTTGTGGAGGTGATAAAAGTTTCGCGGCGTCCAGACCGTAAACGACCAATCAATGCGGGCGTCGCGTTTTTTCTCACCCTGCTTATCGGGGCCGCGCTCCACCAACCAGAAATCTTCGTGCGGACCGCCATGGACGTGCAGTTCGACCGCCGGCCAGTTGATTTTGGCCAATAGCGTAAGCGCCTCGTTCAACGCCTTCGCATCGCCGCGAAAGAGAAACGTGTAGTGCCCGCCGCCGAACGGCGGGCCCTCCCACCATCCCAGCCGGCTCTTGTGGTTGGCGATTGCTAACGTCCCCTCGGGCCAATCGCGACTAGGCACCGGCTTATTGCCGTGGTCGCCGGTGATCAATGCTTGGACCGCCGTTGCGACGGACAGGGCGATCAAAAACAAAGTTGCTCGAAGGGCAAGGCAAAAACGCGTGTCGCTGGTCATGGTATTCCTCCAGATTGGCTGTCGTTTAGACGATTCGCCGGCGCTTTTGGTTTCCAGACGCTTCCTCTATGCGTCTCTTTCTTGGCAACAGTACTGCCGGCTAAAAAAAGTCACAATTCTTCGAACTCCTTCGCGGTTGGGGCGGTCTAACTAGGCGGACACACTTAAAACAGAAGATCAGGTGGCGCGGATGCGGAGTGCTAACCGTGGAATATGCCTATCCTTTTTACATCGACCGGGTTCTGTCCGGCGAAGACCGCCCGGCCGGCTTGGATCTGATCAGTCGTGGGGGTAACATTCAACTGTTGCCCGCTAACTAATCGGGATCGTGACGATTGGCTCTGGAGGAGTTTTATGGTTGCCAACCCCTGGACTACGGCCGCCGTCATGGCGACGTTTGGCCTTGCCGCAGTGGCGCCCGCCGAGGCTCAGCTTCGAATCTCCGCCGCGCAAGGTTCGACACGTAGCGTCAACAGCCAGGCCGTAACGCTTACCGGCATCGACGGCGCGCCGGGGTTCATTTCGGCCACGACGCAGCGGCCGTTTGTGACGGGTCTGATTCCGGTCGTCGGCGACTATGGCGGGGCCTATGCGCCAGTTTATGGCCCTTTATCGTTGCGGCCACAGTACCGGCCGGGTCCAAGCGTCGTCCAAGATCGGATTGCTCGCCTGCGGCAAGAGGGTCTGCTGCCGCTTCCAAGACGCGACGGTGACAATTTCGCCTTTCGCTCCGCGCAAGGGCGTTCTTTCGCGGAGCGAACGACGACAGATCGACAGTCACGGCTGACCGCTGCTCGCAAGAGCTCGGCCGGCAAGCCAATCGAAAGTATCGCGGCGATCCGCCGGCGGCAAGCGTTGGAAGACCAACATCGCAAGCGAGAGCGCCAAAGGGGTCCCCATTCAACGAATCGCCGCTTTGATTAATTGGTGCATTGCTCGCGGCGAGCAGTGGCACGCGTATGCGTCCGTTATCTGGCTTACAGATCCGCCAGGCGTTTGTCGGCGTCACCGAAACTGTCAAGCTGCAAGCCCAGCCGGTCCATGATCGAGAGGTACATGCTGCAGAGCTTGCGGTTCTCGTCCCCCTTGTCGGAGTAATCGAGCACGCGACCAGTTTTGAGCGTACCCCCCAGATTGCCGACCTGTACCAGCGGCACCTTGGTGCTGTCGTGCCGGTTACCGGACCACATGTTCGACATGAAGACCAAAAGCGAGTTGTCCAGCACGTTGCCTTCGCCTTCGGGCATCGCTTCCAGCCGCGCGGCGAGATAGGCCACCTGGCTGACGTAATAGCGGACGATCCGTAAGTAGTCCTCCGAATGGTCGCGGTGCGATGCCGGATGGTGCGCCGAGCGGACATCGAGAAATGGATAAAACAACCCTGAGATGTCGCGGCACAAGAGCAACGTCGCGATGCGCGTCTTGTCGGTCTGGAACGCGAGCGCGATGATGTCGCACATCAGCCGCATGTGCTCGCGAATGTCTTCGGGCAAGCCGTTGTCGGGCCGATCCATCGTGATCGCCGGTCGCCCCTTATCGCTGGCCCGATCGGCCGCCTTCTCGGCGGCGCTGCGTGCGCGCTCGACCTGCTTTTCGACCTCGCGCACACTGGTGAGGTACTCATCGAGCTTTGCCTTGTCGCTGGCGCTGACTTCTCGGCTCAAGCTCTCGGCGTGCTCCTTGACGCGGTCGAGGATGCTGCGATTGCGCAGTGAACCGCGATTCTCGAACAGGCTGTCGAACGCCAACGAGGGATAGATTTCCATCGGCACCGGCGACGTGGAGCTTTGCCAGGAGATGTGCGAGCCGTAGGCCATCGAGAAGTTGGTCTCGTGATAGCCGGTCACCGGCTGCTCGCAACCGAGCACTAAGCTGGGCTGCATCGTCTGCTGGCCAATGTGTCGCGCAAGCATCTGGTCCATGCTGATGCCGCCGCGCAGCTCGGCCCCCTTTTGCAGGGCGGCGCCCGAAAGCAGATTGCCGGTCTGGCCGGGATGGATGCCGACGCCCACGGCGGCGCGATTGAAGAGGCCGCCGATGTAGTTCAGCTTCGTCTTGTACGGCGCCAGGGGCTCCAGGCACTTGCCCAGCTCCATGTCGGCGCCCGATCCCTTCGCCCACCAATGGTCGGGATTGATGCCGTTGGCCATGAACAAGACGCCCAAGCGCTTCGGTAGAGCAGATGCGCCCGTGGCGGCGTCCGTCGCCGCGCCCCAGACGGGAATCGACTCCAGCCAGGGGAGCGCCATGGCCACGCCGACGCCACGGAGGACCGTGCGACGCGATACCCGCGAAGCGGTCACGTGGGCGAGTCTCTCCGAGACTCGCAACCGCGTCTCGGAGAGCCGCGACCACGTGAGCGAATTGTTGTTCATGTTCAGCGCTCCTCACTGGAGGTCTCGCGACCTCGCCTGTTTCGAAATTGAGGACTGAGGACGATGGTCTCGATAGCACGGCTGACGCGATAGTCATTCTCTGTCAGGCTCGCCCGCATCGCGGCGACCGTGGCATCGTCCGACGGAATGAGGACCCTACCTAAGCCATAAGATAGCAGTTTTCTGCAGAAATTCTCTACAAACTCGTCTTGGCGCTCGGTGCGGAGGTAGTCGCGCAGACCGGCGAGGTCCGACCCTTCCGCGCCGCCCGGGAACGCGGCATGAACGTCGACCGGCCGACCTCCCAGATCTACGCTGCGGCGTTCGCCGACGGGTCCGAACGCCTCGTATGCAAGGCCGATGCCGTCGAAGCGCACGTGGCAGGCCGCGCAGCTCTTGTCTTCGCGGTGGCGGGCCAGAACCTCGCGCAGCGTCAGCTCACCGAGCTTTGCTTCATCGTTGGGCAGCTCCGGAACATTCGGCGGCGGCGGTGGAATGCGTTCGCCGAGCAACCGGCGCACGACCCAATAGCCGCGCTGGACGGGACTAGTGCGCAGGCCGGGCGAGTTCTTCGTCAAAAACACCGCCATCGGTAACAGGCCCCCGCGATGGTATTTGGCGGCATCGTCGACACGCATCCATTGACCGGGCGCTGCTTGGACGTCGGTCATGCCGTAATGCAGCGCAAGTGAGGCGTTGACGAACGTGTGATCGGCATCGAGGACGTCGAGAATCGATCGGTCCTCGCGGAGGACGTCGACAAAGAACCGCAACGGCTCTTCGAACATCGACTGGCGAAGCTCGTCGTCGAAGCTCGGAAAGCGATCGCGGTCGACGCTGTTGTGCTCCTGAAAGCGGCGGAAATCGAGCCAGTTGCCGCCGAACTCCGTGGCCAGGCCCCACGCTCGCTCGTCTTTGAGCATCCGTCGCGTGTGGGCGAGGAGCGTCTCAGGGTGGCGAAGCTCGCCGGCCGCCGCTGCGGCCAGCAGTTTTTCGTCCGGCATGCTCGACCAGAGGAAGTAGCTCAAGCGGCTGGCAAGCGCGTAATCGGGCAATGGCTCGACCCCAGGTCCCGTTCCAAGGGAGTCCACACGGTACAGAAACCGCGGCGATACGAGCACGCTGGCCAGCGTATCGCGAAGGGCGTCTTCATGGACCAGTCCGTGGTCGTCGCGGAGCTCACGATAAAAGCTCAACAGTTCCTCTCGCTCTTGCGGAAGGATTGGCCGGCGATACGCACGCTCGGCGAACCGCACGAGCGTCTCAAGGTGCGTCGGCTCGGCCGCCCGGCGTGCGTTTTCCACCCAGCGGACGGTGGCGTCGATGTTCTCAAAATGGTATCGGATGGCGGCCAACGCCACGTCTCCGGCGCCATTCCGCTGCGCCTTTTCCAGGTACACCTGGGAGAGCTGTCGAATCTTGGCCTCTCTGGTGGCGTCCTTATCTTCAGCGCGGGCAAAGTCGAACTCCTCGCTGATCATGAACCGCGAGTCGGTGCGCTCGAACCAGATAAAACCGGTGTGCTGCCGCACCGGCGCGTTGGCGATGAAGTCCAGTTCCTTCCAGAGCGCGTCGAGCTCCTGCTGTTGCGCTTTGTTGAGCACCAGCTCGTACAGCGGCGCATCGTCGCGGAAGTAGCCCATCATGCTGTGAAAACCGGCGCTCAGTAGCCGTCCTCGCTCGTTTCGGGTTTCTTTTTCGCTACGGTCCAGAAACTCGCGGCCGCGCTCGGAGACATAGAACTTGTCGGGAAAGACCGCGCAGAACTTCTCGAAGGCGGCGACGTGCCGCGCGCGCTCGGCGGGGTCGGCCGGCACGACTAGATCGGAGTCCGGAGGTTTGTTCTCTTGCTCTTCGTCCGCATCGTCGTCTTCTTGCCTGCGATCGTCTTGCTGAACCGTCTGGCCTTCGACAACTAAAGCATCGCGATTTAGCGTCATCCGATGTGTCGCATGCTGCCGGTTCCGCCAGAGCACCAGCGGCTGCGAACCGGCGTGCATGCCGCGAACGCGCAGCCGGTCAAACCGCTTGGAAAGCTTCGCACGGAGCCTCCGTCACGTAGTCACGCATCGCTTCGCAACCGGAGCGCACGGCGGCCAGCTCACTCGATTCCGGTGACGGCAGGGCCTGCCACAGCGATTGCAGCCTGACAAGCGGACCTACTGGGTGCTCCTCGTCGGAGAGCTGAGCCCAAACGGTAGCGAGATACTTAGCGCTTACGCCATCCTCTTCGGCGATCTGCTCCAGTGTGGCCGTGGGTTGCCCCAGCGCAACACGATGCTTGTAGCGCCACGCGGCCTGAAAGTAATCCGCATAGCCGGTAGGCTGCCGCTGGTAGAAATCAATGATCCGGCGGACGCAGTATTTGTCGCGGTCGGTGTCGGTAATCGCCGGGTGGGGTGCGAAAGTAAATTCCTCAGGTCTCAGGACAAGATGAGCCGCGACCGACCGCGCGGCATCGAGATACTTTTGCAGCAAAGCGGGTGTCATCGTCAACGAGTCGCCGGTGTTGTCGAAACCCGCCTCGTTCGCGGGATCGACGGGAAACTCTTTGGCCGGCTGGATGTCGACGCCGGTCAAATCGCGGACGGTGTAATTGAACTCGGCATTGCTCAGCCGCCGCGCGAGGACGCGGCCCGGGTTGCCGGCCGACCGTTCGGCTTCGCGCTTGCGGAGCGCCTTGATCCAATCGATCGCGGCCTGGCGCTCTTTGGCGGAAGGCTGTCGGTCCGCATCCTCCGGCGGCATCTCGCCCGCGGCCAGGCGCTCCAGAATGAGCTCCCACGTTCCCAAGGCGCCTGTCGCTTCGCCGAGGCTCGTATATTTGCTCAGATCCAGTTCAGCCTCCGGTTCCTTGTCCGCGTGGCAGGTGAGGCAGTTAGCCTTCAAAAAGGGCTGTACGGACTTGGTAAACGCGACGGCGAGTGCGTCGCCGGCCGGTTCACCGCGGTCAGAGGCATTGGTCCCGGCGACACCCAAAATCAGAGAAACCGTGGCAAGTCCCACGCACACAAGCGCGGCGGACGGGGAAAGGACTTGGCGCGATGGAGACATACAGTTGCGAGGCGGAAGGCGTGAGAGGGGCGCGGGCGGGTGAGGTTCCAATACTGTCCGATCATAGTGGACCGTGCATTGTTTCGCAATTACGGCGCGGTCCCGATACACTAGGGGCGGCATTAGGCTGAACCCTACAAAACGGCTCCGAATCGAGGTGGCCATGAAACCGAAGCCCCTATCCACCAACGCCCCATTTGCGACTCGGTTGACCGGTATCGTTGCTGTAGCCTATGCGCTTCTATTGACGCCGTGTGGATTTGGGCAGCGCAACGAGAACGGGACTGAGAAGGGAGGCGCCATCACCGGCGAGCTCAAACAATGGCACAAGATCACGCTGACCCTGGACGGACCCTCGGCGCGTGAGACCGACAGCGATCCCAACCCGTTCACCGATTATCGGATGACGGTGACGTTTCGCCACGAGTCCGGCTCGCCGGAATACAAGGTTCCCGGTTACTTCGCGGCCGATGGCAACGCGGCGAATACTTCGGCATCGCAGGGGAACAAGTGGCGGGCTCATTTGTCGCCTGATAAAGCGGGGCAATGGAACTACGAAGTTTCTTTCGTGCGAGGTAAGTACGCCGCCTTCGACGACAGCGCGCGGGGTGAACGAATCGAGAGCGCTGATGGGCTAAGAGGTGCGTTCAAGGTCGAGAGGAGCGACAAAACCGGCCGCGATTTTCGCGGGCGCGGGCGACTCCAGTATGTCGGCGAGCGGTATTTGAAGTTTGCGCAGTCGGACGAATTCTTTCTGAAGGCCGGCCCCGATTCGCCCGAGAACCTCTTGGCCTACGCGGACTTCGACGGCACGCAGGTCGGCATCAAGGGGCCTCGCCAGCCCCGCGCCGGCGAAGCAGTACCCTCTGGACTGCATCGCTACGAACCGCACGTGCGCGACTGGCGGAACGGTGATCCGACCTGGCAAGACAGTAAGGGAAATGGGCTGATCGGCGCGCTCAACTACCTGGCCGGCAAGGGGTGCAACGCGTTTTCGTTTCTTACGTACAACAAAGGCGGCGACGGCAACGATGTGTGGCCGTTTGTCGCGCCGGACGACAAACTGCACTACGACTGCTCCAAGCTCGATCAATGGCAGATCGTCTTCGACCATGCGCAACAGCTTGGGTTGTACCTGCACTTTAAGTTGCAAGAGACCGAGATCGACGACAATCGCGCGGGGCAGAGCGGCAAGGGGCGCGTGCCCTCGTCGCTCGATGGCGGCGATTTGGGCATCGAGCGCAAACTCTATTGCCGCGAGTTGGTGGCTCGTTTCGCGCACGAGCTGGCGCTCAACTGGAACCTGGGCGAGGAGAATACGCAGTCGACCGAGCAACAATACGCGATGGCCGGCTACATCCGCGAACTTGACCCCTATGACCATCTGATCGTGGTCCACACGTATCCCAACCAGCAGGATCAGGTCTACACCCCGCTCCTGGGTAAAACCTCCGCAATCACCGGCACGTCGCTGCAAAACGGCTGGGACCAGGTTCACCAGCGGACGTTGAAGTGGATCGACGAGTCGGAGCGGGCCGGCCGGCCGTGGGTTGTTGCCAACGATGAGCAAGGGCCCGCCGACATGGGCGTGCCCCCCGATCCGGGCTACCGCGGCTCCGATGGGAAAGCCCGCCAAGGCAAACGGGCCTACGACCTTCACGACATCCGCAAGTCGACGTTGTGGGGCAACTTGATGGCGGGCGGCGCGGGCGTCGAGTACTACTTCGGCTACACGCTGCCGCAGAACGATCTCCGCTGCGAAGACTTTCGCAGCCGCGATCGCTCGTGGGACTATTGCGCGATCGCGCTAGGATTTTTCAAGGAGCACAAGATTCCGTTCTGGGAGATGCAAAACGCCGACGAGCTAGTTGGAAACGAAAGGCATGGCAACAGCAAGTATTGCTTTGCCAAGCCCGGCGAGCTGTATCTGGTTTACCTTCCCGATGGCGGCGAAGCCAATCTGGACCTCCGAGCGGCTGAAGGCCGCTACGTCGTAAAATGGTTCGATCCACGAAACGGCGGGCGGTTACAAGACGGTTCCGTCAAAGAAATCATGGGGGGAAACAACGTCGCACTCGGCCGACCACCACAGGACGAAAAGGAGGACTGGTTAATCGTTATCCGTCGCCCGTAACGAAGTTACTTGACCGGCGAAGGATCCGGAGTTCGGCTCGAGTTTGCCGTCAACCACCGAGCCACCTCGTCGTCGCTGGGCTCGCCGGCCACTGTAGGGCCATGCCAGCGGCGGAGCACTTCACCGTATCGCGCGTCGATCGCTTTCGAAGAGGCACGGCGATTGTGACTGTCGACCAGCTCGGAGAGCCAGAGCGGTCGATCGGAGATGGTTTTAGCCACGAGCGGCAAATCCCCGCAGGCGGCGGCGCCGGGCACAATCCCATCGAAGGGCAGATGAATAAACGGGCCTTCGAAGACCGCTCCATACTCCAGCAAGCCGCCCCGCGCGACGACGCCGGCCAATTCGGGCTCGAACAGGCCGGCAAAGAGCGCAAGCGCCGCGCCGCCAGGTTCAGACAATCGTGGCTGCGGCAGGTCGAGCGGCACTTTGACCGTTGCGTCCGAGGCATTGACGGGTGCGAACGAATCGCCGTAGACGACGGTGCGAGCAGCGTCAACCTCCGGCCGCTTGTGCAACCACGCCAGAACCGATCGCAAATCGCGCACTTGTGATCCTAACAGCGTTTCGCCAAGCATCAGCTCACTGGCCGCCAGGGAGGTCGCCGCCGACCGCCGGCCCCGTTCGTCACCCGCCGCAGTTTCGCCCATGCCCCGAACATCGACGAGGCAAATGACCATCTTCCTACCAAGCTCGGCGAGCAAGCCGGCCCGATGTTGCAGGAAGCCCGCCTTGCCTTCCTGGGCAACCGCGACGAGAAGCGGCCGACGCTTATTTCCGCCAGGCACGAGTAGAATCGCCGGCAGCGGAATGCCGCGCTCACCGTGCAATAGCCAGTGCTCGACGCGCACTTTGTTCAGCGATTGCTCGCCGCGCTTGACTGCCGTTTCAATAGCGTACGGGTCCACGTTTCCCAGACGCTGCCGCCAGGCATTGGCTAGCACTTCGCGGAGTCGCTCAGCCGGTTGCTGCGACAATGTCGCGGCAAACTCCCTTGTCCGTTTTTGTGCCTCGCGCGCGGCGAGTGTGAGCAGCGCGGGCAACCTTTCTTCCGCATCGGTCAGGCAGTGCAGTTCGGCGGCGCTTCGGCGTACGACCGGCTGGTTCTCGTCAACCTTGATGCCAAACCACTCGGCGAATGCCTCGTGAATCCTCGCGCGATGCGGGCGGCCAATGTTGGTGCAGTGCGAAGCCACATCGCCCGATTGCCGCAACTCGCCGAAGCCGTGCGTGAAGCTGAGGTGCTTCGGCGACGCGTACCACTCGTAGAGTCGTTGGTAACGTTTCCAAACCGGGTCGCGGTTCGCATCCCAAGCAAACTCGTGCGCATGGATCAACCGCCGCGGCGCGACCGACCCGACGATAACCCACGGCAGAAAGCCGTCGCTTGCCGACCGCGCCAGGTTCCGTGTCGACTCCCAGCTTCCGCCGCCCGCATAGTTGAATCGCGTCTCGGCGTCCTCAGGCAGCGGGTAGGGGCTCTCCGGCTGAGGACCGCCGAAGTTGAAGGGGACCACTGCCGCAATCCGCGGATCGAGCGCCGCCGTTACCGCCGCCGGATCGCCGCCACCCGCGACGGCGCCCAGCATGATGATCCGCTCGGGGTCAATGCCGGGTTGCGCCAGCAATACATCCACGCCGCGGATCAGATCACGCGCCATCCAACCCATCAGGCATTCGCCCGCCACGTAGAGTTGCATTGCGGCGTTGTAGCGGAAGTAATAGTCCTGCCGGCCCGGCTGAAATGGCTGCGGATAGTCTGCCGCGGTTACGAACGGATGCTGCCGTCGCTCGCCATGTCCGAGCTGATCGATCACCAGGACCAGGCAGCCGGCGCGGGCCCACAGCGCTCCCATCTCCTGCAGCTCGCCTTGCGTTTTCGGGGCATGGTGGCTGTGGCAGATCAACAGCCCCGGCATGCGGTCGCGCAACGGATTAGGCACATAAAGGTTCGCGGTGACCCGCACGTCGGGATGGCTCGAATAGACCAAGTTGCGAATCGAATATCCTTTTTCCTCGATCTCGCCGCACGTCTTCAACTGCAAGTCGACGGGCGAGAGAGGAAACACGCCCAGCGAACGGCGCAGAGCTTCCAAGGCACGCTCTCTGTGCGGTTCCCAATCCGCGCGTGATTGCATTTGGTGCCAGGCGGCCGAGGAGCGTTCGTTGGCCTGTCGCAATCGCCGAGACACGTCGGCCGACAATACGTTGCGCTGCGATTCGCCGTCCTTAAGTACGCGCGGGGAAAGTTTGCGGAGCGATGTCTCGAAGCTCTCGTCCGCTTTAGTTGCCGCCACTGAGAACGCCAGTGAGAACAGTACGGCCACGCATCGGAAAAGGAGGTGTGCGTTTGGCATGTAAGTGTGCTACAGTCCTCGGCAGTGCTTGGGGCGGAGCAGCGGCACACAGATTCTCATCCGCCGGTAAAATATACTACTGCCGTCAGCGTCGTCTGCAAACTTGCACCAGGAGATGTCCATGTATTATCTGTATGGCTCTAAGCGCGCCGGCGTCAAAAAGCTCGTGGCGACGTTCGACTCCGAACAGCAGCTCCTGGCGTACGTCCGCTGGGCGACACTGCAGGAAAACGCCGACGGTACGTTCAAGTTCGAGCAAGGTAGCCCGTTGGTCGGCTACGATCGTTGGGAGCATAGCCGCACACCGCCGGGTGCGGAAGCGGCAACCGAAGTCCCGCACAACCCGACGCCGAGCATGCTTTGACTATTGGAGTTCAAACTTTAGCTTGCCGCAGATATGGACAATCACCGTTTGAGGTTCCAATTGACGATCACTTTTCCGTGACAAACGCGTACAGCGCGTCCGCAGTCCGCACGTATAGCGTATCGTCGGCGATCGCCGGAGTCGCCGCCACGCGCTCGCCGAGCGGCGGATTCTCGGCCACTACCTGCGGCGTTGCCGTGCCGGCTTTTAGGACTGTGATGACGCCGTCGTTCAGGGATGTGAAGTAGATGTGCCCGTTCGCCGCCACTGGCGAGGCGTAGTAGCTTCCCGACGCGACAGTGCGTTTCTGGTAAACCTCATCTCCCGTTTTTACGTCGTAGGCGGTGACGATCCCGCCATCCTTCACCATGACATACTGCCCGCCGTAAACGATTGCGGAGGGAACGTACGGCAGGCCCTTCGTTTTCTTCCAAAGCACGTGCGACGCGGTGACGTCGCCGCTGCCGCCGGGCTCGAGTGCGAGGGCGACGCTTTTTCCCTCGGACATGAACTTAGCGATCATGTCCCACTCGTCACGGGTGATCTTGCCGTCTTTGTTCGCGTCCTGGTTGTCAAAGAAGCCTTCGAAGGCCTTGTCCCCCTCGTCACGTCCCAAGACGCCGTCTTTATCTTTGTCCAACTGCTTGAGCATTGCGTCGAAGGTTGGCATTTGAAACTCCGTGTCGTCTGTGCCGCCGGGGGATGAGCCCGCGAAGTACAGCTTGCCATCGGCCGTGACTGGGGAAGAGACGCACCCGGACGGGATACCATTCAGGGACCATTTTTCGGCGCCGGACTGTAAGTCGTAGCCGATCAACCGCGCATGGCCGGCGACGGCAACTTGCTTGCCGGCCGGAATGTTCCACAGTACGGGGGTCGAGTAGGAGATCGGAGACTGCCGTTTTCTCTCCCACTTGCGCGACCCGGTTGCCAGGTCGACGGCGACGATCTTTGGATCCTTGGTTTCGTCTCGGACGAGAATGACCGTATTATCGGCGATAATCGGCGAGACGCCGCTGCCGAAGTTTCCGGCCGTCACCGCCGGCGGCATTTCAAATCGCCACAGCTCCTTGCCCGAGAGGTCGTAGCAGACCAGGCCACACGATCCAAAGTAGGACACGATCCGCTGACCATCGGTGGCGGAGGTCGACGCGGCAGGGCTGCCCTCGGTCTTGTGGTAGCCCTCGATCTGGCGGGCCGGAGCTTCGGCACGCCAAAGTTCGCTGCCATTGGCACGATTGTACGCGACCGTGTAGAGCTTACCGTCATCGAAGGCGGTGATGACGAGCTTGTCGCCGACGATGATGGGTGAGGAGAGCCCACTGGGAATCGCGACCTTCCATTTGACGTTCTTGTCCGGGCCGACCTCGATCGGCGGGCGAGCGTCGTTGGCGACTCCCGAACCGTTCGGCCCTCGGAACTGTGGCCACGCGAGCGGATGCTCCGCGCCTTGCGCGGCGGCTGCGAGGGCAGTCACTGTCACGCACACAATCAAAGTCTTCATGTCAAACTCCCGGAAAGTTTTGAAAATGGTTCTGCGCTATCTGGAGATCGTGGTCCGGGGTCACGTTAAATCGTCGTCGGGAACTTTGTCTGAGACATCGGCTAAGGGATGCTGGAAATGCCGGGCGAACGAAGAATGTCCGAACTGCCAGCAGAAAATATCAGATTGGCACGTCGAATGGTATAGAACGAAAGGACCGGCGCCTTATAAGGAACGGCAGGTACCCCGGACGAGCTTCGAATGGGGCCATGCGGTTGATGTTGCGCCGCCGCTTCTTTGGCCAACGCGGGAATCTGCCGTGCGGCGCAATTCCGAGATTCAACGCATAGGGGAGCAGGAACGGAAACGAGTGGGCACGCTGAAGGCTTCGTGCGCGGCAAGTCAAGTCCCACCACACGGTTCGAGGCGACTCGCTAATTTCATGCGGGTTGCCACACCGCTCGAACTGTTACTATGCGATCCGCGTCACTGATCTCGAAAAGAACGGCCAGCGGGGGCGCAAACATAATCCGGAGGTTCTCTTCGCGCGATTCGCTGTGGGCGTACGGATTCGATCTGAGAATCAAATCGATTCGATTTGCCGCATCCGCCACATCCTGTCGATCAGCAGTTCTGTTCCATAGTTTCGCTAGTTCATCGAGTGCAGAGTTGATCCAGGTGACGGTGTAGCTCATGAGGGGCCGACGGTCTGCCAGAACTCCTGGAGGGAAGAACCGCCTTCCTCCTGCCGCCGACGCTCCAATTCCTCTTTCGAATAGGGGATCTCAAGTTTAGCCAGAAGTTTTTTGTAACTCCCAAGCGGCAAGAAGAGGCCCACCGCTTTCCCTTGCGAGTTGCACACTTCCATTGGATTCTGAAAACCTTGGAACTCCGCTTCCAAGGCGGGCGTCAGCACTACTTTTCCCATAAAATACCTCGTGCGAACTAAACGACCGTGCATGGGCATCTTATATTCATCAATGGCGAACAGCAAGTTCCGCGGCAATAGTGATTTCTATGGCGACCGCGCGTTGGTCTTAGACGCTTACTCACTGCCTGCGCCCATCCGGCTGACTTCGTCCTCGCCGGGGAGGCCGAAGGAGTACAAAACGCCCGTGTACTTCTTGGGAAAGAAGGCCTCGTAGTCTGCCGACGAGAACAGCGTGTTGCCGGTGCCGACATAGACGCGGCCGCGGGAGACGGAGGGTCCGGACCAGACCGGCCCGAGATCGATCTCCTTGAGAACGGCGCCAGTGGAAGCGTCGAGCGCGATTAGCTTCCCGCTGGCGACGGTGGTGAAGTAAACGACTCCGTTGGCGACGGCGATTCCTGAGGCCACCGGATCGCCGACGTCTTTGTAGATTTTCTTTGGCGCTGGTCCGCCGAGTGCGGGGACCTTCGGCCGATCATGGCGCCAACGCTCGCTGCGCGTGTCGGCGCTGATTGCCGCGACGCGCCCCCCGGTGGGAATGCCGCTGGCGAACATGGTCTCCTGCGTTCCCAACCGTAGAGCATCAATTCCATTGGTAAAAACCGTCTTCCCGTCGGTGGCGCAACCCGTTTGCAGTCCGCCAATCGGACTGGGGAGAGCGAGGACACGGCGGTCCGGCTCGGGCGCGAGCGGATACGTTGGCGGGCCGGTGTAGATCGGCGTTTGTTCCAGAATCCGGCCGTCGGATGCGTTGAGGACATAAAAGCCGCCGTTCTTGCAACCGACACCGATTACCTTCGTCGGTCGGCCCTGTAGTTCAAGCGTGTAGATCTTTGGCGTGTCGCCGATCGACTGGTCCTTGTAGCGTCCGGTGGCGGGGTCGTACGCCCGCATGGGGTTGGTCCAGACGTCACCCGGATTGAGCTGTGTGATCCACTTCTCGGCGCCGTCGCGGACATCGAGGGCGATGATCGCGCACGACTCGCGCGTTTCCAATCGCGGGTTGTCCTCGGTGGGCCGCCGCGGGGCAGTATTGACATCGGTGCCGAAAAAGATAGTGCTCGTCGCGGCGTCGTACGAAGGCGTGCTCCAGACTGAGCTCGTCGCAGGTCCGACGTAAAACGTGTGGTCCCCCCAACTGTCCGTGATTGTGATGGGGGGATCGAGTGGTTCCGGTTTGGGCCCGACATCGTACTTCCACACGATCCGGCCGCTTTGTGGATCGAGCGCTACCACGAACCCCCGACCGGTGC
Organism: Pirellulales bacterium; assembly: GCA_040901795.1. Classification (GTDB taxonomy): domain Bacteria; phylum Planctomycetota; class Planctomycetia; order Pirellulales; family JALHPA01; genus JBBDYH01. Next base: position 34,406 of record JBBDYH010000162.1, read on the forward strand.
TCCCCTTGTATAACGGACTCCCAGCGATGAGCTGCTCCAAGGCGCCGCCGGCGAAAATGACTTTTCCGTCGGCCGGGATCGGGGACGCGAACAGGACGTTGATCGGGTGCGCCCCAGGGAAAGGAGCGGCGCGTGTGTTGAGTTTCCAGCGTTCCTTACCGCTTTGGCGATCGAGCGCATAGATCCAACCGGCGATGTCGCCGAAGAAGACGCTGTCGTCTGTGACAAAGGGCGCCGTATGAATGCCTGCGCCTGACGACTGAAAGCGCGCCTTGGGATTGACCGCTGCAACGAGCGACTCCGCCAGGCTGCCCACCGCCGAATTACGATAGGTCCAGCAGACGGCGCCGTCGGGCCGCAACTTATAAAAGACCGGGTCTGTGGCGGTGCCAAAGTAAACGTAGCCGTTCACGACAACCGGTGTCGCATGGATGACGCCGATCTGCTGTTCCGAACCCTCGGCCGGGAACCGCCACTTCTCTTCGAGCCGGCCGGCATTGCTCTGGTCGATCGTTCGCTCTCCTGCATTGTGCCGCGTGCCCAGGACGTCCCGGTTGTACATGGGCCAGTCACGCGGCTCATCGGCTGCTTGTGCGATCGCTGCAAGAATGAGCGCTGAAAGTGCGAGGGCGAAAGACGCGCGCCAATGTCCGTTGGTCATAGGTTCTTACGCTTGTGGAGAGAGGATCGCCTGCGTAATGTTCGCGGGCGATACACAAAGATTAGCAAGAAACGAAAATCAGCGATATTTAACTGGCGCTCCGAGCAAGGCCCCGGGGTTGCCTGTCGCCCTATTCGTTTCCACGCCCCATCCGCGCGGCTTCGTCGTCGCCTGGCAGGCCGAACGAGTACAAAGCACCCGTGTACTTCTTTGGAAAGAAGTCCTCGTTGTCGCCCGGCGTAATCAGCATGTTGCCAGTGCCCACGAACACTCGGCCGCGAGAAACGGACGGACCACACCAGACCGGCCCGAGGTCGATCTCTTTGAGCACAGCCCCTGTTGCGGCATCGAGCGCGACCAGCTTGCCGCTGGCGACGGTCGTAAAGTAAACGACGCCGTTGGCAATGGCAATGCCCGACGCGACCGGATCGCCCGCATTTGTAAATACGGGCTTGGGCAGAGGTCCACCGAGCGAGGCGACTTTGGGCCGCTCATGACGCCAGCGTTCTGTCTTAAGATCGAGACTTAATGCCACCACGCGGCCACCGGTCACCGGCCCACCGGCGGGCACTTTATTTCCCAGCGCCGCCAACCCCAGGGCGTCGGTCCCGTTGGTGAAAATCGTCTTGCCGTCGGTCGCGCAGCCGGTTTGCAGGCCGCCGATGGCACTGGGCAGCGAGAGCGTTCGAAGGTGCGGCTGGGGGACGAGTGGATACGTTGGCGGTCCGATATAAAGCGGAGTGTTGTTCAAGAGCCGGCCGTCCGCCGCACGCAGAATATAGAAAGCACCGTTTTTGGAACCGACGCCAATCACCTTGGTCGGTTTGCCGTCGATGGAAATCGTATAGATCTTCGGCGTATCGCCGATCGATTGATCTTTGTACCGTTTCTGTTGGGAGTCGTACGATCGCATGGCCCTAGTGTAGACATCGCCTGGATTAATTTGGGTAATCCACTTTTCGGCGCCGGTGCGGATGTCGAGGGCAATCACTGCACAGGACTCGCGCGTGTAGAAGTATGGATTGTCGGAGGTTGGCCGCCGCGGCGCCGTGTTGACGTCGGTGCCGAAGAAAATCATGCCGCTCTGGGCGTCGAACGAAGGGGTGCTCCAGATGGAGCTCGTCGCCGGCCCGAAGTGGAAGGTGTGATCCCCGTGGTCGTCGGTGATCGTGATCGGCGGCTTGAGCGGCTCGGGCTTCGGGCCAACGTCGTATTTCCACAGCACGCGGCCGGTCGCTGGCTCGATCGCCGCCACGAAGCCTCTGCCGGTACAACACTTGAAGAGCGGAACGGCGGCGAATACTTGCTCCAACGTGCCGCCCGCTACGATGAGCTTGCCATCGGCGAGGATTGGCGAAGCCATGGAGACGTAGAGCGCGTGCGCCCCGGGAAAACCGTTTGCCCGCGTGCTGAATTTCCAGCGCTCCGTCCCGTTTGTACGGTCGAGGGCATAGATCCACCCGTCCATGTCGGTAAAGAATACGGTGTCTTGGGTGACCAGCGCGGAGCAGAGGATCGCGCCCGTGGTGGTCGCCGCGCGTTCGGCAGCCGACCGGTCTTCGTCGTTCTGCTGTGGCTCCGGGACCTTCTGCCCTTGCGCGAAAAGCGGATTGCGATAGGACCAGCGGACCGTCCCGTCGGGCGCCAGCTTGTAGAAGGTCGGCTCCATGGTCGCCGTACCGAAGTAGACATAGCCGTTGACGACGACGGGTGTGGCGTGAATGACTCCGACTTCTTGATCGGAATCCTTAGCGGGGAAGCGCCACTTCTCTTCGAGCCGGCCGACGTTGGATTTGTCGAGCGTTCGTTCCGCCGCGTTATGCCGCGTGCCCAGGACGTCGCCGTTGTACATAGGCCAATCGTGGGCGTCGCTCTGGCCGTTGGCGATGCGGGCAGCAACTAGCGATGAAATTGCTATGGTTAACGTTGCGTGGCAGAGCCAGTTCGTCATACAGGTTCCTGGGTGCGATGCGAAATTCTGCGGGTGTTTGCCGGTTTTAAAAATAAAATTTGGCAAGAAGCGAAGATAAAAGAGTGGGGGCAATTCCGGCGGTTCGCGGATTAGTAGAAACGTTTGCGTTTTGACGTTGCTATGGCTCTACTATAATTGGGCTTCTGTCGTCCGGCCGTTGCACTCCGACCTTTTTATGGGAGTGTTCCATGTTCGCGTGCCGCCTGGCTTTGCGGTGCCTGTGGTCGATTGGGCTGGTCTTTTTGGCGAGCGCGTACAGCCTGGCCGAGGAGCCAGCACCCGAGGCTTTGCTCTCGGCCAAGTGCGTTGTTGCCATAGACTTCGACGGATTCGATCCGCATCGCGCTGCGTTCGACCGCACCGCATTAGCGGAGTTATTGCGCGGTGATCTGGGGCCGCTGACCGCCGACCTGCGCCGCCGCGTGACGAATGCACTGGGGCCCGACGTCGTCGCTCAGCGGCTCCTGGCCGGCGGGCCGCCCGACGAGCTCACTGCGCTAGCGGCCGATGCTGAACAACTGCCGCGCGTTTTCGAGGCGTTGAGGCAACGGGGGCTGCTGGTGGGCGTTGAACTGGCCGAAGGTTTATTGCCCGGAGTCCAAGTCACGTTGGTGTTTCCAGGCGGCGGCAGCGATGAGGTTCGGCCGGCGATTCAAAGCGCCGTTCGCCTGGCCACACGGTTGGCGGAAATCAAGTTGAGAGAGCGCACGGTGTCCGACCGCACACTCTTGGAAGGTGGGTTTCTGGGCCTCGGCCGAATGGCGTGCTGGCAGGAGGGTCCCCACTTCGTCGTCACGATCGGCACGATGCCGCCTGAAGGCACGATCGCGTTGGCCGAGGGCAAAGCCGAGTCCCTCGCCCACGACCCGCAGTGGAAGGAGCTCTGCTCGTTCGACGAATATGAGACGTACCTCCGTGCGCGGATCGATACCGAACGACTGCAGCGGATCGTGGCCCAATGGGTTCCGCCGGCAAAGGCGATCCTTGAGCAACTCGGTTTGGACAGCCTGACGCGCGTTTCGGTGCAGGCGGGATTTGAAGGCCGGTATCAGCGGCTGACCACCGTGCTGACCACGCCCACCGGACGTCGAGGCGTTCTTAAACTGTTGGCAGATGGGCAATCGCTCGATCTGGAAACGCTACCGGCGCTGCCTGCCGACGCGTCGATAGTTTGGACTCTGCGAGCAGAGCCCTTCGAGGTTTATCGCTTTGGCATTGAGACGATTGAGAAGATCTTGAGCATCGTAGAGCCGGGCGAAGTCGACGCGTTTCGCAGCGAACTGGCCGGATTCGAGTCGGCCTTGGGGGGCGACGCGATGAAGAAAGCGCTTGACGCCGTCGGACCGACGCTGATCGCGTACAACGAGCCTGGGGGAGCGATCCCGTTCTTCGGCGGCGCTTTTGCGATCGAGGTCAAAGATCTGGCCGTGCTTGAGCAAGCCCGTGAGGCGATCCTGGGCGCTTTGGAGCAGGCGGGCGTCGATAACTTCACGATTGTGAAGCGCGAGTATCGCGGCACACCGCTGTACGTGTTCCAGTCGAAGCAGCAGTTCTTTCCGATTCATCCCGCGTTCGCCGTGCATGAGGGGTGGCTGCACATCGCGCTTTCGCCTCAGGCCGTGCAAGGGGCGATTTTTCGCGCCAGCGCCAAGGAGCGCGCCCTTCAGTTCAGCGGCGAATTGCAAACACGTATCGAGCAGCGTGTCCGACCGTCGGGGGATAACGCCAATCCACGCAAGCTGTTGGCGTTCTCGCAATCCGATCCCCGCCCCTCAGTGAAGCTTCTGGTGGGAGTACTGCCGCTTTTGAGCCGTGTGTTCGGTGCGGCGGGCGAGGGCGGCTTTTTCCAGAATTTTGACACCACGCTCGTTCCGCATTCGCAGCCGATCACGGAGACGATTTCGCACAACTTTTCAATGTTGACCGCAGACGAATCTACAATCCGTTTCGACGTTTATTCCACGCTGCCGATGCCCGTCGATTTCGCCAGCTTTGGAACGCTGTTCGCTTTCGCGGGGTTTTGAATGATTCAAACACTTACCCAAATCGATCCCCAAGAAGCCTGGCAGCCAGCGCCGGACAAGAAATGGGACTTAAAATGGGCCGCGCATCTCTATCGCCGCGCGGCGTTCGGTGTGCCGCCTCGTCGCGGCGAGGCCGAGCGCGAGGCCACAAGCTGGGAACTGATTCAACGGGCGATCGAGCAGGGCCGCGATGCGATGATCGAGGAGTTGCTCGTCGGCGGACCCGGACAAGACGCCTTTGACAAATTGCTCGACGGTCTGGGCCAGCGGTTTGCTTCCAGCGACGAGCAGCTCGACAAGCTGCAAGGTTGGTGGCTCTATCGGATGGTACACACGCCCCATCCGTTGCGCGAACAGATGACGCTCTTCTGGCACAACCATTTTGCCACAAGCGTTTCCAAGGTCCGACGGCTGTCGTCGATGTTGGGACAAAACCAGTTGCTGCGCGGGCATGCACTGGGACGCTTTCGGCCGTTGCTTTTAGCGATGGTGGGCGACCCGGCGATGCTCGTTTGGTTGGACGGTGTTAACAGCGTCAAGGGCCAGCCGAACGAGAACTTCGCTCGCGAGCTGTTCGAACTGTTCTCACTGGGAGTCGGGAATTACACCGAAACCGACATTCAGGAAGCCGCTCGCGCGCTGACCGGCTGGAGGCTGGATGGGGACCGGGCCGTGTTCGCCGCCGATCGGCATGATGACGGCCAGAAGACCGTGTTCGGACAGAGAGGCAACTGGCGCGATAGCGACATCGTGCGGATCGTGCTCGAGCAGCCGGCGATGGGGCGATTCCTCGCCCGCGCGCTTTTCCGGCAATTCATCAGCGAAGTCGAATCGCCGCCCGACGGGCTCCTCGAGCCGTTGGCCGAGGAACTACGAAAGAGCGACTACGACATCGCTGGCTGCGTGCGGACGATCTTGCGTTCGCAGATCTTCTACAGCGAGCAGGCCTGGCGAACGCGCGTCAAAGGGCCGGTGGATTACGTAGTGGGGTTATTGCGCCGGCTCGACGCCTCAGTGCCGGTCGAAGTTTTGGCCACTTCGATGGATGGGATCGGTCAATCGCTGTTTGCTCCGCCCAACGTCAAAGGTTGGGAAGGGGGTCGGGCCTGGCTCAATTCGGCCACGCTCGTCTCACGGCACAACCTAGCCTGGCGGCTCGTTGGCGGGCAAGATCCGGAGTTTAGCTCGCGTGTAGATCTTACGCGGATTGTGAACAAGCACGGCGCTGACGAACCGGCCGCGCTAGTCGAGTTCTTACTCAACCTGCTGCTCGACGGAGATGTTTCCGAGGAAAGTCGCAAGCTGCTCGTGGATTTTGCGAACAAGGATCCAGGGAACAAAGATGAGCCAAAACGACTGGCCGAGCTCGTCCACACCATTCTTGTAATGCCGGAATACCAATTGGCGTGACAGACGCCAGGAGAAGTCGTCATGTTGAATCGACGCGATTTTTTACGTTGTCAAATCGGCGCCGGCACGCTGATGGCGTTCGGCGCGACCGTTCCAGGTTTTCTGGCCTCCACCGCGAGGGCCGATGACAAACAGAACCAGGAAAAGATCCTCGTCGTCGTCGAGCTGACCGGCGGTAACGACGGGCTCAACACCGTCATCCCCTACGCGGACGACTTGTATCACAAGGCCCGGCCAAAGCTGCACTACGAAAAGCGCGATGTGCTCGTACTTAGTGACCACGTCGGGTTCCATCCTTCGCTCCGCCCGCTCAAGGAGCTGTACGACCAGGGGCAGGTGGCGGTGGTGCAAGGAGTGGGATATCCGAATCCGAACCGCTCGCACTTCGAATCGATGGACATCTGGCAGTCGGCGGACCCGAGTCGAAAGATCGCCGACGGCTGGCTGGGGCGGAGCCTGAACTTCGTCAAGGCGCCCGACGGGCGGATGCCGGCGATTCATGTTGCACAACGGCCAGTCCCTTTGGCGCTGCGCGGCTCGCCGACCGCGGTGCCGACAATCCATCCCAACAAGCCGTTGGAGTTGGTGCTCGGTGGTCCAAATGCGGCGCCAGGCGGTGATCTCGATCGAGAGAGCAGCGGACCGCTGGTACGCACCGAGAAAGACAACGCCGCGAGCGAACGGCGCAAGCTGATCGACAAACTCGCGGAGGTTACCTCTCCCTCGGCAGGCTCGATGCTCCAGTTTGTCCGACGCACCAGCCTCGACACTTATACCACGCTCGATCGGCTACAGACGATCCTCGGCGACTTCAAGACTCCCGAAGGCCAACCCGAGTTCACCGGCGGCCAATTCCGCTACGCCCGCGAAGGCCTGGGCTACGAGCTGAACCTCGTGGCGCGGCTGATCGAAGCTGATTTCGGGGCCCGGTTGTATTACGTCGCGCTTGACGGGTTCGATACGCACGGGAACCAGAAAGGCTCGCACGCCGAATTGCTCTCGAAGCTGGCCGGTGCGGTACAGGAGTTCTTCAGCATCCTCGAGCAGTCGCAGGACGCGTCACGCGTGGTGCTGTTGACGTATTCGGAATTCGGCCGACGCGTCAACGAAAACGGCAGCCAGGGGACCGACCACGGCTCCGGATCGAATCTCCTCGTCGTTGGTCCATCGGTCAAGGGGGGCGTGGTCGGCGATCATCCGAGTTTGAAGGCGGACGACCTGACGGCGGGCGACCTGAAGTTCCATACCGACTTTCGGCGCGTATACTCGACGTTGTTGGATCAGTGGCTGGGCTGCGACAGCGGCCGCGTGCTTGGCGGGCAGTTCGAGCACCTTAAGCTGCTGACGTGATCCATCGCTCTGGCGAGACTGACGATCTGTACGACGGCCTTCCAAGGCCGTCGTCTGCGGGTCGGCCTTGGAAGGCCGGCCTACTCCGGTCGTTTTTTCTCGAACAGCTTGAGCCAATCGAGCGTAATGCGGTCGCCGACGGTCTTCGCCCCGCGGTATTCGTCGGGCGTCTTCCCCCAATAAAACCCGATCCAGCCGGCGGCGATGCCTTGCGACTTGTCAATAAATTGTCCCAGCTCATCGGCTGAGCACCGCAGCGGAAACATCTCTTCGATCACCACCGGCTTTCCCACCGCAAAACCGCGGAGTATGTCGAGCGCCTCGTCGAGCTTGTCTTTCTCGGGATAGATGTGCATCGCCACGAAGTCCAACTCGCCGGCGATCTTGTCCGGGATAAATCCCGAGGACAGCCCCGGTCGATCCAAGCTCCAGGGAACCAGCCCCACGGTGATCAGATGGCGGCGATCGTGCTTGCGGATCGACTTGGCAAGGTGTGCGATCCATTGCCGCGCGATCTCGTGCCGCGGGCGATCCCTGGTTTCTAGGGCAATGTATTGCACGAAGTGCTTGCCGGCGAATGGAGGGGCCAGCCAATTGGCTTGCTTGCCTGCCGCGCCGGCCACGAGCGGCTCGTTCATCAAGTCGTAGCAAAACACGGCCGGGCTGTCGGCGGCCCGCGCGGCGACCGCTTCCCAAAAGCGAGCTTGGACGTCCCAGCGATCTTGTTCGGCGAGCTGATCGTACCACGCGGGCACGTCGCGCTTCTGATAACAACCCAGGCCGGTCAAGTTGAGGTACAGCCGCTTCCGCTCGGCAAGCTTGAGCAGACGCGCTAGCTGGTCGAGCGATTTGTGGTTGGGCGCGTCGGCCGTCTCCATGAACCTGCCAAGCTGTAAGTGGACGCGAACGACATTCGCGCCGAGCTGTTTCATTTCGTCAAAATCTTCTTCGACCTTGGGCCATTCGTCGAACCAGTAGTCCTCGATCAACCGACCTCGTTCGTCGTGGTCGTAATTAAAACCCCAGGGGATGAACCCGCGCTGGGTATCAGCCAGCAGAAAGCCGCGGCGATCTGGAGCTACTTTGATCCACGGCAGGCCAGCGTCGGGCGTCTGATCCGCGGACTCGCGTCGTTGAATCGCACGACGCGCCGGCTGCTCTGCCTCAGCGATCGACAAACTCAACATGGCCGCACACAGAAGTATTCGAGACAGTATTTGCCACAGTGACATAGGCGTCCACCTGAAAATGCGCGAGGGATTTTTTGGGCCACGCAACTTTTCGCTGCCGGAGACGAGAATATAACGCTGGCAGAACGGATTGCTAATCGGTCCGTTCATCGCGGACCGGAAATCCGGCCTCCAACTTATTTTGCCAATCTACCTACCGCGAACACTCGAGCATTCCCATGTCCTGTGCCAAAGGCCACGTTAAAGATCCAAGCTGGACGTTCGACCTCATCTGGAAGCACCTGCACGAGAATACGACAAAAGCGAAGCGCACACATTGGTACGGGAATATGGATCCCAATGGCGAGCTCGACGACCGGCATCGGGTTTACGAACTCCTGGTGGACGAGCCCAACCACACATACCCGAGAGGCGCGGACGCCACGGCGGCCAACGAAGTGCGGAAGCGGAGCATGATTCCCTGGAATCAGCTCCATCCGGGCATCATCAAGACTTTCAAAACGAAGTATGCCTGCGGTTCAGTAATGAAAATCACGTTTGAGAAGTACATGGGTTGGGGAGGGGGTTATCCGGGCGAGAAAGACGTTCGCAAGAAAGGGTTTGACGCTGTCGCCTTTACAGTCCGCAATATCATGAGCGGAAAGCCTGTGCTGGCGAGAACCGCCGATACCCGCTACGGTCACCATTTTGTTGGCATTGTCGGCGCTCGGATGGCCCCCGCTTGGGAATTCCTTTACATCGATCCGTGGGCCGGCAATGGTGCGCCGATCACCTACGCCGGTGCGACGACATCGTTTCTCGGAATCATTCGGCAGGAGAACGGCAAGTTGAAGTACGGCTCGTTCGATGTAAACACCGTCGGCGGATTTGTTCCGTAGGTCGCCGCCTCTTGTTGCTTTGGCAGTCGGCCGCAGTTACATTGCGGACGGAGGGGATGGCATTCGGAACATGGAGTGAGGACATGCGCGCGGCGATTGTTGCTGTGTTGCTTTTGGTCCGATGTGCCGTCTCGGCTCGGGCGGAGGTGGTGGAGTTTGTCGTCGATCCCGCGCTCACCCGGTGGAGCATGCGGGGCGCGATGTTCAACTTGGACGAACCGGGGCAACTTCGCCCGCAATCGCTCGGCAGCGAGGTGACTTCGCTGGCCGGTATTCTGCGTGTCGACCTGACGCCGACGTCGATCCAGTTCTTGCCGGGAAGTGCGCTGGACGCGGTGTTGCAGCCGCTGCCCCAACAGCCGGCGATTGGCGGTAGCGCCGGCGCGGCGCCAGCCGACAACGGAATGATGACCGCCCCTCTCGCCGGCGGGACGGCGCTGGCCGCCGCGCGCGATTTCAGCTTTACGCTAGCCAGTGCGGCGATCCCGTTAGTGACCGGCCCGCAATTCAGCAAATTCGCCGAAGACCTCGAAGCTACGGTCAACGTGCGCGTGGATTACTCGTATGGGGCCATCGCCGGCACGCACGAGTTAGTCGATTGGAATCGAGGTTTCGACGACGACCACGTGGCCACACTCACAACCACCGGCCTCGTGCAAACGATTCGACTGCAAAACTACCTGGGCGACATTTTCGCGCTTCAGACGCCGGCCGACAGCTTCTTGGAGTGGTCGGGGCCGATTGTCGCCACGCGCGTGATTCCGGAGCCGAGCAGTTGGCTGCTCGCGACGGTTGCGGTGAGCATTGCTTGCGGAGGACTGTACGTGATTGCCATCGGCCGGCTAGGTCAGCACCGCCGATAACCTGGCAGAGACTTCAGCGGGCAGCTCATTCCACCAGCCATCTCGGCCGGTCGCAACAATTTGGCCGATAACCTGATCGACGGTGTAGTGGTGACACTCTTGTGGATCGATTCGTCCCAGCTCGTAATACGCATCGCGATCTGTGAGCCAAAGCGTCTTCTCGAGCGTGCCGCAGTCCACGACGTAGCCATTTCCTTCGATCCAGGCATGGCCAATCTTCTGGTCCTTGACGTTGCCGGCTTGGCCGAAGGGAAAGCCGTGGACCAGGACAGGATTTGGCCCTAAGGCGGGCAGATTCTCGTTGCGGATCGTTGCCGCGTCGCCACGGAAATGCGGCTCGAAGACGCACTGGTTGGCGCCGATGATGACGCTGCCGCTGGAGAGGTCCGCGTAGAGGTCCAAGAAGGTCTCTAGCGCGAACCGGTAGCAATTGCCCGGCATGGAGTTCTCGCTGTTCCGTTTGACTAACCGCCTCTGGAAGCAACTTAAACCCCATAGGAGTTATATTGTTTCGGCAGAGTGGTCGCGGTTTCAACGAGATTGCTTTAAAGTCTTTGCTGCTTGGCAGATATGGCGTGATTCCTTGCTCCGCTGAAGTCGAAAAGATTGGAGGGCAGTCAATCTCGCGACACAGGCATGCCAAGCTCAATGATTTTGCGCTATCCCAAGGACTTCGGCAGTTAGGGATGCTAAGAAGCCGCAGGCCTAACGGAGCACCGTTATTCGGTTGAACGGCCAGTAGATCAGGTCCACAACACCAATCAGTTTTTCGCGGTCAGTCGGACCATCAGTCCGAGAGTCCTTCGAACGTTCGACATTGTCGCCAACGAAGAAGTACTCCTCATCGCCAAGTTGAATCGTCTGGCCATCGCGGTAGCGCGTCAGTTCGGGAGCATCGGCGAGTTCGGCGCTGTACCGGCCGGCGAGGACCTCCGGCCCAGATAGCGCCTCATCGTTGACATAGAGCGTGCCGTTCTGGAAGCGGAGGCTCTCTCCCGGCAGACCGACGAGTCGTTTGCAGGAAATCACCGGCTCAGCGTCGTTGGTTTGGTACGCCACGAGGTCCCAGCGTCGCGGCGTCAGGAGCTTGTTGACGACGAAGCGATCGTCGAGGTTTAGCGTGGGGGCCATGCTTTGCGTGGGAATAGTAAAGGCCTCCAAAACAGAGGGCCTGATGACGGCATAGAGGAGTATTGCCGAGACGATCGTCAGCCCAATGTAGGCGGCGAGCGGCGCCAGGGCGCGGGCCATCGAGAGGCGGAACGCACGGCGAAAGAGAAGCAACCCCAAGAGCAGATGGACCATGATCAAGGCGAGACCTACACCGATTGCGACGCCGTCATGCTCGGCCGGGATGGCGACATGGACGAGCGAAAGTGCCACTCCGAGGAGGTACAGCGTAAGTGCAACCCACAGGCCGGTGCCGAACCGAGCCGAAGTGGATGCGACAGCGCGTGCAGCCAATACGAGCACTGCCGCGATGATTAGCAATTGGGCGATGAGGACCGCTGTAAGGACTGTTAGGCTCAACATGGGACCTCAGTCGGAGTTGCTGAGATACTGACCTCGCATCCGTTTCCAGCCGTCGTCAGTGAACCAACCTGGCTGTGGAACGCCTTCGCCGAACTCGTCGATACGCTGTGCAGCGTCTACTGGTTCATCATGTTGCACTTTTGCCAACATGCGGAACTTGAAGTATGCGATCTCGTGGAGCGAAGTCGCCTTGGCTTGGCATCGGCAAACTTCGACGAAATGGCGCTGCGCCTCGGATTCAGGGAGTCGCTGCCCAATGTCTAGGGCGCGATAGAAGCCGAAGTACCGATCGATTAGAGCCGCTTCTTCGGGCGTAAGCTGCAAGCTGTGGATTTCGGACATGGTTAGGTGCTCCACTTCCCGCCACGAAAACAATTGACATCAAATTAATCAGGGCGTCAAATCGTCCTTACCGCGCGGTCGGGGCAGCACATTGGAGCGCGGAGCGTTTTACTATTTCGCAATGGGAAGCGGTAGCCATGGCGAACGACGAGCAAACGCACGTCAACCTGATCCCCTCCGAACGGAACGAACGGGCGATCATTATCCTGCGAGCGCAGAAGGTTATGCTCGATTCGGACCTGGCGGCTCTTTATCGTGTGGAGACCAAGCAGCTCATTCGGGCCGTCAAGCGGAACCGCGACCGGTTTCCGGCGGACTTCTCGTTCGAGCTTAGGCAGCAAGAGTTTACAAACTTGAGGCGCCAATTTGGCACCTCAAGTTCGGGCTGGGGCGGTCGCCGCACGCGCCCTTGGGCATTCACGGAGCAAGGGGTGGCCATGCTCTCGAGCGTGCTCCGCAGCAAGCGGGCCGTTTTGGTCAATATCGAGATCATGCGGGCCTTCGTCCACCTGCGTGAGTTGCTCTCCACCCATGCCGACTTAGCGAGACGGCTCGACGACCTGGAGAAGAAGTACGATAAACAATTCGCCGTCGTCTTCGACGCCATTCGGCAGTTGATGGCCCCTCCCAAATCGGAAAAATACGAGATCGGCTACCACACGCTGCTGAAGAAGTGAAGTCCACCGGCGAAGAGACTGCGTAATGCGGCACAACGACACGAAAAGGGCGGAGTGCTCTCGTTGCGGACGGGAGCTCGTCTTGCGGCTGCTGGATGATCGGTGGTTGTGCGGGAAGTGCCAGAAAGAGACGTCGAAGACATCATCGGCGACGGAGAAGCAGGTGGACTATTTACGGCGGCTCGGCGTTCGGGCTCCTGACGGTCTGACGCGATATGATGCCCATCGGTTGATCAGTGCGGTAACCGACGACTTGCCGTACTACGTCGCTGACGTGTGGCGCGAATTGACCAATCTGCGGTTGGACCAGTGCGGCATCCCGTGGTCGGACGCGAAACGGATTGCCGCGATGATCGCGAACCGCGATTATCAAATGGCGATCGACCTGAGCGACGTTTGTTGCGATCGGTATTTCGCGACAGGGAAACTGGCCGACGAGTTGGGTGTCGCAATGAGCGATTGCCACGTGCCGGTGGAAAGGGACAGCCGATTTGAGTTCGTCGCCGGATTACTCGTGAGGGAATGTAGTCGGTATTGGCCCGGTTGTTCTTCGGCGCTCCGTCGTGCGCTCGGTGCTTCTTAGCCGGCACGCGACCAATGCCGTGAGTAGCGATGCTTAACCGTTCAAGGAGCCAGCACTGGCAGTGCCAGTGCCACACGGCAGAGACGCAACTTGGCCAGTGCCGCACGGCCGCGCTGCCATTGTAGTTTGGCAGGAACACGCCTGTGTTGGATGAAATGCCGCCTGTAGCTTCGCCGCGCGGACAACAGCGGCGTCGTCCGGGTCACCCGCGATATTCGCTCCATCCGTCACAACGTGGCGCGTTCCATGACGAAGGCGGCCACGAAGTGCGGCATATCCGCCCTCGATCAGTGTATTCAGGCTATGAAGGAGTAGCATTTCGGATTGCCGTGTTGGGAGGTGAGCCATGGGTAAATTTGCGAACGAAGCACGTCATCATTTTGGGGAAATCGAGCGATACTACCATCATGCCGGGTTCACGGGCTACTCGCAGGCATTACACCACTACCACGAGTTGACTGGCCTTATGCGTCGTGCCTACGGTTCGAGAGATGCACAAAACGATATGGTAGTGATCAGATCCCTCGTGGAGAGAGCTGGGCTGCTGATGGAAGAGATGAAACGGCGGCACGACGAACATACCAAACAGCCCACGTGCGACACGTGGTACTTTGCCTACGGAAGCAACTTGTCTGTCGATCAGAAGGAGGATCGTACCCTCAAGATTCGCCAGGCGATCCGTTGCCGATTGCCAGCTCACCGTTTTGCGTTCAACAAGCGCTGCGACGATGGCCGAATTTGCGCCAACATAGTCCGAGATGATGCCACCGAGGTGTGGGGCGTTGTTTATTTGTGCGATTCCACTGCGATCCGAACGATGGACCGATGGGAGGGGGTGGCACGCGGCGACTACGAGCGTTTACCGGTGCGAGTGTTGAACGACATGAATGAGATAATCGAAGCGGTAACCTACGTCGCCGGGGCCGACTTTGTGTGCGAGCCTGGGCAACCAAGCTCAGACTACCTCGCGCTAATTCTTCGAGGCGCAAGGCACCACGGTTTGCCCGACTCCTACATTGAGCAAATCGAACTACTGGCGCGTGAGTGAGCACTGTTACAGTCAGATTGCAGCTCAAGTGGACCAATTAGAAGACACGTATTGGGGTCGAAGTCGCATGAGCAAAGACACGAAACAGAATCTGGGAATCGTCGCGTGTGCCACATTTCTGCTCGTCGGTGGCGCGTATCTGTACCACTTAAGAAAGGTCGGCGCTGAAGCGCGTGGTGCAGTTGGTCACGTGGCGCATCAGATTACCGAAAGCAAGTACGAAGTGCGAAATCGCGACGGTCGAGAGGAAGGATATGCTGGTGCGACGCGGAAGGAAATGGAGGGGATGAGAACTGCGAAGCCAGGTTTGCCGAATGAGCGTATCCAATGCGATCGTTTCTCGCTCGTGACCGAGGTTGCGGATTCAACGATTGACCTTGCCTTGTCCACTGATCTTCCAAATGACACGATCGTGATGGTAAGTGTGTCGCGATCGTATTGGGAAAAGGGCAGCGCCGTCGAGTACTCTGTGGACTATTTCTCGCAGCGGAGCACAGTTGGAAGCTGGAGGTCTAAACGAGAAATCGTGGTTGCCGATGAAGTGTGGTGGTCTGCGCTCAGGGAAATGCAAGCGAAGATGGCGAGAGTCGGGCTT
The DNA here is from genome assembly GCA_040901795.1 of Pirellulales bacterium. GTDB lineage: Bacteria > Planctomycetota > Planctomycetia > Pirellulales > JALHPA01 > JBBDYH01. The sequence continues at coordinate 49,532 of JBBDYH010000162.1, forward strand.
GGCTTTGAAGTAGCATCCGTAAGTGACGAAATTGAGATACGAATGGTGGTTCCCATTAACCAACCTAATGCGCGTTTTGGGGAGCGCAATCAGAATCTTGTCGGCAAGGCAGTTCGGACCACCGGGCTGCGCGTGATCGAGGATGAAACCAAGATCCTTCGCCCAATAATTAGAACCACGCGCTTGTGACCGAACTAAAACCTCAACTCCCCAGGCAAATACTTCGCCAGCAAATCCTCGTAGTAGGGCCGCAACTCGCTGAGCTGGGGCGGCTGCGGGGACTTGCTGTAGAGATCGTAGGGGTTGAAAGCGCGGACCAAGTCGAACATCCGGCGGTCGTGGTCCGTCATGAGGTGGTCGTATTGGCCTTCGCGGTGCGCAGCGTAGAACGAGTGGTAGCGGATCATGTAGAGCGCGGGTTCGGGAAGGTACGGCTTCATGATGTGGTAGAGGTACTCATCGTGGCCCCAGGACATGTGGACCGCGTCCAAGCCGCAGTTTTCGTGATAGACGCCGCAGGGGGTTTGCAACTCGGGGACCTGCGAGTCGGGGTTTTCGGCGAAGAATTCGGGGTAGACGATTTTTTCGCTATAGCGGCAGCCGACGGGAAACGTGTCGCCGACGACAGCCCACTGCGGTTCGCCGAAGAGGCAGAGGACTTTGCCCAGGTCGTGGATCAGGCCGGTGAGTACAAACCAGTCGGGGTGGCCGTCGGCGCGGATCGCCTCGGCGGTCTGCAACAGATGGTCGAGTTGCGAGAGCTCGATGTCGGGGTCGGAGTCGTCGACCAGCGTGTTGAGATACTCCAGCGCCTCCCAGGGACTCATCCGCCGGCGGTTGAACTGGAGGAAGTCGGCCTTCTTGGCGAGCACGAACTCGTAGGTCTGGTGCTGGTGATTCAGCCGGTAGAACTCACGAACGGTGTCGCGGGCCGGCGTGTCGTAGTTGCGATAGGCGTCGCGGTCCTTGGCTGGGTCGGCGGGTTGGCCTTCGACCGGGTAGCGGGCGACGACGAAGTCTTCCCAGTCGTCGAGAGAGGCAAGCGGGGCGGGGTTGGGGTCGGACATGGCGGTAGGTTGTGCGAGTTATGAGAAGGACCGTTTGCGATTATAGCGAGGCCAAGGGCAAAGTACGAAGGACGAAGGACGAAGGACGGATGCCGGCGAAACGATGAGTTAGCGACGTGGCTGGGCGTATCCCGGATTCAGCGAAGCGGAGCTTCGCGGCAGTACGTTCCCAGGCAGAGCCTGGGACCGAGTGGCTAGCCCGTGGCTAGCCCCCGGCGGCTTTCACCGTCCAAGTGAAACGTCGAGGTCGGCGCGGAGGTCTTCGAACGCTTCCAGGCCGATCGAGAGGCGGATCAGACCGTCGGTGATCCCGTTGGCGGCGCGGGCTGCGGGGTCGTAGCTGGCGTGCGACATCGTGGCCGGCTGCTCGATGAGCGATTCGACCGAGCCCAGACTGACGGCGAGCTTGCAGAGCTTCGTCGATTCGCAGACGCGCTTCGTTTCCGCCAGCGATCCGCGGACTTCGAAGCTGAGCATGGCGCCGAAGGCCCCTTCCATTTGACGCGCGGCGATGGCATGGCCTGGGTGATCTTTCAGGCCCGGATAATTAACGCGGGCGACTTTTGGATGGCGGCTTAAGTGCTCGGCAAGCTGAGCGGCGGTGCGGCTTTGTTCGCGGACGCGGAGATCGAGCGTCTTCAGCCCGCGCGAGCAGAGAAACGCGTCGAAGGGGCCCAGCGTGGCACCCGTGGCGTTCTGGATAAAGTGCAACCGGTCGAAGAGATCCGTGTTCTTGGCCACGAGCGCGCCGCCGAGCAGGTCGCTGTGCCCGCCGATGTATTTGGTGCAAGAGTGCATGACGATGTGCGCGCCCAACTCCAGGGGACGGGTGAGCGCGGGGCTGGCGAAGGTGTTGTCGACGCCCAGTAAAATATCCTTACGCCTCGCGATCTCGGCACATCCGGCAATGTCGGTGATCGACAACAGGGGATTGCCGGGGCTTTCGATCCAAAGCAGTTTTGTCTGCGGCCCGATGGCGGCTTCGACGGCGGCCAGATTGGTGGTATCGACCAGCGAGACGGTGATGCCCGCACGGTCGCAAATCTGGTGCAGCAGGCGATACGTGCCGCCGTAGATGTCGCGGCCGGCAAGTAGATGGTCGCCGGACGAGAGCAACATCGTCACGCAGTGGATGGCCGCCATGCCCGACGAGAAGGCCAGCGCGCCTGTTCCGGATTCGAGCGAGGCGAGCGTTAGCTCAAACGCCTTACGTGTGGGGTTGGCGGTGCGGGCGTAGTCGAACGCGCCCCACTCGCCCGCGCCCGGCTGCACGTAGGTCGAGCTCACGTGAATCGGCGGCACGACGGCGCCCGTCGAAGGATCGGGCTCGTTGCCGACGTGGATGGCGCGGGTGCGGAAATGCATTGGTTCAAGGTTCCAGGTTTAAGGTTCAGGTTTTCAGTTGCGGAGGTTCATGGCTAGACGGTCGAGGCCGAACCTTGAACCTTGAACTTTGAACCTGGAACCGAAGGCCCCTTCGCCAACGCCTGCTCCAGGTCGGCGACCAGGTCCGCGGCGTTTTCGATGCCGCAGGCGAGGCGAATCATGTTGTCCGGGATGCCGTAGCGCTTGCGGTCGGCCGGCGGCGTCTCGTAGTAGCTCATCACCAGCGGCTGTTCGATGAGGGACTCGACGCCGCCCAGGCTGGGGCCGATGCGGGGAATCTTCACCGCGTCGACCACGTCGGCCGTTTGACGCCAGTCGGCATCCTTTACAAGGAAGGTGACCAGCCCGCCAAACCCGCGCATCGTTTGCTGGGCAAGATCGAAATAGGGGTGGGACGGCAGGCCGGGATAGTAGACGCGCTCGATCTTGGGATGGTTCGCCAGGAACTGAGCCACGGCCAGGCCGTTCTCGTTGTGCCGCTGCATGCGGAGCTCGAAGGTCTTCAGGCCGCGCTGCAACAGATGGACGTTGTGGGGTGAGTTGATCGCGCCCATGACGCCACGGAGCTTGCGGACCTCCTCCATCTTTTCAACGCTGCCGACCAGCACACCGGCCAACAGGTCGTTGTGTCCGGCGAGGTATTTGGTGGCGGAATGCAGAACGTAGTCGATACCGGCGCGGAGCGGCTGGAGGTTGTACGGCGTGGCGAGTGTCGCGTCGATCACCGTCTCGATGCCGCGGCTTTTGCCAAGCGCGGCGAAGCGTTCCATATCGACCACGCTGAGATGCGGATTCGTAGGGGACTCGCTAACCAGGAGTTTCGTCTTCGGCGTGATGGCCGCTTCGAGTGCCCCGTAGTCGCAAGCCTTGACCTGATGCGTGACCACGCCGAACCGGGCGAGATACTTGGAACAGAACTCGCGGCTGCGGTGATAACATTCGTCGAAGAAGAGGACTTCGTCGCCGGCTTTGAGCTTGGCCATCAACAAGCCGACGAACGCGGCCATGCCCGAGGAGAACAAGAGCGCTGTCTCGCCCCCTTCGAGCGCGGCGAGTTTGCGCTCGACGACTTTTTCGGTCGGGTTGCCGTAGCGGCCGTATTCCTCGCGGGGCTGTTTTTGCTCGATGAAGTCGATGACCGACTGAGTGTCGGCGAAGGTGTACGTCGAGGCCAGAAAGATCGGGTCGGTGATTGAGTTGGCGCACTTCTGCCGCTCTTCGCCGGCATGAACGGCAAGCGTGGAGGGGCCGGGCGAAGGGCGCGAGTTGTCGTCTGAGCCGGCGTCAGGATATGGCGAGTTTTTTTGCATGTCGGTCGGCTTCGTTTGAGAGGCAAGCGTGCGCCTGCTGAGGCTGGCAGACAGGAATGTCTGCCCCACGTTCAATGCGGGGTGAAGCCGCGTGAAGCCAATGAAAAAGCCGCGAGGAGGCGCTGGCGCCTTTCGCGGCTCACTCTGTTTTCGAGCTGGATCGTGCGAAGGTCCAAGGGCACGATGGCACTTTAGCAGATTGGCTGCAAGCGGCCGCAAATCCCGTCAGCAGAATTGTACTTCGCCCCGGGGCGGCTCGCAAGCAGGCCAGTTCGCGAACCTGTCCAGGGGCTTCGACCGGGCTTCCGGCCCATGTAGGGGGCCGCGAACCCAGGAAGCGACGACGAGTCGTCGCACTCCAAAGGAACCTCACGACTCCCCTGCTGCGAGGCGCAGGCGAAGATCTTGCTCGCGGCCTTGGCGGATGATGGTCAGCGCGACCTCTTCACCCGGGCGCTTGCTTTCGACGAGGTCGAGGAACTCGTCGGCGGTGGTGATGCGCTGGCCGTCGACCGCGACGATCAGGTCGGCGGCGCTGCGGTCGATCGTCTCCGTCTCGTAGACAAATGGACCTTGCCGCTTGCGCTCGCGGACGATGCGGATGCCGCGCAAACCGGCTTGCTCAGCCGGCCCGCCGGGCGTCATGGTGGCGATCAGCAATCCGCGGTCGCTTTGAAAGACGCGCGTGATACCGGTGTCGGGGCGAATCACGTGCCCGCGTTGAATAAGCTGCGGCGCGACGCGAGCAACGATGCTGACGGGGATCGCAAAACCCACGCCCGTGTTCTGACCGGTACGGCTGGCGATGGCGTAGTTCATGCCGATCATGCGGCCATGGCTGTCGAGCAAGGGACCGCCCGAGTTGCCCGGATTGATCGCCGCATCGATCTGGATGATCGACTTGATCGCGCGATTGTTGCGCGACGGCAGAGTTCGATTCAGGCTCGAGACGATGCCGGTCGTCAGTGTGCGATCGAGCCCGAACGGGTTGCCCAGCGCCAACACGCGCTGGCCCACCTTCAGCCGGCTGGAGTCGCCGAAGCGGATGGGAAAGAGCGACTCGGGCGGGGCGTTGATCCGCAGCACCGCAACGTCGCTCTGCGGATCGCGGCCGACCAGGCGCGCGTCGTACTGCTTGCCGTCGTAAAGCGTGACTTCGATCTCGCGGGCGTCCTCAACGACATGGTAGTTGGTGAGGATGTGGCCGCGCTTATCGAGCACGCTGCCGGAACCGGCGCCTTCCTGCATCGACTCAAACAGCATCAGGCTCTGGTTGACCACTTGCGTGGTGATGTTCACGACGCTGCGATTGCAGTTCTCATAGACCGAGATGTTGACGCGCTCTTCCGGCGAGTATTCGTCGGCCGTGAGCGATGCCCGGCCGATGGGAAGCGGTTGCCCGGCCCCGGCGGGTTGGGGCGACCGTTCGACGGGGGAAATGGTCGCAGCGCCGTCCTGCCCGGCCGCAATTCGATTGAGCGGAGAAGGCCCGTTGAGCAGCCAGGCCATGACGGCCGCACCGATGACGCCAGAACCGAGACATACGATAACTTGCGAGCGCATGGTCAAACTCCACGGAACGGAGAGGCGAATTAGCCACAAACGAATGCGGACACACATTAGGGCGGATACATGCCGACCGAGCCAGGCCCCTTTTTACGCAGCTCTTAACCCTGATTACGGTATAGCGAAACTCGAAGGGCTTGGCGAGTACAAGTGTCGTGGCGGCGGGAGGTTAGGGCGCAGGCGGGTGGGCTCGCGCCTTCGCGGAACAGTCGCGAAAACAGTGCGCGTTGGTAACGACCCGTTGGGCTTGGGTTATCGTTTAACCCGTAGCCGCAGGCGAGGTGTGCGTAACCGGATGCGTTCTGCCTCGCCTACGGCTGCGGGTTAAACTAATCGGCGGGAGTACGGCCACTAAGGCGGGCGAAATTTTGTAGCGTAAGCCGGGCGAAGCGAATACAATGGGTGAGTCGTTGGGGCTTCAGAATCGCTAGTTCTAGCGCGACCGGTAGCGTCGTTACCGGAACACGACCGCGGTTCGCGCGCTTGCTTTGCGTCATGGGAGTACGCAGTCATGTCTAGAAGCATGGTTCGTCTCATGAGTTGGCCGGTGGCCGGTCTATGTGCCATCGGTCTTGTAGCGACGTTTGCGGCGATGGCCGCCGCGCCCGCTAAGCCGACTGTCGAGGCCAGTCGGCTGGACAGTTATCAGAAGGATGGCGCGACGTACTTTGCGTTGAGCCTGCAGCCAGCCGCCAGCGCCGCGCCTGCCGCCGAGGTCCACGACATTGTCGTGTTGTTCGACACCTCGGCCAGCCAGACAGGCGCGTATCGCGACAAGGGGCTGGCGGTGCTGCAAGGATTCTTGGCGGCGCTGGGGCCGAAGGATCGAGTGCATTTGCTGGCGGTCGACATCGGCGCAGTTCCGATGACGAGCACGTTTGTACCCGTGCGCGGCGCCGAAATGGACGCCGCGATGGCGAAGCTCGCCAAGCGCGTACCTCTTGGCTCGACCGATATGGGCGAAGCGCTGCGGGCTGCAGCCGAGAGCTATACGAAGCAAGCCGGCGCGCCACGCGCGGCAATCTACATCGGCGACGGCGTCAATAACGCTGGCGCATTTGGCGACGACGTGCGGCAGGCCGTTGCAGCGCTGATCGAGAGCCACGTGAGCACCACCAGCTATGCCGTCGGCCCGCAGCGGAACAGCGCGCTGTTGGCGGCGCTGGCTAACCAAACGGGAGGTATGTTCCTCGCCGACGCCGAGAACTACGGCGCGAAAGAGGCGGGGCTGCATCTGAGTCGCATGGCGCAGCAGCCGGTGATCTGGGTCGAGTCGAGCAAGCTGCCCAAGGCGATCGACGAAGTGTATCCCGGCCGGATGCCGCCGCTGCGCGGCGATCGCGACACAGTGTTGATCGGGAAGGGGAACATCGCCGAGCCGTTCACAATCGAAGTCGCCGGCCAGGCGGCCGGCAAGCCGGTAACAATACAGTGGACAGTGACGCCGGCCAAAGCCAACGACGATAACGCATATCTCATCCCGCTGGTCGAGATGGCTCGCTCGAATGGTGGCGTCGATCTGCCGACGGTGGGAACGGCGGGACTGCACGAAGCGCGGCGGACGATCAATGCGCAAGTGCGTGAGCTGACGAAGCTGGGGGAACGAGCAGCCGCCAGCGGCGATAAGCAGGCCGCCACACGGTTCGCCCGCGAAGCGCTGCGGCGCGATCCGCACAACGTGCTGGCCGAGAACCTGACGCGCGTGGCGCAAATCGACGAACCGCAAAGCGAAGTGCTGCCACCGCCGGCGCCTGCGACCGCGCCATCCCAGGCGGAGCGCGAGGAGGACCTGCGACTGGTGCGTCCGGCGCCGCGTCCGCCTGCCGACGAGGGGGATCTTGGTTTTCTGGAGCGCGTCGAACAGCGCAATGCGCTATTGAGTGAAATCATCATGCGCGACGTGACCGTCGGAATCCAACGGGCCCGCGATCTGATGGCGACCAATCCCGAGGCCGCCGAAACCGATCTGAAGCTGTTGTTGGACCGCGTCAGCCGCGCCGCCGAACTGACTCCGGGGGTGCGCGCACAGCTTCGCAACCAGCTTGAGAACGCGGTGGTGACGGCCAGTCGCCAAACGGCCGTGTTGGAGCTGCGACAACTGGAGCAGGCCGAGCGGGCGCGCGCCGCCGAGGAACAGCGGCTGATGCTCGAACGGCTGGTAAGCCGCGAGCAAAAGGTCGAGCAGTTGATTGAGCGGATGAACTCGCTCTTATCCGAACAGCGGTATCAAGACGCCGAGCTGGATGCCGCGCGGATCGCATATGCCCTCGACGCGACATCGCCCACCACCTCCAACGCAGTGCAGTTTTCGCGCGTGGCGGGTTTCGTTGCCGAGAACCAGCGGATCCGCGACTTGCATCACAAGGCGCTTGTGGATTCGTTGTTCCAGGTGGATGAAGCGAATATTCCTTTCGTCGACGAGCCGCCGATCGTGTACCCGGCCGCGGATGTGTGGCTGGATCTGACGCGCCGGCGCGCCAAGTACAAGGCCGTGGATCTGAGTAGTGCAGGTGATGCGGAAGTGAAGATCTACGACGCGTTGGATGCCGAGACTGAGGTCGGATTCACAGAGACAGCGCTGGGTTTAGCGCTGGAAACACTTGGGGAAAAGCACGACATTGAGATCGAATTGGATCCGAAGGCCCTGGTCGATTTGGCGATCACCAGCGACGACCCGATCACTCTCGACGTGACAGGTATTTCGCTCCGTTCGGCGTTGCGGCTGATGCTGCGTCCGTTGCAGCTCACGTACATCGTGGACAATGAGGTCCTGTTTGTCACGTCGCAGGTCGAGGCCGACGCCCGGCCGGTGGTCAAAGTTTACCCGGTGGCCGACCTGGTGCTGCCGATCAACGCCGGCGGCGGCGTCAATCCCTTTGCGCTTGGCGGTGGCGGCGGACTGGGCGGCGGGTTAGGCGGCGGTGGCCTGGGAGGCGGCGGTCTCGGCGGCGGCGGTGGCTTCGGCGGTGGCGGCTTGGGCGGCGGCGGCTTCGGCGGCGGCGGCTTGGGCGGTGGCGGTTTCGGCGGCGCGTTCAACGTGGCCGACGAACAAACCGACGCAGCGCCGGCGCAGCGCGGCGATCGCGCTACTAAAGCTGCGGCCAGGCAGCCAGTGGCCGGGCGCGTTACGAATCAGGCCAGCGACAAGGCCGAGGAACGCTCGCTGCTCGACTCGATCCAGCCGGTCGGAAAGACAACTCGGAAAAAGTTCCGAGTCGAATTGAAAGTCGCTGCGGACGCCAACCTGGATGCCGCTTGGGACGAGTACTTCAAGACCCTCGACCAGCGCGCCGGGATGGACGAGCTTGCCAAGCCGGCCGACCGGTTTTATCGGGCGCAGGAAGTGAACGCCGCGGTGCGCGACGCCGCGCGGCGTCTGATGAAAGACCAGAAGTTTCTCGAAGTCGTCTCGATGATCCAGGCCGCTCTGCGCCATGGCTATGCGCAGCCGTGGATGTACGAGGGGCTCGGTCTGGCGATGCAAGCGGCCGGACAGCCCCAGTCGGAGATCGAGCGGGCGCTGATGTCGGCGATCGATTTTGCCACCAGCACCGACGAGGTGATGCACGCGGCGCTGTACATGGCCCGCAGCGGGCTGGAAAAGCGAGCGCTGCGACTGCTCCGCCAGGCGGCGGCGATCGAGCCCGTGCGGCATGAGCCTTATATGCACGGGCTGGCGCTGGCCGAGCGGACGGGCGACCTCGACGCGATCCGTTGGGCTTGCACCGGCGTGATGAGCCGGGCGTGGACCGACGACAAGCTGGAGGTGATCCGTACGGCGCGGAACCTGGCAACGGCGACGTTGGAACGCCTCCGCAAAGAAAAGCAGACCGACGCAGCACGGCAGTTGGAGACGGCGCTGAACGAGGCGCTGATCCGCGATCTGGTGGTGCGGGTTTCTTGGACGGGTGAAGCGGATATCGACCTGTCGGCTGAAGAGCCACCCGGTACCGTGTGCTCGTTGCAAAACCCTCGAACCGTGGCAGGCGGCATGCTATTGGCCAGCGACGCAACCGCCGAGCAGGGCAACAAGAACGGCCGCATGGAACACTATGTGGTGCCGCAGGCGTATTCGGGAGACTACCGGATCCTGGTGCGCCGCGTGTGGGGTAAAGTCACGGCGGGCAAGGTCACGGTCGATATCGTTTCGCACTATGGAACCAAGAACGTCGCACACCAGCAACAGCAGATCCCGGTGGGTGACAAGGATGCGCTGGTTAAGTTCACGTTGAAGGACGGCCGCCGGCAGGAACCGCTCGAGCAAGCGCAGGTCGCCGTACTGGCCAATAAGCAACACGCAGTCGGGCGTGCAATTCTTGCCCAGCAGTTGGACAGCATGTCCGATCCCACGGCGACGCGGGACCTCGCGCTCTCGCGGCGATTGCAACAGCGAGGGCTGCCGTTCTTCCGGAACGGCGGCGTCGGCTTTATGCCCATCATCACCACGTTGCCAGAAGGCACGTTCATGTCAGTAACGGCTGTCGTGTCAGCGGATCGGCGGTACGTTCGCGTCACACCGTCGCCCTTGTTCTCGACGATACCGGAAGTCAACACGTTCAACTTCGCGGGCGGGACCGGTCAGCAGGGCGGCGGCGGACTGGGCGGCGGGTTAGGCGGATTGGGCGGCGGCGGCCTGGGAGGCTTAGGCGGCGGCGGCGGACTTGGTGGCGGACTCGGCGGCGGCGGTTTGGGCGGCGGCGGGATCTTTTAAACCGGCACTCGCTAGCGTCCGGTTCGGACTAAACCGTGGTCTAGGGGTCGCCGCGGCGACCGGCTGATTGGGATGCCATTGCTACGGCGTGCCACCCCGTACCAAACCAGGATGCGCATCGAGTTCGAGTGACTCGACGAGGCCGGCCTGCAAGCGCTCGACCGCCAGCGCTCCCATCACTGCATTGTCGGTGCAAAGTTTCGGCGGCGGAATGTGCAGGGCGATCTTCTGCTGCTGACAGGCAACTTCCAACTGCCGGCGAAAGTCGCTATTCGCCGCCACTCCTCCGGCTACGCAAAGCTTGCGCAAGCCGGTCTGCTCGATCGCCTGCAGCGATTTGCCCACCAGGCAATCGATCACCGCTTGCTGAAAGCTGGCCGCCAGGTTGGCGACCGTCTGCGGCGCTAGCGACGACGGATCGACCGGCATCCCTTGTCCCGCGATCTGATAACGCACGGCGGTCTTCAGGCCGCTAAAGCTGAAGTCGAGCCGCTCGTCGCGTATTAGCGACCGCGGGAAGGCGTACGCGCGTGGATCGCCCATCGTGGCCGCGCGCTCGATCGATGGCCCGCCCGGGTATGGCAAGCCGAGCATGCTGGCTACTTTGTCGAAGGCTTCGCCGGCGGCATCGTCGATGGTGCCTCCCAAGGGCGTGAAATCGAGGGCCGTGAGGCAGCGGTACAAACTCGTATGGCCGCCGCTGACGACAAGCCCGACGCAAGGGAACACATCCGGGCCGTCGACGATGCGGCAAGCGTAGATATGCGCTTGCAAGTGGTTGACCGCGATCAGCGGAATGTCGAGCGCCAGCGCGAGCGCCTTGGCCGCCGCCAGGCCGACCAGCAGCGAGCCGGCCAGACCGGGCTGGTTCGCGACCGCGACGGCGTTCAGGTCCGCGAGCCGCAGACCGGCTCTGCCAATGGCCTCGTCGATCACCGGCAGGATTCGCTCGAGGTGGGCTCGAGAGGCGATCTCCGGCACGATCCCGCCGAAGCGCTGGTGCAGCTCATCCTGCGAAGCGACCACCGACGAGAGCACTTGCAACTTGTCGGTGACAACCGCCGCGGCCGTTTCGTCGCACGTGGTCTCGATGGTGAGGAGATTCATCAAAAATGACGAAGGACGAAATCCGAATGACGAATACGAGCAGGTTTGTTTGTCATTTCATTCGTCATTGTCCCCATCATTCAGCGCGGGCCAATTCGCTAGTGAGATACTCGATTGCCTTTTGCAATTGGCGGTCGACGAACTCGGGAGACATTTGGGGATCCGGCTTGGCCTCAGCCTTCGGCGGGTCCTTTGTCGCGTCGCCGCCCTGTTTGACGTCTTCATCGGCCTTGTCTTCGGACTTGGCATCATCCTTCTTGTCGCCGTCGCTGGCTTTTCCTTCGGCGGGCTTGTCGGCCTTGTCCGCTGCGTCGGGCTTATTGTCGGCGTCCGTTTTCGCCGCTTCGTCATCAGGCTTGGCCTCGTCCTGTTGTTCGTCGTCCTTCTCGACGCGCTCGGTCTGGGGGTTCCGCGGTTTCGCTGCCAGGATGTCCCGCTGACGGCGATGCTGCACCAACCGGCCCAGTTCCCGGTCGGAAAGCTTCATCTCGTAGCCGTCATTGGGCTTCACGCCCCACTCGTCGGTTTCCTTGGCGTCGGGAAAGCGGTGGATGTTGTGGCCGTTGGGCCGCTGGTAGCTGGCCGTGGTGAGCTTCAAGGCGCTTTTGCCGCTCTCCAGCTCGATGACGTTCTGCACGCTCCCCTTGCCCCAGGTGCGGTCGCCGATGATGACGGCGCGATTGTGGTCTTGCAGCGAGGCGGCGACGATTTCACTGGCGCTCGCGCTATAGCGGTTCACCAGCACCACCATGGGAAATCCTTCATAGGTTCCCTCCTTCTTGGCCTCCCAGCTCCGTTCGGGAATGGTGCGCCCCTTGGTGCTCACGATCTTGCCGTCCGCCAGAAACAGATCAGCCACCTCCACCGCGGAGTTTAGCAAACCGCCCGGGTTGAACCGCAGATCGAGCACGAGTCCACGCAGGTTGCGGCTGACCAGCTCGTCGAGCGCTTTGCGGAGATCGGCAGCCGAGTCGCGGCTAAACGCTGTGAGCCGGATGTAGCCGATTCCCTTGTCCGCATCGAGCATGAATTCCCACTCGTCGTTCGGCTTGCGGCGATCGCCAAGCACGGTGTCGACGTGGATTACTTCGCGCTTGAGCGTGACGGTCTCTTCTCGATCGTCCAGCGCGTGCAGTACCGTGAACGTGACGGTTGTGCCGGCTTCGCCCTTGAGTTTTCGCACCGCCTCTTCAACGTCGATCCCTTGGGTCGGCTCTCCGGCGATCTTGACGATGCGATCGCCGGCCTGAATGCCGGCCCGATACGCCGGGGTGCCGACCAGCGGGCTGAGAACCTTGAGCTGCCCGTCGTCGATGGTAATCTGGATGCCAATGCCGCCGAACTGGCTTTCGACCGACGTCTTGAAGCCGCCGAACTCCTCCGGCCCGATGTAGCTGGAATAAGGATCGAGTTTACTGAGCACGCCCTTGATGGCGGCTTCCATCAGCTCGCGGCGATCGACCTCTTGGACGTAGTTCCGCTCGACCTGATCGACGGTATCGGCAAACGAGCGAAAGAGCTCGTAGTACTCGTCGTCGGACTTCAGCGGCAGCTTGTCGGATTTCTGCTGTTCGTTGGAAGATTTGGCGGCCGTCTTAGCCGCATCGTCTGGCTTCTTTTCAGCCGGCTCATCGGCGGCACGCAGCAGGCCTCCGACTAAGCCAAACGTGAGGCACAAGCCGAGCAAGCGGAAAAGGGACATGGGTGGACCTCGCGGGAGTGGCGGATGGCGGCGGGCGAGCCAGCGCCATTCCTTAACGGCCAGTTAAGACTGGGGAACTAGGATTTGAACCTAGACTAACTGGTCCAGAGCCAGTCGTGCTACCGTTACACCATTCCCCAAAAGAGCAAGCGCAACACTATGCGCAGCTTGTATTAGCGTAGGATTGCGGCTAGCGAGCGTCAAGGCCGGACACCAGACTGCGCGATTGTTTGCCCAATACCCATCCGTAGCGCAAGTTGTTCTAATACTAGGAGAAGCGTCCGAGTTGCTGCTGCGAGAATCATACCAGGCCCACCTCAGCATCGCCCGTCGAACTAATCCCCGCCGTTTCTCGTACAACACTTGCTTTCGCCCCGAATTTCGCCTTGGCCCTGTATGTCGGACACTGTGCGCATCACCGAGACGGTTGAGCTCGACCTTTCCGGCCGGCAGCTTGGTGATTACCGAATCCTCCGCCGGTTGGGTCGCGGCGGCATGGCGGATGTGTACCTGGCCGAACAGACCTCACTCCGGCGGCAAGTTGCGCTCAAGGTGCTGAAGCGTGAGTTCTCGTCCGACGACACGTACGTCCGCCGCTTTCACTTCGAGGCGCAAGCGGCAGCGGCCCTGGTGCATGCCAATATTGTGCAGATCTACGAGGTGGGCCGCGTCGAGAGCTATCACTACATCGCGCAGGAGTACGTGCAAGGCTATAACCTCCGCGAGTTGATGACGCGGCGCGGCCTGCCGGAGCCGAAGCTCGCGCTGTCGATCATGCGTCAAGTCACCGCGGCGCTTGCCCGCGCGGCCGAACAAGGCGTGATCCATCGCGACATCAAGCCCGAGAACATCATGCTGACCAAGGATGGCGAAGTGAAGGTCGCCGACTTCGGCCTGGCGCGGATCACTGGGAATGGTAAGTCGCTCAACCTGACGCAGGTGGGCATCACTATGGGCACTCCGCTCTATATGAGTCCGGAACAGGTCGAGGGCCGATCGCTCGATACGCGCAGTGACCTCTATTCCCTGGGCGTGACCTGCTATCACATGTTGGCCGGCGAACCGCCGTTTCGCGGCGAGACGGCGCTGGCGGTCGCCATCCAGCACGTGCGGTCGGAGCCGGAGCGGCTGGAAAGCTTGCGGGCCGATTTGCCGGCCGGACTGTGCCGCGTGGTTCACAAGATGATGGCCAAAGAGCCCCAGCAGCGATTCCAGCATCCGCGCGAGGTGTTGCGGGAGCTGCGCTCACTGCAAGCGCCGACGGAGGGTGAACAAAGCGAGGTGGCCGACGAGTGGACGGCGGGTGAACTGGCCGCATTAGGTGAAACGCCGATTGCGTTCACTCAGGAGTTGGATGGCCTGATGAAGACGCAAACCATGTTGGCGGCGAACAATCGCTGGCGGAAGTACGCCGCGGCGGCGGCCGTCGGCGCATTGCTCGTGGGTGGTTTGATTGGGTTTGCCTCGCGAGAGTCGTTTTTGTTGGCGGATCAGCAGGCGAGTTTGGGTATCGAGCAAGAGACAGCCGAAGCGCAAGTTCAATACGCGCTGTTCTTCGAGGGCGGCAACAATCCCGACGCCTGGGACGCCGTGCTTACGCATCATGCCGATTCGCCTGATTCGCGCGACCAGGTCTGGGTGGCCCATGCCAGACAAACGTTGGCGATGCTTTATCTTAAGCAGAACAAACTCGATCTTTCGTTGCCGCTGTTTGAGGCGCTGGCCGCGATGCCAGCCGTCGAGTCGCAAGCGAGAGCGCGCGGCTTGGCGGGGCAGGTCGTGATCTATGCGATTCAAGGCGATCCGCGGTTTGCCGACAAGATGACCGCGCTAAGCCAATTGATGAAGAAATCCAAGTTAGTTAATCCCCTCGGCGCCGACATGAGCGGTTTTATCGAAGGCATAATCGAAGAGACGGAAAGAGATTTACCACAAGAAGGCCGTGATGCACTGAGCGTTTTGTTGGAAGGGTTGAACGTTGGAAATCGGCCGAATCCGCGTTGAATTTGGCAGTGGCGCAACGCGGAGTAGGAAGGCCGATGTCCTAGCATCTCGGCCGTTGACAAGCCGCCGCCGTTGCGTAAAACTTGACCAATGCTGCGAAAATGGAGACGCCGGCAGCAAATTGCCCCCATCGTCTAGTGGCCCAGGACGTCGGGTTCTCAGTCCGAAAACCGGGGTTCGACTCCCCGTGGGGGTA
>JBBDYH010000163.1:0-11692 GCA_040901795.1 Pirellulales bacterium
CGATCGCCATGACCTTCGACGATCGCGGCCGCCTGTGGGTCTGCGAGTGCTACTCCTATCCGGACTTCAAGGAAAAAAACCGCGACCGGGTGGTGATCCTCGAAGACACCGACGGTGACGGCCGGCACGACAAGCGGACGATCTTTTGGGACAAGGGCAACTCGCTGGCCGGCATCGAGTACGGCTACGGCGGCATCTGGGTGTGTTGTGCGCCACACTTGCTTTTCATCCCCGACAAAAACGGCGACGACGTGCCCGACGGCGAGCCCGAAGTCGTTCTCGACGGTTGGACCACCGAGGCTAAGCACAACATGTTCAACGGCCTCAAGTGGGGCCCTGATGGCTGGCTCTACGGCTGTCATGGCATCCTCGCTACTAGCCATGTCGGCCGCCCCGGCACGCCCGACGACAAGCGCGTCACCATGAACTGCGGCATCTGGCGATACCATCCGACGCGCAAGACGTTTGAGGTCGTCTGCCACGGCACGACCAACCCCTGGGGCATCGACTTCAACGAGTACGGCGAAGGTTTTTTCACGAACTGCGTGATTGACCACGCGTTCCATCTCATCCCCGGCGCTCACTTCAAGCGGATGTACGGACAGGACTTGAACCCGTACGTCTACGAGCTGATGGATGCGACAAGCGATCATCTGCACTGGGGTGGGGGACACTGGACCGAAAGCCGCACGGGCCAACAGCACGACACCCCCGGCGGCGGCCACGCCCACTCCGGCACGCTCATTTATTTGGGCGATAGTTTTCCGAAGGAGTATTACGGCACGCTGTTTACATGCAACATCCACGGCAACCGCGTGAACAATGACTCGTTGGAGCGCAAAGGTAGCGGCTGGGTGGCAAGGCATCGCCCCGACTTTTTCAAAGCCAACGACCCCTTCTTCCGCGGCGTGGCGCTGACCATGGGTCCCGACGGCGGCATGTACATCGCCGATTGGTCCGACACCGGCGAATGTCATGATTACGAAGTGGTACATCGCAACAGCGGACGGATTTACAAAGTCGCGTACGGACAACCAAAGCCAGGACGCTTCACCGATATAGGGAAGCTCAGCAGTGCCGAGCTCACGGATTTGGCGCTGAATGGAAACGAATGGCAGCTGCGACAATCGCGCCGAAATCTCGCCGAGCGCAAGGCAAGTCGACAGAACCTGAGCGAATCCCAAAAAGTGCTTGCGTCGAATAAGCCTGCCGACTCAATCGCGACATTGCGTTCCATGCTCGCGGCGAATGCAATTGGTAACCTCGACGCATATTCGTTGCCAGAGTACTTGGCAAACGATGTCTGCCGGCCACTTTGTTGGCGGCTCATGTCCGACCTGGCTCACGATGGGTCGACGTTCTTTCATGACCCTCATGTTAACGGGGGCACGCCGGCCGATCTGTTATCTCTGGCCTCGATCATGCCAACGCTGTCGGGCGACGAACGATGGCGGCTCGTTCATGACCTGCAAAGCAAAGCCGATCCAAGCGATCGAAATCTTTGCCTCATGCTCTGGTTTGGCATCGAGCCCGAAATTGCCAAACTGCCGGCGAAGGGACTTGAGCTGGCGTCGATCAGCAACGTGCCCGTTCTGAGCCGCCTTATCGTCCGCCGCCTTTGTGAGCTGGACCTGCGGAAGGCCAATCTACCGGCCGTCGTCGCGGCGATCGCCAAAAGCGACGATGCCGTTGTGCAGCTCTCCATGCTTCAGGGCATGAGCGAAGCGTTTCGTGGGCTGAAAGATCTGCCATTGCCTGAAGGCTGGAACAGATTAACCACCAAGCTTGCCAAGAGCGAAAACGGCGAAGTCAGAGTCCTCGTCCGGAATCTATCGCTCGTTTTCGGCGATCCAGTAGCGCTCGCTCAGCTTCGCGCCACGTTGACCGACACCAACGCGAATGTCAACGACCGCATCGCCGCCGTTGAATTGCTCTCCGAGCGAAAAATCGACCGCCTCGTGCCGCAACTCGTCAAACTCCTCGACGAACCGCCGCTCCGCATCGCGGCGCTCCGCGGGTTGTCTGCGTATAACGATCGTTCGATTCCTGCGGCAATCCTTAAGCATTACTCCAAGTGGGAAGAAACGGAACGCATTGAAGCCATCAACACGCTTGCCTCGCGCTTGCCGTATGCAAAAGCCCTGCTCGCCGCGATGGAGTCCAAACAAATCCCGTCGCAAGATGTCTCCCCGTTCCATGCCCGCCAGCTCGCGGCGCTCCACAACGGTGAGATCAACGCGCGCCTTGCCAAAGTCTGGGGCTACGTCAAACCGGCCACCGAGGACAAACAGCGCCTCAAGGAGATGATCAAAGCCACGCTGCCCGACGAGATCGTCCAGCAAGCCGACATTCGCGCCGGCCGAGCTGTCTTCACGCGCATGTGCGGCGCCTGCCATTCGCTCTTCGGCGAAGGCGCCAAGATCGGCCCCGAGCTGACCGGCGCCCAGCGCGCCGACCTCGACTACGTGCTCGAAAACCTGATCGACCCCAACGCGCTCGTCGGCAAGAACTACCAGATGACGCTCCTCACGCTCGCTGACGGCCGCGTGGTCAGTGGCGTGATCGACCTGGAGAACGAAGCCACGGTCACGCTGAAGACCACCAGCGGCCGCCTGACGATCGCTCGCGACGACATCGAAGTCCTCACCACTTCCCCCGTCTCCATGATGCCCGAAGGCCAGCTCGAAAAGCTCTCCTTCGACGAGCTCCGCGACCTGGTCGCCTACCTCCGCTCGCCGCGCCAAGTCCCGCTGCCGTGAGGCGGTTGGAGTTCAGCCTTCAGGCTGTGCGCGCAAGCTAAAGCTTGAACTCCAACGGCCACCTGATTGAGCGGCGCGCTGCTACCCGCTATCATCACCGGCTAAGCTCGCCGGTCCCACCTTCCAGGAGCACCACCATGACACGCGCGTCCTTTTTCGCCATACTGCTCGCTTGCGGCCTGTCGCTTTTTGTTCATCCGCTTGCCCTTGCACAAAACAAACCGATGAAAATCGAACAAGCTACCTTCGGTAAAACGTCCGAGGGAGTAGAGGTCAAGATCTACACCCTCAAGAACGCCAACGGTGTCGTCCTCAAGCTCATCGACTATGGCGCCGCCATCCAGTCGCTCAAGGTGCCGGACAAAAACGGCAAGTCGTTGGAGATGCAGCTCGGCTACAATACGCTCGAAGAATACCTCAAGTACGGCTCGCATTTCGGCGGCGCCGTCGGCCGATTTGCCAATCGCATCGCCGGCGGCAAGTTCACGCTCGATGGCAAGGAGTATACGCTCGCCAAGAACAACGGTCCCAATCATCTCCACGGCGGACCGACTGGCTTTGGCAAGCGCGTGTGGAAGTCGCGGATCGTCGAAAACCCGCGTGGCGAGGCGGGGGTGCAATTCAGCTATCACAGCAAAGACGGCGAAGAAGGCTACCCCGGCAACATGGACGTATCGATCACCTACACGCTCAACGACAAGAACGAGCTGACGATGAGCTACGAAGCCAAGACCGACAAAATGACCGTCGTCAACCTCACCAACCACGCCTACTGGAACCTCGCCGGCGCCGACTCGGGCGAAGTGCTCGATCACACGCTCATGATCAACGCCGACAAAGTTCTCGACGTCGATAACACGCTCATCCCCACCGGCAAAAGCAACAGCGTCAAAGGCACGCCGCTCGACTTCACCCAACTCAAACCGATCGGCCGCGACATCGCCGAAGTGAAAAAGTTCCGCCCGGCAAACGGCTACGACCACTGCTACGTGCTCAACAAGCGCCCCACGCGCGATTTCGCCCCGCAGCTCGCCGCCCGCGCCACTTCGCCCAAGAGCGGCATCACCATGGAAGTCTCGACCACCGAGCCCGGCGTCCAGCTTTACACCGCCAATCACCTCAGCGGCAAACCCGCCGACGCCGGCGCGCCCCAGCACGGCGCGTTCTGCCTCGAAACCCAGCACTATCCCGACTCGCCGAACCAACCCGACTTCCCCACCACTACACTCAAACCCGGCGAGATTTACCGCCAAATCACCGTCCACAAGTTCAACGTGCAGAAGTAGGGTGGGACAAGCCCGCTGCGGGTGCCGGCCCACCACAGCCCTTCGGCCCCACAGGAGCTTGCTCCGTGGACCGCTGTTTCGAGACCAGACAATTCTCGGCCCATCTCTTCGCCCCCTCGCAGCTCGTCTGCGTGGTGCGCTGTTTGTAGGCATGACAGACCCCAACTGGCCACATCTGATCGCGGCCGCGTTGCAAGGCGACCAACACGCCTGGCAAACTATGGTTGAGCAGCTTCGGCCGTTACTCCGGCAGACCGCCGCCGGCCAGCTCCCCCAACGCGTGCGACGCCGCGTCGATCCCTCCGACGTCGTCCAGCAGTCCCTGCTTGAAGCCTGGAAGGCACGGGCCGGCTTCGGCGGGTCGTCGCAAGCCGAGCTGCTCAAATGGCTCTGCCGCATCGTCGAGCGCAACCTCCAAGACGTGCTGCGGCAACACATCCAGGCGGATAAACGTTCGGTCGATCACGAGCGCTCGTTGGACGAGTTAAGATCCAGCGGCGCCTTTCGTCCTGAGGTGTTTGTGGCCAGTGAGCTGTCGCCGCGGTCGGAGCTCGCGCACCGCGAGGTGCTCTCCCGGCTGGTCGATTCCGTCGCGACCCTGTCGCCCCAACAGCGCGACGCCGTGCGGATGCGCTATTTCGAGCGTTGCTCGCTGGCCGACATGGCCGCCCGGCTCGACCTTACCGAAAACGCCGCCGCCCAACTCCTCCACCGCGGCCTGCAAAGCATCCGTCGCCTTTACCGGGAGGGTGAGGCTCCCGAACCGTAAACGGGAGGGTGAGGCTCCCGCCGAACCGTAACCGTCCATTTTCGACCTCGTTCCCCGGCTCCCACGAAAAACGTTCCCACGTGGTCGCGTCTCTCCGAGACGCGATCCGAGTCTCGGAGAGACTCGCCCACGTGAACCACCTCCATGTCATCCAACCATTCTTCCACTTTTGTCTCGCTGTTGGCCGACGTGCTTCGCCGCATCGATTGCGGCGAACCGATCGACCGCGAGCGCCTCTTGGCCGATCACGAAGACCTCCGGTCGCAGCTCGAATCGTTCTTCAACGGCGATTCACTGGTCGCAAATCTCGCCGGTCAAGCCGACTTATCCACCAATGGCCACGGTCAACCCTCCCCGGCGCCCCCCGGCCGTTTTGCCGACTTCGAGTTGCTCGAAGAGATCGGCCGCGGCGGCATGGGCGTCGTCTACAAGGCTCGGCAAGCCCGGCCCGACCGCATCGTCGCGCTCAAGATGGTCCTCGCCGGTCGGCATGCGTCCCCTACGGCGCTCAAGCGGTTCCAGACCGAGGCCGAATCCGCCGCCCGCTTACGCCACCCCTCGATCGTGCCCATCCACCAGGTCGGCGAGCACGACGACCTGGCCTACTACGTGATGGACTATATCGAGGGCGAGAGCCTCGAAGAACGCCTCAGCCGCGGCCCGCTGTCGCCTCGCATGGCCGCCGAGATGCTGCTGGAAATCGCCCGTGCCGTCGAGCACGCCCACCACCACGGCGTCATCCACCGCGACCTCAAACCGGCCAATATCCTCGTGGAGTGTAGTCCTCTCCAGTGTAGTCCTCTCGCTCCGCGAGAGGAAACACATCCCGCGCAGCGTGATGCCCATTCTCCGCTGAACCCTGAACTGAGCCTGCCCGCCGTGGCGGGAACCCTGAACCCTCCTCGCCTCTACATCTCCGACTTCGGCCTCGCCCGCCGCCTCGACACCAACGACCAGCTCACCGCCACCGGCGAAGTCGTCGGCACGGCCAGCTTCATGGCGCCGGAGCAAGCCGGTTTCATCTCGCGGAGCGAGATGACTACGATGGGCCCCGCCGTCGACATCTACGGCCTGGGCGCCGTCCTCTACGCCATGCTCACCGGCCGACCCCCCTTCCAAACGGCCAGCCGCGACGAAACGATCGCCCAATTGAAAACTCAAGACCCCGCCCCGCCGCGCTCGATCAACGCCGCCATCCCCCGCGACCTGGAAACCATCGCGCTCAAATGCCTGCAAAAATCCCCGCTCCGCCGCTACCCCTCCGCCGCCGCCCTGGCCGAAGACCTCGCCCGCTACCTCGCCGGCAAGCCCATCACCGCCCGACCGGTTGGGCGCGTTGAGCGCTCGGTTCGCCTTCTACGGCGCAATCCAGTCACCTCGGCGCTCGTCTCACTGCTCGCCTTATCGCTTGTGGCGGGTGCCGTGGTCGGAGTCGTCCTGTCGATCCAGGCCAACCGTCATGCTTCCGACTCGGCGCATCATCTCTATGTCGCGCACATGAACCTCGCCCAACAATACTGGGACGCCGGCCGCGCCGGTCCGGTGCTCGACATCCTCCGCCGCTACATCCCCAAAGAGGGCGAGCCCGACATGCGCGGGTGGGAGTGGCACTACCAGTGGTCGCTCTGCCACCGCGAGCTGCGGCGCTTCGGCGAGTGGCCGGGCGGAGTCCAATGCGTCGCGGTCAGCCCCGACGGCCGCCTCACCGCCGCCGCCGGCGACGACGGCGTCATCCAGCTCTTCGACACAGCCACCGGCGACCGCAGGGCCCGCCTCAGCGGCCACCAAGGCGCCATCTACGCCCTCGCCTTCAGCCCCAACGGCGATGTCCTGGCCTCCGGCGGCATCGACCGCCAAATTCGCCTCTGGGATGTCGCAAGTCTTCCCCTTCTCCCTCTGGGAGAGGGCCGGGGTGAGGGTCGCAACGACGCCCCCCACCTTGATCCTGGCCTGCCCGCCGTGGCGGGAACCTTAAACCTTGAACCTATCGCGACCCTGTCGCGACACACGAACGACATCCGCGGTCTTTCCTTCTCCCCCAATGGCTCGTGGCTTGTCTCATCCAGCGAAGGCGGCAACGCCTGGCTCTGGGACATGAAAAACCACGAGGCCATCCGCTCGATCGCCACGGGTCCCGCGCGTGCTATCACATTTCATCCAGATGGTAAACGCTTCGCCTGCGCCGCGCGCGACGGCGTGATTCATCTTTGGGACGTGAAGACCGGCGAAAGAACCGCGTCATGGCAGTCCCACTCCTACAACGTTTACGGCTTAGCGTTCAACCGCGCCGGAGATCGCTTGTTCTCCGCCGGTTCGGATTGCGTCGTTTGCTGCACGGACACATCGAGCGGCGATACAGTCTGGTCCGTCAAACACGCGGCGAGGTTTTATTGCTTATCCCTAGCCGCGGATGAGCGTACGCTTGCCGCCGGCAGCGACGATCAGACAATCCGTCTCTATGACGCTGTTTCGGGCAACGCGGCAGCCGTCTACCGCAGCCACACCGACTGGATTCATGGCGTCGGCTTCCTACCCGACGGCTCGCGCCTCGTGTCCGCCAGCGCCGATGGAACCGTCCGTCTTTGGAACGAGCTATGCGCGGGCGAAGGGCGTACCCTGAATGGCCACGAACAGCAAGTGGTTTCACTCACTTTCAGCCCTGATGGTCAAGCTTTGGCCACTGCGAGCCAGGATGGAAGTATTGGGCTGTGGGACAGCTCAATTGGGCTTTTGCAGCGGCGGTTGCAGGGCCCGGTGACCGGCTTTACATCTGTTGCATTCAGACCGGACGGAAAGTCGCTCGTGGCCGGCGGACAGGACCACAATATCCACTGCCTGAGCACCGCTACCGCGATCAAAGTATTGCGCGGGCACAGTGACATGTTGGGAGGCGTAGCGTATTCGCCCGACGCCCTGTTGCTCGGGTCGGCCAGTGCCGATGATACCGTGCGCCTTTGGGACGTGGCAGAGCGTCGTACGCGCCGCGTCCTCCGAGCTGATGCGGGCAATGTCGGTGCAGTGACGTTCTCTCCAAACGGTAAGCTGCTTGCAACGACGCACGAAGACGGCACGGTCCGAACTTGGAATTTAGCGGACGCGCAGATTCGCCACGTTCGCCGCGCACATAGTCGCAATGCACGCGATGCCTGTTTCGCGCCGGACGGCACGTGGTTCGCCTCGTGTGGCAGTGACGGCGCGGTTCGACTGTGGGATACCGCCAGCGGCGAAGAACTTAAAAACCTTCGTGGACATGATGGGACAGTTTATTCGGTCGCTGTTAACGCGGATGGGAATCGCGTCGTCTCAGGCGGCAACGATCAGACGGTCAAGCTTTGGGATGTCTCGTCGGGCCAGGAGCTACGCACGCTGAGATTCGGCGAGCAAGTTCGCAGTGTCGCCTTCAGCCCCGACGGCCGACAGATTGCGGCTTCGGGAGCCAAAGGCACTGTCCGAATATGGAACGCAGACCCCGCCGGAAGGCCGCGGTTCGAAGTGTCGAGTGGCGAAAATACGTCGACATTCTCTCGTGAAGCGCTCGGCCTTGTCATCCGTTCAATGGAAAATGGGCTTTCAAAATCGGACTCGCAGGATCGTATTCAGTCTAATTCGGCGATAAGCGAGCCTGTACGCACCGCCGCTCTGGCCTTTCTCAACCAATACTCCCTCGACGAATTTGCATCCCACGAAGGCCACCGACTCGCCGAATCCGGCGACTGGCCCGCCGCCGCCGCGGCGTTCGCCCGCGCGGCCGAAAACGCACCGAACAACTTTGAGCATTGGTATCTCCGGGCCTTGTGCGAGCGAAAAGCGGGCCAGAACGATCAGTACAGCGAAGTCTGCCGGAGGATGGTCGGGCAATTCGAGAGCGATACCCGGCCGTATTGTTTGGCGCGAACCTTAGCGGCATGCTTATTGGTTTCCCCCGCCTCTGTACCACTCGAACAACTACAACCGATAGCTGATCGGCTGCATGGGCAACAGTTGCGTGCCAAGAAGGGCCGCGCATCGCACGAGGCGCAGCGGTACTTAGCGCTTTGGGAGCTTCGCATGGGAAACCCCTTGGCGGCTGAAGGCCTGATGCCCCTTGACGCAGGACGCAGAGGTTACTCGCTTGTCTGGCATTCGCAGATGGCGGTCATTCAAGCTGAGCTTGGCAATCGCGACGCCGCGCTAGAGAACATTACGCGGGCGCGCGCCGCCGAAGGTGCGCTACCCTGGCCTTGGCATTACCACGTGGTCAGCGAATACTACTGCGAGGAAGCACGGCAGGTTCTTGACGAAACGTCACTACGTTAGCCGAGAAAGGTCGCCGCTGCTTGGAACAATTCAGATTTCTCCCTCCGCTGCAAGCGCGTCGAGCAGGTCGCGAAGAGCCCTTCCTGACAAGAAAAGGTCTAGTTCATCCGCACCGTCGAACAACTCGTCCCTTGCCGTCATGCCCGTCAGCGATACCGAGACCTGCTGATGGTTTGAATCCAAGATGCCGTCCGCATCATTGTCCTCGGCAAGGAGTTGCTCGTAAATGGCCCGCAGGTTGGTCTCCTGCGTGCGAAATTGAAGCAAGAGGTCAGTGTCGCCGTCGCCATCCACGTCCTCGAGGGACCATTGCTCTGCCGATGCACCCGCGAATACGACTGTTGCAGCATTTACCGCCGTGGCGTCGAACGTTGCGCTGGTAAAGATCGCAACGGCGATCCGGCCGTTACTGTTCAGGTTAACCGAGTTGGATTCGCTTCCCGGTCTGACGCCGATCAGCACATCGAGAACGGAATTGACTGTAATGGTCACTGTCGCTTCTTCGGAGACGCTTTGACCGTCACTCGCTGTGTAAGTGAACGTGTCAATGCCAAAAAAGTCGTGGGCCGGCGTGTACGTGAAAGAGCCGTCCGCGTTCAGGTTTACGCTCCCGTTGATCGGACCGGCTACAAGCGCCGCGTTCAACGTGCTCCCGGATGGGCCAGAATCATTGGCTAATACGCCAGTTGCGGCGCTAACTTCCAGCGTTCGATCTTCATCGACCTGATAGTTGTCATCGGTGGCTACGACGGTTGCCGCTTGGGGAACTAGCGAAAAGCGCGCCACTACGCCGAACGTATCAATGCCGAATTCGGCGGTAGAACTACCACGCGAACCGAACGCACGTGATATAGGATCCCCGGCTTCATTCTGGGCGTTGAAAGAGACTCCCAACGGATGAAGAGATGAGCCGTCTCTCTGGAAATCGAGTAGCAGATTTCCGCGAGTTGGATCGTACGTGAAGGGCGTGCTGAGACTGATCACAATGTCAAACGCCCGCGTACCGCCCGGGCCTGGAACGTCGGCGCTAGAAAGTGTCAGGTCCCCGCTGAATACGACGATTTCATCGGAGCCAACATTATTGGCAAAGGCTGCGTTCAGATCGTCCGGCATTCTCGACGTAGTAGACAGACCGATTCGCACATTGGATAGGGTCCCGGAAAAGGCAGTCCCACGTGCCGCTTCTGGCCGAAACGCAATCTGCGTGATTGCGCCGCCCTCGGCAAACTGCGACGCCGCAAAGACCTGTTGGTAACGGATGGAGACGGCACGCCGGTCGCCGGTTAAAAACTCGCTTGCGTCGTTTCCTTCGACCGTTTCCAGTGCGTTCGGGACTACGACATCGAATAGCTCACCTGGGTCGTTCGCGGACAGATAGACGCGGTTCTCGAGTTGCTCGAACAACCGATTCGCTTTTCGCCGACGGATCGTGCGATGGGACCTTCGTCCACTTGAAAACAAATTTTTAAACACGGTGGATCCCTTCCTGGATTAAGGCATGGATGTACGTCCCAAATGCGCGCAACGCGGTAGCATACCGCTTGGAGAACCATCGCCCCCGAATTTGCGCGCGGTGTAGCAGACAGGCGCGACCAAAAGGCGGCGCGTGCTTTGCTATCCCTCTAGGCGTAATAACGCCAGCGACTTTACGCGCGGTTTGAGAAAAAGCCGGAAATCGCCTGCGGCGAGTCCCGGCCTGCGCGGGCCTGTCCCGCTGTGTCCCTGCGAGCTTTGCCGCTTCTTCAGAAGCGCACGCTCTTGATTTTGAAAATACAGGCTATAAGCTCTAGTATTGAGCATATTTCCTGCGGGACCACTTCGATGTCTACCGTGGCTTTTATCGACTCTTCCGCGCCCCTTGACGATCTATTGGACCGCGCCCGTCACGGCGAGACCATCACGCTCGTTTCTGGGGGGCAACCCTTGGCGGTCCTCAGCCCTTCGGATTCGTCGGACGCGGCAGACCGTAGCGCCGCAATCGAAGAACTACTGGCTTTCGGCCAAGATCGCACGCTGTGTGGGGATACCATTCGCGATCTGATGGAGCAGGGGCGCCGCTTCTAGGCAACCGCGCTCGTGCCACAATTCGGCCTCGCCGCCATTACTTTCCCTGACGCTGCGCGTTCGAGCGATTCATCCGCCCGGCTTAAAGATGGCACAAAAGAAGGGCTTGACAGCCACATAAACTTATGATATACAAATGTTCCAACCCTTACGATCCATCGCTCCTCGCCCAACGCGACCCATCAGCTCTTTGACAACCTGACTACGCCTTGCGAAAGGTTCGAGTTCCAGCCGGTGCAGGTCCTATTCGGCTCTGGGTTTTCTGCGCTCCGGCGCAGCAAGAAATGTCCCCCAGCGCCAATAATTCGGCCTCTTCGCAACCACAAGCCGCAGATGCAACTCGCATAGTCTTCACGACTTAAGCCTGAACCGCCACCGCCAAACCGGGCGATTTCCTGCGCATTCACCCCCATGCGAAGATTGTGCGCGGCGAACCGAGCGACCTCCCCAATCAGCGAAGATCAGGAAAGCGCCGGGATAAACCGGTTTGGAGTAGCGAATGAAACATATCGCACGAG